>CAZCMV010000007.1:0-58973 GCA_964500125.1 uncultured Bdellovibrionales bacterium | reverse complement strand
TTCCTTTAATTTTGCTAAATCCAGAGTGTTACCTATGTATCTCATCTTCTTCACCTTTTCTTTTATTGGTTTATCGGATATAATGGCACCTATGGAAATAACACTTTCAAAATATGCCGGATTCTGCGAAGGGGTGGCACGGGCATATGAAATGATGGAAAAATTAGCGGCTGATCCGAATGCAAGGCGGCCGATTGCAGTTCTGGGATCACTGGTGCACAACAGTGATGTTGTTGAGCGTGTGGAAGCGATGGGCATCAGCAAAATAAGCATTGACAGGCCTATTGAAGAAATTATTGACTCACTCAAGGGCAAGATTGGCACTTTGGTGATTACAGCACACGGTATGGGGCCAAAGGTTTATGAATTGATTAGTAAAGCCGGAATAGATATGGTGGATACTACTTGTCCGCGTGTGATCAAGGTGCAGCGCTTGGCAAAGGCATTTTATGAACGTAAAACGCAAATTGTCATTGTAGGTGACTGTAAACATAATGAGGTGCGTGGTATCAATGAATGGGGTAATGAGAGCGCGACACTTATTGAAGATCAGGATGGGTTGGATGCTTTGAAACTTGATAAAAATCGTCCGGTGGTGATTTTGTCACAAACAACGCAAAATGAAGATTTTGTGCGCTATGCGGAAAAAGAAATTTCTAAAAAATATCCACTTACAACCATCATGGATTCTATTTGTATGACAACGCATAGCCGCCAGGCAGAAATAAAAGAGCTTGCCGCTAAAAACGATGTCATGATCGTTATTGGTTCAACTGAAAGCGCCAATTCCACAAGGCTTTCGCAAATCGCCAAGTCTGTTAATTCTCGTTCTTATTTTATACAGCATCCGGAAGAACTGAAAAAAGAATGGTTTGTTGGTTGTAGTAGTGTTGGGGTTAGTGCGGGAGCTTCCACGCCGAAATGGATTATTGAGGAGGTGCTCAAAGATTTGAAATTAATAAATAATAATCAGTAACTAATAATCAATAGTCAGTGATTAGGGGTTGATAATTGGTGAAATAGCTTTTATTTTAAGATTTTTTCTGCTATAATTAAGACATGGGTAATCTTTTTATTTATATATATGGCTAAAATTTTATTAGTAGAGGATGATCCGATGATTGCGGAAATTTATATGAAGAAATTTTCCAGCGCCGGATTTGAGATGACCAATGCAACTACAGGAAGAGAAGTCTTAAAATTGGCCGGAGAAGCTAAATTTGATCTGATTCTTTTGGATATGGTTATTCCAGAATTGACAGGATTGGAAGTGCTTAAAGAGCTTAAACATAGTGGTAACTATATGCCTATTCCTCGTGTGGTTGTTTTTAGCAATCTAAATGAAACTGACACGCAGACTGAAGCATTGAATCTTGGTGCAGATGGTTTTATCGGTAAATCAGAACACAGTCCTTCAGAGATCGTAGATGAGGTTAGGCGTTTTCTTACAGAATTTTCCGAGAGAGAAAAACACCAGACAAAAGATTTGGCTGAAAGTGTTCAAAAACAAACGGGCCTGGCAAAAAAAATCTTATTAATCGAAGACGAGGAAATATTTTTGGAAATGTTCGGCAAAAAGTTGGAGGATTCAGGATTCGAGGTTGATTATGCCAACAATGGCGCATGGGGATTAAAGGAGGCAATGGAAAAAAATTATGATCTGATTGTTACGGATATTGTGATGCCGGCTCTTGGAGGAGAAGAAGTTATTCAAAAAATTCGTGAGAATGAAAAAACGGCAAATGTGCCAATCATTGCCTTGTCCGCCTCTGTTGATCAAGATGTACAATTCAGAGTTGAAGCTATGGGTGTTAAAGATTTCTTTGTAAAAACTAAAATTGTGCCTAGTGATCTTTCACGTCGCATTGAAGAATTAATCGGATCAGCAAGAGGTTAAATTGTTTATAGAAAGTCATTCGGAACTTTTTTCCTTGCGCGATTTGATGGAAGCGGGCTTTAGATTTTGTATAGATTATGAATTTAGACATGGGATGAGTGCAGCAATTACATAATGACTAGTTAATGATTGCAAAAGTTTATATATGAGTAGAATTCTTATTAATCAAACTCCCGAGCACATCGGAGAGAAAGTTTCACTTGCTGGATGGGTGCATGTGCGCCGTGATCATGGCAAGCTTGTTTTTATTGATCTGCGAGATCGTAGTGGCATTATCCAGACCGTAATTATTCCAGATGGTATTGAGACGTATCAGATAGCCAAGGATATTCGCAATGGGGCGATTGTGCGCATGGAAGGTGTTATTAAAGAGCGTCCAGCCACTGCTTGTAACAGTGAAATGCCGACAGGTTGTGTGGAAATGGAGGTTTCAGAGATAGTATTACTTTCGCAGCCGGAAGGTGAATTGCCGATTGATATTTCTCAGGGAACAATGGATTTACAATTGGATACATTGCTAAATCACCGCATGTTGACAATTCGAAATCCTCGAGTCGCGGCTATTTTCAAAATATATGCTGAACTAGTCCATTCCTATGCGGATATTATGAGAGCTGATGGCTTTTTGGAAATAAAAACTCCCAAAATAGTGGAAACGGCTACTGAAGGTGGTGCTAATGTTTTTAAAATAAAATATTTTGAGCGCGATGCTTTTTTAGCGCAGAGTCCGCAGTTTTATAAACAGGCTGGAGCTGGAGCATTTGAAAGAGTTTTTGAAATAGGACCGGTTTTTCGTGCTGAACCGCATTATACAACAAGACACGTGAACGAATATGTTTCATTGGATGCAGAAATGTCTTTTATTGAAAGTGTGGATGATTTGATTAAACAAATGGAAAAAATGTTGGCATTTGTAATGTCTTCGATTGAACAGTTTTGCGGTAGTGAGCTTGCGTTGTATGGTGCAACGGTGCCAAAAGTGGGCATCATTCCTCGGATGAAATTGACTGAGACTCTTGAAATTCTGTCTAAAGTTTATGGTAAAAAGATGGAAGAAATCGATATTGATCCTGAAGGAGAGAAACTTATTTGTGAGTGGGTTAAGAAGACATACAATAGCGATTTTGTTTTTCTGACACATTATCCTAAAGTAGTGCGACCTTTTTATGCTATGCCAAGTCCTGATCCTCAATATACGGAAAGTTTTGATCTGCTTTTTCGGGGTGTGGAAATAGCAACAGGCGGACAACGTATTCATGACTACAAACAATTGGTGGCAAGTATCAAAAGTTTTGGTTTAGATCCGGAAGCTTTTTCGGAATATTTAGAGATGTTCAAAAATGGCATGCCGCCACATGGGGGCTGGGGTATGGGTAGCGAAAGGATTGTGCAGAGGCTTTTGGAATTGGGCAGCATAAAGGAATCTGTGCTTTTTCCAAGAGATGTGAAACGTCTAAGTCCATAAAGTGTTTCTAATACTCGAATTTGTCATTCTGATAATTCTTATATTCGGGTCATTCGAGTGCTTATTAGTAAATTTAGAGTCGCATGTATAGTTATGCAAAAACACAAAGAACACATAGACAAAAATAAAATACATCTGATAAGTGCTATCTCATTGATGCTTGGATTTTCCCACGCATTGCTGCTATATGTCGCTTCAACATTTTTTGCGAAAGCTTCAGGCACTGAAAACGTAGGAGTTTTCTATTTGGTTGCAAACTCCATCGTGCTAATAGGGCTTTTGAATATGCATAAGATGATTTCCAAGCTTGGAAAAACCACTGTGTTCCTTTTCTTCTTTTTCATGCAGATATGCCTTGGTGCTTTCCTCGTCGCTTCGGGCCCGACCTGGCTAGGGGTGATCTTGCTGATGTTGCTTATCATAGCGATGGATATGGTTTGGGTTTCTTTGGACGTCATTTTGGAATCATATTCGGAAGATAATCAATCCGGCAGGATCAGAGGATTTCATTTGATGATAATGAACATTGGATTTTTACTTGGGCCGTTTCTTTCTATGCGTATTTTGGAACACTATGGTTTTTCGGAGCTTTTTTTTGTGGTGATGATTATCAACATGTTGATTTTCATAGTCTCATTGGTAAGTTTGCGTAAAACTGGTTTTGAATACAAAGGTGATTTGACCATAAAGGATTTGGCCAAGAAGATTTTTGTCAATAAAGATCTGATGAATATATATTACGTCTCATTTTTGCTCGAATTTTTTTATGCCCTAATGACAATATATATGCCACTTCATTTGCTTGGTCTCGGTTTAGGGTGGGATAAAATCGGTATCATCTTTACGATAATGCTCGTGCCATTCGTATTGGTGGAATATCCGGCAGGAATAATTGCTGACAGTAAACATGGTCAAGAAAAGAAAATGATACTTATTTCCATTTGCATTATCGCATTTTCAACATTAAGCATTTTTTTCATTAAGGGGATTGAAGTCTGGCTTTGGGCCATGGTGCTTTTTGTTACTCGTATCGGAGCCGCGCTTTTGGAAGTGCTGCGTGATTCATATTTCTACAAAAAAATTGACGGTCGTGATGTGGATATAATCAGTTTTTTCAGGACGGCGCGTCCTGTTTCCTATGTTGTGGCTGCGGTAATATCAGCCATATTTGTGGCGATTAGTGGAATATCTTCGGTTTTTGTGATAATTTCCATCGTGTCATTGCTTGTGCTTTTCCCTGCACTAAGGCTTTCGCACAATGGCTGTGGTAAACGGAATAATTAAAGATCAAATAGTCATGTACAAGATCAGACTGGAACAATTTGAAGGGCCGTTGGACTTGCTGTTGCGATTAATTGAGCAGGAGAAACTTGATATCACTCGTGTGTCATTGTCTTTGGTCACGGATCAATATCTGGAATATATCGATTCAGCTCATGATGTTTCTTTGGCGCACATGGCGGATTTTTTAACCGTGGCTTCGCGGCTTATTTTGATTAAATCCAAGGCACTGCTTCCTCTTTTAGAATTTACAGAAGAGGAGGAACAGGAAATTCGTGATCTGGAATATTCATTGGCACAATATAAAAAATATAAAGACGCAGCATTGACTTTGGGTGAGATGTTTTTGAAAGCGGTTGGCTGTGTCACTCGTCCGGAAACAAAAATAGTCAAAGCAGTTTTTTGTCCGCCGGAGGATATCACTGTGGCGGATTTGGAAGCTTCTTTTTTGCATGTGATTGATGAAATTCCTGTGGCGGAGAAATTGGAAGAAGAAGCTATTCGCGAAGTGATTACGCTAGAAGAAAAAATAACACATCTGCAGGAAACGCTGCGTGAGAAAGTGCAAGCTTCTTTTGCAGAACTAGTGGCACATGCCACAGATAAAGTGGAAATAGTGGTTTCCTTTTTGGCAATGTTGGAGTTGGTCAAGCAAAGACTTATTCACGTGGAACAAGGAGAGCTTTTTTCAGAAATAAAACTAAAGCAAAAGAATGCAGGTTGATTCTTTAGATAAAAAATACAAAAGCTCGGCCTTGTGATTGGGCTTTTTTAGTGCTTTACGCCAATTTTTTTTCAGAAGGAACTCGCATTGCTTAAAAGAAAATATTCGCGAATTTCGTCATGAGAAACTTTGAAATCTGGAAGTTCCCAAGTTTCATTAATAAACTGCTATTATTAATCCCACACTTGCTGGCACTTGAATTAGAATATGGTATTATTGTCTTATGTGTCTATTGGGTATATTACATAAAATTCTAATTTTGATAGAAAAATATGGAACAAATAAAATTGCAATCAGTCATTGAAAGTTTACTTTTTGCAAGTGGGGAGGCTATTTCGATTAATATGATAGCTAAGATTATAGGTGTAAAAAATGAAGAAATAGTCAAAGCACTAGATGCTTTAACTGAAAATTATGCGAAGCAAGAAAGTGGTTTGGTATTGCTGTGTCATGGCGAAAAAATACAACTGGCAACTAAAGCAGAAAACTCTGCAATAATTGAAAAGCTTAAGGCGACAGAAATGTCGGAAATACTTTCTCCTGCAGCTCTTGAAGTGCTTTCTATTGTGGCTTATCGAGGGCCAATTTCCAAATCAGAAATAGAAACGATTCGCGGTGTTAATTGCAGCTACACACTGAGAAATTTGCTTTTAAGAGGCCTTGTTGAACGTAATGATAAGTTGAATGATTTGCGTGGCTATTCATATTCCATTACTTTTGATTTTCTGAAAAAATTAGGGTTGGATAGGGTGGAAAAATTACCGCAATATGATATACTTTCCAAAGATGAGAAAGTTTCAGTGCTGCTTGAAAATGGACAAAATGGGGATAAAGCTTAGATTGATTTGAGTTGTAAAAATAATAAATTTTAGTCAAATGCAAATAGTTATATCATTTTTAATATTTCTTGTTTTTCCTTTAAATTCATTTCTTTTTTTAGATGGAAATTGGGCGCAAGGTCGAGAGATAAAGCTGGAGCAGGAAAGTATTGAAAATATTGCCAATCAGAACCAGGAAATTGTGGCTGGGGTGTCGGATAAGAAGGAAGAATATAAACAAAAAGAGGAAGAAATATTCTCCCTTTCGGGATATGTACCATATCGTAAAGAGGGAATTGCAGATCTTGTTATTCCTAATGCGCATGCTTCATTGGTTATTGACGCTCAATCCGGTACGATCCTGCATTATTTTAATGGTAAAGAAAGAAGACAAATTGCTTCACTTACAAAAATGATGACTGCGGTTTTGGTGATGGAGAATATTAAGGATTTGAATGAACCGGTTACCATAGGTGAGGACGAGGTGTATATAGAAGGAACAAAGATAGGATGTCCTCGTAGCGGTTATTGTATAAGCCAAAGACTTAAAGTTGGTGAAAAAATATCAGCAGAGAGCCTGCTTAAAGCGATGCTTATGAATAGTGCCAATGATGCGGCACTTGCTTTGGGAAAACATATTGGCGGAGGAAGTGAACAGAAATTTGTAGAGATGATGAATGAAAAAGCCAAAAACCTTGGTCTTTCCGATACGCATTTTTGTACGCCTTCCGGTTTGGAGATAGATGGTCATGAATCCGAGTGTTATTCCTCTGCATATGATATTGCCCGTATTACTGCTTATGCTTTGCGTTATGATCATATTTGGAAAATCTTTCGTTTGCCAAACAATTCAGAGATCTCTTCTGTTGATGGAAAATTGACGCATATTATTTTAAATACAGACTTGATTTTGGGCGAAATACCTAATTGTTTGGGAGGTAAAACCGGATTTACTCCCTTGGCCGGGCATTCATTGCTCATGGCCGCAACCGATCCTGGCAAGAAGCATACTGTGATAGCGGTCTTACTTGATGATCCATATCGATGGCAGGATATAAGAACCATGATTGATTGGTCTTTTAAGTCGTATGAATGGAGATAATGTTACGCTGAATGCAAAATTCAAAATGCAAAAATATTTTTTAGGTTAATTTTATATAAAAATGTCGCGAAGTGATTCCACTATTTTGCATTTTAGTTTTTAAATTTTGATCTTATTTTTATGCAATTTGCTCAAATTCAAACAATTCCAGAAGTTGTCAATGTTCTCAAGGTTCTTATCACGGGAGTCCTTGCCTTTGCATTGGCTTTTGCCATTACGCCTGCGTGGACCCATTTTCTCTATAAATATAAGATTGGTATTAAGATAAAATCATGCGATGTGACTGGAAAGAAGCTTTCCTTTGTCAGCAAGCTTCATGCTCATAAATCAGGTACGCCGACAATGGGTGGTGTAATTGTGTGGTTAAGTGTATTCATTTTGGTGTATGTCATCCATTTGTTTTTTCCAAGGTTGGCAGAAGTTCTGGATATTAATTTTTTAGCAAGGCTTGATTTCCTAAAACGTTCTCAAGTATGGCTGCCTTTGTTTGTTTTGATAACAGCAGGCGTGCTCGGGCTTTTTGATGATGTGATGAGCGTGCGCGGCTGGGGCAAGAATAAGGGTGGAGGAATGCGTTTCGCAATGCGTTTTTGGTGGCTTTTCACCATAGCTGCTGCGGGAGCATGGTGGTTTTATTATAAATTGGGTTGGGATATGTTACACGTTCCCGGATTGGGAGATTTTGCTATAGGCTGGTGGTATATTCCTCTTTTTATTTTTATTATTCTCTTTGCTGCTATATCTTCAAATGAAACCGATGGCCTAGATGGTTTGGATGGCGGTATCTTGATGATGGCTTTCTTCTCTTTTGCGATCATTGCTTTTTTGCAGAACAAGGTTGATCTTGCCTCTTTTTGTGCGGCTATTTCTGGCGCACTGCTAGCTTTTCTTTGGTTTAATGTATATCCGGCAAGATTTTTTATGGGAGATACTGGAGCGGTATCCTTGGGAACAACTCTAGGTGTGGTTGCTATGCTTACAAATTCAGCGCTTGTACTTTTCGTTATAACGGCAGTCTATGTTTTAGAGTCAGGAAGTGTTATAATACAATTAGCGAGCAAAAAATTATTTGGCAAAAAAGTTTTTTTGGCGGCCCCGCTGCATCATCATTTTGAGGCAAAAGGTTGGCCCGAGCCCAAGGTTGTGATGCGCGCATGGATTATTACCATGATGACATGTCTTTTGGGTGTAATTATTGGAATAATGGGCATGGGGAATTGAGGCTTGAGATATGAGACTTGAGACAAAATGCAAAATTAATTTGCTATACAAATAAAAAGTAAAATAGAAAGCCATGAGAAGAATTCAAGATGCTGATATTAAAGGCAAAAAAATTTTAGTGAGGACTGATTTTAATGTGGAAGTAGAGAGTGGCACGATAAAAGAAAAATTTAAAATAGCTGCAGTAAAAGATACGGTAGATAAATTATTTTCTGATGGCGCTGCTCATGTGGTGATGATGTCACATTTGGGTCGTCCAGAAGGTAAGCGCGACGAAAAATATTCTCTTGCTCAAATAACTGACGATATCGAGGAGATACTTGGTAGAAAAGTTGTTTTTTGTAATGATTGTATTGGTGAAGTGGTGAAAAATACTTTCGAGGGTGTTGATCAGGGAGTGGCGGTTCTCTTGGAGAATACCAGATTTTATCCTGAAGAAGAAAAAAATGACTTGGAATTTGCTGAAAATTTAACCAAAGGATTCGATGTTTTTGTAAATGAGGCCTTTAGTGTTTGTCATCGTGATCAGGCTTCCGTCACGGGCGTTACTAGATTTTTGCCAAGCTATGCTGGTCTTTGGTTGCAAAAGGAAATCGAAAATCTCAATCGCGTATTGCATGAACCGGAACATCCTGCAACAGCGATTATTGGCGGCGCTAAGATTGAAACAAAATTGCCCTTGATTAAAAAATTTCAACAAAATTATGATCATGTACTGGTGGGAGGGAAGGTTGCTAATGAAGCGATTGATCAAAAAATAGAATTTTCTCGAAAAGTGTTGTTACCGATTGATTTTGTTGATGACAGGTTGGATATAGGCCCAAAGACTGTTGAGATGTTTAAGGAAATAATATATGCTTCAAAATTGGTGGTATGGAATGGGCCGATGGGTAAGTTTGAGCAGCAACCTTATGATCAGGGGACGCGTCAGATTTTGGATATTCTTGCTGATGGTGATATGTTTACGCTTACTGGCGGAGGGGAATCAATTCAGATCCTTGAGGAACGTGGTCTAATGGGAGTGTTGTCCTTTGTTTCTACTGGAGGTGGGGCAATGCTTGAATATCTCAGTGGGAATAAGATGCCAGGATTGATCAGCCTGGAATGATACTTAGCGGAATATGATTTTTTTGTCCTAATTCTTAAATAAAAATAAAAAATGTCTACAATAAAAAAAATAATAGCAAGAGAAATATTGGACTCGCGCGGCAATCCAACGGTTGAAGTAAAAGTTGTATTGTCCAGCGGAATTGAAGCTAATGCTGCTGTTCCTTCAGGTGCTTCAACTGGAACATATGAGGCATTGGAATTGCGTGATGGTGATGAAAAACGATATGGCGGACTGGGAGTAAAGAAAGCTGTCGAACATGTAAATACGGAAATATCCGAGACTCTTTTTGGTCATGATGCTAATAATCAGATTGGTATTGACAGGATGCTTTGTTCGCTTGATGGGACTGAAAATAAATCAAGATTGGGAGCCAATGCGATTCTTGGAGTGTCTCTTGCAGCGTGTCGCGCAGCAGCAAAAGAAAATGATAAACCTCTTTATGCTTACATAAATTCATTGATGGGCAAATTGGAAAAAAAGAGTTTGACAAAAATGAGTTTGCCTATCCCCATGTTCAATGTGCTCAATGGAGGCCAACACAGTGATAGTGGATTAAGTATTCAGGAATTTAAAATAGTGCCAGCAGGAGTTTTTGGTATTGATGAGCAGATAAGGGCGGGCAGTGAGGTTTTTCATGCTTTAAAGAAACTTTTAGCTGCAGATGGGTTCAGCACAGGAGTTGGCGATGAGGGTGGTTTCGCACCAAGAATGGAAAGTAATACACAGGCCTTGGAG
Source organism: uncultured Bdellovibrionales bacterium (assembly GCA_964500125.1). Lineage (GTDB taxonomy): Bacteria > Patescibacteriota > Minisyncoccia > Moranbacterales > GWC2-37-73 > CAZAFB01. The sequence continues at coordinate 48,619 of CAZCMV010000007.1, read as the reverse complement.
TATATCAAAAAAGCAGTTGAAGCTGCTGGGTATTTATTTGGTAAACAGATGTTTATTGGTCTGGATGCAGCCGCAAATTCTTTTTTTGATGAACAAGAGAATAAATATATTCTTAAACCTGAGAATGTAATGTTAGAAAGAGAACGTTTGATTGCTATCTATAGGGAATGGATGGAAAAGTATGCCGTAATTTCCATTGAAGATGGTTTAGCGGAAAATGACTGGGATGGCTGGGCTGCAATGTTGGATAAATTCAAAAAATACAGGCTTTCCGGCGTAAAATCGACAATTATGAAAGAAGTTATGGTTATCGGTGATGATTTATTAGTTACAAATGTTAAACGTTTGCAACAAGCTATTGAGCACAAATCTTGTAATAGTGTTTTGATTAAGGTTAATCAGATAGGCACTCTTACTGAGACATTGGAATGTATTTTGCTTGCACGTAAACATAAGATGAAATCGGTAATTTCTCATCGTAGTGGAGAAACTACGGATGATTTTATTTCAGATCTTGCGGTAGGTGCTGGAGCTGAATTTATGAAATCGGGTTCACTGTCACGTAGTGAAAGATTGTGCAAATACAATAGATTAATGGAGATTGCGAGTGAATTGGCATAAAAATAAAAAATGACTGAGTCGCTTTGCGACAACAAATAACATGGCACACATATTGGCTATAGGATCGGCATGTAAGGATATATTTTTTCCTACGAATGAAGGAGAGTTTTTGGATATCCCTTCGGATTTTGTTTCGCAGAAAAAGATATCTTTCGAGCTTGGCGCCAAGTATCATATTGAAAAAAGATTCGAAACGCTCGGCGGGTGTGCGGTTAATGTTGGTGCCGGATTAGTAAAACTCGGACATGATGTGTGTTGCCATGCGCCAATAGGTGATGATGCAATCGGAGAATGGATTGTTAAAAATATGGTAGCGATAGGATTGGATATTTCTCGTGTGGTGTATGAGAATGGGCAACAAAGCGATCTTTCGGCCATAATTGTGGACAAGAATAGTGGTGAAAGAATTATTTTTTCCAGTCATGGTGCAAGTAAGATTTTTCGTTTCAATGAGGGATCTGTATGTGGGGCAGATTGGATTTTTATTGGTGACTTGAGTGGTTGCTGGAAGGAAAATTTAGAAAACATTATAGGGTGTGCTAAAAAATCAGGCATAAAAATTGCTTTCAATCCAAGGCAGCAAATGATTCATGAGGATGCTCGTTTTGTGAAAGATGTTATAAACATAAGCGATGTCTCGATTTTAAATAAGGATGAAGCGCTTGAAATATCGATGCGCTGTGGTAGAGCCAATGTTGATTTTGATATTAATGATGAAGAAAGCTTATTGCGTTTTTTACAAAAAGAAGGTTCGGAAATTTTAGCAATTACTGACGGGGTGCGCGGAGCATGGGCATCTGATGGTATTTCTGTTTTTCACGCTCAGGCAATATGCCATAATGAAACTGTTGATACTACTGGCGCTGGAGATGCATTTGGTAGTGGTTTTTTTGGATCACTTATTTCCGAAAATGATATTAATAAAGCATTAGCTTGGGGAATAGTCAATAGTAGTGATTCAATAAAGTTTTATGGTGGACAAAATGGTCTTTTGTCAAAAGTTAATATTATTGCTAAAAGCAGTGAAGTTAAAATAAAAAAAATATCCTAAAAAAATGGGTTTTTTTTCGAAAATATTAAAAGGTGGAGGCAAAGAGATTTTTTTGTCTTTAGATGTAGGAACTGAGGTTGCAAAAGCTTTAGTTTTTTCAGTTGATCCTAAGGAAAATAAAGCAGTTGTTTTGGGTGTGGGCAAGGAAATGCAAAAAAAAGGCAATATGCAAAGCGGTGCAGTTTCTAACATAGGTGGGGTCATTATGACTTGTCAGGCTGCAATAGAAACAGCTCAGGCTGCCGCCGGGATTAAAAAAGTAAAAAAAGCAATCGTAGGCATTGCCGGGGAATTAGTAAAAGGAACAACCACCACAGTTCATTATCAAAGGACTAATCCTGAATCAAGAATTGACCTTTCGGAATTGAAAGTAATTATAAAAAAGGTTCAAGAGAAAGCTTTTGAAAGAATCAAGGATCAAATTACTTGGGAGACTGGCCAGAGTGATATTGAGGTTAAATTAATCAATGCGGCAATTGTCGATGTGCGTATTGATGGTTATCAAATAACAAATCCTATTGGATTTCAGGGGAAAGATGTATCAGTAAGTGTATTTAATGCATATGCTCCAATGATACATTTGGGTGCCTTAGAGGCTATTGCGGACGAATTGTGTGTTGATTTGGTAAGTATTGCTGCAGAGCCGTATGCAGTAGCTAGAGCTATTGATTATGAAGATGTTTTGGATTTTAGCGCTATATTTGTAGATATAGGAGGTGGCACTACGGATATAGCTGTTGTACGCAATGGTGGTCTTGAGGGCACGAAAATGTTTGCTTTTGGCGGCAGGGCATTTACTAAAAAATTAGCACAAGAATTGCGTCTGAATTTTGATGAAGCTGAAGATCTGAAATTACAATATTCATACGGGAAGCTGAACAGGGGGATTAATGATAAAATTGAACAAATATTACAAAGCGATTGCGAAGTTTGGCTTAGTGGTGTGGAATTATCCCTTTCCGAGTTTACCCAGGCTGATGTACTTCCTTCCAAGATATTACTCTGTGGTGGTGGTAGTGGTTTGCCAGGAATTCGCAATGCTCTTCTCTCAACCCAATGGTTAAAGGATTTACCTTTTGCTAAAGCTCCAGCTGTTAATTATTTGCAGCCGAGAGATATATCCAGGGTTATGGATACAACAAATAAATTAAGAAATCCCCAAGATGTTACTCCAATGGCATTAGCTAATTTAGTCTTGGAAATTTCTTCAGAGGAAAAGGTTATGGCTGGTATATTGCGTCGCGTAATAAAATCAATGCAGGATTAGATTATATTTTCTTGAACCAGAGTCAATCACTACTAGCGTGATCAAATAATATTTATTTGAGATCTATAAAATTATGCATCAAACATTTTATGTAGACAACGAGGAAGAGATATCTTCTATAGTTGATAAGTTACGCAAATCTGTTTCGAATGAAAATTATTTTGTTGCCCCTCCGAGAGCGCTTGTTTTTCAAAGTGTGGTTAATTTGAAATTGTTAGCCAAAGAATCCGAAAAACTTAAGAAGAGGGTAATTTTGGTAACTCAAGATAAAATAGGAATATCGATGGCTGAACGCGCCGGTCTGAAAACTGTTGCTTCCACTGAGGCATTAAATAATAATTTGAAAACAAATAAATTTTTTACTGAGGATAATGTTTTTTCTAAAATTCCTGAATCAGATGACGGAAAGACTCTTATGAATGAAAACAGTCCTAACAATATCTTGCATAAGAAGCAGCGATTGTCCAGGGTCGGTTCGTTGGATTTCTGTGGTGAAAAAAGTTTATCTTCTTGTAATGTTGCTAATGAGAGGGATGTAAATCGCGATTATTTTGAGGATAAGAATAGACGCGTGTATGCTGACAAGCGGGAATCATTTGCTAGGAAAAATGATATTAATAAAAATGTTTATTCTAATCCGGTGACTGCAAGTAATGATCGGCAGCAAATTGCTAATGAAAAGATTAAGGGTGTCTATAATAATATGGAAAACCGTATTGAAAAGATATTCCTTAATAACGGGCAAACCAAGAAAGAGAAGACTAACACTGATTACCGTTCAAATGTCGCCGTTGGAAAAAGGATGAAGATTTTTATTGGAAGCTTTTTCTTGTTAGGAATGCTTGTTTTTGGCATTGTTGTTATGGTCGTTGTCTTGCCTGGTGCTGAGATTAATGTTGTTGTTATTGATGAAAAGCAAAAAGCTGATGTTGCAATAAGTGGCAGTGAACTAATTACTCCTGCTAGTGGGCCAAAAAATGTCATACCTGTGAAATTTATTGAAAAAGAAGAGAATTTGACTTTTTCCTATGATTCGTCGGGAGTTTCTTCTGGATCGGGATCTAAGGCTGAAGGCAAAGTTATTATATATAATAATTATAGCAAGCAGCCGCAAGTTTTAGTTGCGACAACTCGTTTAAAAAATAAAGATGGGAAAATATATAGAATAATAAAGGATGTTACTGTACCTGGCATGAGTTCTGACGATGAATCTGGCAGTGTTGAAGTGGAGGTTGTTGCAGATGGGTTTGGTGAAGAATTTAATATGGATGAAGGAGTGTTTACAATTCCTGGTTTCGAAGGTAGTCCTAAGCACGAAAAGTTTTCTGCAGAAATAAAAGAAAAGATTTCTGGTGGTCTTATGAGTGATAATCCGATTAGGGCGGTTTCAGAACAAGATATTATTAATGCTAAAAAGGAAACTGAGAATGCTGTTAGGGATAAGATTAAGAAAAATATTAATTCAGATTTAGAAGAAGGATATGTTATTATGGATGAAACCATGGAAATGAATATTGTCCAGTCAATTTCCTTGGCAAAAGTTGGAGCAGAAAGGGAAAAATTTGACTATACCGTTAAAGCTCAAATAAAAGCGCTGGCTTTTTCTTCTGATGAAGTGAAAAAAATATTAATAGCAAGTCTTGAAAAGAAGATAGTTGAAAATGTTGATGTATCGCAAATGAAAATTGAGTATACTGGTATTTTGCCAGATTTTAAAAATAAAACTTTAAATTTACGCGCCTATAGCGAAATTGTCAAAATATCAAACTTTGATAGAGAAGCTTTTAAGCGTGAAATTTTGGGTAAGAATGAACAAGAAATAACTGATGTTATGGGTAAATTTGAAAATATTGATAATGTAGAAATAAAATTTAATTCAAGGTTTGTTTCCAGGGTGCCAAAGTATCCTCAAAGAGTAAAAATAGAAGTTGTTCACCAGGAAAAAAATTTATTCTAATTTAAATGGTTTGAATAAAATTTACATAAGTTTTTTAAAAGGGGTAACACCCTTTTTTGTTTAAAAATATTTTTATTGTGGATAACTTCCAAAAAAGGCTTGAAATAGCCAGCTTGGCATATATTTGACTTGTGGTATAATGGAGTTACTTTACACTATATGTTGTGGTTTTGATACTAAAACATAAAAATCATGAGTATGAAAATCAGCAAGTTGTCAAGACCCTATAAAGTTCATAACGTTATAATGATACAAACGTTAAAACATTAAAAACAAAATTGAAGATATTGTTAAAATAAGAAATAATTTTCAGTTTGTGATTCCATATCCAATACAATATTTGAAATTCGTTATTTAAGTATTGGAAATTGTTTAGAAATTAGGAATTAGAAATTTGAAATTTTTATAATTATGGTTTGTCCATTTTGTTCTCATGTTGATACTAAGGTTGTGGATTCCCGCGATACTAACGACGGTCGGGCGATTCGACGGCGACGGGAATGTGAGAAATGCCAAGCGCGTTTTTCTACATATGAAGAGATGGAAATCATGAAGCTTACTGTGATCAAACGTGACGGTAGCAAACAAGAGTACCGCAAGGAAAAAATTGAAAATGGTTTGCGTAAGGCTCTGGAAAAATGTTCGGTTAGTGAAGATAAAATAAACAAAACATTGGGTGATATTGAATATGAAATTCAGTCACGTGACTCAAATGAAATTACCAGCAAAGAAATAGGCAAAATTGTACTCGAGAAATTAAAGGAATTGGACGATGTGGCATATCTTCGCTTTGCCAGCGTATATAAATCGTTTAAGAATGCTGAGACTTTTGTGAGGGAAGCAGAGAAGCTGTCAGGGTAATACATTGGTTTTTAGGGAACATAAGGCATTAGAAATAAGTATGGTAGTGAGTCTTGGGAAATAGGAATCTTGTGACTTACATCCTAATTCTTTTCCTACTGCCAATGACTTACATTCCCTACTTCTGAAACAGAAGTCAGAATAAACTCATGTTTTATCCAGAAATAAACTAAAACATTGAAAGTAATCAATTATTCATTTCCGGGGGGAAACGAAAGTTATGGCAAAACAAAAAGTAAAAACTGCAAAGGTCGCAAAGAAGGTTGTTAAAATAGCCAAGGAAATTGCGCCTAAGAAGAGTGAGAAGAAAGTCAATGTTATCAAAAAAGTCGTGAAGCGAAGCGGACGGACTGTTCCTTTTGATCAGAAGAAGATTACAATAGCGGTAACGAGGGCTCTTGTGGCAACAGGAGAGGGAACCAAAACCGATGCGCAGAAGGTGACCGATAAGGTCGTTAAGATGCTCAATAAAAATCATGGTAAAGGATATATTCCACAAATCGAGGAAATCCAGGATATGGTTGAAAGGGTTTTAATGATTCTTGATTTCGAGGAGACAGCCAAAGCATATATCCTTTATCGCGAGCAACACAGAAAGATTCGCGAGACAGAGCAATCTCTGAATGAAGCCGTTTCCTTGGTTGATAAATACATCCAAGAAATCGATTGGAAGGTTAAGGAGAATGCTAATATGGCATATTCCTTGCAAGGACTTAATAACTACATTTCTTCCATTGTTAGCAGTAAATATTGGATGAATCGCGTATACACCAAAGATATCCGGGATGCGCACGAGGAAGGCGATTTTCACATTCATGATTTGCAACTGGTTGCTGCCTATTGTTGCGGATGGGACTTGCAGGACCTGTTGCGTCGCGGATTCACGGGTGTCCCTGGGAAAGTTGAATGTAAACCGGCAAAGCATTTTGGCAGCGCTTTGGGACAGATGGTCAACTTCATTTACACTCTTCAAGGGGAAGTTGCCGGCGCTCAAGCTTTTTCCAACTTCGATACGTTGCTTGCTCCGTTTGTGCGCAATGACAAATTGTCTTTTGCTCAAGTTAAACAGGAAATACAATCATTCGTTTTTAATATGAATGTTTCCACGCGTGTGGGATTTCAGACACCTTTTTCCAATATCACACTCGACATTGTTCCTCCTAAGACGCTTGCCAATGAGTCTGTTGTAATCGGAGGTGTGCCGCAAAAGGAAACTTATGCGGATTTCCAAGACGAGATGAACATGATTAATCGGGCTTTTGCAGAAGTGATGAGTGAAGGTGATGCAAACGGACGTATTTTTACTTTCCCGATTCCGACATATAATATTGGAAAAGATTTCAATTGGGAAGATGATCGTTTTAATCCCATTTGGGAAATGACTGCTAAATACGGAATTCCATATTTTGCCAACTTTGTAAACTCAGACATGGATCCGGACGATGCTCGCTCCATGTGTTGCCGTCTCCGTCTTGATAATCGCGAACTCCATAAGCGTGGAGGAGGGTTGTTTGGAGCTAATCCTTTGACTGGTTCGGTTGGTGTGGTGACGATTAATATGCCGCGCGTCGGATATCTTGCGAAAAATAAGAAAGATTTTTACAAGCGTTTGAATGTTTTGATGGATTTGGCCAAACAGAGTCTTGAAACCAAGCGTGAATTGGTGGAAGGTCTTACAGAGAAGGGGTTGTATCCATATACCAAGTTTTATCTTGATTCGATCAAGGGTCGTCGCGGACAATATTGGGCAAATCATTTTTCCACTATCGGTTTGGTGGGAATGAATGAAGCCTTGATTAATCTAATTGGTAAAGATATTACAACTAAAGACGGACAAGAATTGGCGCAGGAAATATTAACTCACATGCGCGAATATATCATCAAATTTCAGGAGGAGACCGGTAACTTGTATAACTTGGAGGCAACGCCGGCAGAAGGAACGGCATATCGTTTGGCTAGAATTGATCGTGAAAAGTATCCTGATATTATTTTTGCAAATAATAATGCCGTGTTGAACGATAATGCTGAGCCATATTATACCAATTCATCCCAGTTGCCAGTATCGTTCACAGAGGACATTTTTGAAGCATTGGATTTGCAAGATGGATTACAGACTAAATATACCGGAGGAACTGTGCTGCATGGATTTTTGGGGGAAAGGCTTTGGGATATAATCACTGTGCGTAATCTCGTGCGACGTATTTCCGAAAGCTATGCTTTGCCATATTTTACCTTGACTCCGACGTTCTCAATTTGTCCTGTGCACGGATATATCGCAGGCGAACATCATTCATGTCCTAAATGTGTGATCGAGCAACCGACAGAAGTTTATTCTCGTGTGGTGGGATATATCCGTCCGGTACAACAGTGGAACAAAGGCAAGCGCACGGAATTTGGAGACAGAAAAGAATTTGTGGTAACAGGCGAAACTTGCGCGCCAAAGAATAAGACAAAGAAGAAATAAGTTTCCAAAATAGTCTTTTTCGCAATAATATTCTTATTTTTTGCTAGGGAGCCCTCTTTACAATCCAAATTATTTTTTCGAGGAAGAATCCCTGCGCAAAAAATAAGAAAATTATTGCTTCGCATGTTTTTTAAACAAAATGCGTTTCCCTTGAAGAATGCTAGCGCTCCAAGGAAACTATTAGATAAAAATAAAAAGATAAAAATACGATTGCAAATTTTTCGTACGTTCGTAAAATTCGTAATTCGTAGAGAAATGCATGGAACAATACATTTGTCATGATTGTGGTAAAGCATTGGAATACAATGAAGAATATATGCCGTATCAAGTAGGGGAAGAGATATATGTGAAATGCAAAGCATGTCACAAAACTGATCCGGTGTTGCGCAATTTCCGTGCCACAGAAGTTTATTCGCGTGTAGTTGGTTATATTCGTCCAGTGAAGCAATGGAACAAAGGTAAGCGCACGGAATTTGGTGATAGGAAGGAGTTTGTGGTTGAGCAGAGCGCCTGCGCTTCTTGTTAGAAACTTCGGCGAGGTGAAACAGGTTGTTGCGTGGCGTAAGTTAACAAGGCAATAGTTAGTTAGGAAATAAAAAAGATGGCGGGGCAACCTTGGATTATCCTGGGTTGTCCCGAATGTTAAAAGTTAGAAGTAATGTTTAATTTCATATAACAATGAAAATAGGAGGATATCAAAAATTAACCCTAATTGATTACCCGGGCAAGATTGCCACGACGGTTTTTACGATTGGTTGCAGTTTCAAATGCCCGTTTTGTCACAATCCAGAGTTGGTAATCAAATCCGAATTTTTGCCTTGGGAAGGTGTCGAAGAAGAATTTTTCGCGCATTTGGAAAAAAGAAAAGGCAAGTTGGATGGGGTGTGCATCACGGGTGGCGAGCCGACAATTCAACCTGATATCATTGAATTTATCAAGAAAATAAAAGACATAGGCTATCTAGTGAAATTGGACACCAATGGCACAAATCCTGATGTACTTCAAAAACTATACGACCTGAAATTATTGGATTTTGTGGCAACGGATATCAAAAACGCACCGGATAGATATGATGAAACAGTTGGTCTAAGAGCCAATATGGAAAAGGTGAAAAAATCCGTAGCAATGATCATGAGCAGCGGTGTGCCCTATGAATTTCGCACGACCGTGGTACCCGGAATCCACAGAGAAGAAGATTTTGATGCGGTTGCTGATTGGATAGATGGGGCGGATGCCTATTATTTACAAGAATACCGTAGTGGCAAAACAATTGATAAAAATATGGACAAAATAACTGCCGGTAAATCAATCGACTTGGATAAAATTGGCGAAAAAATAGGCAAGAGATTTAGGAAGTTTGGAATACGCAGAAATTTATAAATTATCTGTATGAGAATATATATCAAAGTCAGTCCCAAATCCTCGCGCAATGAAATTGTGCAGATTTCGGAAGGAGAGTATAAGGTGAAACTTACGGCTGCGCCGGTTGATGGCAAAGCAAACGAAGCGTTGGTGGTGATATTGGCTAAGCATTTTGGTGTAGCCAAGAGTTGCATAAAAATAGTTGGCGGCAAGTCGGCCAAAACCAAAATTGTGGATATTGGCATATAGGTTACACAATCATTGGAAGTAGTTACTAATTACAGATATCTAAACATGCATAAATCCCAAATATTCTTCTGTTTAGTAATGATTTTTTTAGGGGGAGTTTTTGTGCGGTCATTTTTTGAAGTGGGGTTGGTGATATATTTTTTGCTTGTAATTTTTTCTCTGATAATTCTGGCTATATTTTATCGAAATAGTAAAGCGGCATTGGTTGCTTTTTTGTTTTTAGCATTTGTTTTTGGGTTGTGGTGCACAGATAATTCTTTAAAAATTGCTGTGGCAAATAATGATTCAGGAAAGATTGAAAACGTGAAAGCTTCGATAGTGCGTGAACCAGAAGAAAAAAATACGTATAAAAATGTTGTCTTGAAATTAAATCATAATGGACAATCAATAAAAGTTTTAGCAATGACCGACAAGAATGCCAATGTTTCATATGGCGACGAGGTTAGGGTAAATTGTAATTTGGAAATTCCCCAAAATAAAGATGACAAGTTTGATTACCGTATGTATTTGGCCAAGGATGGGATTGGTTATGTTTGTAAAAAAGTGCAGTTTGAAAAAATTAGTGACGGTGGCAATAGTGTATATAAATATTTGTTGTCATTGAAAAATATTTTGCAAAAAAATATTTTCGAAGCGATGCCTGTACCGGAGTCGGCGCTGGCTAGTGGTATGCTTTTTGGTGGCACAAGTGGACTTTCTGATAAGGTGAAAAACGATTTTTCTAAAACGGGTCTTACGCATATTGTAGCTGTGTCTGGTTTCAATGTGACTATCATTGCGGAATATCTTCTTGCAGTAGGAATATTTTTGGGTCTTTGGCGTGCTCAGGCGATTTGGGCGGCGCTTATTGGCATCGTTTTGTTTGTAGTCATGATCGGTTTTCCTTCTTCAGCGGTACGTGCCGGCATCATGGGAGGCATGCTTATTTGGGCGATGAAGCATGGGCGTATTGCTGACAGTACTAATGCCGTTTTGTTTTCTGCGGCTATAATGTTGTTTTTAAATCCACTACTCTTGCGTTATGATGTTGGTTTTCAACTTTCTTTTTTGGCTACGCTGGGAATTGTGAAACTTTCGCCGTTATGGGAAAAGAAATGGATAAAAAAACATGCGGCACTCGGCATCACAGAAATGATCATGTTGACCATAAGCGCTTCCGTGTTTGTGTTGCCGATTATCATGTACAATTTCGGCACATTGTCGCTTATTTCCGTTTTAGCAAATGTTGTCGTACTGCCTTTTGTGCCCTTGGCGATGCTTTTGATATTTTTAGTTTCTTTGGCAGGATTATTGTCGCCGTATTTAGCCATGCCCTTTACATGGCTTGCCTACACTATAAATCACTATATTATTCTCATGGTTGGCGTGCTGGCGGGCATGAGTTGGTCCTCCAAAAACGTTTCCATGTCGGTATGGATGGTTTGTGTTTATTACGCGATTCTTTTTGGTGTTTTGTTTTTCCTTTCGAATAAAAAACGCTTATTTGCTTAAGAAGCTTGCATGTTTGTTTGAAACAAAGGAATGAGTATTTGCGCTTCATTGGATAAATATGTAAAAGCGCATAGAGGCTCATTCCGACTCGAAAATAAACATGCAAGCCTCAGCCGCTTTATAAAAGTTAGTAATCAGTTGGGAAGGTGCTAAAATGTAAGAAATAAATACCTATTTTGTTTATGTATAATCGCAGAATAATTTTCAGTTTAATCATGTTGCTACTCATGCTCACTTGCATCGTTTGGATAGTGGTGCTTTTTGAGCGCAGGCAATCTGGGCTCAAGGTAACTTTTTTTGATGTAGGGCAGGGAGATGCCATTTTGATTTCGCAGGGTTCGCAACAAGTTTTGATTGATGGTGGGCGCGATGGCAGTTTGCTTTTGGAAAAACTTGGAAAAGCAATTCCGTTTTGGGATCGTACAATTGAAACAGTAATTGCAACGCATCCTGACGCTGACCATATTGCCGGGTTGGTTGATGCAGCAAAGGCATATGAGATAGGTTCAGTGATTGAAACAAATATGAAAAGCGATTCTCAAACGTACAGAGCTTGGGAGGAGGCGATTGCTAAAGAGGGAAGTGAAAAAATTGAAGCTCTGTCCGGCGAGAAAATAATCTTGAAAGATGGCGTAGAGCTGGATGTGTTTTATCCCTTTTTTCAAATTACGGATACTGACGAAAAAAACAGCAATGCGAAAAGCGTAGTTGTTAGATTGTCTTTTGGAGAAAATAGTTTTTTGTTTACTGGTGACTTGCCGAGCGAACAGGAGTCGGAGTTGGTGGATAAAAAAATGGAACTCAACTCTGATGTGCTGAAAATAAGTCATCATGGATCTAAATATTCCACCAGTGAAAAATTTCTTGATGTCGTAAAATCAAAAGACGCGATAATCTCCGTCGGCGCGCATAATACCTATGGACATCCTAACCAAGAAATTATTGATCGCCTATTGCGTCGCGGCATAAATGTTCTGCGTACGGATAAGTCAGGTGATATTGAATATGTTTGCAAAAATAAGAATGTAAATTGCGTGCTTAGCGTGGAAAAATAAGAATTGTCATGGAAAATGACAATTCGTGTATTTGCGTCGCTCGTCCAGGATAAAAGATTACTTTCATCTTGCAGACTCACTAGCAAATATAAGCAATGTCATGGAGTATGATATTGCTTGAAATTTCGTCGCTCGCCAAAGATGAAAGCAAGCTTTCGCCTTGTGGCTCGCTAGAAATTATAAAAAAAGCACCCAAGTGGAACGTGGTCCACGCGGGTGCGGTAGTGCTTTTAAACATCATTTACTTTCAAAAATAGGAGAGATCTAGAACCGGAGTGGCTGCAGAAAGTGGTTCAATGAATCTGCAGTTTTTTGCAATTGGACACTCAGCACGACTGAGGAAATTTATTGAATTTGTGGCCAACATGAACCTGCCGCCATTTCCTAAACATAGCTGTCCGGTTATTTGAGCTTTCGCAACATGGCCAAAATTGGTTTTTTTGCCAATTTTTTTGATTATTTCCGCGATCATTTTTTTTCCTTTGATGTGTTCACATTTCATGGATCCGGAGAGGGGAAGACACTTAATGGAAGTTTCTTGCGTAATGACAAGTTCTACATACTTTCCTTTTTTTCCCAAGTCATGGATAAAAACTTCAAGTTCTTCCATATTACGACATCGTAACTGAAGCTCACTATGGTTGCAAATAATTTCCATTTCTTTCTCCTTTCTTGTTTGAAGGTTTGCGGCTTGAAAAATGTTTGTTCGTGTATTCTCCTAAGGTTATACACTTCCATTTACAGTATGACAAATCTTTTTTCCGTGATGCTGTGTTTCTTGGCAAAATCTTCAAATTCGAAACAGATTATCGAAACCCTTTAAAAATTGATCCATGGTGCAGTTGAAGCTTATTTCTTCAGCGAATAAAATAAGTTGATTTCCCTCGGGGTTTTCCAGTTGTCCAGATATGAAAATATCAGCAAGTACAAGACCATGTTTTTTCTTTGCGATGCAATTGAGCATGAAAATAACCCAATCTTCATTTTTGAAAAAAGAAATTGGATCGAAAGAGACATTGTCAATAAAATATTTCACCCTAGAGTTGTTAAGGTTGACCCATGCATCCCCAATACCAATGATATGTGTGGAAAAGGGATTACTATGATTACCTATCTCCACAGTTATACGTTTGTTTTTGATTTGTTTCATCGTCCCCCCCCCTGTTTTATTATTAAATCTACTGCTTTTTGTATATCATTTGCAAATAAAAAACGCAACTGTTGCCTAATTGGTAGCATGTGTTACAATTGTTCCAGCGGAAGAACCGCGTTTTAATTATCTAAAATTAAGAAAATGGCACATCCAAGCAAGGAGCAGACATTTATTATCCTTAAGCCTGACGCGATTCAGCGCGGATTTATGGGAGAAATTATTTCACGTATTGAGAGGACGGGATTGAAATTCACAGCAATGAAATTTTTTATTCCAAAAGAGGAACAATGTTGGGCGCATTACAACAAAGATGATGAATGGTTTGAGAAAAAAGGAGCTAAAATAGTGGCTGATCGTGAAGCAGCAGGACTTCCTATTGAAAAAGAGGCAAAGGAATATGGCAGAGACATAATCGGTCAGTTGGCTACATTTATGACTTCAGGACCGGTGCTTGCGGCGGTAATTGAAGGGAATCAGGCAGTGGGTGTTGTAACTAAATTGGTAGGAGGAACTGAACCAATGAGTTCGGATGTTGGGACTATTCGCGGAGATCTTACGATTGACTCATATGCGATTGCTGGAGTTGACGGACGTGCTGTGCGCAATTTGGTTCACTGCTCAGATAAACCTGAAGAAGCACAAAGAGAAATCAAAATCTGGTTTACGGAAGATGAAATTGTAAAATATCGCTTGATCAATGAGCAGATGCTTTACGATGTTAATTTAGATGGAATACTAGAATAGGCATTAGGCATTAGCTCCTTAGCTTATTAGGAAATACGAAACTGACTCTTGCGGGTCAGTTTTTGTATATTTGTAAATTTGTATTGATTTGCCAGTTTGCAATGCTATACGCAGTATTGTGGGCAGATAATTCGGGGTTGACAGGTATTTATAAAAAGCATATATTTTAGATATGCAATATAACTCTATAAAAATGATGCTCGTGCTCTTCGTGAGCCTCCTTATTGGGAGCCATTTTTTGCCAGGTAATTGCAACGCATAGTTAGCAGAAAAAAGTTTATTTGCAACGCACCCGGCAAAACAGCCGGGATTTTAGTTTTTTAACAAACAAAAAAAGGAGGGACAAGCCTTGAACGAAGTAAGTAAAAAAAACGAGAGTCTTCGGGGAAATCTTGTGCTGGAAGCTTCTTATGCACGAGAATTGAATGAGGTGATTAATTTGATAAACAATGCTCACAAGAAAGGAGGTTATGTCAAGGATTTTACAAAGCTGGTTACCAGGATGGTGTTTTTAAGAAGAATGTTGAGACTTCCCCTTAATATCTAATCCAAAGGAGGACGACATGGAACTGGGAATTTCCGTGAGCAGTAATTTTGAAGTTTATGTTGGATTATGTAAAGAGGCTGATTTTGTAAGAACAAAACTTGGCAATAAAAATATTTCTCAGGGCAAGAGAGAAAAACTTATTTATAGACTCAATGACCTTGAGAAACGTATTATTCCCAGGCAGGTGTTATTGATCAATGTTAGTGATGGCTCGCGCCTTGGACACGAAAAAGCCTGTTGGTAGTAGGTTACTTTTTTTAAGGGGGATTTATGGAAGATTATAAAAAAGAACTCCGGAGCATAAATCGGCAATTGCGTGAGCGCAATTATATTGATACTGGATATCTGGATGGGTTGCTTGCACGTCGGGCGCTGATATTGGCCCTTGATCGGCATCGCCTTCCTTTTGAAAGCTTTCAGTCCAGTGTTGAGTTATAAAACGCGCGGAGGACTGCGCCAATGCTCAAAAGGCGGCGTATCACAAAAAATGTGATGAGCAAAATTGGGGGATTTCGAAATTCGGAGTCCCTCTTTTTCATTTCTTTTTGTCGTGTTATGCTATAAAAAACGGGCTGTAGCCCAGCACCAGAGAAAGCTCGGTACTGGGTAATACCGGTAAATGTTTCGGGATATAGTATAGTGGTAGTACGCGAGCATGGGGTGTTTGTAGCGGCGGTTCGATTCCGCCTATCCCGACTAATTATTTTTGAAACGGTTCAATTTTTACCCTGTTGTGTATGCAACAGGGATCGGCAGCTCGACTACTTAAAATTGCTGCGCAATCACGTGGAGCAGCTTTGTAAAATGTTACGTAATATGTTACGTAACTGATAAAGAAAAATATGACTGAAAAACAACAAATAATCAGCGAACGGGCGGCAGCTTTCATTATTAAGGACGCGAGTGTTTTGTTGATGCATCGCAAGAAAAATGGTAGGGAATATTATTGTATTCCAGGCGGGATGGTTGAAGAAGGAGAAACTCCAAAGGAGGCGGCAAAGCGTGAGGTGAAAGAGGAAACTAATTTGGACGTAGAAATAGGCGAAGCGTTGATTGTTTTTGAACGCGATATATATGCAGAAAACGGTGTGGCGTTGTACCATGAAAAAAGTGGTGGGAAGGTGCGCGAATATTTTTTCTTGGCTCGAAATATTTCCGGCGAGGCAGAATTAGGTGGTCCGGAATTGGAAAGACAAAGCGAAGAAAACTTCTATGAACTTCAGTGGATAGAGCTTGCAGATGTAAAAAAATAAATCTCTTGCCTGAAAGAGCGAAAGAAATGATCGTTGAGAAACTTATTTAAAGTCTAACGAAATACAAACTTACCAACAAAATACGAATCTCGTACAAATTACCAATGTTAATTGATGGCAGGGATTTATTCGTATATTAATATAGGATTCGTAATTCATTGGTTATCTTTCATGTACAAAATAAAAAGAATATTTTTAGTTATTTTCCAAATTCTTCTGCTAGGAGGTGTTTTGTTTTACCTTGCTAACTCGCCAATGATTAAGAAAAAAGTAGAGACGCCTTCTATTATTCAGAATGATGATACGAAAAATGAAATTGTTTTTCCAGAGGCATCTGGTCTCGTGGAAAAAACATTTGAATGGACTTATGCTGGAAAAAAATATTCAATCTCGCAAAATTTCTACAACTCCTATACACAATATTACAAGACACTTCCCAGAGAATTTTTCTATTCTGGCGAGCTCCCTCCTGACTGGCAGGAAAAATATTATGGCATGTTTCTTGATACTACTGCCAAAGATAAGACGATCAAAGCGCTTACTAATAGCATAGAAATGGCAGGAAAAAAACAAAATCTTTCCAATGACCAGATTGTTGAGCTATTAAGTGCTTTTGTGCAAGCCATTCCATATGATGATGATAAAGCGGCAAATATAACAAATCAAACCGGTAACAAGGATATTCGTTATCCATACGAAGTACTACTGGAAAAATCTGGAGTGTGTAGTGAGAAAAGCATTCTTGCCGCTGCGCTTTTGCGCAATTTGGGCTATGGGAATGTTCTTTTAGCTTTCGAGCAGGCTAATCATATGGCTGTTGGCATTAAATGTCCTTCGCAATATGCTAATTACACCAACGGTTATTGTTATGTGGAAACTACGACCAAGGGTAATCGCATCGGTATTGTTCCGCAGGTGGATATAAATAAAGGAAAAGCGGTAAATGTTAGTGAGGTACAATACTTTGGCTCTCCTGATGCGCAACAAAATAATTTAGCTGAGCTTGCCAGTCCGGATCTTTATCAAAAAAAGGACGGCAATGAATATCGTGGTATTATTGTGACAATAAAGGCAAATGAAGAGATTCAGGCACTTTCTAAGCAGATTGCATCAATGCGCAAACAACTCAGTGTGCTTAGTAACTCAACTGCTAAAAAAAGGGATGATTTGCAGAGTATGAAAAAGAAAATGGACAAATATGAAAAAGCGGGAGATATAGATGAATACAACGCAATGGTTAAACCATACAACAAACTTGCAGATTCCTATCGCAAAAACGTTTCTGATTTCAATGCACTCGTTGATTCTTTTAATCAAAAGGTTAAAAGATACAACTCATTGATTTCAGTACAATAAATTAAAACACAAAAACTTATAATGTCAAATATGGCGCAAGACGTGACAAGCGACTCAAGGCGTGCTATCATGGTCAGTTGTATTAATTACACTAATGATTTTGAAGATATGGCTATCGTGAAGCGTGCAACTCTTTGCAGCAAAAAAGTTGAATATACAGTGAAAAAACATCGCAAAGCCAAACGTCTCAAATTGGCGATTTATTGCGATGGTTCTTGTGTTGTAACTGCGCCCTGGTGGATCAGTATGGAAAAAGTCGATAAATTTGTTCGTCAAAATGCCGAATGGGTGATTGAGAAGATGCGTAAGATGAAGAGGATAGGAAGGCAGAGTGTTTTTGCTACTTCAAATCGCGAAGAATATCTTAAATTGCGAGAAACGGCTCGTGAGCTTGTAAGGAAACGTCTTGAAAAATATAATGAATATTACAATTTTGACTATAAGCGCGTCGCAATTCGTGACACGAAAACTCGCTGGGCAAGTTGTAGTTCCAAGGGTAACCTGAATTTCAGTTATAAAATTTTGTTTTTGCCGCTGCGCTACGCTGATTACATCATCGTGCACGAACTATGCCATTTGAAAGAATTCAATCATGGCAAAAGATTCTGGAATCTCGTTACTGAAACAATTCCGGAGCATGAGAAGATTCGCGAGAAGCTGAGAGCAATGTAGGAGGGCTCCAATCGAAAGGTTGTGAGCTTTTTTATTTTGTCTATAAGATGTATACTTTAAAAATAACAAAAAATAAGCAAAAAATCATGCAGAAACTATTTTTGGACATTGAGACGATTCCGGCAGGAGAAGAGTCATATGAAACTCTGAAAGTTCTATTTAATAAAAAAAGAAAAGACGATGACAAGTTTGAGGACTTTGTGGCGCGCACTTCCTTTGATGGCGCGTTTGGGTGCATCCTTTGCATCGGCTATGCTTTCGATAATCAGCCGGTGGAAGCGTTATACAATAAAGAAAACGAAAGGGAAACACTGCGCCAGTTTTGGGAATTAGCGCGCAATGCTTCATTGTTTGTCGGTCACAACGTGATGGATTTCGATTTGCGTTTCATTTATCAACGTTCAATCGTGCTTGGAGTGCGCCCGAGTCTTGATCTGAATTTCGCTCGCTATCGCAATAATCCTATTTATGACACTATGAGAGAATGGGTAAAATGGAGCAATAGTAATATCGGATTAGAAACATTGGCGTTGGCATTGGGAATTCCTTCGCCAAAGGATGGCATTGATGGTTCGCAAGTGGCTGCTTTTCATGCCGAGGGCAAAGATGATGAGATCGTGGAATATTGCAAGCGGGATGTGGAAACAACGCGCGAAGTGTACAAGAGAATGATATTTGAAACTTCAAAAAACACACTATTCTAAAAAATTTTGAAGTTCAAAATTTTTTAGAAAAACAAGACACAAGAAACAAAAACCAAACAATAACCAATAACCAAAATTCAAATTCCAAAAGATTTGTTTATTTATTTTTTAACTTTGAAATTTGTTTGTATCTTGCATCTTGGAATTTTTTGATTATTTCTAGGAAAAATGAAAGAAATATCGGCAATCTACGTAATCGTTAACTATGACCCCCATGGCAAGAATCAAAGAAAAAGTGAAATCTATCAAAAACACGAGTGTTCAGATAGAGAAGGAAATCAGGGAAAAGACCGTGAGCTATATTGTCGCGGGCTTTTCAGTAGTAGCTGGTTTTGCTTGGAATGATGCAATTAAAGCTTTTATTGAGGAATATTTTCCGCTTTCGCGTGATACTATGAAAGCCAAGTTCGTATATGCTGCCCTGATAACGGTCGTGTTGGTTATTGTTTCTGTATATCTAATGAAGATCTTTAAGATAGAAAAGAAAGATAAAGTTAAGGAAAAAGAAGAAGAAAAAAACGAAAAAAAATAAACCGCCCGTAGGGCGGTTTTCTATATAACTTTGTATTATTTATTGCTGGTTTTGAGACACTTGCTGCAAACCTTCACTTTCTTTCCATTGATTTTCTTGCTTTGCAGATTGATTTTGAAAGTTCGCTTGGAGGCAATATTGGAGTGGCTGCGAGAATTTCCGGTTTTGGTGCCGCGTCCACATAATTGGCATGTTTTGCTCATATTCATTTAAACATAGAAACATTTAAACATTTAAACATAAAACACAAAGAATGTTTATATGCTTGCATGTTTTAATGCTTTCATGATCCAGTTGATTTATTACACAAAGCATTGTAGCATTGATTAAGCGGTTTGGCAAGGGTTAACCACTGTTGATCTTTGATGATAAAATAATAAAAACATTGTGTTCGGGGGATTGTTACAATAAACAGTAAGTTAATTTTATGTATCAAGAAATTATTCTCATCGCATTCTATATTTTGATTTTTCTTTTCTCGGTTATTATTCATGAGGTGATGCATGGTTTTGTGGCGCTCAAGTTGGGCGATAACACAGCAAAATACGCAGGAAGGCTTAATTTTAATCCAATAAAACATGTTGATCTGTGGGGCTCTATTGTAGTCCCTCTCTTGATGTATTTATCTTTCGGGTTTCCTTTTGGTTGGGCTAAACCCGTGCCGTATAATCCCTATAATTTGCGCAATCAAAAATGGGGACCAGCATTTGTCGCTTTGGGTGGACCACTTTCAAACATATTTGTTGCAATTATATCGGTTTTTTTGGCCAAGATGCTTTCTGTTGCAACACCTGTTAAGATTGAGATTGTACGAAATCTTAGTGATTTTTCTGATTTATCACCCATAATTGCTGGTTCATTTAGTTCTATTTTATTTGCTCTGTTGATTATGGTTGTCTTTTGGAATGTTCTTTTAGCGTTTTTTAATTTAATTCCATTTCCGCCATTAGATGGTTCCAAGATATTGCTAACTATTTTTCCAATAAAAGCAGAAACAATGATTGTTTTGGAAAATTTTGGTTTCATAATTTTGTTGGTATTTATTTTTGCATTTTCCGGACCGTTAGGTTCCTTTCTTAATTTTATGCTTAATTTATTTTTCAATCTTACTTTATAATCGAATTAATTCGACTTGTTAAATGCGATACATGAAAAAGAAAAAAGGTGATTCCGATAGTGAAATAATTTTGCAAATCAGGAAAAATTTACGCTCGGTTGCCAATAAAGATAGAGCACAAATTTCAATGCGCTTTTTTAAGACAGGAAAGGGTGAATATGGCGAGGGAGATGATTTTTTAGGTATAGCAGTGCCTAATATGCGTATCTTGGTTAAGAAGTATAGAGATATTTCTTTTGAACACGTATTGAATTTTTTGCATTCAAAATTTCATGAGGAGCGACTTTTCGCATTACTTGTTTTAGTGGATCAATTTGTCAGGGGTGATGAAAAAACTAGAAGTGAAATTTATAGAATATATTTGAATAATACGGCGTATATAAACAATTGGGATTTGGTTGATTTAACAGCGGATCGTATCGTGGGGGCTCATTTAGAAAATAGGTCTAAGAATGTTTTGTTGAAACTTTCAGATTCAAAACTGCTTTGGGAGCGCAGAATTGCAATTATAGCTACTTTTCATTTTATCAAAAAAGGAGAAAGTGAATGGACTTTGAAAATTGCTAAAAAATTGCTAAATGACAAGGAAGATTTGATACATAAATCTGTCGGTTGGATGCTGCGCGAAATTGGCAAACGCTGCAGTGAGGATATTGAATGTGTGTTTTTGAATAAATATGCAATCAAAATGCCTCGCACAATGTTGCGCTATTCAATCGAAAGATTTGAGCCGAAAAAGCGCGAATATTATCTGAAAATGAAATAAATATGCTCAAAAAATAAATTTAAAAAAATGGTATAATTATTACAACTAAACTTATTTATCATAGCTATGCATAATGGAGAATGGCGAAATTCAATCCTGGAAAATAATTCAGAAGAGCGTGAACAGATAAATTGCGAAACCTTTCAGGAAGCCTTGTCTAAAAATCTAGTCGGAATTTTAGATAAAAAGATAAAAAAAGAAAATAGTCAAAATGAAAAAAATGCCAACGAAGAATTTTTGTCTAATTATGAAAAAGAGCTTTTGGAAAGGGAGGAAAGTCCAAAAATAAACATGTTGATAGATATTGACGGTGTGCTTATAGATACAGAGGCGAAAATAGTTGAGGCGCTGAAGATATTTGGTAAAGACATGCATCTTATAAGAAATTCAAAAGAAGCTTTTGAGGCTTCACGCAAGGCGAAAATACCTTTTGAATCATTGCGTGGTGTTCTTAAGTGTAAAAAACATTGTATAAATATTGTGTTAGTTACGGATAGGTTCGGAGTTGGACCTTGTTATTTTCCTTGTTTCAACAAAAAAGGTCGCAAGATTTTTGAAGAGCATGGAATAAACGTGAGCACTGATAACTATAAGTTTTTTCCTCCTCTTGCTGATGGTAAAAAATTCTTGCCGATGATTAAGGAAGGAGATATATGCTACTATATCGGTTCTAGTGGAAGTGATCAAAAATATGTGAATAAAATGAGGACGGAGATGAAAATAGAGGGTATCCCTGAGGAAAAACTTAAATATATTCATGTGCAAGAAAATGGTCGCACAAATTTTCTTTAAGTAATGGGAATATTTTTCAAACCGTTATGTTGCGTTTAGTTGCAAAGAAAAAATTTTTGGATATCATGTCATGTTGGTGCAAAAATAAAATAAGATAAACCTGGTTTAATTTTTTAATTTTTATCCATATGGAAAAAATTAAGGTGGAACAACATGGGTTTACCATGTTTTCGTGGTTTGCAGGGTGGCTTTTTACGATTGGGTTTTTGCATTTGTCTTTGGGTACGGGTATTTTGGCAATTGTGCTCTGGCCTTATTATTTGGGAGTATTTATTAGCTCCATAATTGGCTAATAAAACTACTATCACTATTTCGCTCTATGAAATGGCAGAAAGGAAATCCAATCAATTAAGAGGAAATAGACAAAATGCTTGAGAAACATTTGGAAAAACATTTCAATTTCTCCCAATTCCGGGCGGGACAAAAAGAAATCGTAGAAGCGATTCTTGCCGGCAAGGATGTGGTTGCATTGATGCCGACAGGTGGCGGTAAGTCTTTGTGCTACCAACTTCCGGCAATCATCAGTGACAAACTTTCAATCGTGATTTCACCATTGATTGCACTCATGAAAGATCAAGTTGACGCTCTTAATGCGCGAGGTATTGCGGCGGGATATATCAACAGTACGATGAGTGCAGATGATAATCGCGCGCAGATGGATGATATCCGCAAAGGAAAAACCAAGATCCTTTATATCGCTCCTGAGCGTTTCGGCAGCGCAGATTTTCGCAGGGATTTTAAAGATATGAACGTGCATCTTTTGGCGGTGGATGAAGCTCATTGTGTGTCACAATGGGGCCATGATTTTCGTCCAGACTATCTAAAAATCAAACAATATATCAGTCTACTCAAAAACCGTCCGACGATCGCGGCTTTCACAGCGACAGCTACGCCTGAAGTAAAGGAAGATATCATTGAGCGTCTTGATTTACGAGAGCCGGCCGTATTCGTGCGCGGTTTTGATCGGCCCAATTTGAAATTCTTCGTGCAAAAAGATTTGAAACCGAAAGAGCGCATAAAAGAATTGATGCGTATCGCTTCTTCAATCGAAGGTTCTGGTGTGGTTTATACGCTCACGCGCAAAGATACGGAATCGATTGCTACTGAATTACGAGCGGCAGGAATTTCCGCGGTGGCATATCATGCCGGCTTGGATGGGCAAAAGCGCAACAAGATTCAGAACGATTTTATGGAAAACCGATATAAGGTTATTGTGGCGACGATTGCTTTTGGGATGGGAGTGGACAAGGCGGATATCCGTTATGTAATCCACTCAGGCATGCCGGCAAGTTTGGAAGGATATTATCAAGAGGCGGGAAGGGCTGGACGCGACGGGGAAATCGCTTATTGTATGTTGCTCCATAGCAAAAAAGACAATGCGACGCACAATTTTTTAATTCAAAATTCACGTCGTGACATGGTGACTCAAGGTAAAAGTTGGGAAGAAGCAACAGGTGTAATCAATATTAAATATGATCGGTTGGAAAAGATGAAAGAGTATGTCGAAAGTGAAGGATGTAGGCGTAAAATCATCTTGCGCTATTTTGATGATCCCCAATTTTCCCAAAGTAGGGAAAATTGCGGCGGGTGCGATGTGTGTATGGGTTGGAAAAGAAAAACCGGAGGCGACGCGTTGGAAATGAAAAGCAAAAGAAAACTACGAAAGGAAAAAGGCGAACTCACTGGTACTATTTTGGAAACAGTTGGTTTATACCAAAAGGGATATGATGCTATGCGGATTGCCAAAGCCCGTGGCTTGGGACTATCTACAATTTTCGGACATCTGACGATGTGGTATGAGCAAGGCGGAGCTTTTGATGTTGATCAATATGTTTCTTTGGAGGAAGAAAAAATGATTTCACTGGCGATTTTACAGGCAGACAGTGTAAAATTCCTAAGCTCCATTAAAAGCAAACTGCCCGATAGTATCGGGTATGAGAAAATCAGGATGGTAATCGCCAAAAGACAACGCGAATTGCTTGATTCCTAATAGAAATAAATGTAAATTGGAAGTATTGATTGTTTGTATTTTTTAAGTTAATTGATTTAAGTTTTTATTGAGGAAAACGTAATTCAAGATGAAAGCAAAATAATGCTTTCTCATTCACGCCAGTTGAATATGAGTAGTGAACATGAAAGTTTACAATTGGCGATCAGTTTCTTTGTTCATAATGAGTATGAGTGCCTAAAATAAACCAAAAGTTTGTTATTTGATAATTATTGATCAGGTTAAATAAGATCAACAAGAAGGTAAAATTTAACGGGGTTGACATATTTTTTTATTCGTGTAAAATAGCTTATGTATCTTAACTTCCTGCAAAGGATTTTTTGAATTTGTAAAAAAATAAAGATTCAATTATAATAAACAGAAGATGTTTTTTTGTAATCAATTATCTTAAATGTCCGCAATTCGCAGACTCAAGGTCTATGCGGAGGACGGAAAAACAACTATGGCAGCAGAACAATTTGTACGCAGCAAACCACACGTTAATGTGGGAACAATCGGACATGTTGACCACGGAAAGACCACTCTTACCGCGGCCATTTTGCATGGTTTGAGCCTCAAGGGTTTGGCTAAAGAGAGGAATGTTAACGAAATCGACAACGCACCGGAAGAACGCGAACGTGGAATTACCATTGCTACTTCTCATTGTGAATACGAATCAGACACTCGTCACTATGCTCATGTAGACTGCCCAGGTCATGCTGACTACATCAAGAACATGATCACTGGTGCTGCTCAGATGGACGGAGCTATTTTGGTAGTTAGCGCTACTGATGGTCCTATGCCTCAAACTCGCGAGCACATCTTGCTTGCAAAACAAGTGGGTGTTCCTTCAATCGTTGTTTTCATCAATAAGGTTGACATGGTTGACGATCCTGAACTTATCGACTTGGTTGAAGCTGAAGTTCGTGAATTGCTTTCCAAATATGAATTCGATGGTGATAATGCAAAGGTTATTCGCGGTAGCGCTGTAAAAGCTTTGGAAGCAGGATCTGCTGACGACGAGAATGTAAAATGCATCTACGAACTTATCGCAGGACTTGATGAACAAATTCCTGAACCGGTTCGCGAACTCGACAAACCTTTCTTAATGCCTATTGAAGATATTTTCTCAATCGAAGGTCGTGGAACAGTGGTAACGGGACGTATCGAACGCGGAATCATTAATATTAATGAAGAAGTTGAAATCGTTGGTATTCGTCCAACTGTTAAGACTGTTGTTACTGGAATTGAAATGTTCAACAAGTCTCTCGATAAAGGACAAGCTGGTGACAATGCAGGACTATTGCTTCGCGGTATCAAGAAGGAAGATGTTGAACGCGGACAGGTTCTTGCCAAACCGGGAACAATTACCCCTCATACTGAATTTGAAGGACAGATCTATATCTTGACCAAAGAAGAAGGCGGACGTCACACTCCTTTCTTCAAAGGATACAAACCGCAATTTTACATCCGTACCACGGATGTTACTGGTGAAGTTTTCCTTCCGGAAGGAACTGAAATGGTTATGCCTGGAGACACTATCAACTTGAACATCAAGCTGATCGCTCCGGTTGCTATGGAAGAAGGTATGCGCTTTGCTATCCGCGAAGGAGGTCGCACAGTTGGTGCTGGTGCCGTAACCAAAATCATCAAATAGTTTCAGTTAGCTATGCAAGCATGCCTCAAGCGTGCTTGCTTGTGTTCACTGAATACCAAGTGGATTAGCATTTTTATTCGTAACATTGGAGTGCTTATTAGTATATTAGAGTTGCCGTATTATACAGTATTAGCGACTCGAATGACTCTAATTACACCCTAATGACTCGAATGAAATAAAAATATTAGAGCTAATTAAAATTTCATTTATAATTTAGACAGCGATGGCAGCTAAAAAACCAGAAACTACATCAACAAGAATACGGATCAAGATCAAGGCGTATGACAACAAAGTCATTGATCAATCCGCAAAAAAAATTGTTGAAACAGCGGAACGCAGCGGAGCGAAAATAACCGGTCCAGTGCCACTTCCGACAGAAATCCACAAAGTGACGGTGAACAAGTCTACTTTTGTGCACAAGGATGCTCGTGAACAATATGAGATGCGTGTGCATAAACGCCTAATTGACATCACTGATCCTAGCGCAAAGACGATTGAAAACCTGACCAGCTTGGATTTACCGGCAGGAGTTGACGTGGAAATCAAGATGTAGTTATTCGCTCCTGGCGAAGCCCTACTACAAATGGGGCACAAATGTGGTATTGACAACAAGAAAAATAAGAGTTAGTATATATAAGTAATAAGATTGTAGATATACTGGTTAAAGTCCTGTTGCTTCGGTGACAGGATACTCAACTAGCCAAGCGCGGGATTTTCTGCGGGTCTGGCTGTGAGGCCAGATTTTTTTATCCTACGAAAGTACAAATAAATTACGAATTTACAAATATACGAATAACTAAACAAGGCGATGAGTAAATTTATTTTAGGAAAGAAAATAGGAATGACCACCATCTATGATGGAGAAAAAGGAGCTTTGAATGTTACCCTTATTTCTTGCGAACCGAACAAAGTTGCTTGTGTTCGTACTACCGAAAAGGATGGATATAATGCATTGCAGTTGGAGCTGCCTAAAACCAAGAACCAAATTCATCGCAAAGAATTCCGTATCGAAGAAGTCGAAGCGAAAAATGTTGGGGATTTGGTAACAATGGAGGGATTTGCAATAGGAGATAAGGTGAAGGTTTCCGGTATAACTAAGGCTAAAGGATTTCAAGGTGTAGTGAAAAGACACGGCTTCAAGGGAGCACCGAAAACCCATGGTCACAAGCATGACTTACGTGCGCCAGGCTCGATTGGAGCACAACAACCACAGCATGTAATCAAGGGAAAACGAATGGCTGGAAGAATGGGTGGAACTCGCAGTTCTGTAAAGAATCTCAAAGTTGCATATATCGATAGTGAAAAGAATATTATTGGAGTGCAGGGAGCAGTTCCGGGGGTAGCAGGTAGAATTGTTGAGATTCATGGATAAAATAACTAACTACTGACCACTAACTACTGACCACAAAGAGCAATTGCTGACAGTGTAGTAAGTTGTAAGTAGTGAGTCGTAAGTCAATTTATATGGCAAAGGTAACCGTCTACAATACAACAGGAAAGAAAGTGGAGGATATGGAATTGTCTGATAATGTTTTTGGACAAAAATCCAACAATGATCTTCTGCATCAAGTATATGTCGCTATTTCGGCGAATCGTCGCAATGTTCTCGCTCATACCAAGGGCGTAGGTGAGCGAGCCGGAAGCGGTAAAAAGCCTTGGAGGCAGAAAGGAACAGGCAATGCGCGTGTAGGACAAAAAAGAAATCCAATTTGGCGTGGTGGTGGAATTTCCTTTGGACCAACAAGTGACAGAAATTTTAGCAAAGACGTTAATAAAAAAATGCGTCAGAAGGCAGTTGTTGTCGCACTTAGCGAAAAGCTGCGCGCTGGAAATCTGATTGTGGTTGATAAGCTAGATTTGAATGAAAAGAAAACCAAAGAGTTTGCTGCGGTACTCAAAAATCTCAAGGTTTCCGGAAAAGTTTTGGTAGCTTTTGAGGAAACGGAAAGAGAATTAATGAAAGCATCCCGCAACATAGAAGAAGTAAAAAACATCAGTACGAAGAATTTGAATGTTTTCGATATGTTAAATTTCAAAAATATTTTAGTGAGCGTTGCCTCAATAAAATTATTGGAAGAGAAGTTCACAAAATAATATATGTAAGATTTGCTTTGATAATTTCAAGATTCAATAGTTATGGCTCCAAAAGTTGAAAAATCTAAAAAGAAGAAAGTTATTACAGAGACTTTCCGTAATGCTGAAGTAGCTTATCGTGTTTTGGTTGAACCGTGGATTACTGAAAAAACACATGCGAATTCGGCGATTGGTAAATATACTTTCAAAGTTATTTCCAAAGCCACCAAGAAAGATGTGTCCAATGCGGTTGCAGGAATGTATGGAGTTACTGTTATAGATGTGAATATGATTACGGTTAAGAAAAAAAAGAAGAGTTACGGAAGATATGAGGGTTCTAAAGCTGGATACAAAAAAGCTACGGTAACCTTAAAGGAAGGAGAATCAATAACATTTTTTGAAGGAGTGTAGAAATATAAAGTACGAATTTCGAATATCGAATTTCGAAACAAGCTCAAATTAAAGAAATTCAAATTATTAAAAAGTTTTGAATTTTGAAAGTTAAGATTTTGAATTTGTTTCGGATTTCGGATTTCGGATTCATCAAAGATATGGCTATCAAGGTATACAAACGAAATACTGCTGGACGAAGGAATATGTCCATTGTGAAAGCTGATGAGCTTACAGATAAAAAACCAGAAAAGTCTTTGTTGTCCAAATTGACCAAGAAATCAGGTCGCAGTAATGGAAAGATTTCTGTGCGTCATCATGGAGGTGGACACAAGCGTCGTTATCGTATGATTGATTTTCGTCAGGATAAACTTGATATTCCTGGCAAAATCGAGGCTATCGAAAGAGATCCTAATCGCAGTTCATTGATTGCTTTGGTTGTTTATGGCGATGGAGAGAGGAGATATGTTTTGGCATCAGCTGGTATGAAAGCTGGTGTGGAAATAGTTGCTGGACCAAACGCACCTATCAAAGAAGGAAACAGAACTCAGCTTAAAAATATCCCCGTAGGTACAATTGTTTCCAATATTGAAGTTTCTGCTGGCAAAGGGGGACAAATTGTGCGCAGTGCTGGAGGTGGAGCAACATTGATGGCTATTGATGAAAAAATGGCACAGCTTAAGATGCCATCAGGAGAGATTAGGTTGGTCAAAGGTATCTGTTATGCAACAATAGGGCAAGTGAGTAATTTTGAACATAATGCTGAAAAGACAGGTAAGGCGGGAAGAGGCAGATGGAAAGGAAAACGTCCGGAAGTTAGAGGTAGTGCAATGAATCCAGTGGATCATCCACATGGAGGGGGAGAAGGACGTCAGCCAATTGGTTTGAAGTATCCGAAGACCCCTTGGGGTAAACCTGCACTTGGCAAGAAAACTCGCAAGAAGTCGAAATATAGTGATAAATTTATTGTTAAGAGAAGAGCTAAGAAAAAGTAATAACAACAAGCAGCATGCAGTATGCAGTAGACGGTGAAAGCTGATTACTGATTACTGATTACTGATTACTGAAATATGGCTAGGAGTCTGAAAAAAGGACCATATGTAGATGAAAGAGTTATCAAGAAGGTTGTTGATAGCAAACCGGGAGAAAAGACCATTAAGACTTGGTCTCGCGCCTGCACTATCACTCCGGAAATGATCGGCTTTACTTTCGGCGTGCACAATGGCAAAGAATTTATTTCCGTATATGTTACCGAAGAAATGGTTGGTCATCGTCTAGGAGAATTTTCTCCTACACGTAAGTTCTTGAGACACGGAGGCAAGATGCAGAAAGAAATAGAACAAGCTGCTAAGCAAAAAGCTATGGATGCGGCTAAAGCGGCTAAAACTGATACGGGGAAGGGAAAGAAAAAATAATAATTGAAGTCGCAAATTGACGCGAATTTCATCTCCAATAATCACGAATAAGTTAGGGATTTAAAATTATGAAAGTTACCGCTAAACTCAAAAATTTAAGAATATCTCCGCGCAAGGTGCGCCTAGTAGCTGACTCTATCAAGGGAATGAATGCTGCTAACGCTATTGCTCATGTTCACAAAACAATAAAGCGTTCAAGTGATGATTTTGAAAAGTTGATTCGCAGCGCAGTGGCTAACGCGGAAAATAACTTTGGTTTAGATGGTGACAATATGTATGTTTCTGATGTTCAAGTTGGTGAAGGTCCAAGCATGAAACGATGGTTACCAAGAGCGCACGGAAGAGCAACTTCATTAATCAAGCGCACTTCTCACGTGTATCTGGAGCTTAGCGAGAGAGAGGAAGGAAAGAACAGAAAATCATCCGAACAACTAGAGAAGGAAAGAGAAGAAAGATTAAAAGCCAAAGCTAAAGCCATTAAGGAATTTGAGGAAGAAATGAAGAATGAGGAGGAATCGGAAGATGAACAGCATGACGAAAAAGAAGCAAAAGATCAAAAAGTAAAGAAAGAGGCTGGAAAGAAGATGCAAAAAGGTGAAGGTAAAGGATGGAAGGGTAAGATATTTCAACGTAAATCCGTATAATACGCGAATTTGTACGAATAAACAGATGAATTTTCACGAATGTAAAATAATAAATTAGGATATAATTCGGATAAAAATTAGGATCTATGGGACATAAGGTAAATCCAACAGGACTGCGAATTGGTATCACTACGACCTGGAAATCGCGCTGGTTTTCCGAAAAGGATTATGCGCGCAGATTGCGTGAGGATACTTTGATCCGCCAAGCAGTGGCTAAGAAATGGAAGAACGCAGCTATTGCCGATGTGGAAGTGGAGCGAAATGCCAACACGATAAGATTGATCATCAAGACATCTCGCCCGGGCGTACTTATCGGTCGTGGTGGAACAGGAATTGAAGATATTGCTGCTTTCGTAAAGAAAAACTTTTTTGCTAATCGCAAAATTGATCTGAAGATTGAAGCGCAAGAAGTAAAGCAATTCGAAGAAAATGCCTCATTGGTAGCTCAGAATGTTGCTGAACAGTTGGAAAAGCGTATGCCTTTCCGCAGAGTTCTTAAATCTACCTTGGACCAAGTGGAAAAAAATAGGAATGTAAAGGGTGTGAAGATTGAGGTTTCCGGACGTTTGGGTGGAGCGGAAATGTCTCGCAGAGAATGGTTGTCCCGCGGTACTGTGCCATTGCACACGCTTCGCGCAGACATTGATTTCTCCAAGGCGACAGCATTTACCACATATGGAGCAATCGGAGTAAAAGTTTGGATATATAAGGGAGAAGTTTTCGAATAAATGTAAAAATCAAAAATCAAAAATCAAAATGTAGGTGTTCGCTTCGCTCACGATTATTCTGAAAAGAGCATCCATCTGACATTTTGCATTTTGAATTTTGCATTTTGAATTTCAAGAATATGTTGATGCCAAAGAAAGTAAAACATAGAAAGATCCATCGAGGCGGAGCTATCCGTGGGGTTGCAACTAAAGGTACTGAAGTAAGTTTTGGAAGTTTCGGTCTCAAAGCAACTTCTTCGGGGCTTATTTCTGCAAGACAAATCGAAGCTGCCAGACGTGCGATGACTAGATATATTAAGCGTGGTGGAAAGATTTGGATCCGTATTTTCCCTGATAAGCCGATGACTAAGAAAGGTGACGACGTGCCTATGGGTAAAGGAAAAGGAAGCGTGGATCATTATGTAGCTAAGACCAAACAAGGAAGAATGCTTTTTGAGATGGATGGTGTAACTGAAGATATAGCACGTGAGGCAATGAGATTGGCAGCATATAAATTAGGTGTGAAGACAAAATTTGTAGTAAGAGAAAAATAACTCGCTGATATTCGCGAATTATAAGCGAATGAACGCAAGAAGGAATATAAATGAATACGCATTCGTACATTTGTACAAATTCGTAATTCGTAGAGAAAAACATGAAGATTGGACAACTCAGAGATATGACAGTCGATGAATTAAAAAAGTTCATTGATGAAAAGAGATCAGGTGCTGTGAAGATGCGTTTTGCGATTGCTTCCCGTCAAGAAAAGGATAATAGGCAATATCGTCGCACTCGCAGGATGATTGCTCGTGCACTTACGGTGCTAAAGGAAAAAGAAGCTTAGGGATTTGAATTGCGAATCGACACGAATTTTATCCCGAATGATCGCGAACAGAATTGAGAAAATTATTTGTTAGAGATAATTGGTAAAAATTTAGTGTAGATTAGTGAAATATATTATTATGACAAAAGAAGTAAAAAAAGTGGCAAAGATGAAGGGTGTTGTGGTCAGTGATGCTATGGATAAAACCATTGTTGTAGCTGTTCAGGCACTCAAAACTCATCCGAAATATTTGAAGAAATATCGCTCAACCAAGAAATATAAGGTTCATGATGAGGATAATAAATTCAAAAAGGACGATGTGGTTGAATTTATTCAATGTCGCCCCATTAGTAAGGATAAGAAATTCAAGATAGCATAAAATGTAAAAATCAAAAATCAAAATGTAGGTGTTCGCTTCGCTCGCGATTATTCTGAAAAGAGCATCCATCTGACATTTTGCATTTTGAATTTTGCATTTTGAATTTTCCAATATGATACAAGCAGAGACAAAATTGAAAGTTGCTGATAATTCCGGAGCAAAAGTAATCGAATGTTTTAAGGTGCTCGGAGGGTCGCGCAGAAGATATGCATCGATCGGTGATATTGTCGTTGCATCGGTAAAGTCTGCTGAGCCTCGCGGAATGGTGAAAAAAGGCGATAAGGTAAAGGCTGTTATTGTTCGTCAATCGAAAGCGCTTCGTCGCAAGGATGGATCGTTGATTAGATTTGATGAAAATGCTGCGGTGATTGTAGAAGGAAAAGAACCGAAAGGGACGCGTATTTTTGGACCGATAGCTAGGGAATTGCGTGAAAAAGGTTTTAGTAAAATAGTTTCATTAGCACCGGAAGTTTTATAAAACACGAATGAATACGGATTCGTACAATTTGTACCGATTCGTAATTTGTAGAGAAAACCATGAGAATTAAAAAAGGAGATCAAGTACAAATAATTGCCGGAAAAGACAAGGGTAAAAAAGGTAAAGTGCTTCGCACTCTGCCCAGCATGGAGAAGATAGTCGTGGAAGGTTTAAATATGATGAAAAAACACGTTCGTCCGCGGCGTGAGCGTGAACAGGGACAAAGAGTGGAAATCGCCGCTCCGATGCCCGTTTCCAATGCGATGTTAATTTGCCCAAATTGCGGCAAAATGACCAGAGTTGGCTATGTGGTAAGCGAGCAGCGCAAATCCCGCGTATGCAAGAAATGCAATAAAGAAATGAACTAGCTACTAACCACTAATTACTGACCACAAATAGCAATCCGTGGTGGTGTAGTAAGTTGTAAGTAGTGAATAGTAAGTCTAATATTATGAATGTAGTTTCAACAAAAGAGAAATACGTCAAAACGGTTACGAGCCACATGATGGAGACTTTTAAATATGACAGCGTGATGTCTGTTCCGAAAGTTAAAAAAGTCGTTGTTAATGTAGGAATCGGAAAAATTCTCAAAGAAGGAGATCGCATTGACGAGATCGTAGAAGGAATTCGCGCTATTACCGGACAACAACCTGTGAAGACAAAATCACACAAAGCTATTGCTGGCTTCAAAATTCGTGAAGGAATGGAGATTGGCGTGAAAGTTACTTTACGTGGCAAGCGGATGTGGAGTTTCATTGATCGTTTGATTAATTCCACACTGCCTCGTACGAGAGATTTTCAGGGAATAAACAAAAGTACTGTTGATAAAGGAGGTAATTTAAATATAGGTATCAAAGAACATGTTATTTTTCCGGAAATTTCTCCGGAAAAGGTACGGCACATTTTCGGACTGCAGATAACTGTCGTTTCAAGTGCTCGCACGCAGGAAGAAGGATTGGAGCTTTTTAAGCAATTAGGATTCCCATTTAAGAGTATTTAATAATTTTTTTAAAAAAAGATAATTCTGTCGGCTGTCCCGCACCAAATTCCGAATGAAATTTTCAAAAAGCTTTGAAGATTTCATTCGGAATTCGTCTGCGGATTAGCTAAATGATACATAGAATTTAAGAAAAAGAATTGGTGCGGGACGCTCATATTTGCAGCTGCTCGCTCCGCTCACAGGCAAATATGGCGAAGACATCAACCCAAGCAAGAGCTGAAAAGAAACCAAAATTCTCAACACGCGTTGTGAGACGTTGTTGGAAGTGCGGAAGAAAACATGGATATTTAAGAAAATATCAAATCTGCCGTATCTGTTTCCGCGAGTTGGCCAGCAAGGGTGAGATTCCAGGAGTAAAGAAAAGCAGTTGGTAATGATATGTTTCGCGAATTTACACGAATAGGAAATGAAATAATCGTGAATAATTAAGAAAATTAGTGAAAATTTGATTGAATATAATTAGTGAACATTAGTGTATAAAAGATATGTTGGACCCAATTAGCGACATGCTGACCAGAATACGAAACGCGCAGAGAGCTGGACACGCAAATGTAATAGTGCCATTTTCCAAACTCAAGATGAGTATTGCGAAAATTCTCAAGGAGCGTGGGTTTATTGATTCCGTAAAGAAAGAAACTTTAGGCTCTTTTGATAATTTGAATATCAATCTTCGTTACGAACAGCCTAGTCGTACTAGCCGTATAGGCGCCATTTCCGGCATTAAGCGTGTTAGTCGCCAAGGACAAAGAATTTATGTCAAAAAAGAAGCTATCCGTCGTGTTAAAAACGGTTATGGCATTTCAATAATTTCAACTTCCAAAGGATTGATGACTGATGATCAAGCGCGCAAAAGTGGATTGGGAGGAGAAATTATTTGTGAAGTCTGGTAGAATAAGAAATTCAAAAATCAAAAATCAAAAATCAAAGTGAAGGTGTTCGCTTCGCTCACAATCATTCTGAAAAGAGCATTCATCTAACATTTTGCATTTTGAATTTTGTATTTTGCATTAAATTTTTATGAGTAGAATTGGAAAAAAACCTATAGCAATCCCAAGCGGTGTCACCGTTTCCGTTAAGGATGAAACAGTGGAAGTAAAAGGCTCCAAGGGAACATTGACTTTTAAGTATAATCAGGAAGTTTCGGTTGTTGTTTCTGAAAATTCCTTGCAAGTTGAAAAAATCGGCAAAACCAAAAATGCTCCTGCTATTTGGGGAACGACAGCAAGAGTGATTGAGAATATGATCACTGGAGTTACTAATGGATTTAGCAAACAATTGGAACTTAATGGTGTGGGTTTTCGTATGTCAATTGCTGGCAAAAAAATTACCATGGCTTTGGGTTTCTCACATCCCGTGGAAGTTGAAGTGCCGGAAGGTTTGGAAGTGAAGATTGAACAAAATGCAATGACTGTTTTAGGAATAGACAAGCATGCCGTTGGGCAATTTGCAGCCAATATCCGCGCACTTAAGCCAGTAGAACCATACAAAGGTAAGGGCTTTAGGTATGTGGGAGAATTTGTAAGAAAGAAAGAAGGAAAGAAGGCTGCTAAATAAATTTTGATTGAGCAATAAATTAACGTTAGTTATATTATGAAGAAGATAGATGCCAAAATGCTTAGAATGAAACGTCGTCGTCGTGTGCGTGCCAAAATTAGTGGTACCGCCGATTGTCCGCGCCTTGCTATAAGCAAGAGTTTGCTTAACATATCCGCTCAGGTTATTGATGATATATCTGGTAATACATTGGTTAGTGCGGTACTTAAGGAAATTAAAGGTGGTAAAAACAACATTGAAGGTGCTGCTAAAGTGGGAAAATTGATTGCGGAAAAATGCAAGGCAAAAGGAATCAAAAACGTAGTTTTCGATCGTGGCGGATATTTATATCATGGCAAAGTTAAATCATTGGCTGAAGCTGCCCGCGAAGGAGGATTGGTTTTCTAAATCACGAATCGACACGAATTTTATCACGAATAATCGCGAATAAAATTCATTAGAGATAATTAGCGATAAGATCAGTGTAAATTAGGGATTTATAACATTATGAACAAGAAGGGCAATAAAAAACAAGTGCGTCGCGAGAAGCCGGAATTTGAACAAAAACTCCTTGACTTGGCACGTGTCACGCGTGTAGTTAAGGGGGGTCGTCGTTTCCGTTTCCGTGCAACTCTCGTTATTGGTAACCGCAAGGGCAGTGTAGGGGTTGGTGTGGCCAAAGGATCTGACGTTTCCGATTCTATTCAGAAGGCTTTTAATGATGCAAAGAAAAATATGATCACTATTACGCTTTCTGGAAATACTATTACACATGACGTGCAAAAGAAATTAGGAAGCGCAAAGGTTTTGCTTAAGCCCGCTCCGGAAGGACGTGGTATTATTGCTGGAGGAGCTGTGCGTAGCGTCGTTGATTTGGCTGGTATTCGAGATATTGTTTCCAAATCTTTGGGAACTTCCAATAAGCTCAATGTTGCTCGTGTGACTGTGGAAGCTTTGAAAGAATTGAAACAACCAAGAATTAAGAAAGAAGAGGTTAAATAGTTTTTCATATCCCGCACCAAATTCCGAAAATTTTTTGTTTAATTATTTTATAATCAGCATTTCTGGAAATATATAAATATAATCATTAGTATATTTGTATATTTGTAATAGATTTGTAATTCGTAGGGTTATGCAGATTCATCAACTTACAACCAAAAAGCGTAAAGCCAAGAAAACCATAGGTCGTGGTGGTAAACGCGGAACATATAGTGGTAAAGGAAATAAAGGTCAAAAAGCACGCAGTGGCGCTTCCATTGATCCGTTGTTTGAGGGTGGACGTTCCTCATTAATTGAACGTCTCAAGAAAGTACGTGGCTTCAAATCACCAAATCCGAAAAAGGTTGTGATTAAACTTTCCCAATTGGAAGCAAAATTCAAGAGTGGGGATATGGTCAGCGTTGAAACATTGATTGATGCAAAACTTGTTGATAAAAAAGATAAGCGCAATGGCGTTAAGATTCTTTCTCAGGGTGAAATTTCCAAAAAACTTATCATAGCCAAGGATATTCTTCTTTCCCAAACTGCAAAAGATGCTATCATTAAAGCAGGAGGTAGTATTAAAGAATAGCAAAAAACATACAAACATTTAAACATATAAACAATTGGAATTTGAATGTCCCAGTGTTTAAATGCTTTCATGATTGAATGTTTAAATGAAATATGTTGGACAAATTGGCGCAAATTTTTAAAGTCAAAGAGCTCCGCAATAAACTTTTGTTTATTGTGGGTATTTTTGTTGTTTTTCGTATTATCGCCGCTATACCTCTTCCTGGCGTAAATGTTGAGCAATTACGCCAACTTTTTGAAGGAAATCAATTTCTTGGCCTTTTAAATATATTTTCAGGTGGTGGATTGAATAATATTTCAGTTGCATTATTGGGGGTTGGTCCATATATTACTGCTTCAATTATTATGCAGCTTTTAACTATGATTGTTCCAAAAGTGGAACAAATGTACAAAGAAGAAGGGGAGGCTGGTCGCCAAAAATTCAATATGATTACGCGTTGGCTGACTGTTCCGTTGGCGATATTACAGACATTTGGCATGATTTCACTGCTTAAATCGCAGCATGTGTTCACCTCGCTTACGGCTTTTGATACATCTGTCATCATTCTTATTGCAACCACTGGCACCATATTTTTAATGTGGTTGGGAGAATTAATTACTGAAAAAGGCATAGGTAATGGTGTTTCCATGATTATCTTTGCCGGAATAGTAGCTTCTTTGCCTCAAACTATTTCTCAAGCTTTTGCAACGTTTGACAGCACTCAGTTTTTCACATACTTAGCTCTTATTGTCGTGGCGCTGATTACTATTGCGGGAGTTGTATTGGTAACAGAAGGGCAGCGCAATATTACTGTTTCCTATGCTAAAAGAATCAGAGGCAGTCAAACCTATGGCGGAGCATCAACTCATTTGCCACTTCGCGTAAATCAGGCAGGGGTAATTCCAATTATTTTTGCTGTTTCAATTATGATGTTTCCTACAATGATTGCTAATTTTTTGCTTAGAGCAAACAATGAAACAATCAGAGATGTGTCGCAGCATGTGGTGACCATATTTCAAAACCAATGGTTTTATGGAGGATTGTACTTTTTGTTAGTAGTTTTATTTACTTATTTTTATACAGCTGTGGTTTTTGATCCAAATAAAATTTCGGAAAATCTTCAGAAGCAGGGAGGATATATTCCAGGAATTCGTCCAGGACATACTACGGCGGAATATCTTTATCGCATTACTAATCGCATCACCTTGGCAGGTTCTTTGTTTTTGGGTTTGATTGCGGTCCTTCCTTTGATTGTTAAGGGTTTCACGGGTATTCAATCTTTGACGATTGGAGGTACTAGCATTTTAATTGCAGTATCTGTGGTCATTGAAACAATCAAACAAATTGAAAGTCAGTTAGTTATGAGAGACTACGAAGGATTCTAAAAAATCAAAAGTCAAAATTCAAAAATCAAAATGTAGGTGTTCGCTTCGCTCACAATTTATTAAAATATTTGTGCTGCATGACATTTTGCATTTTGATGTTTGCATTTTGCATTTTTTAATATGAATTTAATCATCATTGGGCCGCAAGGATGTGGCAAGGGAACGCAGGCACTGAAGCTTGCGGAAAAATTCGGTTTAGCGGTTATTGAAACAGGTCATCTTTTCAGAACTATAGCCAAAGAAGATTCAGAACTCGGAAGACTTATTGATATGACTATCAATGAAAAGAAATTATTGGTTTCCGATGAAATTACGGCAGAAGTTTTCAAAGATGCTTTTAATAAAATTCCACAAGATCAGGGGGTTGTGTTAGATGGAATTCCACGCACCATGGTTCAAATATCTTCTGTGGAGGAAATTTTTTCTGCTTGCAGAAGGAATATTGATAAAGTTATTTCCATAAAATTGCCTCGCGAGATATCAATGGAAAGAATAACCAAACGCTTTGCCTGCAAAGATTGTCACAAGCGCCTCATTATGGGTTCTGATATAACAAGCATTTTTGATAAGTGTCCCGAATGTAGTGGAGAGGTATATCAGCGAAGTGATGATTCGCCGGAAGGTGTTTCCAAAAGACTTGATATTTTTTATAAAGAAACCGTGCTCGTAATTGAATATTATCGCGAAAAGGGATTATTGGTGGAAGTGGATGGAGATAATAGCATCGAAAATGTCTTCAGTGAAATTATTAGCAGGATTGGTTTTTGAAGATAATGTAAAATACAAAATATCAATATACATTGTCATTTTGATTTTTGCGTTTTGAATTTTAATTTTTATATCAATGACTATTTCAATTAAATCTGAAAAAGAAATCGTTGCGATGCGTGAGGGAGGCAGAGGACTTGCTGAAATTATGGCTGAGCTGGAAGCTGAGATTAGGCCGGGGATAGACACATTGCAATTGGACAAGCTTGCCGAAGAGCTTGTTTTTGAACGTGGCGCAAAGCCCGCCTTCAAAGGATATGGCGATTCTTATAATCCTTTTCCGGCAACGCTCTGCACTTCACTTAATGACGAAGTCGTGCATGGTATTCCAAGTAGTAAGGTCATTTTGTCTGAAGGTGATATTATCAAGATTGATATTGGCTTGGAATATGAAGGCATGTTTGTGGATATGGCAAGAACTTTTGCGGTTGGGGAAATATCTAAAGATGTCCAAAGACTTATTGACTGCGTGGAAAAATCTTTCTGGAGCGGTGTGAAAAAAATGCGCGCAGGTGCGATGCTTAGCGATTATTCCAGGGCAGTGCAAAAGCATGTAGAAAGCTGTGGTTGCAGTGTGGTGCGCAATCTAGTTGGACATGGCATTGGTAAAAGGTTGCATGAAGAACCCCAGATACTCAACTATTTTGAAAAACGCGCCCGCGATATCCGGTTGGTTGCCGGCATGACTTTGGCGTTGGAGCCAATGATAAATTTGGGAAGGCACCATACTGTTATGGCTGAAGACGAGTGGGCGTTTGTAACAGAAGACGGATCCCTTAGTGCGCATTATGAAAACACGGTTTTGATTACAGAAAAGGGTGTGGAAGTGCTGACGAAAGTGTAGAATGTATTATGTATAATGTATGAATCTCTTTTACTTACATGATACTTTATGCATAGTTCATGTTACAAATAAAAAAAGCTCCCCCGAATTCCGCAGTGCATTGCACCTTGGAATGCGAGGGAGGAGGAAACTTTACGAGCGACAATAAGGAGCTAGACTAACATTAGGGTTGTTAGTAAAAATGTGAACAACCTCAATGCCCTCCCGATGGTTGATGTATCTGTAGACGTATTTATCGGGGTTGTCTTTTTCGAATCTAGCTTTATCAAATGTTCCCGCAGGAAGCACTTTTGAAAAAGCTTGAAATTTAAATTTATCGTCAGGGGCGCCAATATCCTTGGCTATTGTTATGCCAATTGCATTAGCGGGTTTCTGGTTAAAATACTCGATTACCCTGAGCTGGCTTCCAGGGAGTGGAGGTACAGTTTCTCTAGCTGTCCTCTTTTCCACGAAAACAACTATTGAAAAAATAATAATTGCAACTACTGCCAGTACAACGGTACATCCACGATGCTTGGTCATGTTAGTCTCCTTTGTAAGGTATAGTCTTGCAAAATTTTTCAACGAATGTTAAATTATCGTTGATGTTTATTGTATCACATAATCAATCTAAAGTCAAGCAGTTTTATGGAAAATGGCTTAAATAAGGGAAATATACAAAAATATTTAGGGATAGATTATGGTGAGAGAAAGGTTGGTTTGGCTATTGCCGATGAAGAGACTAAAATGGCCTTCGTTTTTGGCACGCTTGTTAGTGACAAAAGCTTATACACCAAACTTAAGGAAATAATTTCTCAAGAAGATGTAAAAATTGTGGTTATCGGCTTGCCTTCACATGTTAATCGAGAAGAAACCGTTTATCCCAGTGAAAAATTTGCCCAAAAGCTGACGGAATTTACGGATGTGAAAATAGTTTTTCAAGATGAAATGTTCACCACTAAAATGGCTAAAGCTAATCTGATCGAAAGGGGAATTAAAAGCGTAGACAAGCATGATGATGCTGAGGCGGCTAGGATTATCCTCCAATCCTGGATTGATAGCCAAAATTGGAAATAAACAAATCTCAATAATTAATTCCGCTAGCTGGCGGACAAATGCCAAATCGTTTTGGTTATTGACTTTTGGAGTTTGAAATTTGTTTCTTGTTTTTTTGTATCTTGCTAAATCAGTTGGCAGTCTTGCAAAATAATGCTAAAATATTAATATAGGGTAATATAAAATTTAAAGATAAAAAAATGGAGCAAAAACCGTATTTGTCGGTAATTATTCCGGCATACAAAGAGGGGGAGAGAATAGGACATAATTTATTGGAAATTGAAAAATTTTTAAGTCAGAAAGATTATGATTACGAAGTGCTAGTTGTTGTTGATGGATCTCCTGATAATACTGCAGAAGTTGCTGGTAATTATTCCAGTCAAGTAAGAAATTTGCGTGTTATTGAAAATAAAGAAAATCATGGCAAAGGATATGTTATTCGCCAGGGTCTTTTGGAAGCAAAAGGGGAATATCGTGTATTTTTAGATGCTGATGGTTCAACCTCTATTACTCATTTGGATAAATTCATGACCGAATTTGAAAATGGGTATGATGTTGTTATTGGATCACGTAAAATTGAAGGATCATACATTCAAGTTCATCAGCCTAAATATCGGGAAATTATGGGCGAAGGTGGTAATTGGTTAATCAGAATCGTTTTGGGTCTCTGGAGTTATCCTGATACACAATGTGGTTTCAAAATGCTTTCAGGAAAAGCTGCTCAGGAAATTGCGAGTCGTATGGTTGTGGATCGCTTTGGTTTTGATTTCGAACTCGTTATTCTTGCGGAGAAATTAGGTTTTAAAGTGAAGCAAATGCCTGTGCGTTGGCTTAATGAGGAAGGTTCGACAGTTAGTCTTACAGGACCCAATGGTTTTATTCAAGTTTTAATTGACTTGTTTAAAACCAGGGGCCGTTTAATTGCAGGAAAATACAATATCGTTAAACAAAATAAATAACCAATTCGAATCTATCCGCTTTGAATTAAATAAAAAAAATAATCGAGGCGAGTGCGAGGTGGGCAAATGAATTCGAATTTACAAAATTCATTCTAAAGCAAATAATGGAAATATGCATATTCTTTTTGCATGTTCTATATTTGTAATAGATTGCAATTCATTAGGGCAATGAATATAAAAATAGATACGACAAGTGAAAATGGACCGTTGCAAGAGGGAATGAAAAAGAGTCAAAAAAATCCTTGCGCTTCCGAACTGCGCCAGGATATTGTCACTGGGGATTGGGTTGTAATTGCAACCGGTCGTGCTAAGCGTCCCCACGAGTTTGGTAGGGTCGAACGGGTTAGTCAAGACAGTGGCATTGAAAATTGTCTTTTTGAAGATCCCGAGGCTTCAGGTCAGGAAAAGGATGTTTTAATTTATCATCGCTCTGATGGAGAATGGACTTTGCGAGTTTTTCCTAATAAATATCCTGCATTTTCTCGGGGGAGGGCTTGCGCCTGTTCCATGAGTGAAGGACCCTATTTTGCCATGCCGGGTGTTGGATATCACGAGGTTATCGTAACAAGAGATCATTACAAATCCATAGCATTGCTTGGGATTGAAGAAATTGCTGAAATATTCGATGCTTATCAGGACAGATATCTAGATTTAATGAAAAGAAGGAGTGTTAATTTTATTGCAATTTTTCATAATCACGGCAAGGAAGCAGGTGCTTCAATCACGCATCCTCACTCTCAACTTATGGCAATTCCGGTCATTTCTCCATATTTGAAACTGGAGATTGATGGCAGTGCAATATATCACAAAAGTAATAAACATTGCGTTTATTGTGTGATGGCAGAATATGAAAGTGAAGCAGGAAAGCGTGTTGTATTTGAAAATGACGAATTTATTGCTTTCTGTCCATTTGCAAGTCGTAGCGCGTTTGAGGTTTGGGTAGCACCGAAAAGGCATAGTCCTTATTTTGAAAGAATAACCGATCAGCAGAAGTTGAAGTTAGCAGAGGTTTTTCAAAAGGCAATGAATAGTATTTATAAAGGATTGAATAATCCTCCGTATAATTTTTATATTCACACTGCTCCTTGTGATGGCAAAGATTACCCGCATTTTCACTGGCATATTGAGATTTTGCCCCATACTTCCACATGGGCAGGATTTGAACTGGAGACAGGTATTGAAATTTCTTCAATTCAACCAGAGGTGGCGGCAGAGTTTTTGAGAGAACAGATGAAGGATAATTGATAATTAAACCGCAAAACGTAAACAATAGGATAATTTTAAGTTTTAAATTTGAAATGAATTTTAAATGACTAAATTATAAATGAATTTAAAATTTAGACGTTTAGACTTGACCAGCTTTGACTTGAATGTAAAGGTCGAATCGAGGCGAGATTAAAATTTCAAATTTAGCCTTTAAAATTTTTTGTACAGTTATTTTTTGCAGATGGATTTTTTGTAAATAATATGCATGAGGCGATTATAAATTTGTTTCAGGGTTTTCCCAAGGAGTTGGCGACGTTTTTAATAGCAATAATTCCAGTAACTGAGTTGAGAGCTTCTTTGCCTTTGGCCGTGAAGGTATATGGCCTGAGTCCTTTTGCTGCTTGGTTCTATTCTGTCGCTGGAACATATTTTGCGATGGTGCTGATCGTGTTTTTGCTTGATCCTATTGCTAAGATTTTATCAAAATGGTTTTCTTTATTTGAAAAATTTTTCGATTGGTTATTTGAACATACACGCAAGCGTGCCAATGGCAAGATGGAAAAATACGGTTCCTGGGCAATTTTCATTTTGGCGGCTACGCCGATTCCGTTTCTGGGTGGACTTACTGGAGCATTGGCGGCATTTGTGTTTGGTGTACCATATAAAAAATCCCTACCCCTGCTTTTAGTTGGGACGATGGTTTCAGGGGGAATTGTTCTTTTGCTGATACTTTTATAAAAAACAGACAGATAGAATGGATAAGATTGATTTAGAAAAAAATATGAAGTATATTATCGGAAATTTGAAGATGAATTTGTTGACTCCCGCAGAGCGCGAGAGATATTTTGAATCATTTGAGAAAGAGATAAAAAACAAAAAAATTGTAGATGCAAAAATTATAATTTGCCCACCCTCAATTCATATTGAGGCATTTGCCAAAAGGATTGCTACAAAGACTGTTTCTATCGGGGCTCAAAATGTTTTTTGGGAAGAGCGTGGTTCCTACACCGGTGAGATTAGCGCACTTATGGCAAAAAATTTTGGCGCGCAATATTTGATTGTTGGGCATAGTGAAAGAAGGAATTATTTTTCCGAAAATGCAGCTCAAATGGAAAGAAAAGTTTCGTTAGCTTTGAAGTGTGGTCTCAGGGTTATTTATTGCGTTGGTGAAACGGTGGTTGAGAGAAATTCGGGTAAGATGCAAAAAATCATAAAACAACAACTGCAGGAAATTTTTCAGAAAGTTCCTAATTCAAAAATTGAAAATATGATTGTTGCTTATGAGCCGATTTGGTCTGTTGGTAGTGACAAAGTACCTGCTAGTGATGATGTGCTTGCGGCAAAAATAGTTATCAAAAAACAGTTGGTTGAAATGTTTGGCAATGGTGGGATGGAAAAAATCCCCGTTGTTTATGGTGGTAGCGTCAGTTCCAGAACGGTCTTGCAGGTTTGCATTGAACCGGAAATGGACGGTGTGCTCGTCGGTCGCGAAAGTCTGATTCCATATGAGTTTTTGAAAATAAGTGAAAACATAAACAATGCTAATTAATGAATAAACACTAATCAACGAGTTGCTAATATTCGCGATTAGCAAGTTAGTATTTATTTGTAGATTAGCACAGATATAAATTATGATTGTATCAGTAAAAGAAATTCTCCAGAAAGCTCAAGAAGG
Source organism: uncultured Bdellovibrionales bacterium (assembly GCA_964500125.1). Lineage (GTDB taxonomy): Bacteria > Patescibacteriota > Minisyncoccia > Moranbacterales > GWC2-37-73 > CAZAFB01. The sequence continues at coordinate 4,098 of CAZCMV010000007.1, read as the reverse complement.
TAAATATGCCGTGGGTGCTTTTAATACCATAAATTTGGAAACCACACGTGGTATTCTGGATGCTGCCAAGGAAATGCGCGCGCCTGTGATTATTCAGATAACGGAAAAAACAATGGAATACGCTGGAGGCAGAGCGATATTTAATTTAGTGAAAAATTGCTCGGAATTTTATGCTAAGGATATACCAGTCGGTATCCATTTGGATCATGGAAAAAACATGGATATAGTCAGACGCTGTATTTCGATAGGTTTTACTTCTGTGATGTTTGATGGTTCACGTAAGGAGTATGCTGATAATCTCATGGTAACCAAAGAAGTGGTTGATTTTTGTCATGAAAAAGGAGTTGTTGTTCAAGGAGAATTAGGAAGTGTTCCTTATATTGGTGAAGGTGATTCCGATGATGAAATGTGGAATAGATTCATGACTGATCCCGGACAAGCGGAGGGTTTTGTTAAGGAAACAGGGATAGATACTTTAGCGGTAGCAATCGGAAATGCTCATGGTTTTTTCAGAGAGCGAAGTGTTCCTGATTATGATCGTCTTTCAACAATAAGGGAAAATGTCTCTATCCCGCTTATTCTTCATGGTGCCTCCGATTGGGAAAATGGACGTGTTTCAGAAGTTATTTCTCGCGGCATTTCTTGTTTTAATGTGGACACGGCTATTCGTATGGCTTTTATAAACAGTCTTATTAAAAAATCTTGTAATGTGGGAGAGGTTTCCTATGATGTGCGCAGAATTCTAGGAGATGCTCGTAATGCTGTGAAGCATGCCGTTATGACGAAGATAAAATATTTTGGAAGTGATGGTAAAGCATAAGAAAATTGATATGAATTGAAAAATGTTTGAAAAAATTAAATATGATTGAAAAAAATAAAAAGAAAAAAATTGCGATTGTGAGTCTTTCTTCGTGTGAGGGTTGTCAGTTTGCTTTGCTTGATTTGGGCGAGCGCTTTTTGGATTTTGTTAATAAGGTTGAAATGGTTGATTTTCGTTTGATTATGGATGAAAAATATGATGGCAGCGATTTAGATATTATTTTTATTGAAGGAAATCCGATTACGGAAGAAAATAAGAAAACTCTCATGAAACTGCGTGAGCGTACAAAAATGTTAGTGGTGATCGGTAATTGCGCGGCTATGGGTGGGGTTCCGGAAATTAAAAACTATCAGGAGGGGACTAATACGATTAAATATGTATACAAATATATTCAGGGCATTGAGAATGTGGAAATTCAAGAAGTGGATAACTTTGTCAAAGTTGATTTCACTTTCCCTGGTTGTCCAATTGATGGTGAAGAATTTTTGAAATACGCGCCAATGCTTTTGGATGGTAAAATTCCAGAAATTCCGGATTACCCTGTTTGTATCGAATGCAAGAAAAGAGGCAATTCTTGCTTGCTTCTGGAGGGAAAGCCATGTTTTGGACCGATTATTTTAGGAGGTTGTGACGCGGTTTGTCCGAGTGCAAAAATGGGTTGTCAGGGTTGCAGGGGTTTGCGTTCAGGAGCAAATATAGCTGCAATGCGTAAAACACTTTCAACAATGATATCAGATGAGGAATTTGAAAATATGACGGAGATTTATGGATTACGTGATGATATTGAAGATCACGAGAGGAAATTATGAATAATGTATCATGTAGAAAGTATAAAGTATAAGTCCCATGCATAATACATGCTACATAATACTTGATACATAGTAATGAATATCAAAATTGACCATATTGCGAAAATTGAAGGACGCGCAGGCTTCATGGCCAGCGTTCTTCATGGTGATGCGAAAAAAGCTCGTTTTGAGGTTCAAGAGGGGATACGCTTGATTGAGGGAATAATGATTGGAAGACACTATGAAGATCTGCCAATTATCGCGCAAAGAATTTGTGGTATTTGTTCTGTTTCGCACAATCTCACAGCAATCAAGGCGATTGAAAGAGCAATGGGAGTGAAGACAAGCGAAGAGACCGACAAACTTCGCACTTTGATGGAATATGCGCAAATCATTCATTCTCATTCTTTGCATCTTTTCTTTCTTTCTCTTGCTGATTTTTTGGATATTGAAAATGATTTGCAATTATTTAAGAAGTATCCAGAGCAGTCGCAATGGGCGATCGAATTGCGCAGTTTTGGCATGGAAATTATCAAGGTCATTGGTGGTCGCGTGATTCATCCGCTTACCAATGAAGTAGGAGGTTTCAAAAAAGTTCCTTCGATTGAAGAAATTGCCAATCTCATTGTGACGGGAGAAAAAGCACTTATTGTGGCCAAGAAATTTGCAAGTTTTTTTGCTGACATTACTTTGCCTGAATTTTTGCGGGAAACAGAATATGTTTGTTTGGAAAAGAAAAGCGAATATGCCATATATGACGGTGACGTTGTTTCCAGCAAAGGCATGCATATTCCAGTGGAAAAATTTGAACAGAATTTTCAGGAATTGCATCGCCCGCGAGAAATTATCAAGAGAGTGCTCGCGGATGGCAAAACCAGTTATATGGTAGGCGCGATCGCGCGTGTGAATATGCAATCTGCAAAACTGAGTCCCGAAGCGTCAAGATATTTGGAAAGTCTTGATGTAAAATTACCTGATTATAATCCTTTTCATAATGTTATCTATCAAACAGTTGAAGTAATCCATTTCATTGAAACGTCCTTGAGATTACTCAAAGAATTGGCGCACATGGATCTTGGCAGAGCGGTTACTGAAGAATATATTGTCAAGGAAGGATGTGGAGTAGCGGCTATTGAGGCATCACGCGGTACGCTCTATTATTATGTTGATTTGGATGCTAATGGCTACGTGAAAAATACTAATATTATTACTCCTACAGCTCAATTTATGATGCACTTGGAAGATGATATTGAGGCATATATTCATCGTGTTATTGATTTGTCTGCCGAAGAAAGAGAGAAGAAATTACGTGCTTTTATTCGAGCCTATGATCCTTGTATAAGTTGCGCAGTACACTGAAATTAATTATGAAACATAAAACATGACGATGTAAGAAGAGATTTAAACTTAACCTTTAAAATTATTAATATTAAAAATATGTTAAAAATTGCAATCAATGGTTTTGGAAGAATTGGGCGGCCTTCTCTTAAGATCGCTTTTGAAAAGGAAGAAATGGAAGTGGTGGCTGTTAATGATCTTACCGACATTGAAACCAGCGCGCATTTGCTAAAATATGATTCGTCCTATGGTCCTTGGTCAAGGGAAGTTTCGGCTGATGCAGAAAACAACGAATTGATCATTGATGGAACGCGTATTAAATATTTTTCAGAAAAAGATCCCATGAACTTACCGTGGGGGGAATTGGGTGTGGATGTAGTTTTGGATTGCACAGGTGTGTTTTTGGATCAAGAAAGCGCTCGAAAACACATTGATGCGGGTGCAAAGAAAGTAGTAATGAGCGCGCCGCCCAAAGACGATACCCCTGTGTATCTTTTGGGAGTGAATGAACATGAATATCAAGGCGAAGCGATTGTGTCCAATGGTTCATGTACGACGAATTGTTTGGCGCCGATGATTAAGGTTGTGGATGATCTTTGTGGAATTGAAAAGGGATTCATGACTACGACGCATTCCTACACCAATGACCAGAACCTTTTGGATTTGCCGCATCGCGATTTGCGTCGCGCCCGCGCTGCCGCACTAAGCATAATTCCGACGACTACCGGTGCAGCCAAAACTGTCGGAAAAGTAATGCCTCATCTCAAGGGCAAACTTGATGGTATTGCTCTTCGCGTGCCGACACCCGTTGTTTCCATTGTGGATTTTGCTTGCACTGTGAAAGATTCCAAAACTGTGGAAGAAATAAACGCGGCTTTCGTGGAAGCAGCTAAGGGTGATCTTAATGGTATTTTGAAAGCGACGGATGAGGAATTGGTTTCTATGGATTATAAAATGGATCCTCACAGTGCAATTGTTGACTTGCCTCTCACTATGTCGCAAGACAATCTTGTGAAAATAGTCGGTTGGTATGACAATGAATGGGGTTATTCCTGTCGTTTGGTAGAAATGGGTGAATATATTATGAAATAACTTTTTTATCTATTGACATCTCCCCCCTAAGATATAGAATTAAAACATAAACCAAACCTT
>CAZCMV010000006.1:38977-61906 GCA_964500125.1 uncultured Bdellovibrionales bacterium | reverse complement strand
TCGCTTAAATCCTACCACTTCTATTGTTATCCACCACACTGTTTAGTATAGAGCCCATAACTATTGACTTTTACCAATATCAGGCATAGTATCGAAGCGGACAAATGCAAGCAAGGTCTTGCAAAAAAGGAGGTGGTCGTTTTGTCGATGTATAAACTGGAGGTTTGTGATGATGGTGGCAAGGATATAGTCGCGCTGCGAAAACTTGAGTCGCTCAAGGAAGTTGTAGAAATGGTCTTGAAAACGGCAAGAGAATTTCCGGAAGCCAAACAATGGATATTGCGCTGTATGGGCAAATGTCATTCCGTTTGGGAAAGAACAAACGGAAGAGCACCTCGTCTTACATCAAGCGTAGTGGAATGAATTAGTTGTCATTTTCGGAAAATCCGACATGGCGACTTTTTTTTATTGAACACTTGACAAAATATTAGGAATTGTGTATCTTTTTGATGGTTCTTTCAAAACCGATTCGAACATATTTCAAGAAAAGGAGGTGAAATTTTTTGGCAATGGGGCGGCGCTATAGCGCCATGATTAAAGCGGCAAAGCCGCATAACAGAAAGGACCCTTATAGGTATAGGAGAATTTAAAATGATAAAAAATTTCAGAAATTTGGCAAATGTGGCAGGTTCTAAAAACGCTTATGTTTGGATGAGTGAAGAAGGAAAAATAGGCGATGACTTTGTCGGTCAACTTGAATTCAAAGATCTTGATGAGATTTTCACTGAAGATGAAGAAGACATAAAAAAGGCTGAGACGCTGTCAATAATTGAGCTTATGGCAAAAAAAGCAAAGAGCGTCAAAGAATGCGTGAGAATGTATGTACTCTATTCTAAACTTGGCAACAAAGAGAAGGCCAGCTATTTCTTGGAAGAAGCAAGAAGGATTGGTTCCATAAAAGATTGGGACTGGGTGTTTAACGTCTATGGAATTAGAGCACAATATGACAAAGATTGTGTCAATGTTGCTAAATTGGCAAAAGACATGATCAAGAAAGAATTCGACATATAGATATATATAAATTAAATTCAAGAATGCGCAAGTTCGAGCCGGAGTAAAATATCGAAAACAAGCCCCTCTGCTCAAGGGAGGCTGAAAATAAAAAGAGGGGATCTATAAAAAAATAGATCCCCTTTAAATTGCCTCAAAAATTGACAAAATATCCCTTATTTGTTACGCTAAAACGTCACAAAAACCTACAAAATAAAAGACATTTCTATATCGGTATATTTGTAATAGATTAGTAATTTCGTAGGATCATGAAGATAGCTTTTATCGGACAACAAGAAGACGGGGGGAGGCTTGGCGCATATGCCAACCAAGTTGCCAAAAAAATGGTTGAAAAAGGTCATGAAGTTTTTGTATATGTTAGAGGTTTCTCCAAGACGCCAAACATTGCCGAAGGGGCAGGGGTGAAGATGGTTAACTTTCCAGGATCAGGCAAAGATAAAAAATCTTTTTCTCGCTTGGAAATTTCGCCATTATTACATGTATTATTTAAAAAATTCGATGTTATTCATTGCGGCCCTTCTGTTCCGGATATTACGATTTGGCTTTTAAGTAAAATCAAGAGAAATGCGGTAATCTTCAAAACTTTTTATGGTGGTGAATCGCAATCATACAAATTTGCCCAGGGAATTATGGTTAATTCGGAAGAAATATTGGCACAAATTCCTGAAAAATATAGAAAAAAAGTCACCCTGATTCATTTGCTTCTCGCAGTGAAAAAAAGAATGAATAAATATAATATTTCTCAATGGGGAATTCGGGAAAAAAGATATGCTTTGTTTTGCGGCAGAATCGAGGAAAAAAGTATGCTGCACGAACTTATTGAAGCTTTCAAAAAATTGGAAGACACCTGCAAACTTCCCAATAATTTCAAATTGGTTATAGCTGGTGAATTTGGCAATTCTTCCGATTTTGAATATTTGGAAAAACTGAGAAATATAAGCAAGGACCGCAAAAATATTATTCTGATCAAAGGCAAATCGGAAAGTGCGAGAGCGGATTTGATGTCGGAAGCTTTCATATACATCTCACCCCAAGTTTCCGGGGCACCTGTTTCAAGATTTATTTCGGCAATGTCTGCCGGAATCCCCATAATAGCAAGCGCGGATGATTCCAACAGATCAATCCTTGGGGATGCGGCGCTGTATTTTTCAAACAAAGAGAAAGAAAGTCTTGTGGAAAAAATGGCTTTTCTGTTGAATCGTCCTGATGAAGCAAAAAGAATGGGGGAAATAGCAAAAAAGAAGGCATTGAATGAATATGGTTGGGATATGGTTGCAGAAAAAACCTTGGCTGCATATGAAGTCATAATTAAAAATAAGAGAGAAATAAATGAAAGAAATAACTAACGAAAAGCAGAGCAAGATAGGTTTTTTTAGCGTATATATATATATGTATGTTTTTGGGGTTTTGGCTGCAGTAGCCTGTGCTTTTTGGTTGGCACATACTTTCAAGGTGCACCGCAGTGAAATTACGTTAATGGTGGTAGCAAAATCAGAAAAAGCATCCCTGCTAAAATCCGACATAATGAAGAATCTTGCTGGAATTCCCAAACAACTTTCTTTCTATGAATTGCTGTTGGCGGAGAATCCTGACATTGAAGATCCATATTCCCAAAATGACGCAAAACATCGCAAAGCCGAATGGGACGCGGTCGTGGACACAAAATTGTTGCAAAATAATGAGGATTCATTTTTTTCAATTAGCGCCACAATGCCAAATGCTGAAATTTCCGCAATAATGGTTCAAAAAACCGTAGATAACCTAATAAAAATAGCGGGAAGATATTATGATATCAAAAATGACGTGGATTTGCGCATAGTGGATGGACCGATAACCGAAGAACATGTGCGCAGTTGGTTTTCTATTGTAATATTAAGTTGTTCTTTCGGTCTGTTGGTGATTCTTGTCCTATCGTTTTTTGTTGATAATTCAGAATTTATCACAAACAAATTACAATCCGGAAAAATTTTGAAAAAAAGCAGTTTTGCCGCATTAAACGGTATTAAGGATGTTTTTTTGAAAAAAGAACAAAACGCTTCTGAAGAAGGTCGAAAAGAGATAGAATCAATATATGTCGCGGAGGAATCAATTACGGCGCCATATAATGTTGTGCAGGAGGGAGGAATTGTTTCAAGCAAACCTCAAGCGACGGAAAACGTGCCGCCTAATTTGCCGGTAGTGGATTTGCCTACAGGGATATATCCTGATTTTGCGGAAATTCCTATGACTAATTCGCGCGTTTCAAATGCTCCTGCAAATTTACCTGTGGCAGAGGAAGATTTTCTTGAATCAAAACCGCCAAAATTCAGCATGCCTGACCATGATGAACCACTTAATATTGAAACAGAAATAAAAACTCACGAGCCGACGCAAGAAGAGTTGAAAGCAAGGTTGAACAAATTACTGAAAGGAGAGTTGTAATGACGAGTTCTCGTCATTACAAAATCAAAAATCAAGATGTAAAAATCAAAATGTCAATGCAAAATGTAAAATTAAGGATTCTTTTTTCATTTTAATCTGTCATTTTGCTCCGCCAATCGGCGGATTGATATTTGCATTTTGCATTATCATACGAATGTCCAAAAACAAATCTATCAAATTCCTAATAATTTTTTGGATAACAGCCGCAATATTTCTTGTTGGTTGGTTTTGTTTTTGGCAAATTAAAAATGGAAATTTGAAAATGTTTGCTTCAACTTTTAAATATTTGCCGATAGGACAAGAAAATAAAACGAATTATAAAACATCCCTAAAACTTGCCGACTATTTGCTTGAAAAGAATGGCAAAACAAGAACTTTTTTAATCCTGTTTCAAAACAACTTGGAAATTCGTCCAGGAGGGGGATTCATTGGCGCTTTTGGAATCGTGAAAATAAAAAACGGCCGCTTGGAGTCAATTGAGACACATGACCTTTCCAATTTCGATGCCAAAGTTCCCGAAAACATTCAGCCACCCTATCCCATGAAAGAAATCGGTTTTGTGGAAAATTGGAAATTGCGCGATTCAAATTGGTCGCCTGATTTTGTCATCAATGCCTTGAAGGCGGAATCATTCTATCATCTGGGCGGTGGCAAAGAAAAAATCGATGGCGTGATCGGTATCACTTCAAATGTTTTGACATCACTGCTTTCCGTCACAGGTCCGGTGGAAATTGAAGGTTATCCGGGAACATATGACAGCGAAAATGCCATTTTGAAATTGGAATATCAAGTGGAAAAGGCGTTTGATGAACAAGGCATTGAACGCGCCGAGCGCAAATCCATCATGGGCGATCTGGCGCGGGCGATTTTGCAGCGCGCCGAGTCGCTCAGTTTGAAGGAGAAAAAGCAATTGGTTGATATTTTATTTAGTGATTTAAGCAAGAAAGATATTCAATTATATTTTACCGACAAATATTTGCAAAATATCGCTGAAAAGGCCCAGTGGACAGGAAAAGTTGACGATAGTTGGCGCAGTGATTATTTGATGACCGTCGACGCTAATTTGGGTGCATATAAAAGCGACTACTATGTGAAGCGTTCATTGGATTACACAGTGGATCTTTCCAAAGATGCACCCGTGGCTAATCTGAAAATTACCTACCAGCACACTGCCAAGCAGCGCGATTGGATGACTAAAGACTATCTGACCTATTTGCGCGTATATGTGCCAAGCGGTGCCGAGCTAACTAATTTACAAAACTTCAATGAAGATGTTTCCGGTGAGGAATTTAATAAAGAATATTTCGGCGCATTGGTGAAAGTGCCGCTAAATTCAACAAAAACGGTTGAGCTGGAATATATTTTGCCGCAAGAAATAGGCAATAATTATGACCTTTTGATTCAAAAACAGGCTGGCATCAATGACATCCCTACAAAACTGCACGTGGTTGCAAAAGATGGCAGCAAGAAAGAATTCGAGATTGTTTTAAATAGTGATTTTGTTTTGAGTGAGTCGCAGAGATAGTTTCACGCTCATGACGGACTGTCCGCTAGCAAAGATACTTTATAGGCGGCCGAATTGGCTGCCCTTTTTTTATTTCTTAAAATAAGTTAGGATAAAAGGGCTGGAATTAAGCAATTTAAGATATTTGATGTCCTTGCATAAGAAGACATCGCATGTCAGGTTATAAATATTTTATGGAAAAACTAGAAACTACGCTAAAGGATGCTTACATAATCAAACCCAAAGTCTTTCAAGACGAAAGAGGGTTTTTTATGGAAACATATTCGAAGCAAAAATTCGATGATTTGGGAATTAAAGCTGATTTTGTGCAAGACAATCACTCAATGTCGGTTACCAAAGGAGTTTTGCGTGGACTCCATTTTCAAAAACCGCCTTACACGCAGGCAAAACTGGTGCGGGTAACCAAAGGTGCGGCATATGATGTAATTGTAGATATGCGCAAAGATTCACCGACATTCGGCAAATGGGAGGGGTTTGAACTTACGGCAAATAATTTTCTGATGCTTTTTGTGCCACGCGGTTTTGCGCATGGATTTGTGACACTGGAGGATTACACGGAATTTCAATACAAATGCGACAATTTCTATAATGTGGAAAGTGAGGGTGGCATTATCTGGAATGATCCAACACTTAATATTTTCTGGCCGACTAAGGATGTGATTTTGTCAGAAAAAGACAAGGTCCATCTAGAGTTTAAGGATGCTTATAGATTTGAGATTTGAGATAGGGATTTGAGAGGTAAATTTATGTACAAATTTGAAAGACTTGAGGTTTATAAAAAGGCGCTTCTTTTCGTTAAAGAAATTTTTGAAGTGACAAAAAATTTTCCACAAGACCTAAGATTTTCTCTAACGAGTCAGATAATAAGAGCTGCAATATCAATTTGCGCCAATATCGCAGAAGGAAGTGGAAGACTATCAAAAAATGAGTCTAAGAATTTTTATAATATAGCAAAGGGATCAATATATGAGGTAGTTAGTTTACTCGACATAGCATTAATGCAAAACTATATAACAAAAGATAAATACGACCGTTTGTATTTATCAAGTGAAGAAATAGCTAAAATGTTAAATGGCCTAATAAAATACAATGAAAAATAACTCAACTCTCAAATCTCAACTCTCTCTTCTTGTAACGGGGGGCGCGGGTTTTATCGGCAGCAATTTCGTTCATCACATCATCAACAAATATCCCGATTATGAAATCATCAATTTGGATGCTTTGACGTATGCGGGGAATTTGGAAAATTTAAAAGCGCTGGAAGGAAATTCGCGCCACGCATTTGTTAAAGGCGACATCTGTGACAGAGAATTAGTTGAAAAATTGGCTGAAAATGTCGACATAATCATCCATTTTGCTGCAGAATCGCACGTGGACCGCTCTATTTTGGACGCAGAAGCGTTTGTACGTACGAATGTTATTGGAACCCATGTCCTTTTAGAGGCTGCCAGAAAGCGAAATTTGCGCTTCCATCACGTTTCTACGGACGAGGTTTTTGGCTCACTTTCGCCAACGGATCCTGCTTTTAACGAAAATACACCCTATGATCCGCGCAGTCCGTATTCCGCTTCCAAGGCTGCATCTGATCATTTGGTGCGCGCGTACTATCACACGCATGGCTTGCCGATAACTATTTCCAATTGTTCTAATAACTATGGACCTTTTCATTTTCCCGAAAAACTGATTCCGCTTATTATTACCAATCTAATGGAAGGGAAGAAAATTCCGATCTATGGCGATGGCATGCAAGTGCGTGATTGGCTGCATGTCGAAGATCATTGCCGCGCAATCGACGCAATCATCCATCAAGGAAAAATTGGTGAGACGTATTGTGTAGGAGGCAACGGTGAAAAAACTAATCTGGAAATAGCAAATACTATAATTGATATTATGGAAAAGACCGCGCCCCGTGGAGACGGAGTCTCTTTACGGGGGATGATTGAATATGTCCAAGATCGCAAAGGACATGACCGTCGCTATGCGATTGATTTTTCCAAAATCAAAAACGAACTCGGCTGGCAGCCCGAGGTGAAATTCGAAGATGGCATCGCTCAAACAGTTGAGTGGTTCAAAAATAATGAAGAGTGGTGGAAAAATATCAAATCGGGAGATTATCAAAAGTATTACGAAACTCAATATGGAAAATAAAAAACACGAAATATTGTTGGGATTGACGACTACTCCAGGTTCGGATTGGCGAGAGAAAGTGCAAGAGATAAAAAAGTTCGGGATCACAAAAATAGCACTTTTCCCAACGTTTATAGAAAGCAATGATCGCAATGAACTATATGGACTTTTGGAACAAATTACAGAGCTAAATATTCCGCATGTACATTTAAGATCCGACATGGAATCGGATGAGGTAGCTTATCTTTCAGAAAGATTTGGGACAGAGGTTTTTAATAAACATTCAGCAAAAAGTAAGTATACTTATCCTGAAAGTTACAAATCTTTCAATAATCAATTATATATTGAAAATACATATTTCAATCCTGAACCCCAAGAGCTAGTTTCGCTTGGTGGTCTCTGTATTGATTATTCTCATTGGGAAATGTTCAGTTTGCAACCAAATGTTACATATCATGAAATTGCAAAAGAAACTGAAAAGCTTGCGAAGAGCTATAATATCGGGTGCTGTCATGTTAGTGCAATTCAAGATACTAAAATAAAAAATGATCACTTACCTGATTTTTATAATTATTCAGTCCATTATATGACTGAATTATCACAACTGGATTACATGGAAAAATATAAATGTTTCTTGCCTTGTTATGTTAGTTTGGAATTGGAAAATTCTTTCAAGGAGCAATTAGAAGCAAAAGCATATTTGGAAAAAATATTAAACATATAACAATATGAAAAAGATTTTAATAATCGGCGCGAACGGCATGTTGGGGCAGGAGTTGACCGGGGCATTTTCGGGTAAAAAATATGAGGTGATTGCTTGGGATAGGGAGGATATTGATATTACCGATCCTGAACAAGTAAATGAAAAAATAACCGCACTGGGGCCTGATGTCATTTTAAATACGGCTGCATATAATGCGGTAGACAAATGTGAAGAAAGCAAAGAAGAATATGCCAAAGCGAAAAAACTAAACGGCGATGCTCCCGGATATTTGGCAAAAGTAGCTAAAAAAATCGATGCGGTTTTGGTACATTATTCCACGGATTATGTTTTTAGTGGCATGCCTGAACTTCCGGAACCCAAGGGTTGCACCGGCATGTGTTCTTCTTGCGGTTTGCATGCCGGATTTGTACCGGAATTAGGTTTTAGGGAGGATGATATTCCAGAGCCGATTCAGAAATATGGCAAGACGAAATTGATGGGAGAAGATGCGGTGCAGAAATATGGCGAGAAATGGTACATTATTCGCTTGCAGAAATTGTTTGGCAGGCCTGGCATATCCGAAGAAGCAAAAAGAAGTTTCTTTGATGTAATGTTGGAAGCTGGAAAAAAGAACGCTGAAGTAAAAGCTGTTGATGAAGAAACAAGCAATTTCACTTATGCTCCTGATTTAGCCAAGCAAAGCAGAGAAATTGTGGAAAAACAGCTTCCATATGGCATTTACCACGTCAGCAATACGGGTGCTTGCACCTGGCATGAAGCAGTGGTAGAGTTATATAAGTTGGCTAAGATAAAGGCAAAAGTAATTCCAGTGGGCGCCGAAGAATTTCCACGCCCAGCCAAGCGGCCATATGTTTCAACGCTGATCAACACTAAACTGCCTCCAATGAGGAGTTGGAAAGCGGCACTTGAGGAATATCTAAAGAGTAAATAAATTTTCAATTTTCAATTTACAATTTTCAAACATTGATTCATTGAAAATTCATTGTAAATTGATCATTGATTATTGAAAATTAATGGCACTGGAAAATCTCAAAAAAACTGACCCTAAAATACAGCAAGCTATTGCCGGAGAGGAAAAGCGTCAACAAGAGGGCATGGAATTGATTGCATCTGAAAATTATGTTTCTCGAGCTGTACTTGAGGCTTTGGGAACAGTGTTTACCAACAAATACAGTGAGGGATATCCTGGCAAAAGATATTATGGTGGGCAGGACTATACTGATGTTGTAGAAAAGCTTGCTATTGAAAGAGCCAAGAAACTTTTTGGTGCAGAGCACGTTAATGTGCAGCCGCTTTCTGGCGCACCGGCAAATATGATCGCCTACAGTGCAGTGCTTAAGCCCGGTGACACGATACTTGGCATGGACCTTTCGCACGGGGGGCATTTGACACATGGTCACCCAGTGACGCTTTCTGCAAAAATATATAATTTTGTCGGTTATAAAACTAACAAATCAGGCAAGATTGATTACAAAGAATTGGAGCAAATGGCGATCAAACACAAGCCAAAATTGATTCTGGCTGGTTTTTCTGCATACACTAGAAAACTTGATTACAAAAAATTCCAAGCGATTGCCAAAAAGGTCGGTGCTATTACTATGTTTGATATTGCGCACATTGCCGGTTTGATTGCCGGCAAAGCAATCGAAAATCCGGTACCATATTTTGACATTGTCACGACGACGACCCACAAAACTTTGCGTGGGCCGCGTGGTGGCATGATTATGTGCAAGGAACAATACGCCAAAGCGATCGACAAGGCAGCCTTTCCGGGATTTCAAGGTGGACCGCACATGAATAACATTGCTGCAAAAGCAGTCGCTTTTGGTGAAGCGCTCAAACCATCTTTCAAATCGTATGCCAAACAAGTAATCAAGAACGCAAAAGTTTTGGAAACTGAACTAAATAAGCGTGGCTACAAAATTATGTTTGGCGGCACAGACTATCACATGGTTTTGGTGGATGTGATGGAAAGCAAGGGGGTCACTGGCAAAGAAGCTGAGCATGCGCTTGATGAAGCGGGCATCACCGTGAATAAAAATATGATTCCTGATGACCCCAGAAGCCCGATGGATCCGAGCGGTATTCGTGTTGGTGTGCAGGCTGTGACCAGTCGTGGCATGAAAGAAAAAGAAATCAAAAAAATTGTGGAATGGATGGATGCTATTTTGACGGCATATAATGATCCCAAAACGCTTTCGGAAATCAAAAAAGACGTAGTGAAGTTTTGCAAGAAATATCCGATATATCCGAAAGTGTAGTATATGGTATTTTGTATCAGGTATTTAGTATCCGTGAATTTATACCAAATACTATATACTATAATAATATTTTGCATATAGAACTAAAGCGACTAAATTGTTTTTAAATTAATTATGAAAACAACAGCAAAACTAAAAATGAAGGGCATTATTCTTGCTGGTGGTACTGCCACAAGATTATTTCCCATGACTGCGACAATGAGCAAACAGCTCTTGCCGGTATATGACCGTCAGATGATTTTCTATCCGCTCAATATTTTGATTAAGGCTGGTATAAAGGATATTTTGATCATAGTTGCGCCTGAGCACAGTGGACAGTTTTTAAATCTACTTGGCTCGCTGCTTAAAAAGCATGGCATAAATATCACTTTTGAGGTTCAGCCAGTGCCACGCGGTTTGGCGGACGCCTTCATCTTAGGAGAGAGCTTCATCGGCGAAGATAATGTGACTATGATTTTGGGCGATAATATTTTTGAAAAAGATTTCGCCGAAGATATCAAAAACTTCGAATCTGGCGGTTTGATTTTTGCTAAAAAAGTTTCCGATCCGGAAAGGTTTGGTGTGGTAAAATTTGATAAGGAAAACAAGGCTGTACAGATCGTAGAAAAACCAAAAGAGTGGATTAGTGATTATGCAATTCCGGGACTATATGTTTATGATAATCGTGTTTGCGAGGCGGCAAAAAATGCGCCATCATCGGAGCGTGGTGAAATTGAAATAACCGAACTGCATAACTATTATCTTAACCTTGGTGAATTGAAAGTAAGCACGTTTGATGGCGAATGGCTTGATGCTGGAACACCCGATTCTCTCTTGGAAGCAGGTATGATCGTCAAGGAGAAGGGTATTAGTCGTGATTTTCACCCGTTGCTCGACCAAGCGATTCAGGAATTTAACGAGGAATTGAAAGCGAGAAGTAAAAAACGACTCCTATAAATAAGTTTTGTGTGATAAATTTATACTTAAGTCCTACGAATTACGAATAAATACTAATATACGAATACGTTTTATCAATACTTTCGTATTTTCGTAAAATTCGTATTTCGTAGATAAATCATATTATGAGGGTACGAAAAGCAATCCTGCCAGTAGCAGGTTTTGGAACAAGGTTTTTGCCAGCAACCAAAGCACAGCCAAAAGAAATGCTTCCTGTTGTAGATAAGCCCGTAATTCAATATTTGGTTGAAGAAGCTGTAGCTTCCGGTATTGAAGAAATTATCTTCGTTACCGGTCGTGGCAAGCGTGCCATTGAAGATCATTTTGATACTTCTTTTGAACTGGAGGAGACATTAGTGGAAAAGAACAAGCACGATTTGCTTGCTGAGGTTCAAAAAATTCCCAATTTGGCAAAGTTTTCCTATGTTCGTCAACCACTTCCGCTGGGTGATGGTCATGCTCTTTTGCAAGCGGCACATATTGTTAATGGCGAGCCGGTACTTGTAATATTTGGGGATTGTCTTTATGACAGCAAAGTTCCTGCTTCAAAACAATTAATTGATACATTTGAGAAATATGGAGACCCCGTTGTGGGCTTGAGTGAAGTAGAGAGAGAAGAAGTTTCGAAATTCGGAGTGTTGGACGGTGTGAAATTGGATGAAAGTACGATTGAGGTTAAGCAAGTTATCGAAAAGCCAAAGCCGGAAGAAGCTCCTTCAAATCTGGTAGCAGTAGGTAAATATATAATCACTCCGGAAGTATTTGATGTCTTGGCAACAATGAAACATGGAAAATCTGGTGAAATTCGTTTAGCTGACGCTTTTGATCTGATGCTTGAAAATAATAGGCCAATATATGGTCGTATTTTGGAAGGTGAATGGCTGGATACGGGCGATAAATTTAATTTTATGAAAGCTTCGATTCATATGGGATTGAAACATCCGGAAATAGGCAAAAAATTGAAAGAATATATGAGAGGATGCGAATTTCTTAAATAAAAGAGTTTTGAAATAATAGCTAGACAAACCCGTATATCTTAATAGGGTTGTTTAGTGTATTTTTCTGTATGTATTGGTTATACTTCATCATTTTTGTTGCGATAGTTTTTGTTCCAGATTTAATCAACCAGGACCTGGGTTTTTTGCAGGAAGAAAAGGTTGAAGAAGTCTTGATTTTTCTGTTGGGTGCCATAGGTTTTGCTCTCTTTATGATTCAGGAAAAGAGGATTTTGGAGTATCTCAGGGAAAAGGCGAAATTTCTGAGGGAAGCGAACCGCATGACCAAGGATCTCACACATTCATACTCATATATTGGCGAAATAAATCGCAAGCTGGATATTCTCAAAAACATAGCCCTGGGACTTCCTGACGCTGCCTCTTTTGCTCCCGCCAAAGAAAAAGAGGTATATGATTCTATTTCGGAAGCCATACGCATTTTGACCAAGTCTGAAGCTTTTGCGGTTCGCTTTGTTTATGAAAAAAACAACAAGATATTGAAGGAAATTAAAGGTGGCAGGGGTGTTTCGCATAACAAAACAAATATTTTGCAGAACCAAAAAAAGCATATTTTTGAAACGGATGAATTGCTGGTGGTGAAATCCCGAAGAACTATTGATGATGTTTTTGTCTGTATATGTATAATAAAAAAGAAAAAGAATCATACCAATGAGGATCTCGATCTTTTGGAGGTGGTTGCATCTCAAGCTCTTTTCATCTATGCTTTTAATCAGGAGCGCAAAGCTTTAGTAAAATGCCAAGCTAATATAACACCAAAAAAATGAAAGTAATTTTGAAACAAGATGTGCGCAAAATTGGGCGCAAGGGGGAAATCAAAGATGTTGCGGATGGCTATGCTCGCAATTTTCTTTTGGCAAAAGGGTTGGCTGATCTTGCTACGCCGCAAATTGTCGAAAAGGTTCGTCAAGAAGAAGCGAAAAATAAAGCAGGTTTTGCCAAGGCGAAAGAAGAATCTTTGGTTTTGGCAAAAAAACTTGCTGCGGAAAATATAATTGTGAAAGCAAGGGGAAAGGATGGAAAATTGTTTGGTTCCGTCAGCACCAAAGATGTCCTCTTGGCGATGGCTGCAAAAGGATTTGATGTTAGTGAAAAAAATTTAGGACATATTGCGCTCAAAAACATAGGTGTGCATAAGATTGACATATCGCTTGAACAGGGCATAAAAGCTACGGTTTCTGTTGAAGTTGTCGAAATTTGACGCAAGGTGTATACTATCTCAGGAGGGGCGTACTTATTGCAATCAATATACAAAAAGGGGTCGCATTTTGCGACTCTTTATATATAATTAATAGCAACTCTAATATACGAATTTGCACTCGAATGACTCTGATGAATTTTATTCGAGTTATTAGCGCGGCGCATTAGAGTATTAGAGTCGCATATAAATAATGAACAGAAAATACATCTTCGTCATTGGGGGCGTTATGAGCGGGGTTGGCAAAGGCACGTCAGCATCTTCTATTGGTGCAATTCTTAAAGGAAGAGGATATAAAGTGACTGCCTTAAAGATAGATCCATATGTAAATGTGGACGCTGGAACAATGAATCCTACTGAACATGGCGAAGTTTTTGTATTGGATGACGGTGATGAGACTGATCAGGACATGGGAAACTACGAGCGCTTCATGGATATCACGCTTTCCCGCGACCACTATATGACTACCGGGCGCGTCTATGAATCAGTAATCCATCGTGAACGCAATCTTGAATACGATGGAAAATGTGTGCAGGTTGTGCCGCATATTCCTTTGGAAGTGATCAGGCGCATCAAACACGCTTCAAGCAAGGCGGATGCGGATATTACGATCGTGGAAATAGGCGGGACTGTCGGTGAATATGAAAACATCTTGTTTTTGGAAGCAATCCGCATGATGAAAATCAAGAATCCGAATGATATTATCACTGTCATGGTAAGTTATGTGCCATGTCCGAATAAGGTTGGAGAGATGAAAACGAAACCGACACAGCATGCGGTCAGGACTGTGAATGGGGCAGGAATTCAACCGGACATTATCATTGCGCGTAGCGAGGTGCCGATGGATGTAAAGCGTAAGGAAAAAATTTCCATGTTCTGCAGCGTGCCTGAAGAATGTGTCATTAGTGCGCCGGACGTGGAAACTGTCTATGATATTCCGCTTAACTTTGAACGTGACAATCTCGGCACGATAATTTTGGAAAAATTCGGGCTTGAGCCGAAGCAAACTGATCTTGAGGAGTGGAGAGAACTGGCTCAGCGCGTTAAATCGGCTCGTAAAAAAATCAAAATAGGCATTATTGGCAAATATTTCGGCACGGGAGATTTTGTGCTTTCGGACGCATATATCAGTGTGATTGAAGCTGTGAAGCATGCTTGCTATAAACTTGATGCCAAGGCGGACATTGATTGGCTTAATAGTGAAATATATGAGAATCAGTCAGCTGGCGGACCGGATAAATTGGAATCGCTCAAGGAATATGACGGCGTTGTAATACCGGGAGGATTTGGTTCTCGTGGAATTGAAGGTAAAATCAAAGCCATTGAATTTTGTCGCAAAAACAAGATTCCATATTTCGGACTTTGCTACGGTATGCAGCTTTTAGTAGTTGAATTTGCACGTAATGTTCTTGGCCTCAAAGATGCGCACACCACTGAAATTGATCGTGATACGAAAAATCCAGTGATTGATATCATGCCAGAGCAGAAGAAAAATCTGGAAGATCGTAACTATGGAGCCACGATGAGACTTGGCGCATATGATGCAATTTTGGAAAAGGGAACAATAGCGCATGCAGCCTATGGCAAGGACAAAATTTCCGAGCGCCATCGCCATCGTTGGGAGGTTAATCCGGAATATATTGAGCGTCTAGTTAAAGCAGGCTTGATATTCTCCGGAAAATCACCGGAGGGTCAATTGATGGAAATTGCCGAACTTCCAAAATCAGAGCATCCGTTTATGCTTGGTTCCCAGTTCCATCCGGAATTTAAATCCTCACCACTCAAATCTCATCCGCTTTTCTTCAGTTTCATAAAAGCAGCGAATGAGAGACATGAGAAAAAGTAGTTAAAGATTACAAGTGAAGAGTTAAAAAAAGAAACCTCCTGAAAGGTTTCTTTTTTTAAAAGATTTCTGCTCGAGTTATTTCTTGGCGGTCTTCTTTGCGGGAGCTTTTTTGGCAACTTTCTTGGCTGCTTTTTTGTCTTCCGATTTCCTCACCGCTTTTTTAGCTGCAGTTGAAATCGGTTTTGCTGCCTGTTTGGCAGCTTTGACAATTTTCACCACGCTTACGAAGCGACGCTTAGCTAATTTGCCAGTGAAAGCGCGTACTTGTTTGGTGGAAAATTTCACAATTCCGTCAGTAAGGGCGATAAGCGTGTCGTCACCTGTGCGCTTAACGTTTTCTCCGGGATGGAATTTAGTACCGCGTTGGCGGATAATGATGTTGCCGGTCTTCACTTTTTGATTTCCGAAAATTTTCACCCCGAGACGTTTGGAAATCGAATCGCGTCCGAGTTGTGTAGATCCACCTGCTTTACGATGTGCCATAATAAAAAGTGAAAAGTGAAAAGTGGAAAGTCGTAAACTGAATTTTTACGAACCACAAATCCCTGATCAATCGTCGGTTATTTTTTATTAAGCGTATTTCTTATAAATAAAAAAACCAAGGCTTTCTTGAATGGCGCGACGGGGCGCAATCCCGTCCAAAGCCTTTGAATTCTTCAGTTACGCTGAATTCAATTATATACTAATCGCGAAGTATGTCAACAGGAAGTGTGCTATAATTGAGGCGCATGAAAACTGCTAAAATATTAATAAATATGAAAAGTTTTTTCCTCGAAAATGAGCGTAAAATCGTGTTCGTATTTGCTTTTTGCCTTATTTCCGCTGTTTCTTTCGGTTTTGGTGCTCTTTGGGGCCAAAAATGGCAGCAAAAACCGGTTATAATCGAGAAACAGGCAAATGCAGCTCAGAGCACGGAAAGTTGTCCAGAAAGTCAAAATGTGGCTCAGGCGGAGACTAAACCGGCTGACACCCAAGCCGCTGTGACTACAACGACCAACGCATCATCCTGCGCTTTCGTGGGTAGCAAAAACAGTGACAAATTCTATGTCCCGACTTGTTCTTGGGCCAAACGCATCAAACCGGAAAATCTCGTCTGCTATCCCGACGAGCAATCCGCCCTGGCGAAAGGGAAGGTGAAAAGTGATTGCAAATAAACTTTCTGCGTGAAGGTAAATGAATTGTTGTTTGCTTATTGAGAATAGTTGGATAAAAAAAGGGGAGGGCGCGTTGCGTCCTCCCAAAGCTCTGCTCTGATGTCGAGTGGTTGCAGGATTTGAACCTGCAAGCGGGGGTGTCAGCCCTAGCTTTACCAAAGCCACCCGGAATTATTTTCATTGCCAACTTCTTCTTCGACTTTGTTTGCTTCTTCTTCGGCGAGTTTTCGTAGTATTTCGGCTGTCTCTTCGCGCGTTTTTTCTTCTTGTTTTTTTCTTTTGTATGCTTCTATGGATGCACCTACGCAGCCAAACAAGAACCAAAGAATAATCATGATTCCTATAGTAAACTTAAATAAAAAACCCATGAATTCCGAGATTGTTCCCAAAAAAGCTTTTTTGTCACCCGAAACTATCCAAAAATCGCTTGCCAATAGTTCAGTAATGGGAACATAAAGGAAAAACCAAACGCCGAAAAGCAACAAGCACAACCCTGCTATTATTCCCAAAACCATTTCCGTTAAATCAGACATTCACGTTACCTCCCAAAATTAAAAGATGGAAATGAATCAAAAAATAAAGAACTTGCAACATCATAGCAAATATATTGTTCGAAGACAACTTTTTTTGTTTGAAACAGCTGTTTTTTGATAGTTGAAAAGGTTGTGAAAGAAGGCAAAAAAGGATATAATTAAACAAAATCGTTTATAACGTTGATAAAGTTCTTAAAGTTCATAAAGTTCTTAAAGTTCTTAAAGTTCTTAAAGTAAAAATAAGATACAAGAAACAAAAAATCCTAAATCTTAATTTCCAATGACTAATAAAACTCAAAATCAAAATGACAAAAGAATATGTTTTTTGATTTAGTATTTAGGATTTTGCGAAGCTTTTATTGGAAATTTAGATTTTAGATTTTTATATGAAAGATATTGCAATTTCAGTTAAATTTGCTTCTATTAAATCAATCAAAAATACCCGTTCTGACCGTTTCGGCATGGCGGGGTTTGTTTTGTAAAATTGGTGATTCCTTATCAAACAAAAACAAAAAAGATTACAGGAACGAGTTATGGAGAAGTTATGCGTAAAGCTTTTTCGGTGTATGATGAGATAAAGAAGAAGACAAAAAGAAGGCCATATGTACGCAGTGCATATTTTAAAAAAGAGAAAATATTTTTTGATTATTTTCGCGAGCATCTGTTTCAAAAATCCAATAGCGAGAGAATGAAAAGGCTAAAATATTTCAGTGCAGCAGTGGATCTGATTCAAAACTCAAAAATCAAACCGACAAGCAAAAGCAATCCAAATAAGTCGGATGAAATATTACATAGGTTTGCTGGATTGACAAAAGAAAAGGAATTGTTTTACGTTCAGATAAAAGAAAACAAAAAGAAAAACAAGTATTTCATGTCATGCTTTCCTCCGGAATAGAAAACAAATAAAAAATCCCCGCCACGATGTGAAGTGTTTAAACTTCTGGCCGAGATTTCTATAGGTTGATACTAACCCAAGAACGATTTTCTGTCAAGATGTAAAAATGGCCCAAAACAGCTATTTTTTGATAGTCAAAAAGGTTGTGAAAGAAGGCAAAAAGGGATATAATTAAACAAAATCGTTTATAACGTTGATAAAGTTCTTAAAGTTCATAAAGTTCTTAAAGTTCTTAAAGTTCTTAAAGTAAAAATAAGATACAAGAAACAAAAAATCCTAAATCTTAATTTCCAATGACTAATAAAGCTCAAAATCAAAATGACAAAAAGTATGATTTGGTGGAGCGGACAGCTGTTTTTGGTGAAAATGTGATCGATTTTTTGAAAACAATTGAAAAATACGAAATAACCAGACCACTCATAAGTCAATGTATTAGAAGCGCTACCAGTATTGGTGCAAACTATATGGAAGCTGATTGTGCTGAATCAAAAAAAGATTTCAGGCACAAAATCGGTATTTGCAAGAAAGAATCAAAAGAAACGATGCATTGGATGAGAATGATCGCAAGAGCGACTGGAAAAGAATCGGAATGTCGCGTATTATGGAAAGAGGCGCAAGAGTTGACTTTTATATTTGCCGCAATAATAAACAAGACTGCTGCCAATACTGGCAGCAAATCCTAAATCTTAATTTCCAATGACTAATAAAACTCAAAATCAAAATGACAAAAGAATATGTTTTTTGATTTAGTATTTAGGATTTTGCGAAGCTTTTATTGGAAATTTAGATTTTAGATTTAAGATTTACATATGAACGATATTGCTATAAAAGTATCAAATGTAAGTAAGACTTTCCGCATTCCTCACGAAAAAATAACCTCTATTCGTGGGGCTGCTGTTTCTGTATTTAAAAAGAATTCTTATGAGGAATTCAAGGTTTATTCCGTTGCGGATACCATCGGGGCGTTGGACGACGTTTCTTTTGAGGCCTGCCCGAAACGCTGCGCGTATCGCTGCGGCCGGGTGAAAAAGGGGAGTTTTTTGCCTGCCTTGGCGGCAGACAGGGTATAATAGGGAGCAACGGAAGCGGAAAGTCGACGCTGCTCAAGATTTTGGCTGGCATCTATCAACCGGATTCCGGCTCTAGCTCTATATTAAATGGCTTGACTCGTTTGCAGACATAGTATATAATTTCAGTAGATTATTAAATTTAATAATTTCATGAAATATCAGGAATTCAAAAAAGCTTTAAATAAGCCATATTTTTCTAAATTAGATATTTTGTTTCAAAAACTGAATGTCTATAATTATCAGTTGACTTTATGGCAGAAAAAGGGTTACGTGAGTCGCTTGAAAAAGGGGATGTATTTTTTTGTTGATGAAAAAGAAAAAATGATAGCGCGGGAGATTTCTTTCTTGATTTATCAACCCAGCTATCTTTCTATGGAATCCATGCTTAGTTATTATGGCCTGATTCCGGAAATGGTATATGCCCAAACTGGAATTACAACAAAAACAACCAGAAAGTTTTCAAATGATTTCGGGAATTTCACGTATCGTCATATTCACCCAAGGCTTTTTTTTGGATACGTTCCGATAGAAACGCCATTCGGGAAATATTTGATTGCCGAGCCGGAAAAGGCCTTGCTTGATTATTTCTATTTCAATTTGGGAAAACTTAATAACCAAGAAGAAATAGAAGATCTGCGAATTGATTGTGACGAGCTCAAGCGCATTATTGACAGGAAAAAAATGGATTCATACCTCAAGGAATTCAATATTGAAAAGCTGACAAAAAAAATAAACCTCCTACTTGAAACATGTTAACATTACCTCAATTAAAAAAATATTATTCAGATGTTAAAAATGCTCCCTCGAAGAGCATTTTAGTGGAATATTTGCAATACGAAATACTTGATTCCATATATAAGCAAAAGAAGAGCGCACAGCTTAGTTTTATTGGTGGAACCGCAATCAGGATTGTTTATGGTGGAAATCGTTTTTCGGAGGATTTAGATTTTGATAATTTCGGACTGTCTTTTGAAGAGTTTCAAGAATTGATGAATGATGTGATCGGGGATATGAAATTAAAGGGCTTTGTTATGGAAGTCCGCTTGGTTGAAAAAGGGGCATACCATTGCTATATTAAATTCCCACATATTTTGCAGGAGGCGAATCTCAGTTTGGTAGTTGATGAAAAAATTCTTGTGAGGATTGATACTGTGGAAAAAGAAAAAATTTTTCAGCCCAAGATTCATACGTTGAATAAGTTTGATATTTATAGGAATATACTCGCTAATCCGATTGATATCGTTCTTTCTCAAAAATTGATGACAATTTTGGGTCGCAAAAGAGAGAAAGGACGAGATTTTTACGATACAAGTTATCTGTATGGAAAAACGCAGCCGGATTTTTCATATATAGAAAAAGTGCTTTCTGTGACAAAAGACGAATTTATTGAAAAGCTGTTGGCGCGTTGTGAAGAATTGGATTTTACTTTCTTGGCAAAGGATGTGGAGCCGTTTTTGATTGAGGCTGATCAAACGTCCAGGGTTATCGGGTTTAAAGAATTTATTAACAAAAAGTTGCTTGGATAGGTTCAATATAGCATAAAAATAAGCTACAATATTTGAATGGATAAGGATATAGCAATCAGTGTTAAAAATGTCTCCAAGACGTTTAGGATTCCGCACGAAAAAGTAACCTCCCTACGTGGGGCGGCTGTTTCGGCTTTCAAGAAAAAGAGTTATGAGGAATTCAAGGTTTATCCCGTTGCGGATGCTATCGGGGCGTTGGACGACGTTTCTTTCGAGGCCTGCCCGAAACGCTGCGCGTATCGCTGCGGGCGGGTGAAAAAAGGGGAGTTTTTTGCCTGCCTTGGCGGCAGACAGGGTATAATAAGGAGGAACGGATCGGGGAAGGCAGGGAAAGAAAATATTGTTTTAGGTGTAGTAAATAGCGTAGCAAAGGTATTTTATGAACCATTGACGGATTTTCGAAGGTTTGCTACACTTAATTTACTAAAACCACCCGTCCTGACCCTTTGGGCATGGCGGGGTTTTATTTATTCAAATCAATGAAAAACAAAAACAAAAAAGTTGAAGAATTAAGAGTTGCTGTTTATATTGACGGTAGTAACCTCTATTATAAATTAAAGGATTCTGAAATTAAAAATATTACGTATTTTGGGTATGGTGCGCTTGCAGAGTGGCTAGCGCAAAAACGTAAAATTGTTGCAAGACGATATTATGTTGGTGTTGTTCGTGCAAAAGAAGATGACAAAAAAGCGAAGCAAATGCAAGAGGGTCAAGTTAAGCTTTTTAATCATTTGCAGTCAAAGCATGAGGGGTATAACGTTCAGCGTGGATATTTAATGAAAAGTGATGGGGCGTATCACGAAAAAGGTGTTGATGTTAAAATAGCAAGTGGACCTTCTCGTGGGTGCTTATGAAGATATTTATGATGTTGCAATTTTAATTTCATCCGACACTGATTTGATACCTGCAATTCAAAAGGTTAAGAAATTGGGAAAGAGAGTTGAATATATAGGATTTTCTCATAAGCCAAGCTATGGTCTTATAAAAAACGCAAATGAAACAAGGTTGCTGACCAAAAATGAGGTCGAACAATTTCAAAATTTACGAGAAGAAGATAAATAATATGTCCGATATTGCAATCAGTGTAAAAAACGTCTCCAAGACGTTCAGGATACCACACGAAAAAGTAACCTCCCTGCGTGGGGCTGCTGTTTCGGCTTTCAAGAAAAACAGTTATGAAGAATTTAGGGCACTGGATGACGTCTCTTTTGAGGTAAAAAAGGGGGAGTTTTTTGGCATCATTGGGCGAAATGGCTCTGGAAAATCCACACTTTTGAAAATCCTTGCTGGCATATATCAATCCGATTCCGGCTCTGTCTCTATCTCAGGTCTCATATCTCCTTTTCTAGAATTGGGAATCGGATTCAATCCCGAGCTTTCGGGTCGCGACAATGTTTATCTGAACGCCACCGTGCTGGGGATGACCAAAAAGCAAATTGATGCCAAGTTTGATTCCATTGTGAAATTTTCCGAACTTGAACGCTTCATTGATCAAAAACTCAAGAACTATTCCTCCGGCATGCAAGTCCGCCTGGTATAATGAATATTGTGAGAATTTTTTCTTATGAAATTAAAAGAATCTGAAAAAATAGAATTGAAGTCCTCTTTTTCCGAATGGAAGGAATCGGTAATTTCCTTGTGTGCATTTGCCAATAAGAAAGGAGGAAGAGTCATAGTTGGTCTGGATGATAATGGATCTGCCAGTGGAATACAAATAGGAAAGAACACGATAGAGGATTTTGCAAATAAGATAAAAAATCATACCGATCCAGTGTTGTACCCTTCAATAAATGTAAAAACTTTCGGTCTTGGGGAAATTGTAGAAATAGAGGTTTCGGAATCCGACAATAAACCGGTATTTGCCTTCGAAAAAGCGTATATAAGAGTTGGAAAAACTAATCAAAAAATGTCTCAAGCAGAGGTCAGAGAGTTAATAAAGAGATATACGCTACCTGATTTTGATGAGCACACTGTTGATGGGAATATTTCCGTACAAAACTCATTTGATCAGAAATTGTGGAAAAAATTTAAAAAGAAATCCTTCATTTTGAATGAGGGAGATAAAAAAATATCATATGGTACTTATCTTTGTTTTGCGGAAAGAAATACCAGATTCCATAATGCGATTATAAAAGCGGCAAGATTCAGAGGTGCAAAGACTGTGGAGTTCATTGATGAGAGGCAATTTGATGGCCCCCTTCTTCTGATGCCTAAGGATATAATGCTATTTATCCAACGCCATATCAATAAACGAATAGTCATAAATGGTAGGGCGCAACATGACGAAGTTTGGGATTATCCTTTGGATGCTATTCGCGAAGCACTCATGAATTCTATCGTGCATCGTGACTATAATGATTCGGGAAACGTGCAGATTAGAATTTTTGATGATCGAATTGAGATTTGGAGTCCCGGACTTTTGCCTAAAGAGATTGAAATTTCTGAAATAT
This sequence comes from uncultured Bdellovibrionales bacterium, assembly GCA_964500125.1. Lineage (GTDB taxonomy): Bacteria > Patescibacteriota > Minisyncoccia > Moranbacterales > GWC2-37-73 > CAZAFB01. The sequence continues at coordinate 39,216 of CAZCMV010000006.1, read as the reverse complement.
ACAAAGAAGCACGTAGTGTTCCGCGCAATAAGCTAATAGTGCGCATATTTCACGAATATGGCTTGATTGAAAATTGGGGAACCGGTTTTCAGCGGATGTTTGAATTGTGCCGGAAGAACGGAAATCCTGATCCTGAATTTTCCGAAAAGTCAGGGGCTTTCGTAGTGTCTTTTAAAAAGAGAGAAGAAAAAGACCTAGAAAAAGACCTAGAAAAAGACCTAGAAAAAGACCTAGAAAAA
>CAZCMV010000006.1:0-38877 GCA_964500125.1 uncultured Bdellovibrionales bacterium | reverse complement strand
AGAAAAAGACCTAGAAAAAGACCTAGAAAAAGACCTAGAAAAAGACCTAGAAAAACTTACCGATAATCAGAAGAGAATAATAATTGAAATAAGAAAGAATCAAAATATCACTCAAAAAGAATTGAGTAAAAAAGTGGGCATAAATGAAAAGAATATAAGAAACAATATAGCCGGACTGAAAGAAATGGGATTGATCAGGCGTCTCGGTCCAGATAAAGGTGGTTATTGGGAAATTATCAAGAAATAAGATATAATGTTTAGATGGATAAAAATATAGCAATCAGTGTTAAAAATGTCTCCAAGACGTTCAGGATTCCGCACGAAAAAATAAGCAGCTTGCGAGGAGCTGCTGTTTCGGCTTTCAAAAAAAAGAGCTTCGAGGAATTCAAAGCATTGGACGACGTTTCTTTTGAGGTGAAAAAAGGGGAGTTTTTCGGAATAATCGGACGAAACGGATCGGGTAAAAGCACGCTTTTGAAGATACTTGCAGGGATATATCAGCCTGATAAGGGAAAAATCAAAATCAATGGCATGATTTCTCCCTTTCTGGAGCTCGGCATCGGTTTCAACCCGGAACTTTCGGGTCGCGACAATGTTTATCTGAACGCTACCGTGTTGGGAATGACCAAAAAGCAAATTGATGAAAAATTTGATTCTATTGTAAAATTTTCCGAACTTGAACGTTTCATCGATCAAAAACTCAAGAATTATTCCTCCGGTATGCAAGTACGTTTGGCTTTTTCGGTGTCGATTCATGCAAATCGGGATATTTTGTTGATGGATGAGGTATTGGCAGTTGGGGATAGCAATTTTCAGACAAAATGTATCAGGGAGTTTGTGAAATATAAGGAGTTAGGACGTACAGTTATCATTGTCACGCATGATATTTCAGTTGTTCAAAGATATTGCGATCGGGCAATGCTTCTTCGAAATGGGAAGATAAAGGAAATCGGCAAAGCGGACGAAGTCGCTGATAAATATGTTTTTGATAATATGTCAGATGAAGAAAAGAGAGTTTCCGGTGAAAAGTCTGAGGGATTTAATTCTAATTCGAAAGGAAAAAGTGAAAAAATTGCCGAAATAACGAATGTGGAGTTTCTGGATAAGGATAAAAGGGTAAAAAATGTGTTTAAGACCGAAGAACCGATGTGTATAAAAATTGATTACAGAAAAACAGGGGATGCTAAAAAAATAAATTTAGGAATAGGATTGCATTCAGATGTTTCAGGAATTATTTTTGGTTATAATACTCAGATAGATGAATTTGAAGTGGATGATGATCATAATAATATCACTTTATACTTAAATGAATTACCCTTTTTGAGGGGAGAATATTTTATAAATGTAACACTTTACGGTGAAGTTATCGAGGAAATCTATGATTATAAGCCAAGATGTGGGAGTTTCCAAATTTTTTCTACCGGAAAGCATAATGATTACGGTGGATGTTATTTGATTAAACATAATTGGATTTCTTTTTGAATTAAATATATTATTTGAACTTATGCTATCTGAAATATCTAAAGAATGGAACTTATTTTTAAAAATAAAAACAATATTATATAAACTCTTTGTAGAAAAGATTATCTTATATAAAAACTCAAAAAAAACAAGAAGAAACCTGGAAATAGGTCCAGGAGAGTTTAGAATAAATAATTTTGAGACTATCAACATTATTAAGACAAAAAGTACTGATTATATTGGAGATGCTGTAAAAAAAAATGAATTTTCCGAATAATACATTTGATGTTGTTTATGCAAGTCATGTATTAGAACACATTCCATGGTATATGTTGGAAGATACAATAAAAGAATGGTCCAGGATATTAAAACCTAACGGCGTGTTAGAGATTTGGGTTCCCGATGGACTGAAGATTGCCCAGGCTTTTTGTGATGCGGAATATGGAAAAAATCAAGATTTCACTATGGATGGATGGTATAGGTTTAATGAAGAAAAAGATCCAGCTAAATGGTTTTCGGGAAGAATGTTTTCATATGGAGATGGAAAAGGAAATCGTGGTCATTTCAATTTTCATCTTTCTGCATTTTCGGAAAGATATTTAAAGAAACTATTGGTAGATGCCGGGTTTAGTGATGTCATTAGAATGAAAAATGATGAATGTAGGGGCTATGATCATGGATGGATTAATCTTGGCATTAAAGGTGTAAAAAATGACTAAATTGAGTTTCAAAACCTACTCCCAGCTTTCAAAAGATATACGTCAGGCAATTAAGTTAATGCCTAATGATGTAGATCTTGTGGTTGGAAACCCTCGCTCTGGAATGATCCCTGCTTATATGATAGGGGCATTTTTAAATTTACCTGTGGCATCTCTTGATGAGTATTTGAATGACATAAATACTTCTTCTGGTGATAGACCAATAGTTTTGAGAGAAAATAAAAACAAAAAAGTTTTAATTGTTGATGATAGCGTGGATTCTGGAAATGCAATAAAAAAAATAAAAAATAAATTAGCAAAAAAAAATAATAGCGTCGAATACATTTTTTTTGCAGTGTATGCTACCAAAAAGGGGAAAGAACTTATTGATTACTGTGCCATACTTTGTGAGCAACCGAGAATTTTCCAGTGGAATTATTTATATCATTCCATTCTCGGTAATTCTTGTTTTGATATTGACGGAGTGCTTTGCCTTGATCCAACATCTGAACAAAATGATGATGGAGAGAAATATGAACATTTTATTTTAAATGCAAAGCCATTATATATACCAAATTATAAAATAAAGGCATTGGTAACATCAAGGCTGGAGAAATATAGAAGGGAAACAGAAGAATGGTTGAAGAAAAATAATGTTCAATATGAAAAATTATTCATGCTTAATCTTACAAGCAAGAAGGAAAGAGTTGAGCAGATGGCTCATGGAAAATTTAAGTCGGAAATATACAATAACTTAAATGATTGCTTTTTATTTATTGAAAGTGAACGTGAGCAAGCAATAGAAATTGCGAATTTAACTGGTAAGCCGGTAATTTGTTTGTCAACGGATGAAATGTTTCCTTCGTCGGAGGTTGAAGTCAAAAATTTTTCAATAAAGTCCGATGAAGATATGGAGCTGATTAAGTTTAAATTGATTGAAGCAGAAAAAAATATATTGGCTTTAAAAAAATCAAAATCATTTAAAATAGGGGATTTATTTTTCCGTTCAATTAAAAATCCTTATAAATTAATAACATTTCCTTTTAATTTTGTTAGGATATTGTTTGGAGATGAAAACCAATGAATAGCTTTGACTGGCAATTAAATATCTGAAAAATATTTTATAAAAGCAGATGAAAAATAAAGATCTGAAAATTTTATTTATTTCGCATGTTTCTGGGTTGGGTGGTGCTGAAAGATCCATGCTTGAATTGATTAGTGGTTTAACAAAGAGAGGTTTTTATTGTAGCGTTATTTTGCCGTTTGATGGTCCATTGGCGAATGAGCTCAGAAAAATGAAAATTACTTTCGATATCATTTTTCTTCCTTGGTGTGCAGATGGTGGTAAAGAATATGATAAAAATAGGATTGGAGAAATAACAAAATCAGTAAATGATCTTATAGAATTCTTAAAGAAAAATGATTTTGATGTTGTTTATTCCAATTCGTCAGTGATACTACAAGGTGCATTGGCGGCTAAAATTCTTGGTCTAAAACACGTATGGCATATAAGAGAATTTGGAGAACTCGATTATGATCTTAATTTTTATTTAAAAATAAAAGAACGAGCAAAATTTGTTTTTAATTATTCTGATAAAATAATTTTTATATCAGACGCCCTGAGAGAATATTATCAGTCTTATATTCCAGATCTTAAATCGGAAGTAGTTTACAACAATGTTAGGATGCCAAAACTTTCTAAAGATGCAAACCTTAAAATCAGTAAAAACAAAAAAGGTTTGAAGTTGCTTATTATTGGAAATGTGCATAGGGGAAAAGGGCAAATTGATGCAATAAAAGCAATTAAAACGCTTAGAGACAAAGGAATAGATAATATTTTTCTAAAAATTGTAGGAGGTAAATCCCCAGAGTATTATGAAGAGCTTTTGGATTTTACCAGGAAAAATGATTTAGAAAATCAAATTGAGTTTTTTGATTTTGTTGATATGCCAGGTAATTTTTTTATTGAGTCAGACATTGTTTTGATGTGTTCAAGATCAGAAGGATTTGGCAGGGTTACCGTTGAGGCAATGCTTTGTGGAAAACCTGTTATTGGTGCAAATGCTGGTGGAACGTCTGAAATAATTGAGAATGGGAAAAATGGTCTAATGTATAATCCTGGCGATGTGGAAGATTTGGCTGATAAAATAATGTTTTTTTATGAAAATAGAAATGAAATCGATAAATTTGGGCAATATGGCAAGGAATATTGTAAGAATAAATTTTCAGAAGAAAAATATGTAGGCAGAATTGATAGAATATTGAAAAATATCAATCAGCATAAGTCAAGTTTTTTTTATGATGAAGCAAATGCTATAAGCACCCTTTATTTGTCATTAATGGATGATTTAAAAATAAAAGACATTAGTCTAAATAAGACTAATATGAAATTTGCTGAAAATGAAAAAGAATTAGTTGCAATTAAAAGAAAATTGGCAATAATTAAATCTTCAAAAGAATTTAAAATAGGATTACTATTGCAAAAAATTGTTAAAAAAATTTTCCCTAGTGGAAGTTTTCAAAGAAAAGCAGGAAATTTATTGTTTAATTCTGCAAAACGTATATTTAGGCTCAAGAATAATTTTAAGAGCATCTTGCTGTTTATAAGATATTACTTAAAAATGTGTGTTTCTAAACGTAGATCAAGGACAATAAATTGTAATTCGAAAAAAATCGTTTTCGTTGGACATTCTTATCATGGAAAAACAAAATCAACAGATTTTATTTTACAATATCTCAAGAAATTTTACGATGTTGAAGTTATTTTGGATGAAAGTTGGCAAGGTGACAATGAAAAATTTCCCGATGTTTCGTTTATTGACGATAGTTATTTGGCTGTAATTTTTTGGCAAAATTTGCCAAAAAAAGAGATACTCGACACAATAAAAAATGATAATATTATATTTTTTCCAATGTATGATGCGTGTGGAACTTTGGGATTTGATTATTGGTTTAATTTACGTGGACTTAAGATTATCAATTTTTCAAAAACATTAAACACAAAGCTTGCACGCTGGGGCTTTGAAACCATGCATGTTCAATATTTTCCTGATTTGCATGAATTTTTGCCTGGCAAAAAAGATGAAGTTTTCTTCTGGCAGCGTTTAACTGGGATAAATTTTGATTTAATTTCCAAACTGTTTGCCAAAACAAGCGTCAAGATGCATTTACACAAAGTGATTGATCCAGGACAAGAATTTCAACAGCCAACAAATGAGCAGGAAAAAGAATTTCAAATTGCATATTCTGATTGGTTTGAAACAAGAGAAGAAATGTGGGATGTGATCAAACAAAATGGGATTTATGTTGCGCCGCGCGAATATGAAGGAATTGGTATGTCATTTTTGGAAGCCATGTCAATGGGTAAAGCGGTGGTTGCAGTAAATAACCCGACAATGAATGAATATATCGAAGATGGAAAAAATGGATATCTTTTTGATCTTAAGAATCCAAAAGCAATTGATTTTTCAAACATTGAAGAAATTCAAAAAAATGCTTATGAGTTTATGCAAAAAGGTTTTGAAAAATGGGAAAAGGATAAACAAGGAATAATTGATTTTATAACAAAGGCATGAACAAATATCCAAAAATTTCAATCGTAACAGTTTGTTATAATGAAAAAAATAAGATTGAGAATACCTGTCGCAGCATCATTGAACAGGATTTTATTGATTTCGAATGGATTGTGATAGATGGTGGTTCAAATGATGGCACTTTGGATATACTTAAAAAGTATAAAGATAGGATGAATTATTTTATTTCAGAAAAAGATGCTGGTATTTATAACGCAATGAATAAAGGGCTTAAGGAATCTAAAGGGGAATGGATTATTTTTATGAATGGAGGTGATTGTTTTTATGAAAAAAGCGTTCTTTCAAGCATATTTTCAGAAAAATATGATGATGATATAATTTTTGCTGATGGCGTTAACAATGTTTATAAAACAAAACACCCCTTACCAATAAATAAATATGGGAAATTGGAATTACATCGATTTTTTTTGAATAGTAGTCTTTGTCATCAGGCAACTTTTATAAATAAAAAACTTTTTGAAAAAATGGGGGGATATGATGAATCCTATAAGATAATAGCTGACCATGTATTTAATTATATAGCAATAAAAAATTTTAATGCTAAAGCGCTTTATATTCCAAAAATAGTTGCGCTTATTGATATTGCTGGCGTTAGCATGGAAAATCGTGAAAAGCTTTTGCAAGAAAATTATAGATTAAGAAAAGAGCATTTTAATCTTGGAGTTGAGATTAAATTATTCTTGATTAACAATCTGAACTTTAAATTATGAAAAAAATATTATTTATATATCATTCAAATATCTGTAATCAAAATTGCGGAAGCAATAGTTACATGAGAAATATATTCAGCCTTTTGCATGAAATGGGTTTCGTTGTGGACATTTTTGTGCCTCAAGATTTTGACGGTAATTGGGATGTTTCGAGTTGTCCATTTATTGATAAAATTTTTCTCGACAAAGATATTATAGTTGCTTCTACTGATAATAAAAAAGAAAATTTTTTTCAATATTGTCAAAGAAGAACAAAAAAAATAATTCAACGAATATTTAATTTTTTACCAAAAAATAACAAGGAAAAAGTCTCTACTGATACTATTAATAATAATAATAAATTAGACTGGATTAGGGAAAGTGACTGCCATAGATTCCAGTCAGTATTGAAAGAGAATAAATATAGTTATGTCGTTTTTAGTTATATATATTATTCAAAACTTTTGGATTTTGTTCCTGAAAATATGACAAAAGTTTATTTAGTAAATGATTTTTTGTCTATTCAGCAAATGCAGGCTGGAAAATATTCATTTGGAGAGGTTATTGATGAGGAAATAAGAGAAATGAAAAGGTTTGATGAGGCTATTTTTATTTCCAGTGATGAGATGGAATTTTTTGGAAATTTTTTAGAAAAAACAAGAGTTAATTATCTGCCTCATTTTTTGAATAATCCCGCTAAAAACACAAACAATGAAAGGGATATAGATGTATTATTTTTAGCCTCCAATAATAATCATAATATTTTTGGGATAAATTGGTTTTTAAGAGAGGTTTATCCTTTGATAGAGAAAGAAAATTACAAAATAAATATTGTCGGAAAAATAGTTCAAGAAATAGAGCAAAAAAAATATCCAAAAATACAATTTATAGATTATATTGAAAAATTAGACGATATTTACAATAATACTAAGCTTACAATATCACCATTAAAATCAGGAACAGGTATAAAAATAAAAATAGTAGAATCATTAAGTTATAATGTGCCAGTAGTTTGCACAAGCAAAAGCCTCGTTGGTTTCATGGAAAAAATGAATAATGGTTGCTTGGTGGCAGATGAACCGAATAATTTTGCAAATGGCATTAAGAAAATTTTGAAAGATGATAAATTTAGAAATAGCTTATCAGAACAAGGGGAGGTTCAATTTGAAAGATATTTTAATTCAAATCAATCTAAAAAAATATTGTCAAAAATTTTCGAATAGATTATCCTTGATTCTTACGATAAAAAATATTAAAAAGTATTAGTATATGAAGTTGTCAATTGTTATTCCAGTTTACAACGAAAAAAACACGATCCTGGAAATTATTAAAATTGTAAAAAATGTTTCTTTGCCTGAGCAAATCACAAGTCGTGAAATTGTTTTAGTTGATGACTACTCAAAAGACGGTACACGCGACATTTTGAAAAGCATTAATGATCCAGAGGTTCAGATTTTTTATCATGCAAAAAATATGGGCAAAGGTGGCGCACTCAATACTGGTTTCAAAAAAACAACTGGTGATTTTGTAATTATTCAGGATGCTGATTTGGAATATGATCCGAATGAATACCCAAGACTTCTAAAGCCAATCTTGGATAACAAGGCTGATGTCGTTTTTGGCTCAAGATTTGTGGGTGGACAAACGCACAGAGTTTTGTATTTTTGGCACACAATGATGAATAAGTTTTTAACTTTTTTGTCTAATGCTTTTTCTGATTTGAATTTAACAGACATGGAAACTTGCTACAAACTTTTTCGCAAGAATATACTGGATCAAATTTCAATTGAAGAAAATCGTTTTGGTTTCGAACCGGAAATTACCGCAAAGGTAGGCGAAATGGCAAGAACAAAAAATGTGAAAATATATGAAGTTGGAATTTCATATTATGCCAGAACTTACAATGAGGGAAAAAAAATCGGCTGGAAAGATGGCGTGAGAGCACTTTGGTGTATTTTTAAATACAACACTTCAGGTTTTGCGCATTTTGTGAAATATGCGATTAATGGTGTTATCGTGGCTTTGTCTCAAATTATTGCCATTTATGCTTTAGTTAAATATTTAAATTTCAACACGGATAATCTTCAGCAGATTGCAAATATAATCAGTATTGAAATTAGTGTCTTGGTTGGATTATTGCTGCACTCATACATTACTTGGCGATATAAATATGAAACAACTCGAAATTTTCTCAAGGTTTTTATTTATTTTCATCTTGTGACGGGAGTTTCTTTTTTGGTTCGTGTTTTTCTTTTTCCAATCTTGGCATCGTTTGGAATTGACTACATGACAAATACTTTGATTGGTGTTGTAATTGCAATTATTATCAATTTCTTTGGATATGATAAAGTTGTTTTCAAAAGGAAATTGGAGGAGATTATTTATAAAAAGAGTAAACAATAATTGAAAATGGGAACTTTATTGATTATTTTTAGCTTTGTATTTATTTTTGGAAATTTTATGCTTTCTTTTGAAAAAAAGAAGGCTGTTTTTACTTCCCTAAGAATTGCTTTTATAAAATCAATTCTTGTGATTTCTTCATTAGTTGTTATTTTCACTGAGACTTTGTCATTTTTTAATAACCTGAATACGAAAAATGTTTGTCTATTGTGGAGTGGAGTCACTTTTGTTAGTTTGTGTGTTTTAATTTTTTTGTTTAAACGAAATGGCAGAAATTCAAATGAGTTAAATGTTATTAAGAGCGCTTTATTGAAGAGAAACGGTTTATTTGAAAAAATAGCTATATTATTTATTGTTTTAATTTTGGTAGCGTTATTTTTTATTGCGTTAACTCCTAATAGTAATTGGGATTCCTATACCTATCATTTGCCCAAAGTTGAACATTGGATTCAGGATAAAAATGTTGATTTTTTCGCCACAAACAACGTAAGACAATTATATTTAGCTCCATTTGCAGAATATTTTATTTTGAATCTGCGACTTTTAAGTGGGAATGCTATGTTTGTAAATTTAGTCCAATTCTTTTCAATGGTTGGTTGTTTAATTTTAGTATCGTTAATTGCCAAACTTTTTAAACTTAATTATAGATATCAAATTTTTTCTATTGTGCTGGCGCTTTCTCTTCCTATGGGCTTGTTGCAGTCAACAACAACCCAAACTGATTATGTCGCCGCTTTTTTCCTTTGTTCTTTTGTATTATTTGGTATGTTGCTTTTAATTGAAAAGAAATTTTCTGTTGAAAATATATTATTCCTGGGCATAGCTTTTTCCCTTGGCATCTTAACAAAATCAACTTTTTATATTTTTGTTTTTCCATTTTGTTTAGTATTTGGTATTTATTATATTAAATTTTTTAAATTTAAATCGTTATATATCCCAGCCGGTTTAATTGCACTGTTTTTATTTTTCAATCTTCCTTTTTTGAATAGAAATTTTCAACAATTTGGTTCGCCGTTAGGCCCGAAAAAAGAAGCTGTTTATTATCTTGCAAATTTAAATGAAGAATTTGGATTTAAAATAATGCTTTCAAATTTTGTTAAAAATATCAGTTTACACTTAGTGTTGCCAAACGAGGCTTACAATAGCAAAATTGCATATTCAGTGGAAGAACTTCATAAGGTTATTGATTATCCATTAAACTCAGAAAAAACAAATTGGTTTAACATGAAATATGAAATTATGTTTAAATTGCATCATGATATCGTGGGAAATTTCTTGCAAACAATATTATTTTTTATTTCTCTAATAATTATTTTTGTAAAACGCAAATTAGTTTCAAAAATAACTATATTGTATATCAGTTCGTTGGTTGCGGGATATTTTCTTTTTGCCTTTTTGTTAAAATGGCAACCGTGGCAAACGAGACTCGATTTGTCATTGTTTGTTTTAATGTCACCTGCGATTGCTTATGCATTTTCTAAATTAAAAATTAAGTATCTCAATGGAATTGTAATAATTGCATCTATAATCGTTTCTCTTTCTATTATCTTTATTTTTGATCCAGTTAAGCCAGTTTTAGGAGCGAATTCTGTTTTTAAAAAAGAAAATACTTTATTTATAATTAACTACGATATTGCTAAAAAAGTTAATTCAGAGTTAAAAAAGAATAAAGTTAAAAATGTCGGGCTTGTTCTTCGCGGTGATACGCCGGAGTGGCAATATTGGTTAATGTCAAAAAATGTAAGGTTTGAATATGTTTATTATCATAATGATTTTACAAAAACGCCAAATTTTGACAAAAATTTTAAATACAAATCTATCATTGTTGATAACTTGTATCTAGAAAATATCGAAAAACGTTCACGTATTGATGAATTTTTTGCAAATAATCAAGACATATTGAAAGTATTAAATATTGATGATAAAATTTCACTTGTTATTTACAAAACAAAACAAGACAAAATTGTCACAGAAAAATAATTTGTATAGTATTCCTTAAATTTAAAGTACCATGAAATTTTCAATCATAATCTGCTCATTCAACTCAGTTAAGCGTTTGCCAAAAACGCTGAGTTCGATTTTGGCACAAAACTGCAAAGAATATGAAATCATCGTGATTGATGGTGCCTCAAGCGATGGAACATTGGATGTTATCAAGGAATATGAAAAAAAGTTTTGTGGCAAATTGAATTATGTTTCAGAAAAAGATCGAGGTATATATGATGCTATGAATAAGGGCATCGGGATGGCCAAAGGAGAATTTTTAGTTGTGATTGGAGCAGGGGATTGGTTTGAGAAAAACGCCTTTGAAAAGGCGACGGAATGTATTGAAAAAAATCCGGAGACGGATGCTGTGTTTGGCAAAACACGCATATGGGATGCTGATTTGAAGAAAAATGAAATTGTGCAAACAATGCCTAATGAATTACCCGAGCATCCCATGCAACACCCAGCACTTTTTTATAAAAAATCATTGCACAACAAATTTGGTATATATGATGAAAGCTATAACATTGCCGCGGATTATGCGTTTTGTTTGAAGGCATTTTATGCAGGCAAAACAAGAGTAGTGCCTTTTGATGTGGTCGTTTCCAATTTTGTGATGGATGGGGTTAGTTCAAACAATCAAATCAGGGCATTAAGAGAAAATAAGCGCGCATTGGCTGAAGTGGGACTTAGGCACAAAAGATATTTAATAGAATATCTTACGCATTATAAGAAAAAATTTTTAGGATGAATAATAAAGATGTAAATGTATTCGTGATTTCATATAATCGCTTGAGTTATCTTAAGCGACTTGTTGCGTGGCTGGAAAAAGCTGGCTACGAAAAAATCCATATTGTTGATAATGCTTCCACTTATGAACCACTCCTTGATTATCTCGATGGATCGAAACACATAGTGCACCGTCTGGAAAAGAATTATGGGCATTTGGTTGTTTGGCAGTGTGGAAAATTTGAAAATATTATCAAAAATGAAAGATACATTGTTACTGATTGCGATGTTCTGCCAATTGAAGAATGCCCTGAAAATGTGACGGAATATTTTTCAAAAATATTAGACAAATATCCTTTTTGTGCGAAAGTCGGATTTTCTTTAAAGATAGATGATTTGCCAGACTACAACTTATCAAAGCAGACTGTTTTGGAGTGGGAGGGGCAATTTTGGAAGAAAAAAATAGAAAATGGTCTCTATAATGCTTCAATTGACACTACTTTTGCATTGTATCGTCCGGGAATTTTTCCAGAAAATAAAAAATGGTGGAAATCAATCAGAACTGATTTCCCATATGCCGCAAGGCATCTTCCGTGGTATGAAGATTCAAATAATCCTGGCGAAGAGGAAATTTACTATCAAAATCATTTGAATAATCGGGATTCGTTTTGGAGCGTGAATGATTTGGAATTGTTAAAAAAATATAATCTGGAGTTATTGGAAGAACTGAATGTGATATATGATTCGCGAAAATGGAAATTGTTGCAGATTATTTATAGAGCATGCAATTTTATTTTCCCTGGCAATAGATTTGGCAAAAGAATCGGCAAAAAAAACAAATCACCCGAAGGTGATTTGAATGATGTCGAAGTAATGCAGAAATACAACAAGCGTTTAGTTGTAGAGTTGGGCTCAATTAAATCTTCTGGTGGTTGGAAATTTTTAGAGAAAATGGAAAATATTTTTCGTTTTTAGTCAGCTTTGTTTTTCAAAAACCAGTCATAAGTCATTTTAATTCCGCTTTCGAGGGGAATTTTGTGTTTCCATCCAAGTGAATGAAGTTTTGATATATCCAGCAATTTTCTCGGTGTGCCGTCTGGTTTAGTGGTGTCATTAATTATTTTGCCTTCAAAGCCGACAATTTCTTTGATCATTTCCGCAAGTTCTTTGATGGAAATATCTTCTCCTGTGCCGATGTTTACGATTTCGTCACCGTCATATGTTTTCATGAGGTATACACAAGCATCGGCGGTGTCATCTACATGCAAAAATTCACGCTTTGGTGAGCCGGTGCCCCACATGACCATTTCTTTTGCGCCGGAAAGTTTGGCGTCATGAAATTTGCGCAGTAGGGCAGGGAGCACATGGGATGATTCCAAATCAAAATTATCATTAGGTCCGTATTGGTTGGTTGGCATTACGGAGATGAATTTGGTACCATATTGCTTGTTATAACTCTGGCACATTTTGATGCCGGCAATTTTGGCAATTGCATAGGCGTCATTGGTTTTTTCAAGTGGTCCGGTGAGTAGATATGCTTCTTTAATTGGCTGGGTGCAATCGCGAGGATAGATGCATGAGCTGCCCAAAAACAACAGTTTTTTTACGCCATTTAAATAAGCATTTTGGATGATGTTATTTTGGATTTGCAGATTCTGGTAGATAAAATCAGCCGGATATTCATTGTTGGCGTGGATACCGCCTACTTTTGCCGCTGCCAGAAAAACATATTCCGGTTTTTCAGATACAAAAAAATCAGCTGTCGCTCTTTGGTCCAACAAATCAAGCTCGTCAATTGTTTTGAAAACCAGGTTTGTATATCCTAGTTCTTGCAGTTTTCTGGTTATGGCGCTGCCGACAAGGCCTTTGTGCCCAGCAATGTAGATTTTAGATGATAAGTTCATAAAGTTATAAAGTTTTTAAGGTTTATAAATTAAACTTAGTTTAAAGTTTTTATCAAGCAAGAAAGCATCTTTGAAATTGTCATTGATTGTTCATAAAAGTTTTTAAATTCTTCTTTGGTGATATAGCCCAAATCAAGGCTGAGATAAAGCATCGAGCGAACTTCTGCGCAGGAACCTTTTGCGATGTAAAGAAACTTAGCAAATTCTTTGTTTCCTTTTCTTTCATAGCCTTCAGCAATGTTGTTCATTATTGAAATAACAGCTCTTTGTATTTGATCTCGAAATGAAAAATCACGGCTATCTTTGAACGTTTTGTAAATATCAACTACAAAAACCCTTGATTTTTGCCAAACCAGCATATCTTCAAATGTTTCAAATTTTGCCATTGTTTTTGTATTTGCCTTAAAAACTTTATAAACCTTACAAACTTTATGAACTTACTGAAGTTTCAGTCCTTCATCCTTCAAATCTGCTTCTAACATTATTTTCACAAGCTCCTTGAATTTTGTTTTCGGCTTCCATTTTAAGGCTTTCTTCGCCTTGGTTGCGTCGCCAAGAAGTTGGTCAACTTCTGCTGGGCGGAAATATTTAGGATCTATTTTGATAAGCACCTTTTTGGTTTTGAAGTCATAGCCGATTTCCTTGGTACCTTTTCCTTTCCAACGAAAATCTATTTTCAAAAGCTTTGCGCATTCTTCAATGAACTCACGTACGCTATGCATTTCTCCAGTAGCAAGAACATAATCACCCGGATTTTTTTGCTGAAGCATTAACCACATTCCTTCCACATAGTCTTTAGCATAACCCCAATCGCGCAGGGAGTCCAAATTTCCCATGTATAGGCAGTCTTGTTTGCCAGCCATAATTTTGGAAAGTCCACGGGTAATTTTGCGGGTCACAAAAGTTTCGCCGCGACGAGGAGATTCATGGTTGAAAAGGATTCCATTGCAGGCAAAAATATTATAACTTTCCCTATAATTCACAGTAATCCAATATGCATATAATTTTGCTACTGCATATGGTGAGCGAGGGTAGAAAGGGGTTGTTTCTTTTTGAGGAACTTCCTGTACCTTGCCGTATAATTCACTGCTGGATGCTTGGTAGAATTTTGTTTTAATTCCAGCTTCTTTTATTGCATCAAGTATGCGAAGGGTGCCGATTCCGTCGACATCGCCAGTGTATTCAGGCGTATCAAAACTGACTCGTACATGGCTTTGGGCGCCAAGATTGTATATTTCATCAGGCTTAATTTTTTCAATTAGGCGGGCGATATTGCTGGCGTCGGAAAGGTCGCCATAGTGCAAAAACATTTTAACGCCATTCACATGAGGATCTTTGTATAGGTGATCTATTCTTCCCGTATTGAAGGAACTTGAGCGTCGAATTATACCATGAACTTCATATCCTTTTTCCAGAAGTAATTCCGCAAGATAGGATCCGTCTTGTCCGGTTATGCCGGTAATCAGTGCTTTTTTCATTCGGGTGTTTTTATTTCTTTATCCTAGATATTCTATCATTTGCGTATTAATTTAGCAATTATATAAAACTTATATTTTTAAAGGCTTCCTGTTGGGAAGCCTTTAGTTTTTGTGGAAAGCTTTTTAAAAAATCATTCAAGCCATCGTGCTACTTCTTGAGGAATCTTGTATTTGATTCCCAGCGATTTTGCAATTTCTCTGGCTATATTGAGCGATTTTTTAAGTTCTAAATCGTGCCATGGTTTCACTTCGCCATTAAAAGATTTGATTTTGGTCGCTTCAAAATGGAAAAGATAGAAATAATGAGCAATCTCTTTTTTGCCTAAAATTTTTCCAGAGACTATTATTTCTGAAGATTTTCCCTCAAGAAGATTTTCGACTGACTTTTTCAGTTCTTGTTCGCGTTCAACAATGAGACGATTAAGTTCATTGAGACAAGCACCTGCCTGTTGCAACAGCATGGAAATGTCCTCCTTTTTTGATTTAAAAAACTGAATCCATGACAATGATATAGTAAAAATGGATAATAGTAAAGGCTTAAAAGTTTATAAAGTTTGTGAAGTTCTTAACGTTTATTAGGGAGTTATGTCCATATTAAGCCATAAATTGGCATATTGACAAGATTGGTGCTTTTTGATACAATATCATTGGATAGTTATCAAAAATGATTATATTTGAATGAACTTATGTATACAAAAGAGCTTTTACGAAGTAAAAAAACGGTTTTTTCGGTTCAAGACGTGGCCATTTTGTTTGGCATAAGTGGGCAATATCTGCGCACGGTAATGAGTCGTCTTGTTTTGCGTGGTGAATTAATGCGCATAAAGAGGGGACTGTATTCTGTAAAAGGAAAAGAAATCAATTATCAAGAACTTGCCTGCAAGATAAAAAAACCTTCCTATGTGAGCATGGAAACGGTACTTTCCAGCGCGGGTGTGGTTTTTCAAGATTATAGCAGTTTAATCATTTCGGTTTCCGACAATACCTTCAAGGCTAACATTCTTGGAAAAAGTTTTGAATATTATAAATTGAAAGATGCAGTGCTGCTTAATCCAATGGGGATTAAAAGTAAAGATGGTTTTAGGGCAGCTTCTGTTGAAAGAGCTGTTTGTGACAGATTGTATTTCTCTCCCGGCTATTATTTTGATAACGTGAGAAAGATTGACGCTGATGAATTATTTAAAATTGCTGCAATCTATGACAATAAGAGATTGGAAAATGATGTGCAAAAATTAATAAAAAGAATTAAAGATGAACAATAAAAATATATGCTAGATCAAAAAAAACACAGGAAAATATTATTTGAAATCATAAAAAGTATATACAATTCCCCAGTAAGTGCTTACCTCGGATTTAAGAGAGGGACGATGTTATATTTTTTTCATGAGCTTGACCGCTTCTCTGTTGATCTGGATTTTGATTTACTTAATGATAGGAAAAGCGAAGAGGTTTTTTTCACGATTAAAAACATTCTTCGCAAATATGGAGAAATTGAGGATGAAATGGATAAAAATTTCACCATTCTTTTTGAATTGCGTTATGAGGTTGGACAGCAAAGCATCAAAGTGGAGATAAATAAACGAAGAACTGAAGGTGATGTGTATGAAATAAGAAATTTTTATGGAACGGATGTGAAAACTCTTTCTCTAGAAGATTCATTTGCGCATAAACTTATTGCGTCAATGAACAGGAAAGGTGTTGCCAACCGCGATTTTTATGATATCTGGTTTTTGTTCAAAAAGGGGGCTCAGCCAAGTGAAAAGGTAATCAAAGAAATTGCAGGCAAAGATATTCGAGAATATTGCAGGGAATTGAGAACTTTTATTGAAAACAATCTTTCAGCTGTTAATCCGTTAGCTGGTCTTGGGGAATTGGTTGATAATAAGCAAAAGGATTGGATTAAAAAAAAACTCAAAAATGAGCTTTTATCACAGCTAGACTTTTTTATTGATTAAATGCGGTAACAATAAATATTAGTATTTATTTCTCAAAACCTTCCGGGTTGTTTTTGTGCCAGGTCCAGGCGGTTTCGAGGATTTGATCAATGGTGTCAAATTGCGGTTGCCAGCCAAGAACTTCCTTTTCTATTTTTTTTTGGCTTGTATTGTAAAATGTATGCTTATTGATATACTCTAAGTATATGGCAAAAATGAAAGAAATGCCCAAGGTGGAGAGGCCAAGGGAAAAGATGGAAAAATATGGACCGGAAAAACTTTCCAATCCGGAGTTGCTTTCGATTTTGCTCAGAACGGGGACCAGGGGGATGAATGTGTTGGAATTGTCCAAAAAAATTCTCAAACGGTTTTCCAATGGCGATTTGGCAAAAGCTAACGTAGTGGAACTTAGAAAAACTTTCGGATTGGGTTTGGCGAAAGCTTCAGAGATTGCGGCTTGTTTTGAACTAGGAAAGCGCTTGTTGCATGAGAAAAAAAGTGAGTTAGTGCTTTCTCCGAATGATGTCTGGCAGCAATGTGCGGATATTCGGGATAACAAGAAAGAACATTTCGTAGTCTTTTTCTTGGATACTCGTAATCAGAAAATTTGTCGTGATGTAATTTCCGTTGGTACGCTTAATGCTAACCTGGTGCATCCGAGAGAGGTTTTTGAACCGGCGATTCGCAACAATGCGGCGCAGGTTTTGGTTGTGCATAACCATCCTTCCGGCGATTGTTCTCCTTCCGATGATGATATTGCGGTTACTAAACGCTTGATGGACGCAGGAAATATTCTTGGCATTGAGGTTGTTGATCATGTGGTTGTTTCGGACCATGCCTTCCTAAGCCTTAAATGCGAGGGCTTGCTATGATTTTTGGTGTACGTTATAATGTACGCATAGCATTAAGCTAGGCGTATTTTTTAATTTCCGGATTCCGACTCGGTGTCCAAAATAATAAAATAAAAAACTATGAAAAAAAACACAATGGCAATTACGGAAGCGCGCAGGCGTATTTTTGACATTGCCGAAGCAGTGCAAGAAAAAGATGCCCATGTTGTGCTCACTGAGCGAGGCATACCCAAAGCGGTAATTATTTCCGCAGATACTTTTGAGAAGTCGATTAGGAAAAAAGGCGGGGCACTGTTGGCAGATGGTGGTGTTGGATATGGTTTTGATTCTCGCGCGCAAATGTTTCCCAAAATGCTGATCATTCGCGATGAGTCTCGCATCGTCTATCTTTCTTCCAACGATCAAAAAAATAAACAGAAGGAGGAAAATGTTGTCAAAGCGCAGCTCTATGTGCAATTAATTGAGAAATATGACTATCCATATCGCGCTGTGGAGCTTGCTCAATATATAAAAGTGGGAGGAGAGGAAAGTAGGCGATATATTGAGGCAGATATCATGATTAATGATGATCATGGCAACGTACTTTCTATATTTGAAGTGAGTCCTTTTGCTGATTATGAAGCTAACATGGATCGAGTCGTCAATGATCTTTTTGATTTGGCGAAATCGGTTAGCTGGATCAAAAAACCGCAGCATCTTGTCTATTATTCCCGCAAATGTGTCCAAGGGAAAGTACAGGAAAAAATATCAGTTATTGATTATCATGCTTTCAATACTTTTGCAGCATGGAAGAAAGCGGGCCGAAAATGCAAAAACTGCATTCCGAAACATGCATAAGGAGATGGTTTTTTGTGTATCTCGGATATGATGATATAATCTAGTCAACTTTGAACCCCATTATGTTTGTTTTAATTTTTATTCTTTAAATTTAAAATTATAATGGATATAAAACAAAACGTTCTTCTGTCAACTTTGACCACTTTTAAAATCGGCGGGGTGGCGAAGTATTTGGTGGAGGCGAAAGATGAAAAAGATCTTGGTGAGGCTTTTGAATTTGCACAAAAAAATTCTTTGCGAACAATTGTGCTTGGCGGAGGTAGTAATATCTTGGTGAGTGACAGTGGTTTTGATGGTTTGGTGATTCTGATGAAGGGCGGTCAATTGGAAGTTGATGGCGAAACGATAACTGTCGGAGCGGGCGTGGCACTTGCTGAATTGGTGCGTTTTGCTTCGGATAATAACCTGGTTGGCATGGAATGGGCGGTGGGAATTCCAGGAACAGTGGGAGGGGCAATCAGAGGAAATGCGGGAGCATATGGAAGTGATATTGGAAGTGCTATTGATTTAGTTGATTTGTTGATTGTGGATAGTTTGGGTGATATATCTACGGGAAATCAAAATGCAAAAATCAAAATGCAAAATGAAGGTGTAAAAACTTTTGAAAAAAATGATTGTGAATTTGCATACAGAACTTCTGTTTTCAAGAGAAATCCTAATTTGGTGATAATTTCAGCAAAATTAAAGCTGCAAAAAGGTGACGGAGGGGAAATAAAAGAAAAAATGAATAAAATAATCCAGGAAAGGACTGGCAAAATTGTGAAAGGGCTGAGTGCGGGATCGTTTTTTGTGAATCCTGTTGTGACTGATGAAAAATTGCGCCGGGAATTTGCTTTGGATACAGGTAGTGAGCCCAAAGGGGAGACGCTTCCGGCCGGATGGTTAGTTGAAAGTGCGGGACTTCGTGGCAAGAAAGTGGGCGGGGCGATGGTTAGCGAACAGCACGGCAATTTTATTATCAATATTGGTAATGCTACGGCGGAAGAAGTTGTTATGCTCGCGAGTATTATAAAGCAGAAGGTCCGAATAAAATATGGGATACAGCTAAGGGAAGAAATTGTTTATATTGGGTTCTAGGTTTTCGGTAATTATTAAATACAAAAAAACTATGACAATGGACAATGTGCGGTACCTCTATAAGGGGGTCGAGGTTGATGAAAGGACGAGAGAATATATCGAGAAACGGATCAGTGGTTTGGACAAGGTAGTGGAAAATATTTTGCAGACCGAAGTTGAAATCGAAATAGACAAGAAGGGAAAATTTCGGGTGGAAGTCATGGTGAAGACTCCACATGATCTATTTAGGGCGGACAATACGACTGATAGCATTGAAGCATCGGTGGATATGACTGCGGATGAATTGTTTGACCAAATGACGCACATTAAAGATAAATTAAATACTTTGCGCGAACGTGGCGCAAGATCGATAAAGAAGAAAATGGTGGTGGATGGGGATGCAAGGTTTTAGGTTCTAAGTGTCAGGCATTAGGCAGTAGCTAGTTAGCTTTTTAGGATGAATTGTTTATTTTTGCAAAGGCTCCGATTGAATCGGGGTTTTTGTGTAAAAAGTGGACGAATGGGGATTTTGGGGGTAGAATGGGGGAAGTATTTAAAGGTTTTGATGCTAGGGACTAGGTTCTAGGTGCTAGTTTGCGGAAGTTCTATAACGTTATGAACTTTACGAACCTTACAAACCTTAAGAACTTTACGAACTTATAAACATTAGCAGTTTTATTATGAGCATATTAAGCAAAATATTTGGTTCTAATGAGCGGGAAATCAAAAAGCTGAGACCGATTGTGGAAAAAATAAATTCTTTCGAGCCCTCAATGGTCAAGCTTTCCGATGAAGAATTGAAGAATAAGACGCAGGAATTCAGAGATAGATTGGGAAAGGGAGAAACCCTGGATGATTTGCTTCCGGAGGCTTTTGCAACGGTGCGCGAAGCAGCTAAGCGTGTCAATGGCACGCGTCATTTTGATGTGCAAATGCTCGGAGGTATTGTCTTGCATCAAGGCAAGATTGCCGAAATGAAAACCGGTGAAGGAAAAACGTTGACTTCGACGTTACCGATATACCTCAATGCTCTTTCCGGCAAAGGCGCACACGTGGTCACAGTCAACGACTATTTGGCTCGGCGCGATTCCAATTGGATGGGCTCTATTTTCTATGCTTTGGGACTATCCACTGCTTGCATAATGCATGATGCATCATATCGCTATCAACCTCGCGTAGTTGATAACAACGAGGTCAGCATAGAAACAGAAAATCTTGAGCCAATCAGTCGCCGTGAGGCATATGCCTCGGAAATTACCTATGGAACGAACAATGAATTCGGTTTTGACTATCTGCGTGACAATATGGTCAGCAGATTAGAGAATATGTCGCAGCGTGAATTGAATTATGCAATTGTGGACGAAGTTGACTCTATTTTGATTGATGAGGCGAGAACGCCGTTGATTATTTCTGCGCCGGATAGTGAATCGACAAAACTCTATCAACAATTTGCCAAAATAGTGCCGCGACTGCATGAGAAAGAAGACTTCGAAGTAGATGAAAAAATGAAAGCTGTGACACTCACGGACAAGGGAATTGAGCGTGTGGAACAGATGCTGGGCATGGGAAATATCTATGATTTGGGCAAAATCAGTTATGTGCACCACTTGGAACAATCACTCAAAGCTGAAATCATTTTCAAACGCGATCGTGATTATGTGGTCAAAGATGGCCAAGTGATTATCGTGGACGATTTTACCGGGCGTCTCATGGATGGACGTCGCTATAGCGATGGTTTGCATCAAGCAATCGAAGCAAAGGAAGGCGTGGAAGTGCAAAAGGAATCCCGCACATTAGCAACAATCACTTTCCAGAACTATTTTCGTATGTATAACAAGCTTTCGGGCATGACCGGTACAGCAATGACAAGCGCGGAAGAATTCAACAAGGTATATAAATTGGAAGTGATGGAAATCCCGACAAACAAGTCGATGGTGCGCAAGGACTTGGCTGACGTTGTCTACAAAACAGAAGAAGGAAAATTCAAGGCAATTGCGGAAAAAATTAAGGAAATAAATGCCAAAGGACAACCTGTTTTGGTTGGTACTATTGCAATTGAAAAATCGGAATATTTAAGCGCCTTGCTTGAGCGCGAAGGTGTGAAGCATGAAGTGCTCAATGCTAAGCAACATGAAAAAGAAGCTTTGATCATCGTCAATGCCGGTCAAAAGGGTGCGGTGACTATTGCAACGAATATGGCCGGTCGTGGTACGGATATCAAACTTGGAGAGGGCGTGCGCGAAGCGGGAGGCTTGTTCATTCTGGGAACAGAAAGGCATGAAGCGCGTCGTATTGACAATCAGCTGCGCGGACGCGCAGGACGTCAAGGTGATCCTGGCATGAGTCAATTTTTTGTTTCGCTTGAAGATGAATTGATGCGCCGTTTTGGCGGCGATAGACTCAAGAACATGATGGATACCTTGGGACTTCCGGAAGACCAACCAATTCAGAATCCGCTTATTTCCAAAACTATTGAAAGCGCACAGAACAAGATTGAGGGATATAATTTTGATATGCGCAAACATGTGCTTGATTATGATGACGTGATGAACAAGCAACGCGAAGTTGTATATAAAAAGCGCAAGGAAATTTTGGAAAAGACGGATGCGAAAAATGAAATTTTGCAATATCTGGACGAAGAGATCCAGAAAGTGATTGGTGCGCAGTGCACCGATGAAGACTGTGATTGGGATATTGACATGATGTTAACCGATCTTGGGGCAATTTTTCCAATTTCACAGGATCAAAAAAAGCAATTTGAAATTATTCGTGATGATAAAGTGAAAAATGATGCCGAAAAGAGAACAGCAATGGTTGATTTTGGAATGGCGATCGCCAAGGAAAATTATGGCCAAAAAGAAAAGGTGATCGGCGCGGAAAATATGCGTGGTGTGGAAAAAGCAATTATTTTGCAAACCATTGATACTTTGTGGATGAATCATCTGGACGAAATAGATTATTTGCGCCAAGGTATCGGTCTGCGTGGCTATGGTCAGCGAGATCCTCTGATTGAATATAAGCGTGAAGCGTTCCACATGTTCTCGCACTTGATGGAAAATATGCGCGGCACGGTGGTGCGCACGATTTTCAAAATTCAAACGGTTCAAGTCCAGCCTCAGGAGCAACAACAAAATCTGCGTCTCAGTGGGGCTGATGAAAGCGTCTCGCAGTTTTCAGGTAATGGCGCACGGCAATCTTCCGGTGGTTCATCAGAGGGAGAAGCACCCAAACAACAACCGCTTGTCAACAAAGACAAAGTTGGTCGCAATGATCTCTGCCCTTGTGGCTCAGGGAAAAAGTATAAGAAGTGTCATGGGAAGTAGGAGCTGAAAAATAAGTTAACTTCTGTGCGATAAGATGCACAAAGAAGAAAAACCCAGTCGAAAGACTGGGTTTTTTCTATGCCGAAAATCCCGTCTCCCGAAAATATAAGTTGCTCGTCGAAAGGTCGAGGCAAGCGGCGCCAGAGTCCGCCATAAGTTTACAAAAGTTGACAAGCAAACAACTATGAAAAATTTAACCAAGGTCAAAAAAAGCATACGCGGCGAGGTGCTTGGAAAAACGATGCGCGACCGCATCAGGTCGAAATCGGAAAGCTCACGACGGAATTATCCGACGAAGAGATCCAAAGCGAAACGGCGGGTTACGCCTTCGATCAAATCAGGAAAGCTTTGATCGATCAAGTCAAAAAGCGACTTAAATAAGATCCCGGCCGGCGCATATTGCACGGCTCGAGATCAAACAAACGCATGACAGCAATAACTTATGAGCACGCGAAGAAAACATTGGTCTCCATCACGCAAATCATAACTTTTCTGGCGATGCTGGATATGATGATTCTCTTCATATCGCTCGAGCAAATTATCACGGAAAGGCAGAGTGGATACTGGAGTCCGTTCTGGCAAGTCCAGGCAGAGGCGGTATTGAGCATCCTTCGGTGAAGGAGCTCAAACCGACTCGCAAAGTCACCTACCGCAGGTACGGAATTCCAGCGGTGATCCTTGAGGGAAAATGGCTTACGGATCGCTACAAATGGAAAATGGGTGACCGAATCCAGATTGAGTACCTGTCGGACGAAATACGGCTCCGGAAGTCGAACCGAGCCGAGAATAAAAAGAAAATTGAACCAGGTGTCCGGACTCCGATTCAGTCGGAAAGCTTGAATCGGAGCCGGAAACCTGCCGAAGATTAAACATTATGGGAATAGACATTTACGCGCGCTGGAAAAACCAGACGCCCAAGCAAGTACAAGCGCAGTTTACCGGGTTCTCCGCCGTGCACGGACACGCGGGGTATCTCAGGGAAGCCTATCGCGGCGATCCTTACGCGACGCATTATCTGTTTCAGGAAGTTTTCTCCAAAAAAGGAGAAGCGAAAATACCGGCCAAGATTATGCGTGAACGATTGCCGAGAACTCTCGAACTGGTCGAAATACGGGAGAGAAGGCTTTACAAGGAAGTGAGAAAAAAACAGATCGAAAAGATTAAAAAAAGTTTCGTTGATTTTGTGAAATTGTGCGAGCAAAAGGAAAAGGAAACCAAAGAGCCTTGCACGATAGTAGCCAGCTACTGATATGAAATACGCATTCAAACTCGAGTGGGATGAGCTTCCCGAAGAATTGCGGGAAGAAAAAATATGCCGATACATTATCGATGGTGAAAAGCGTCTGTGCGAGGAATGTGACGGAGAAAATATTTACTGCAAAAAATGCAAGGGTCTCGGGCAGGTCGACCCTGATCCTGATGATCTTCATGAGCAGGAAGAGGCGGAACAAGATATCAAAGCTCATTTCCCGATTTATTTTTAGCAGCTCTCAACCGATGTTGACCATGAAAGTCAGCAGGGAAACAGAGAGCTGTTTCCCTTTCGTTAAAAAATATGGAAACAGAAATACAATCAATAATTCCCAACACAACTCAAATTCCGCATCTTATCATTCGTAAATGGATGCCGCTTTTGAGCGATGTGGAACTGCGGATTCTTCTGGTCGTGGCTGACCAGACATTGGGATGGATCGAAGATCTGGAAACTAAGCGAAGAAAAGAAAAAGACTGGATCAGCCAGAGTCAGCTCATGAAAAAGATCAACCGGAGCGACCGGGCCATTCAAAATTCGCTTAAGCGTCTGGTGGACGAATTGAGAATTATCCAGGCGCACGACGAATCGGGCGAACTTCTTGATTCGCCGCAAAAACGGATGAAGTGCGGCGGAAAAATTTTCTATCGGTTGAGTCTGAAACATCCGGAACAAACTACCCTCGAAGAAAGTTCGGGGGTGGAAAAAGCAGGGGGTTATCCACAGCCCCCGAACATTCTTCGGGCGAAAAATTTTCGGGCTACAAAAGAAACCGGTTTTACAAAGAAGTCCTATCGGACAAGCAAGCTTGGCGGAAATAAAAAAACAATTCCATCAAGATATTTTCTCTGGAAGTTCGGCCAGCTGTGCCAGGCGATCAGAAAAACCAAGCCGGTTCTGGTGAAATATAAGGACGGCAATCTGCTGAAGCTTGCTCTTGAACATTTGACCGAGTTTCAGTTGGAGCTTGAGCTTGTATGGTTTCTCGAAAACAAAAAAGAAATGAGTCCGAGTCTAGGCGCGGCGCTTTGCAGGGAAGTGATCAGGGATTTTATCAAGGCCAGTTCTCGCCAATACGGCTTTTACGGAAACTTGGAGCGGGTCGCTATGAAGTATAACGGCGTGAAAAACATGAAAACGGGGAACGAGAACGAAAAAATGAGCGCTATGGTCGAAGCGCTCAAGAAGCTCAAGAAAGCGATGATTATTTCGCGCGGCAAAAACACATGAAACATCTGGATTTATTTTCAGGCATCGGCGGCTTCGCTCTGGCAGTCGAAGAAATCTGGCCGGGCTCCGAACACATTTTCTGCGACAACGATCGCTACTGCCGGGAACTGTTAAAATTAAGATTTCCAAAATCAAAAATATATGGGGACATCAAAGAAATCAAATCTATTGCCGACGCCGACTTCCGGGAGGGCGAGTCAAGAAATGAGTCCAAGCCAAAAGAAGCGACATTCGAAGAATCTGGCTCAAAAAATACAGACTTGCTCACGGGAGGATTTCCCTGCCAGCCATTTTCCCAAGCCGGAAAAAGACGGGGAACAGATGACGACCGCTATCTCTGGCCGGAAATGCTTCGAGTCATCCGCCTTGCCAAACCGCGCTGGGTCATCGCTGAAAACGTGCGCGGACTGCTTACTATGCAAAACGGCATGGTATTCGAACAAGTGTGCGCTGACTTGGAAAATTCCGGCTACGAAGTCCAGCCGTTTATTATTCCAGCTGTCGCCGTCAACGCTCCGCACCGAAGAGACCGGATCTGGTTTGTTGCTCACGCCCTCGGCGATAAGGCCGATAGAAAGAAAAAGTGCGGAAAGTTATCTGAAGCGCCAGGCAAACAGAAACAAGTCGGGACGGCACACGGTTCCGCCCGGCAATCTTTACGAACAGCTTCTCGCCGGAGGATCAAGCGATCTGCGAAAAACGCATCTGTGGCCGAAAATGCTCGGAACGCCGAAAGCGCAGGACAGCCGGGCGGCGATGATAGACAGAGGAAAACACAATATGGGCGAGCAGGTTCAGGCGGCGATAAATGCCTTGCTTCCGACACCGAGAGTAAGCGAAAAGGAAGGCTCGCCGGTAAAGAACGCGGAACTGAAAAACGGACGATGGAGCAGAGTAAATCGAAAGGGTGTGAGATTCGGGGTGAAAGTAAAAGACGTACTGGCGATGCTTCCGACTCCAAGCGTGATGGATATGAGGAACGATATCAGAAAACCGGAAGAAAGAAGCGAGGAGGCAAAAAAAGGAGGATGTTCAAATTTAAGAGAAAAAGTTGGGAACGCTCCTGGCTTGAAGTTGCAACCGAACTTTGTGGAGTGGATGATGGGCTATCCGCAGAACTGGACGGATTTGAACTCACGAAATCGAGACATCGGATAGAAAGACTGAAAGCGCTCGGAAACGCGATCGTTCCGCCGGTGGCGATTGAAATAATGAGAGCGATAAAGAAAAGTGATGAAAATATTGGCAGTGTCTGAGGCGTTCGGAACGGAATGCTCCGATTCTTCAGATGCGGCCAAGCCGTATCTTTGCCTGCGGTCGACAGGCAGCTAAAAGATAAAAAATAATAAAGAAAAATCAAAATCTATGGAACAGGATCAAAGTTTATTGGAGGAAATCCTTCGTGCCATCGTTACCTATCCGGAAAAGATTGATGTTTCAAGACATGTCGATGAGATGGGAGTGTTGCTTTCTGTGAAGCTTGACCAAAGCGATGCCGGAATCGTGATCGGGAAAGACGGACGCGCGATAAAAGCGATCCGCTCGGTCATGAATCTTGTCGGTCGCAGAAGCAAGGCCCGAGTCAGTGTACGGCTGGATGTGCCGGATATGCCTCGCAGCGAGAGACCGTTGTCAGCTGCGCTCTAATCCGAAAACGGCGGTTTTTGCCGCTACGGACGGAACAAATAAACAAAATCCGCCACTTGCAAATAATTATGAATCGAACACAAAAAGGAAAACTGATCGAGCATAAAGCGCAGGAGATCATCGCGCAGGAAGGCTATTGGATCGAAAAAGCGCGTCGCGCCAAATTTCAGCCCCAAGATCTTTTCGGGTGCTGGGATCTGGTGGCGGTCGGCAAGAAAGAAATCCGATTCATCCAAGTCAGCACGGAACGCTTCAGTTCCCGATCCAGATCGGATCAAGAAAGAATGCTCGCTTTTCCCAAACCGCCGGGCGCAACAAAAGAATACTGGCGGTGGAACGAGAAAATAACCAAATTCGAAATTTCAATAATATGAAAACCAGACTGGAAACTTTGGAGTCGATTCACGACTCACTGCTTGAAGAAAAATTGCGGCTCGAGATTGCCATTCGCAATCTGGAAGGCCGTAAAGACGATGACGTGATTGTTCCGCGTCTCAATCCTTTCAGCCTTGATGGACAGAAAACCAAAAAAGAAGTGACGGCTGAATATGGGGAGCGGATCGAAAAAGTCGAACACGCCATTTTAACAACAAAAAAATTAATCGAAGAAGAATATGTCAGAGCTAAAATTCTACCGGAGAAAACTTCGTCCGCCCAAGCCGAGTGATTTAGAAGAAAACTTGGAGATTTCCTCCGATTTGCTGCTGGAAGAAAAAAGGCGGCGCATCGGAATGATGGAGAGGGAAAAAATCGGCTCGGGACTCATGCGAATGAATGAGATGATGGATGAATATTTATTGCAGCGTCCCTTGCTGGATGTCAGCGATGTCCGCTTCAGTATCACCTTTGAACGGCCGGATTTGCAGAAGATGAGCGTGGAGCAAAGAATGGAAAAATACCAGTCTGGGTTGGGAGTAAAGTTGGGAGAAGGATTGGGAGTAAAGTTGGGAGAAAACGAGAAGAAAATTATTGAATTAATGAGGGGAGACTCGCAAATTACCATCGATAAATTGGCAGAAGAATTAAAGATCAGCACTACTGCTATTGAAAATAATATAAAGAAATTAAGACAAAAAAAGGTCTTAAAAAGAATCGGTTATAAGGGTGGACGTTGGGAGATTTTGGAATAATAGGCGGGCGCAAGAGCTGAAAACTTAGAGTGAGCGAAAATCAACAATTCAAGCAAAAACAAAACGGGATCGTTGTCCCGTTTTATTTTTTCCGGCGATGTCAGTGAATCGGCTAATAAGTAATTCTGATTTCATCGAATCCGACTTTTGTCGAGCTTCCTTCGCAGGTTGCGTCACTGAGCCAGGTATTGCGGATGTCATAATAAGTTCCGACCAGAATCCATGTGTCGAAATAAGCGCTCTGATTTATCGTCCAGGTATGGGTGTTGGCTCCATTGTATGTCATGGTATACGGTGCCCGGGTCGTTGTCGCACTGACGCCGGGAACGAATGCTTTCTCTGTTCCATTTTGAGCTGAAGTTATATTAGCCCACTGAGCCTGATTGCTTGGAAAGCAGCCATTGTTATAAGTCCATCTCATACTGTTGGGACTGCAGCTTCCGCTGATATGTCCACAATAACCGGCATTGGTTGTCGTGTGCCAGTATTGGGTAGGACCGTATTCCGTATAATAGGCGCCACTGCTGGCATAGTTATAGGTTCCGGAAAGAGCCAGTGCAGATTTGACGCCCCCGGCAAGCAATGCGATCATCGCGATCATCGAGAACAACATTGCCCGCTTCGATGCTAAAGTTCTCATATTTTTGTTTTGAGATTAATGTTTAAAAATTCTTGCCGCTAGAGACCGAGCGTATCGGTGTAGCTCAGCAAGTCGCCACCGCGGGAAAACCCGACCTGGATGAATGGATGCATATCCTCGATTTCCCGTGTTGTATCTTCCCAACGGAAGAAAAAGTTTACCCCTTCTTTGTCGCCAAAGTTGGCGGAGAGATCATCAAGCTTTACTTCAGGAGCATTTTTGGCGATAAATTGGCGAGCCATGGTTTCCAGTTCGCTTTTGGAATATTTGTCCTCGGTATTGAAAGCCTTTCCTTTTTCGCCGACAGTGAGCGGTTTCGGTCCGAACTGGACAATTTTATTATTTCGTACATCTATCTCGTATTGATCATAATCAGTCGTGTAAACTTCTTCCATCATAGCGGAATTATATATGGATTTGTTTGTGCCCTTATAATTGACGGACAAATCTTGCTTGTTCGCGAATTTTTTGATTTCACCGACTGCCTTTTGTCTCTCGCTTTCCGGTCGGGCGATTAAAGCGTCAATTTGCGCTTGAGTTTCATCATGTAGATTTTTCATTTTCTCTTCCGACTCTCCCGCAAATACTTTTCCTTGTGGAGTGTCAACGAGCTGCCCGTTCTTCTGCTCGTTTTCCGATGCGACTTTCAATTTATCCAATAGGGATTGGATTTTTTCCTGCGCGGTTTTGCCGCTGTCGCTGGAAGCGAAAGCGCCAGCCGCGCCGATTCCCAACGCCAGCACGAGAGAAACGACTCCCGCCAGCTTCAGGATTTTCTTGTTCGAGTATTGTGTTTTCATAGTCAATACTTTAATGATTAGGCGACTCGCGTATTTTTTCCTTTGAAACATTCGTAAATGTTTTTTGATTCATTTTTCAGAATCGGTCTGCCTACGGGCAGGTAACGTTCGAATGTCCGGGCGGATGAATTACGCGAATCTTGAATTATGGCTTCAGTATAAAATAATGCCGGTAAAGTTTCCGTAAAATCGGGGTGTAATTCCGGTCAATATTTAAGGAGTTTTTTATCTCAGCATTCTTACCCCGAGCTTTAAACAAGCCATTATTTTTCCTGAAGTGTTGTGATGTTAGAATAGGCTAAGGGTAAAGTCAAGTCGAAAATAAAGTTATCCACAGGGGAATTTTTCATCGGACATTTCGGCGATTTCGAGCCATAAAAATCCCGGTATTTTTTTGAGACCAATGGAAAAAATCAATTACTTTTTTTAGAACCCCTCTTTTTTGACTGAAACGGCCATTCGTGAGAAACTTGAAATATGGACAGAAGAATGAAAATCGTCAATCTCTTCGGCATTTTTGGAATAAGAAATTTTCAATCCTAACTCGCCCAGTCTTTTTACTGCTAAATCTCTGTTCGTTTGAGAAATTATTCCCAGACTGCTTGAGGGAGCAATAACTCTTATTTCGTCGCCTAATTTTAATTTTTGCGGAATCATAGAATTATTCGTATATAGCAATTATTTGCCTGATTATTAATTCTTCCGGTTTCAAATATTCTCCCCTAAAATCAAACCAGACTCGCATAAAGTCATCTCGTTTAAGCTTTCTAATTTTGCCAATTTCCGGATCTTGAAGATATATGAATTTTTTATCAAGTCCGGCTACGACCGAATAATGTCCATCAGACACTTCGAATTCGGGATAGTCCTGCCTGCCTTTCGTAAACCAATTTACAATAACTGGTACTTTTTTATCCAACCAATTCTCCACATCCTTATAAGTACTATTGTTTTTAATTTTTACCTTAAGCCCCAAGTTCTCGGCAGCTTTCCTTATCTTTTCATCATCCACTCCCATATTTTTATCATGCTGGCATAGTTTTGCCAATTCTTTTTCCGACTTTTCTGCGCCATAATAACCCAAGACAATCTTCAAAGACGCCGGTCCGCACATGCCAGCATTAAGAGTTTCTTGAAATGGTTTTATATTAATCTTTTTGCCCATAATCACTTTTATAGTAACCCCAGATAATCCAACCCAATATATCCTATTTCAATATCAGTATTCTTCCCACTTTTTAGCAATTCTCTAAATTCTGGAAGCGACATCAAAACCACTTCTGCAAATTCATTTTTCTCCAGATTTTGTTCGGCCACTTTCTCGCAATCTGTCACCACTACGCAATATCTCTTCATTGTTGAATAAGCACAATCATACGCGGTCGTAACGAGTTTTGCTTTACCTTTATAGCCAGTTTCTTCCAAAAGCTCTCTCTCGGCCGCCTGCTCGGGAGTTTCATTGGCGTCAACATATCCGCCTGGAAGTTCATTTAATATTTCATTGGGACCTGGGCGGAATTGCTTAACCAATATCACCTGTTGGTCTTTGGTAAGAGCCAAAATTCCCGTAGCAGGTCCTTCTTTTTTCAGATAGAAATCGCTTTCTTTGCCGTCAGGCATTTTATACATCACCTTTTCAATTTTTCGGCTGTATTTCTGGAAAACAATTTCTCGCGATAATTCTTCCCACTTTTCAATTTTGTTTGTCATAAAATTAGTTTTAATAGTTAACTCAATCTTAAAATTATAATACCTACAATTCCACAAAAAGTAAAATGCCCCGACTCCATTTGAAGTCAGGGCATATCATAT
Organism: uncultured Bdellovibrionales bacterium; assembly: GCA_964500125.1. GTDB lineage: Bacteria > Patescibacteriota > Minisyncoccia > Moranbacterales > GWC2-37-73 > CAZAFB01. Next base: position 7,427 of record CAZCMV010000006.1, on the reverse strand, counting down.
TTTCACCTCCTCTTGCAATTTCATTGCAATTTCCTTAAAAGTTCATCATGGTCGCAAGAATTATTGGTGGCAAGCCAGCCTTCCCTGTGAGCTATTCCTTGACCACTGAATGGCATAGCTGAACCATCCAGTGATGTCATCTTTCCCCCAGACTCTTCGAGCAACAAAATGGCGGCTGCGTAGTCCCAGACATTCGCCGATTTCCCTTCTTGGGGAAAATATATTCCCGCATCAGCCTTTCCCATAAGAATAGAAACTATTTTGATGGTCAGTGTTGAAACAGGGACGGGTTTCAATCCGCTTCTTTGAATCTTGGACTTGAATTCGGGAATTTGGATTTGCCGAAGGTTTGAAAGGAGCTTTCGGCTGGGACTCGAAACTGATCGATGAATTTGCCCGAAACGGCGGAGGATTCGGCGGTTTCATTCAGGGGGCCAGAGAAATCAGCGGTGTGAAGAAGCAATTATTCGAACCGAATTGGTGGAAACGAACCAAGGCCGTTATAAACCCGTTCAATCTTATAAGCAATTTTGCCGAAGCTATAGAGTTGGCGCCCCGCCTCGGTGTTTATACGCGGTCTCTCAAAAAAGGAGCCTCGACACTGGAAGCCGCCTATGAAGCCCGGAATTCTACCATCGATTTCGCCAAAGCCGGTCAGGAAATGCGGATTATCAATATGTGGGTGCCGTTTGTAAACGCACGCTGGCAGGCGCTTCTCAACACCGCGCGCGTTTTCAAAGAGAGTCCGGTCAAATCTTCCGCCAAGGCTGCGGCATTGATTGTCACGCCGGGGATAACAACTTATTTTTGGAACTCGTTGAATTATCCGGATTTATACGAAGACGTGCCGGGTTGGATCAAGGATACATACTTCCCGATTATCGTCGGCGAAGACAAGGACCAGGAAGGCAATCGCATACCGAAGATGGTGCTTATTCCGAAAGGAGATGTCGGGCAGATTTTTTACAATCCGCTCGAATATACTCTCGAGTATGTTCGAAAAGGCGAGCCAAGCAATTTTGCCAAACTGGCCCTCGAATGGATGAGTCAACTGGCGCCCATTCCGTTTACCCGCGACGGAGAACTGTCAACTTCGCAGTTTTTGTCCGGAGCGTTACCTCCGATCTTGCGTACCCCGGCCGAACTGTCTACCAATAAATCATTTTTTACCGGCAGGCAAATAGTGCCACGACGTCTTGAACAGGTGGCGCCGACGGAACAGTACGACGATAAAACACCGTATGCGGCCGTAGTCGTGGGGCGGGCGCTCGGCGTTTCTCCGATGAAATTGGCCTATGGCATCAACGGTTTATTCGGAAGGTTCGGACGGGAAGCGATCGATCCGGCCAAAATTTTGGAAACTACGGCACAAAGATTCTATCGATCCGCCGGCGGAGAGAAACGGAATCAAGCGTGGAATTTGAGAGATGAAACGGTAGTCGGTTATAACACTGCGAGAGAGCAGGCCAAGCGGGCGCTGGAAGCCAATGACAGCCAAACGGCCATGAACATAATCGACAACTGGAACGCCCAGGCGGAAAAACTGTTGCCGGATATCTTGCCTTATCTCGCCCAAGACGATCCGCAAGAAGCGCAGAGACTCCACTCGTCGGTAACATTCCAAATACAAGATATCTCCAGACTTCAAAAGTCGGTATACGACAAACTTTTGGAAAATGAAGACGTTGAAGGAACAAATAGTCCGCCGGCAACAATGGGCCGGATGTTTCCCGGCCAGGGTTTGCAGCAAACGGATTTGAAACAGATGAGACAAATATCCCGATAAACTTTATGGAAAAACAAAATTATCAAAATCAGATGCAAGATAAAAGACTCGATTGTCTTGAAAAACATGTCTGTGAAATCAAGGACAATCATCTTCCGCATATCAGTGCGAAACTTACCCGGGTAGGCACAGACGTCGACTGGCTTAAAAGATTTTTCTGGATTGTCGCCACCGCTTCGATCGGCGGGCTGATTGCGGCCATCCTTAATTTATTGATAACTATTAAAAAATAACAAAAATGAACACTATTCAAAAAATCTGGAAAGGCTCTCCGAATTTCTGGACCGGACGGAAGGGTTACAAACCGGAACTCGTTGTCATCCATATCATGGACGGAACTTTGTCCGGCACCGATTCATGGTTTGCCAATCCCGCTTCGCAGGTAAGCGCGCACTACGGTATCGGAAAGAGCGGAGAAATTCACCAGTATGTGAGAGAAGAAGATGCCGCTTGGCATGCGGGAAGAGTGAATGCGTCAAGCTCGAAACTTATAAAAACGAATGTCAATCCGAATCTCTATACGATCGGCATCGAACATGAAGGCAAACCGGAGGATAAATGGACTGACGCGATGAAACAGGCAAGCGCATTATTAATACGCGATGTTTGCCAGCACTGGCAGATTCCGATCGACCGCAATCACATCATCGGTCATTACGAAATTTATTCGAAAAAACCGAATTGTCCGTCGCGGGACAAGAGGATTCTCAATGAACTTGTTGCGATGGCCAACCAGCAACCCTCGGGTCAGCAAAAGATAAACCCCTCCAAGGTCGAAGAGGGAATTGAAAAAATCGAAGAAGGACTGGCAATTATAAAACAAACAATAAAATGAATATGGAAGTATTAAAATCGGCAAGTAAGATCGTATTTATCCTGATGGCGCTGGCCACGGTCGGCGCGCTTTTCATCGGAAAGATTTCCGGCGATCAATTTTTGCTCCTCGCCGGCATGGCGTTCTCCTTTTACTTTTCCAACAAGGGAGACTCGGCGCAACCGTTTGGAGGAAAATAATCGGAGGTAAATCTTGAAAAAGCCCGATTTTTAGTCGGGCTTTTTAGCATGATTCCAACTGGGGATAACTTTAATCCCTTGATTCGATTATGAATAATATTTTTTGAATTGATACTGAATATTTTTTTCTTTTGGCACCTTCAAGCCTCTTTCGGCGAATTTTTACCGAAAATATACAACGCTTTTTATAAACTAAAAACGCTATACCAATCGCGTTTGACTTCTTTGGCGCGAAGGGGTAATGTTTCGCTTGGCATAGCGGAAGACCGATGTCGAAAGGTCTTTCGTCAAACACATTAATATAAAAAAACACTCACCTCATTGCTTCCCGAAAGGGAGCCAATGATCTTGGATCTGAGGGTGTGATGCGATGGATTCGATACTTGAAAAAAGTCAAAAGAAGATTGATGTGATCGTAAGGGAATATGCGTTGAAAGCGCTCCGCATTTTGACTGCCGATTTCGGACTACGGAGGAAAACGAACCGAATCCATCGCCGGTTGCATTCCGGTGAGTTTTCGTGCTATATGCTAACAAAAGACGCTATCTATCAATTCTCCAATTGGAGACAATTCAAAGTCAAAAAGAACACCGTCCGCGGTTACGACCGCGAACTGAGAAACTTCTGCCTGTTCCTCCGCAATCCCGAAATCGAAAACATCACGCTGAGTGACGTCATGGAATACCTGAATGGTATGGCGGATCTTGGCTGGGACAGAAACAGCTTTGTCGGAAAATGCATGGCGCTCCGCAAGTTCTTCGAATTTTATCGCCTGCAGGGATATAAAGTGATCGATGAAGAATTGATTCCGATTCCGGATAAAGTAATGAAGCTTCCACGCGTGGCGAGCGACGAACAATTTGATCAGCTTATCTCGGTTATTCCGAAAGACTCCAATGATCCGCGCCACATCAGAAATTTGGCGATCATCGGTATGCTGTGGGATACCGGAGCGCGTAACGGAGAAATATGCTCGATCAATAAAGACGATTTGGATCTTACTGAAATGAGAGCCATCATCCGGACAGAAAAAGCCAAATCCCGCCGGCCATTTCGGGAAATATTCTGGACCAAAAGCACCAATGATTATCTCCTGCACTGGCTTGAGAAAAGAAAACATCTTGAGAAAAATGTGAAGTTTGACGAACCGGAGGCGCTTTTCGTATCGGCCACCAGTTCGAAATACGGACAAAGATTTTCCATCAAGGGGCTGGGAGAAATGCTGAGGCGATATTGCAACAAAGCCGAAATGCCCTACATGAACGCTCACAGCTTCCGGCATCACCGCGGCCACCATATCATCAAGAGTGGGGGATCGACATCGGATGTGATGAATATTCTCGGACACTCGTCGGTGCAAAGCACGACCATCTACACGATGATGCGCGGCAAAGAATTGGAAGAGCGGGCGCGGCTGTTCCTCGGGGATAATAAAGATAGGTTCGCCGAGAAACAAACCGACCCGGGATTCGGTAAGGCGTTGCAGGGATTCATGGCCTTCGTCCAGAATCAGAACAAAGACGACGGATCCGTAACAGCCGAGAATCTCGAGCAGCAAGCCAACTATTTCGCCCAGCAATTCAAAGGCAAAGTGCCTTATCCACACTACGCAAGTTGACAAAAGTTGACAGAGGAGTATGATACAGGTAGTTAATAACAACACATATATGCCTCTATCGGTATTCAAACAAAAGCAAATAAACGAGATGAAGGAAAAAGCGGTGCGCCTCTACAAACAAGGTTTTGATACGCGCACCGCTGCCAAAATGCTCAAGGAATTGTATGGCTTCAAGCGAAGCCATACTTGGGTATGGGAAGCAGTGAGGGACTGGGAAAAGTTATCCACTTCCAAGAAAGTTGACAAGAAACTGACAAACAAGTAAAATGTCCGTAGGAACATTGAAATGATAAATTCGCCTACTCGTCTACGAGGAAGAAAGCACGATAAATAAACACCGGCTGAATATCGCGCCTCCTCGCAGACGAGCATGCGGGAACAATCGACTGGATAATTTTCCAGCCTCCTAAGTCCCTGTGGCATTTGCTGCAGTGGAAGAAGTATAAGAATTGCTGCGGTAAGTAGTATAAGATACAAGAAACAAGATACAGAAATCCAAAATCCTAATTTCCAATGACTAATGAAGCTCAAGATCAAAATAACAAAATAATATGTTTTTTGATTTAGTATTTAGGATTTAAATTTGATCCAGCCGCCCCGAGGGGCGGTTTTGCTTTACAAAAAGGTAATTATGTGATAGGATATAAATCTTGTGAAGTTTCATTAACAACATGGCAACAAGGTCATTATCCAAAGAGGAGGAGATATGGAAAAGCTTTCTGAGAGAATTTTTAAAATGGTTCAGGAGGAAAGAGGAAAAATCGAGGCCATTGCAGAGATGTTTCCCCTTGCGCCTGAAAATGTTCTGCGAAAAGCCACCTTTGCGGAAAGACTCAGTGCTTGCGTACACGCAGAACATAGCCCAATATGCCGTTTTTTGCCTGAGATGCAGGCGTGGCTGTTGGAATCGGTTGATTCGCAGTCGGAGCTTGACATGGCCTCTGAACATATAACCATAAATTCTCGCGCCGAAATCATTTTGGTGCAAAAAATGGCTAAATATGTCATTGCGGTTTAAATTGCAAGAAAAGGATTTTCGTAACACGAAAATCCTTTTTTTATAAATTTGCCGTGATTAGAAATTGCATATTCAAATCAGGGCATTGTCTGAAATATTTTTGCGTGATAAAGTTAAGGGTAGAAAATTATTAGAATCAAAATTACTATGACCACAAAAAAAATAGCCATAATTTCCTTGGGCGGATCATTGATCGTGCCCGAAGAAGTGGACTGGGAGTTTGTAAAAAAATTCAAGGAACTCATTGAGGAAGAGCTGAAAAGCGGCTATCGTTTCATTATTATTACTGGGGGAGGAAAGCTTGCTCGCAAATATGTGGAAGCAGGTTCCAGAATTGATGATATCACAGACGAGGATAAGGATTGGCTCGGCATACATGCGACTCGTATGAATGGTCATTTTTTGCGCACTGTTTTCCGCAAACATGCACATCCCACTATTTGCAAAAACCCCTATGATTTGGAGAGCTTTTTGAAAGCTAAGGAATCGATCTTAATTGCCGCAGGTTATCGTCCGGGAAATTCCACGGACTATATTGCCGTGCTTTTGGCCAAACAATTCGGCGCCAAAAAAATTGCCAATCTTTCCAATATTGATTATGTTTACGATAAGGATCCTCGCAAAAATCCTGATGCTAAAAAAATAGAAAAAATTGCTTGGTCCGATTTTCAAAAAATTGTGGGTGACAAATGGAATCCAAGTTCGAATTTGCCATTTGATCCGGTTGCTTCAAAACTTGCTGGACAGGAAGGCATGGAAGTGGTAATTCTCAATGGCAAAAATTTGGATAACTTTAAAAATTATTTGGAAGGAGAAGAGTTTATAGGGACAACGATAAGGTAGGTTTTGGGGATTTGAAATATAAAAGCGGCGCGAGAATTATTCTCCGCACCGCTTTTTTTATATGCGCCACAGTTTCATTATGGCGCAACACTTAAAAGATGTTCGAAATCCCTCTCTGACATCGAAAGGGAACCGAACTTATTTTTGTTGTATTCAAATCCGTGCCAATCTGATCCAGCAGTTGCCAGCAAATGGAACTCTTCGGCCATTTCTCTGAATATTTCAATTTGTTGGATCGAGTGACGCGTATGTGCCGCCTCAATTCCTATTAGGCCGTGACTGATAAGCTCCTCAACAATTTCAAATGACGACGCAATATTTCCATCACTTCTTTGCGCATAATCCCCGGGATGAGCCAAAACAGGTGTTCCTCCTAGATCCCGCGCGAATTCCACTGCATCTGTAGTGGAAATAAGTCTGCTTCTATCATACTTAACATAAACTATACCATCCGGATGAAACAATTCATGCTTCACTTGTTCATGAGTCACACCTCTCTTTTCAACGCAATAAGTCAAAACCTGCAAAAGAGTAAGTGTTTTCCCCGGATATTTCAGGTATTCGACGATCTCCTCGTATGAAGCCTCAAATAAACCTTTTTTGTTGTACAACTCGATTACTCTTCTTGTCCTTTCTTCTCGCTCCTCTCTAGCTTTTTTAGTAAATTCGTCGATACTTGAAGCTTGCCGGGCATGTAATCCATAAATCAGAATATGAACCTCGGTACCATGATGCGAAGTAGTCATTTCCAAACCCCTGATGAACGATACGCTTTCCTCCGTATTTTGAAGTTTTTGCAAAAAGGTGACACTGTCCGAAGTATCGTGATCAGTGACGGAAACGGCTTTCAAATTGCATTTCTGTGCCATTTCCACGATTTTCTCCGAAGAAACTTTTCCATCTGAAAAATTCGAATGTACATGTAGATCCACTGGATAAAATTTGTCTTTCATCCTAACCTCCTCCTTTCGTGGTTATCTAGGTAAAATTTTGATATTCGCTTTTGGCGTTCTGTGGACTTTTTTTATACTTGTTATGTTTTCAATGTTCTAGGATAAGAAAATACCACAAGAAAACATTTAAGTCAATGCTGTGTACAAGATGAGTACATAGGTAACACTTTACTAAATTCAATGGGCGTCTGGTAA
>CAZCMV010000005.1:0-63761 GCA_964500125.1 uncultured Bdellovibrionales bacterium | reverse complement strand
CTTGTATTGAAAAAACTGAAAATTGTCCGGCATGTAATAATGTAAGTCGCGGACTTATGAGAGAAGTAGCACCGTAGGGAAGACACTATTTCGTTTGTTTATTGATAAAATCAAAACAACCTCCATGGAGGTTGTTTTGATTTTGTGGTTGGGGATGAGGGATTTACGCCTCGTAAATTTGTCGTCACAAATTTACTCGTTGCCCTGGGCAGTGGAATCTCTCGAATTTTATGGCACTCTCCTGCGCTGACTGTCTGCTGACAGTCAGCTTGTTTCGCTTCTGCTTGTTCGAATCCCTTTAAAATAAATAAAAAACGAAAAACACTCTTCAGGCGCCTTTCGTTTTTCATGTGTTGGGGATGAGGGATTCGAACCCCCGCATGCCAGGACCAAAACCTGGTGCCTTACCGCTTGGCTAATCCCCAGATATTCATAAAAACATTTTAAAATCCAAACATGCAAGCAAATAATAAAAAAAGCTTGTTTAAATGTCTACATGTTTAAATGATTGCATGATTCATTCAACTATCTGCCCACCCATAATTCCCATTGCATCTGTGAGTAGGGAACTGGTTTCGCGAGGTTGACTAGGAGTGTCATTTTTTGGCTCAGAAGAAGCAAAATATGACTCATCTACAACAGACTTTATTCTTATAGGACACCCAATTATCTTACCAAAAGCGTCCTCTATTGTCAATTTATTCTTGGTATCATCAATTTTATCTTTATAAAAAGCAAAGCGTGTAGCTAAAATAACCACATCCCCAGATGTTTCTATGGGTACACAATTTGGTGAAAGAGCGGCTAAGGACATGTTGGCGGCGGACATGGTCGCTGTGATAGCGTTCCACTTGCTGCGAATGTCATGAATTGAGAATTTGGATGGTTCCTTTGGTTTCTCAGAATCATCACTTTTGATAATTACAGTCTTTTCTTTGATGTCATTGTTAATTGAATTCCCGCCTTGATCTGAGTTTCTTGTGTTTGTCTGTTTTGACTCATATTCGCTTGTTGATGTTGTGTGGGCGCTTTCGGTCCGTGAAACTGATGATGTTGGCTCATATTTTTTAGCAGCAGCTTCTTTCACAAGCATCTGCGGAGCAGGGGAGGCGGAAATTGGAGCTGGTATGATAGTGCCGGTCTGGGTTGGCGATTCTGATTTTTTGATAGTTGCTTCAATGATAGCCATTTCAATTGGCAAGTGGGGAATGAAGGCAGTCTTGATTTTGCTGCCAATTTCGGCAAAACAAGAAATAATTCGTAAAATTTCCTGAGATTCGCTTTCAGAAGCTTGTGATTTTATGATCTCAATTTGTTCAGAGGTTAGTTCATGCGTAAGCAATTTAGCAAGACTTGTATCTACCGAAAGCAAAAGAAGTTGACGCAAATAATTAACCAGTGATTTGTTGAAAATCTCAACATCGTATCCATCAGCAACTAGCTTGTTGAGTAAAGCTAGAGCTCCGGAAGCATCTTTAGCAAGAAGCATTGTTGTAATGTCTTGCAAGTTTTGCCTCTTGGTAGTGCCCAAAATTCCTTCCACTTCGGAAGCAGTGATGTTTTTATCTTCCAGAGAAATTACTTGTCCAAGCAATGACTCGGCATCACGCATGCCTCCTTCGGCAGCAATGGCGATCATTTCCAAAGCGTCTTTTTCTATGTTTACTTTCTCGCTCTTGGCAATAAGCTCCAATTTTTCGACAATGTGTTCCAATGAAAGGCGGGAGAAATCAAAGCGTTGACAGCGGGAAACAATTGTCTCGGGAACTTTGTGAATTTCTGTGGTAGCAAGGATAAAAATGACATGAGCAGGAGGTTCTTCCAATGTTTTAAGTAGGGCATTGAAAGCGCCAGTGGAAAGCATATGTACTTCATCGATGATATATACCTTATGTTTCAAATGACTTGGCGGGAGTTTTACCGTTTCGCGCAATTCACGTATATTATCAACACCTGTGTTGGAAGCCGCATCGATTTCAAAAATATCCAAAGATGGACCGTCTTGAATCATTTTGCAATTAGGGCATTTGCCACAAGCGTCAGCTTTGATATCTTTGTGACTTTTGGGATCCAGACAATTAACAGCCTTAGCTAATATGCGGGCAAAAGTAGTTTTGCCGGTGCCACGCGGCCCGGTAAAAAGATAAGCCTGTCCGATTCTTCCATTAGCTATTGAATTGGATAGTGTTTTAACTATATGTTCTTGACCCAGAACCTCACCAAAAGTTGAAGGGCGATATTTGCGATAGAGAGTTGTGGAGGACATGCAACATGAAACATGAAACATGAAACAAGGAACATTGGGTCATGCCATGCATAGTAAATTTTCATAGTAAATCTAAAGCAATTTTAGCACTAAATCAGGGATAATAAAACTCCCCACAAGGGGGAGTCTGTGTCTTAATTTTTTTTGAAACATTACTCTTTAAATACGATGAATTTGTAGCCGATGAAATTCCAAGCCATACCAAGGACACTTCCTGCTGCTGCAGCAAGAAGTCCTTTTTGATCGTCGGTTGTCCCGGGAAGAAGCACATCAAGAGATTTATAAACAATGGAAGCTACAAGTACATTAATAATAAAACCAATGATGCTGACAATGAAAAATTGAAAAAATTGGGCACGTGTTTTTTTAGCTGCCCCTTGTTCAAAAGTCCAATATTTGTTCCAGAAGTAGCTGTTAACATTGGCAATAATAAAGGTGATAGCTTTATAAATAGAGTAAATTGTAATTGCAACTCCAGAAATTACGAGTAATTCCTTCTTGGGATCAATATCTGCCGTTGAACGAAGCAAGAATGTTATCAATGCTAATGAGCCAATGTCGACAAGCGTGTTCAATACTCCAATGACACCGAATTTGCCAATTTGCCAGACGATGGAAATTTTGCGAGAAATTAGTTTTGCTACTACCAAACCAACGGGCGTGCCGATTAAAAAGAAGGGCAAAATAATTATGGCAAACCTAGTGTATAATTCCGGCTTGGCTGCTTTTACGATGGGAAGCATAAGTAGTCCAATCAATAGTCCTGCTATGATTCCAAAGGCATAATCTTTCTTAGACATAGATGCTTGTTGAGTGTTTTCCATTTTGTTTTTCCAACGAAAATACAAATCTTTTACGAATATACAAATGTACAAAAATAACCCTCTGAATTGAATTAATTGATGTTACTATTCTGTGTCACCCTTAATTTTTTTCAGGATCCAGAAACTTGGCTTAGATGCTGAAACAAGTTCAGTATCTCAATATGTGTAGTAAGCTCAATTAATTATGTGCAAAGATAATTCGTAGTTGATTTGTTGATTTGTGGTGATATTGATTAGACTTACTTAAAACGTGCGATTTTGTGAAAGGTCGCAGTTTGTTAATTTATTTAAATTAATTAGAACCCTCCGTTTTGTTCGGCTTTAAGTTCTTTTTCCAGCGCATCAATGTCTGCAGACCATTCATCTGTTAAATCTTCGGAAGAAATTTCTTTTTGTTTAGGAGTATCTTTTTTTAAGAAAGCTATTTCATCATCAATTGTTGAGCGAGAAGATGTGAATGTGTTGCCGCCTTTTTGGAGGACATTTTCAATTGCTGCCCACGTAGCTTCGATATCTCTGGGCACAACAATTGCAACTTCATCTCCCGGTTCGGCACGGAAATAAGTAATCGATGCTAGAAGTACTTTATATGGTTTGCCCTCGGAGAAAACAAAATAGTTTCCGCGTTCATCCTGACTGACAATTCCTAGGGCATGGCGACGTTCAATTGGTCCAATTTGTTTGTACACAAAAGAGCCATCCGATGTTATGGTCAGCTTAAGCATATCTCCTTCTATAAGCTTTGATTTGGAAGCATAATTGGCGGGAATGGGATATTGTTTTCCATCGGTTCCGTGCATGATCTGACCGTCGAATGTGCCTTCAACTACGGTGCCGTCTTCTTCCGTCTCTATTTTGCGGCGGCGTCCCAGCTTCTTTTTTCCTTCAAGTTGCAAAAGCATTGCCTTAGCGCTTTGCATTGTACGCTCGGCATTTAATATCATGTCGCGAAGAGCTTCAATTTTGTGTGCTTTCTCGGCATCACTAATTTCATCATGAGTATCGTTTTTCATTTTTATTTCGTGCGACGGAGTGTGCTCCAGCAAGAAAAATCCCCCTCAGCAACCCGCGCATACTTTTTATGTTTGTTTCTGTTTAAAGTATACAATGAACTGCCAAGTTCGACAATGGGCACAATTCTCGCACGGATGTGGATAGTCGGTTTATCTTCCACATTCATTAATACGTTTGGGCGAAGATAATGTTACAAAAACCTAGAGTGGACAAAAAAGGCTATGGTGATAGGATAAATAAAAATATAAGTAGGAAATCATGAAAAAATATAAGCAATCAATCGGTATATTCGATTCCGGGTTTGGAGGGTTGGATATAATGAAGGGGATTATTAAGGAGCTTGGAGAATATGATTTTGTGTATCTTGGCGACACGGCGCGCGTGCCATACGGAAGTCGCTCAAAAGAAATAGTCTATGAATTTACCAGACAAGCGGTTGATTTTTTGTTCAAAAATGATTGCGAGCTCGTGATTCTTGCGTGCAACACTGCCTCAAGTGATGCGCTCAGAAAAATCCAAAGAGAATATTTGCCAAAATATCATCCGGGTAAAAAAGTACTTGGCGTGATTATTCCGACCGTTGAATATGCTACCGAAAAAACTAAAAACAAAAGAATTGGTTTGATTGCCACGGAGGGAACTGTGAAATCTGGGACGTTTGCGCGTGAAATAAAAAAGAAAGACAGAAAGATTAAAGTTTTTCAAAATGCCTGTCCACTCCTTGTGCCAATTATTGAATCCGATGAACAAAATTCAAAAATTTGCGAATTGGCTTTGAAAAAATATCTGAGACCATTGCTTGATAAAAATATAGACACACTTGTTTTGGGTTGTACGCACTATGCAATTTTGGAAAATAGAATCAAGAAAATTGTTGGCAAAAAAGTCAGAGTGATTTCCGAATCAAAAATAGTCGGCAAAAAACTGAAAGATTATTTACAAGAGCATCCGGAAATAGAGAATAAATTGAGTAAAAAATCAAAACATGTTTTCTATACAACGGATTTGACGGACAAATTTATAAAATTGGGAAGCAAGTTTGTGGGCAAGAAAATAATTCCTCAAAAGGCGATATTGTAAAAAATGTTTTTTTATAGAGAAAATAGATTGCCATATTAAATTTGTACATTTGTATATTTGTATAGGATTAGTAATTCGTAGGGTTATGAGGGATTATGCTAAAACGGGAGGAAAGAAAGGTTTGCCAGGCTATCGCACGGCTTCTTCTTTCCGTGCGCGCGTATATGCTGTGGTCAAAAAAATTCCCAAGGGAAAGACGATGACTTACAAACAAGTCGCCGAAAAAGCAGGTAGTCCAAACGCATTTCGCGCTGTGGGAAATATTCTGGGTAAAAACTATGATCCCGAAATTCCATGTCACCGCGTTATTCGCTCTGATGGAAAATTTGGAGGATATAATCGCGGGGCGGAAAACAAAAAGAGGATTTTGGAGGAAGAGAAGACTGATTAGTGTATGATATAATAGGTTTAAATAGATAGTTAATTTATAAATATTTTTAATTCTCTCCCTCGAATCTGCAAATCAGCTACAAATCTACAATAAGATTATTTGTATATTTGCATATTTGTAAAAGATTAGCTTGCTCTGATTTGACTTTTACAATCAAGTCGAAGCGGGTAATTCTTTGGGCAATTAGTATGATGGAATTTTTAATTAAATACCCATGGGCTTTAGCTTTGGTAGCAATTTGGACTGTTCCTTGGAAAGGGGTAGCGCTTTGGATGGCAGCACAAAGAAAACAGTCTGTTTGGTTTGTTTTAATTCTTATTTTTAACACCCTCGGCATCTTAGAAATTCTATATATTTTATTTTTCAGCAAGGAAAAAGAAATTGAAAATAATAAGTGTGTCGAAAAAGTTATTAGGAGAATATGATGGCACTTGGGAGACATTTAATGTCCAGTTGGACTTTGAATGTCAATCGGCGAATATGTTATGCAATGGAATGAAGAATGGCAAAAAGCCGCGGAAATTTTAAAAGCCGGTGAAGTTGCGGTTATTCCAACCGATACATTATATGGCATTGTTGCTTTGACAGGTAGCAGCAAAGCAGTTGAAAGAGTGTATTTTCTTCGCAAAAGATCGCCGGACAAACCGGTGATTATTTTGATTGGTTCATATAGTCAACTTGAAGATTTTGTTGATATCCCGGACACTAGTGAAAAATATTTGCAAAGTGTCTGGCCGGGGCAGATAAGTGTGATTTTGCCATGTAATAAAAAAGAATATGCTTATCTGCATCGAGGCACGAACTCGCTGGCTTTTCGTATGCCGGCAGATGAGGCTCTGCAAAAACTCCTGCTATCAACTGGTCCATTGATTGCGCCCAGCGCCAACATTGAAGGAATGCCTTCGGCAACAAACATCGAAGAAGCGAAAAAATATTTTGGTGAAAATGTAAGTGTCTATATTGACAAAGGAGAACTTATCGGCAACCCATCAAGGCTTGTGCGTTTAAATGAAGACGGCTCAGTAGATATTTTGCGTTGATATGCAGTCGGTGACATTCGATGTTCTGCATGAAGTGAAATCGAATGTTCATCTTGGTATATTTATGAAACCTAAAAAAATCAAAGCGGAAAAAAGAGAAAAAAAGAAAAAACAAAAAATGGCAGTTTTTGGTAAGAGTGTTTTCGGGTTGCAAAGAATTATTATCAAAAAGGCCAAGAAAGATAACAAAACAATTCGAAATTCATAGGAATTATAAAAGCCCTCAATGCGGGTGGGCGGCTGGATCCCTTGAAAAAAGTATCGGAAAAAAATGTATTTTTTCCCTGTTAATCCAGGTGGGTTCCAATTTTGCGCACACCTTTCTGAAGGCTTTACTTTCACTATAGCATCAAGCGCAATTTAAACAAAGCAGCGGTGTATGATGCCAAAGATCCGGAAGGAACATTGTTTGGCATAATCAAACCTTTGCCAATGTAAAAAATAACTGTGGATAAGTTCAAAAAATGCCTATAATGAGGCATTTTTTTGATGCTTGAAAAGTGTTGACCAATGCATTGCAGTGGAGTAAAATTAAGTTGAAATGGAGCAAAGTGGAAGAAAGTGGGGAAATGCTAGGTATTAGCTTGTAGCTGCTTTAGCTTCATTAGGAAATTCCTAAAAACTAACGAAGCTAAAAGCTATGTTTATTGGTGAACACCAACATGCGATAGATCCCAAAAAGCGCCTCGCGCTTCCTTCAAAGTTTCGTAAGGAGTTGGGGAAAAAAGTGGTGGTGACTCGCGGTTTGGATAAGTGTTTATTTATTTATCCGATCAAAGTTTGGCAAGAGCTCGCTGAGAAACTCGGCACGCTTCCGATGGGGGAGTCGGCAACTCGCAGTTTCGTTCGTGTGATGCTTGCCGGTGCAACCGATGTCGACGTTGACAGTCAGGGCCGCATACTCATTCCTGATTATCTGAAAGAGTACGCCGCTTTGGACAAAAACGTCACTGTTGCCGGATTGTTTAATCGCTTGGAAATTTGGGATGAAAAGAAATGGAATTCATATAGTGAGAATGCCATCAAAAATAATGATGAGATCGCAGAACAGTTAGGGAAATTGGGAATATACTAGAAAAATTTTCAATTTACAATTTTCAATTATCAATGAATTATCAATGATTTAATTTTAAAAATTTAAACATTGAAAAATTGAGCATTGTTTGAAAATTGAAAATTGATCATTGTAAATTAATGCGAAGCATTCATAAATCCGTTTTACTGCAAGAGACAATTAATGCGTTAAATTTGAAAGAAGGGATGACTGTGGTTGATGCGACGCTGGGTGGAGGAGGACACTCTCGTGAAATATTAAAAATCATAGGGGATAAAGGGCGTTTGATTGCATTTGATTGGGATGAGGAGGCAATAAACAGAATTAAGAATTATGAATTAAGAATTAAGAATGATAAGGAAGGGTATCAATTTGAACAAGACGGGAAGATTATAAAGATAGGAAACATTGTTTTGGTTAATGAGAGTTTTGCGAAATTGGGAGAAATTTTAGATAGTTTGCAAATTGAAAAAGTGGATGCGATTGTAGCGGATTTGGGCATATCTTCGGATCAATTGGATGATGTTCGGCGGGGGCTGAGCTTCAAACAGGATGCTGAATTGGATATGCGTCTAGATCGCAGCAAAACGCTAACCGCAGCAGATGTGATTAATTCATATTCCGAAGAAGATCTCAAAAGGATCATTAGGGAATATGGCGACGAAAAGTTTGCGGCGCGCATCGCTGGCGCTATCACTCGCGCCAGAAATGAAGCGCCAATCAAAAGTACCAAGCAATTGGCGGAATTGATTTGCAGCACGGTTCCTTCAGTGTATCGCTACGGGAAAATAAATCCTGCAACCAAAACATTTCAGGCGTTGCGCATCGAAGTAAACGGTGAATTGGATACGATCAAGGAATTTGTGCCGAAAGCGATTGAGTCTCTCGCCAAGGGCGGAAGACTGGCGATAATTTCTTTCCACTCAGGAGAGGATTCAATCGTGAAAAATGTACTCAGGGAATATGCTAGGGGATGCATATGCCCTCCAGAGCTGCCCGTGTGCCGTTGTGGACACGAAGCAAAAATAAAATTGGTAACTCGTAAGCCTACTTCGCCAAGCAAAGAAGAAGTCGCGCGCAATCCACGCTCTAGAAGCGCCAAGTTGAGAGTTGTCGAGAGAGTGTGATAAAAATTTATCCAACGAAATACGAATCCTATACAAATATACAAATGTGTTTTATGGTGATTGTTTTAATTTGTATATTCGTAAAAGATTGGCTCGCCTCGATTTGACTTTTGCAATCAAGTCGAAGCGGGTAATTCGTCGGTGTAATGAGTCTAACTTTTCACACGGTCTTTAAGTTATGAAGATATAAAGTTGTAAGTAAATAAAAAGTTAAGCAAATTCTCAGGGGGCTGAGAAGCAATGACCAAAAGAACAATTGTCATCCGCAGATCAAATGGTGGCTGGCAGCAAAAAACAAAAAGAAATACAAATTTGCCCAAACAAACATCGCTTAAACTTTCTGGCAATGCTGGTTTTGTGCGACCTGTTTTGGTTGTGATAATAAGTGCTGTATGTGTCGGACTTTTATATATTTGCACTATAAACCATAGTGCTACGCAGGGTTTTGCGGTGAAAGAGGTGGAAAAGCAGATTAGTCAGCTAAAAAAGGAAAATGAAGTTTTGCGCATAAAGGAAGCCGAACTGAAATCGCTCTATAAGGTTGAAGATTCAGCGCGACAACTAGAGATGAAGGATATAGAAAACCCTGTCTATGTTGAGGAATATGACGCAGTGGCTTTTCGTTCGCGAAATTGATTTTTTCTCAGATTGGAAAACCATATGCGCAAAATTACATCCGAAAAAATGCGTAGGGTTAGTAAGAGTTCCCCAAAACACTGGCGGATAAGTGTCTTGGTGTTTTTTGTGTGCCTTGCTTCAGGCGCCATTGTGATAAAACTCTTTTTATTGCAAGTTTTATCTCATGGTAAATATGTTGATATGGCGCAAAGACAACATGAGATGAAAGTTGACATTGAGGCTGAAAGAGGTGAAATATTCATGCAAGATGAAGCAGAGCTTTATCCGTTGGCAATTAATCGTGAAATACAGATGTTGTTTGCTGTTCCTCGTGAAATAAAAAATATAGAGGAAGACTCCAAAAAAATTTCTGAAATAACTGGTGTTTCCGAAATGGAAATTAAAGAAAAATTACGGAAACCAAATGATATGTATGAGGTAATTAAACGCAAGCTTTCTGAGGAAGAAGCTGCACGAATACGAGAAGCAAAGATTGCCGGCATATATCTGCAACCTGAAAATTATCGTTATTATCCTGGTGGTGAGCTTGGTTCTCAACTAATAGGTTTTGTTGGTTCTGACGGGAAGAATATGCGCGGCATGTATGGCTTAGAGTCGTTTTGGCAGGAAAAACTTGCGGGAAGTGTTGGCGTGGTTAGGCAAAAAGGTGATTCACGTGGGCGTTGGATCTCGATTTCTGATCGAGAAATTGATCCGGCTCGTAATGGCAGCGATCTGATACTTACCGTAAATCATACCGTGCAATATGAAGTTGAAAAAATATTAAAATCTTCCTTGGAAAAATATGCAGCAGATAGCGGAAGTGTTGTTGTTTTGGATCCTAAAACAGGAAAGATTTTGGCAATGGCAAACGCTCCTGGTTTTGATCCAAATCAATATGCCACAACCGAGGATATTTCATTATTTTCAAATGCGGCGATTTCAAAATCTTATGAATCTGGTTCTGTTTTTAAACCAATTACGGTGGCGATGGGAATTGATTGCGGAAAAATAAATCACAATACAACTTATGTTGACAGTGGTGTAGTGAAAGAAGCTGGATATGAGATAAGGAATTCCGACCTGAAGGCCAACGGCGTTCAAACGATGACTCAAGTTTTGGAAAATTCTCTAAATACAGGTGTTATTTATGTTGAAAAACTTGTTGGAAACAAAGTTTTTGGCGAATATGTGAGAAAATTTGGCTTTGGTGAAAAAACTGGCATTGAGCTTCCCAGTGAGTCTCCAGGAAATATCAGAAATTTAGATAATATAGAAATTGACATAAATTTTTTTACAGCATCTTTTGGACAAGCGATAACCGTTACTCCTCTCCAGCTTGCGGTTGCATATGGTGTTCTTGCTAACGAAGGGGTTATGATGAAGCCAACAATAATAGATTCAATGAAACATTTTAATGGAACTGTTGAAGAGATAGAGCCTAGAGAGGTAAGGAGAGTTGTTTCTGCCGATACTGCAAGAAGTTTGGGGGAAATGCTGCGAAGTGTAGTAACAAAAGGTCATGGTAAACGTGCAGATGTTCCAGGATATTTGGTTGGTGGCAAAACAGGAACAGCGCAGGTTGCCAAAATAGGCTCCAAGGGATATGAAGAAGGCATCAATATCGGTTCTTTTGCAGGATATGCACCAATTAATGATCCGCAATTTGTTGTGGTGGTTGACTTATACAATCCAAAAAATGTGGAGTGGGCCGAATCTTCGGCGGCTCCTACTTTCGGTGAAGTTATGAAATTTCTGCTGGAATATTATCGCGTCAAACCAACCGAAGACCCTTCAACAAGTCCGCTTGCACATATGGCACCGATTAGCAATTCTCCCGCGCAAACCGATGCAACTGAGGCAGCCGTGGTTGACAATAATAAAGATAAAAAGGAAAATAAGAAAAATACGCATTGAAATGGCGAAATACGAATCATTTACAAATATATCAATGTACCAATATGGTTTTCTCTGGTTCGTATATTAGTACAAGATTCGTAATTTGTTGGATTATAAATAATGAAAACTAAAAAAATAATACTGCTGGAGAAAATTTTAAGATTCATGGCTGGGGTTGTGCTTTGGCGATATAAGCCTTTGGTTATTGGTGTTACTGGCTCTGTGGGAAAAACATCAGCTAAAGAGGCGATTTTTGCCGTTCTGACAACAAAATATCGCGTTCGTCGCAACGAAAAAAATTATAATAACGAAATTGGCATTCCATTGACTATTTTAGGCATGGAAACAGGCGGAAATTCACTATGTAAATGGGCAGCCAATATGTTGCATTGGTTATATATGGTGACTTTTCCGACAAAATATCCGGAAGTTTTAATTTTGGAATTTGGAGTTGATCGTCCAGGCGATATGCAATATCTGACTTCATTTATAAAACCAAATATTGCCGTTGTTACGAATGTTTCTTCGAGTCATATTGAATTTTTCAAAACACTGGAGGGAATTGCCAAAGAAAAAAAGGGTTTGGTGGATGTTTTAGGAGAGGGTGAATATGCAATTCTCAATGCCGATGATGAGCGCGTTATTAAAATGGGAGAAAAATCTAAGGCAAAAATCATTTCCTATGGTTTTAGCGAAGAATCTAAAGTGCAAGCATCAAATGTTTCTTTTAATTATGATGAGCGTAACAGGCCGGAAGGTCTGAGCTTTCGCTTAAGCTATGATGGTAAAACACTTCCAATAAGATTAAAAAATGTCTTGGCTCCGCATCAGGTGAATGCCGCGCTAGCAGGCATTTCCGTTGGTATTGGTATAAAAATAAATCTGGTAGAGGCTGCACAAGGTTTAGAGAAGTTGGCATTGCCGCTTGGCCGGTTGAATATTATTGAAGGAATTAAAAACAGCATTATTATTGACGATACGTATAATGCTTCGCCTGTTTCCACGGTTGCCGCGCTTGACGTTTTGAAAAAGTTGCGCGCTAGTCGCAAGGTAGCAGTGTTGGGCGATATGTTGGAGTTGGGAGAAGAAACAGAAAAAGGACATCGAAGCGTGGCAAAAGCCGCGTTGGAATCCGGAGCAAGCTTGATTTTACTGGTTGGTAAAAGAATGAAATTTGCTGAAGATGAATTGAAAGCTCGTCGCAGTGGAGAATTTCAGTTTGAGTGTTTTGAAAGTTCAGTTGATGCAGGAGTGAGATTGCGTGAACTTATGGCACCTGGAGACCTTGTTTTGGTCAAGGGATCTCAAGGTATGCGCATGGAAAAGGTTGTGGAGCAGGTAATTGCTGACCCTCTTTTGTCAGAAGAAAAAATATGTCGGCAAAACAAAGAATGGAAGGAGAAGCCACTCATAAATCCTTGACAAATTGCAAAAATAGGAGTATAATAGAGGTGTAGGATGAAAGTGGGCGATAGTGCCAAAAAACGAAAATACAGCCAAATAAGGTAATTTCAAGGCAGTTGCTTTGACAGCAGAAGACAGTTTCCATTGGGAGGTTGTCTTCTGTTGCGTTTTGGATGGTTGTTTCACAACCTAGGCGTGCAAATTAGAAGGGAGGTTATTATGTTGTCATTAAGTAACACACCAAACGAAGAGCTTGGAAAACTTTTTGCAAGCTTGTTTTCCGAAGAAGTTGCTATTTGTCAATGTGGCAGGTTTATGTCCGGTAGTAGCAATATCTGGAAACGCCCTGAAACTCCTCAAGAGTGGGAGAAAATTAGAAAAGTCGGCAAGTTCGAAGATTGCCCTTACTGCTTAGGGCAAATGATAAATCATGCGTGACGTGAAAGGAGGTGTGAAAAATGTCAGCGGAAAAGAGACGTTTGATGAAAAAAATCAGGGAAGCTTTGGCAAAAGCTGACCTGTACGCATTGCTTCTCGATTTTAGAATTGAGACAATGAGGGAACTATTTGCTTTTGCACGTCAAATTCGAGAAGCGCTCAAAGGGCGCAAGGTCTCGAGTGATATACCGGATCGTCAGATTTTCTTGACTCTCGTTGCTGTTAACATGCAACTTCGATGAGTTGGAATATGACTATGCAAATGCTATCCGGTATTTTTTTGCGCAAATTTGGTATTGATTGTTTTTTTGTTATGTGTTATCGTTGTCTTCAGTTTAGGACATTAGTCACAGTGCTGTGCATGTGACAGGATAAGTGCAATGTTTCCTGCTTATTTGCACATGCCGCGTTTGTCTAGTGGTTTAGGATATTTTATTTATTCTACACTAATTTAAATTAAGGCCTCATCGTCTAGCGGTTAGGACGCAAGGTTCTCATCCTTGTAACAGGGGTTCGATTCCCCTTGAGGTCACAGAATATTTTTTCTTAAAGTTTGATGCGGGACGAGTTCAAAAGATCACGAGTTCAAATCCCGTATGTGGTACACTGACTTTGAAAATGTTTGGCATAAATGAAGCTGTGAGTAAAGACGGAGAAATAACATTGAATGGTTTGTTTTTGATGACGCAGAACGGTTTTGCTGAGCTTAATAAAAAAGTTGATAGATTTGAATATGGAACTTGGAAATATGGCTTTGGCCTTTTTTTTATACAAAAAAGGCTTGTCGGATGTTCTCGACAAGCCTAAGCTTTAACGCAGATTCCAAATGTCTTCAGGCTGCTTGGCTATTTCTTCAAGAAAGTCTTTGATTACAATGAATTGATTATTCAAAGAACTTCCACGCAGAGATATTCTTCCTCTGAAAAAAGACATTGTTATTCCGCACTCTTTTGCCAGCACCCAGAACGTGAGGTCATTTTTTTTGTTCTTCATCCAGTTTCGATACCACTTCAGTCTTTCAAATATTGAAACATCAAGCAAGATTGTGACTGCAGGATAGTTCCCATTCGAATATTGAATAAGCATTGAATTGAACTCGATATTCCATTTTTGTGCGAGATTGGTGAGTGCGTGTTTTATGATGTCTATTTTTTCCGAAACTTTTTGCATTTTGTCATCCCTCCTTGGACATTTGAAAATGTATGTTAAATAACTAATTCTAAAATAACCTCCGATATTATACTATCAACTAATTAAAAAGTCAATATCCCAATGCTTGTATTTTCCTTTTTTAATGATATAATGGGCGCAATAGCAGGACGGCTATTTAGACATCCAACGTCCTTGCATAATAAGATATTGAATGTTCTGCAGAACATTCAATAAACTAAGAATCTAATTTTCCAAAAAATATGGGTGCAGCAGAAGAGATGGAAGCGTTTAAGAAAGTTTTTGACAGGGAGTTGGAAAGGTATTTTTCTTTACTTATCAAAAATATCAAAAAAGAGGACGTCATTGCTGGGCGCGCCTTGGGATTTGTGCGTGACATTGTTTTGGCTGGTGGCAAACGGATTAGGCCGATGCTTGCTCTTAAGGCATATGAATCTTTCGGCGGCAAAAACAAAAAAGCAATGATGAAGGTGGCGATTGCTATTGAACTTATTCATGTATATTTACTGATTCATGATGACATTTGCGATCGCAGTGCAACTCGTCATGGCAAGAAAACACTACACTTGGTCATGGCTGATTGTGCGCGTAAGATGTTTGGCAAATCAGAAGTTGAGCACCATGGAATTTCCTTGGCTATCATAATTGGTGATCTTTTGTGCGCCGAAGCTTTCAAATTGATATATCAATCAGGACTGGATTCTGGGAGAATCGATGGTATCGGTGCATATTTTCAACAGGTTGTTTCCCAAACATGTTTGGGACAAGTGCAAGAGCTTTCTTTGCAATCAAGCACAATTGCGGCTCGTAGTGATGTGATGAGGGTGTATCTTAATAAGACTGCTAAATACACTTTTGAAGGGCCGCTACATGTGGGTGCTATTGCTGTTGGCTCGGGGGATAAGAAAACGTTAAATAATTTGTCAGCTTGCGCTCTTCCTATGGGTGTGGCATATCAAATGCAAGATGATCTTTTAAGTCTGTTTGTTTCAGAAAAGAAAAGCGGCAAATCAAATGTTTCCGATATTAAAGAAGGAAAGCAAACTATGCTGGTTTTTGAAACGCGAAAACGTGCAAATATTGCTCAGTGCAAGAAATTTGATTCGCTTTTAGGAAAATTGGATATTTCTAAAAAGGAAGCGGATGAATTTCGTGGTATTATTAAAAACACCGGCGCATTGGAAGCGGTCAAAGCTGAAATCGACGGTTATCTGGAAGAAGCAGCAAGGCAAGCGGAATTGCTGAATGCTAATGAGAAACTGAAAATATTCTTGGCTGATCTGGCTGGGTATTTGGCGGGAAGAGAAATTTGAGGCGACTCTAATATTCAAATGCAACACTCTAATGACTCTAATAAAAAATAAGTATGATAAAAAGAAGAAAAACGAGGAAAATAAAAGTCGGTAATGTTTATATCGGCGGTGATGCGCCGGTGGTAGTGCAGTCGATGTGCAACACGGACACGCGTGATGTGGCGGCTACGGTCAAACAAATTAAAGAGTTGCAAAAAGCCGGTTGTGAAATCGTGCGCTTGGCGGTGCTTGATATGGATGCGGCTAAAGCGATTGGCAAGATCAAAAAACGCGTTTCCATTCCTTTGATTGCGGACATTCATTTTTCCGCGGAATATGCCATGGAGGTGATGCGCCAGGGAATCGACAAATTGCGTATAAACCCTGGTAACATTGGCAGTGAGGAAAAAATCAAGATGGTGGTGTTGGAAGCAAAGAAAAGAAAAATCCCGATCCGTATCGGTGTGAATGGGGGGTCACTTGAAAAAGATATTTTGAAAAAGTATAAAAACAAAGTGACGGCGGAAGGCATGGTGGAATCAGCCATGCGCCACATCAAAATTTTGGAAAAATACGGCTTTCGTGACATCGCGATTTCACTAAAAGCTTCCGACGTTGAGCGAACAGTTGAGGCTTATCGCATGCTTTCCAAAAAGGTGAATTACCCGCTTCACATTGGTGTGACTGAAGCCGGCACGATTTTTCGCGGCACAGTAATGTCATCAATCGGTTTAGGAATATTGTTGTTTGAAGGCATTGGAGACACTATGCGCGTCTCGCTTACTGCTGATCCGGTTGAAGAAGTGAGAGTAGCTTGGGAAATTTTGAAATCATTGGGCTTGCGAAAGCGTGGTATTACGATTACCAGTTGCCCAACGTGCGGCAGAACGCAAATAGATCTCATTTCGCTGGCTAAAAAGGTGGAAAGCGAACTTGCTTTGATAGATAAGGATATGCATGTGGCGGTAATGGGCTGTGTAGTGAACGGTCCTGGGGAAGCACGTGAAGCGGATTTGGCAATCGTAGGCGGCAAAGGCGTGGGGCTGATTGTAAAAAAAGGAGAGATTATGCGGAAAGTAAACGAAAAGGATTTGTTGAAGGAGTTCATTAAGGAGGTTAAGAAATATAAATAAAGCTATTTGCTAATTAAAATAGGTTGGTAATGCAAAATGCAAAATGTCAATTTAAAATGCAAAAATAATTTCCATAGTTTTACATTTTTCATTGTCATTTTGATTTTTGCATTTTGATTTTTGATCTTTCTGTGATTAAAGAAAAATTAGATATGACAATAAATATTCACGAAAAAAGCTCAGCGCCTAATCATGTTGCCATAATTCCCGATGGTAACAGGCGGTGGGCGAAAGAGCGCGGAATGGAGCCGTGGAAAGGGCATGAAGAGGGAGCGAAGAACACGGAAAAATTGATGCTTCGTGCGCTTGAACTTGGCGTGAAATGCGTTTCGCTCTGGGGTTCTTCTTTGGAAAATTTGCAAAAGCGTCCTTTGAATGAAAAAAAAGCATTACTGCGTATATATCGGGAGTATTTCGCTAGACTTGTTGATAATGAAACGATTCACGCAAGCGAAGTGAAGATAAATTTTATTGGCAGATGGGAAGATCAGTTTCCGGATTCTCTGAAAAAGGTTATTCGAGAATGTATTGATCGAACTAAAAAATACGGAAAAAACAAACTTAATTTTTTTCTAGCATATAGTGGAGATGATGAAATGATTGAAGCTGTTCGAAAAATTGTGGATAGCGGCAAAAAGGGAGTGGAGGTAACTGCAGATGTTATAAAAAGCAATTTATTTACATACGAGCTTCCATCGGTTGATTATTTGATCCGTACCGGTGGCGAACCGCATCTGAGTGCAGGCTTCATGATGTGGGATTTGGCCAATGCGCAGCTCTATTTTTCGGAAAAAATGTATCCGGATTTTCGGGAAAAAGAACTGGAGGAAGCAATTGAGGAATATCAGAGAAGGGCTAGAAGATTGGGAAAATAAATGGAAATTTGAAGTTTTGGTTTAGTTGGAAAAACGAATTATAATTAAGATAAAGCACAAAGTGTAAGTTTGAAAGTGTGAAATTAATTTTTTTATTTTTGAGTTTTTGGCTGATAGTTTGGAAATTTTCCAGAAAGTTGGTGAAGCTAAAAGTCGAAGACTAATGAATTTTATGGCTATTGAATTTACGGATCAAAATTTTGATCTAGAAGTGATTAAATCTGACAAGCCTGTTTTGGTTGATTTTTGGGCACCATGGTGCGGACCTTGTCAGATGATGGGACCAATCATAGATGAATTGGCGGAAAAAACAGGCGAGAAGGCAAAAATTGGCAAGTTGAATGTGGATGAAAATAATATTACAGCAACCAAATACGGCATCATGTCTATTCCTTCAATTAAAATTTTTAAAGGAGGCAAAATAGTCAAGGAATTTACTGGAGTGCAAGCTAAGGAAAATCTTGAAAGATCGCTGGAAGAACTTTTGTAGGATGTCTTCAAACCCCGGTAGTCGGGGTTTTGTTGTTTTTTGAACTGGTTTATGTTTATAATTCAAATGTGGGTTGATTAAAAATAACAAGAAAAAAAATGAAAGATTTAATTATCATTGGAGCGGGACCAGCCGGACTTAGCGCTTCTATTTATGCTTCTCGTTATAAAATGGATCATTGTATTATTGCTAGTGAAGTTGGTGGACAAGTTAATGAGGCTTGGGAAATAGAAAATTATCCAGGCACAGCCTCTATTTCAGGTAAGGAGCTCATGATTAAATTTCGTGAGCATGCTGAAAAGTTGGGTACAGAAATTGTTACAGGTGAAGTTCAGCAGGTAGTAAAGAAAGAAGATGGTTTTTCTTTGTTGTTTTCGGGAGGCAAAACTATTGAAACAAGAATGTTAATTCTTTCTTTGGGTATGAAACCGCGTCGTATGAACTTGGCTAAAGAAAACGAGCTTATTGGGAAAGGTGTTTCATATTGCGCCACTTGTGATGCAATGTTTTTTCGCGGTAAGGACGTAGCTGTTATTGGAGGTGGAGATAGCGCTGCGACGGCTGCTTTGCATCTGACAGAATTTGCTAATAATGTCAAATTGCTGTTCAAGACTGGTACTAAAAAATTTTTACCTGCTTGGGAGGAAAAAATTATTGCTAATCCTAAAATAAACATTGAAGAAGTTGATGAAGTTTTGGGAATTATTGGTGAAAATGTTGTTCAGGGTCTTTCATATAAAAAAGATGGAGAGGAGAAAGAGATTGTTTTGCAGGGTGTATTTATTGAAGTAGGCACTATTCCTTTGGATATTCTAACTTCTCAACTTGGAATTTCTACTGACGAACAGGGATATATTATTGTGGGAAACGATCAGTCTACAAATATTGAAGATGTGTATGCGGCTGGAGATGTAACTACTGGATCAAATAAATTTCGTCAAATTATTACTGCCGCTTCCGAAGGGGCGATTGCTGCGGGAAGCGCCTATAAAAAATTAAAAGTTACAAAAAAATAATTTTCTTCCTTTGATATGCTTGAACCAGCTGTTCTTTATTCGTCTTGCGCATGCTTTTATAATTGAGTCGAAGCTAATTGACGAGCTGCTGCAAATCAGGTTTGGCAAAAGGGATACTTTAGAATCAGGCAAGATCACCTAGTGAGCGTAGATCGAGCAGCTCTTTTTGTTGTAACAAATATGTGGTATAATAGAGACAAGTTTTATTTAAACAAAATAGGGAACACGAATTTTCTGCGTTTTAAACCGTAGATTATCATTAAAATCGTGGTTTTCTATTGGTATTTATATGGAAATAAAAATATACAAACAAATTATAAAAGTTGAAAGCAGGTCTCAGATAGAGTTTGTTGATATATCAGAACAAGTGAAAGATGTTGTTGAAAAATCAGGCGTTAGAGAGGGAAATGTTGTTGTTTATGCTCCTCATACGACTATGGGTATTGCGATAAATGATAATGAACCTATGTTGCTGCAGGATTTTATGAGGGTATTGTATAAAATTGCGCCGTTGGATGATCGATATTCACACGATTTGTTTGAATTACGCAAAGGGGGTGGATCATCTGATGCTAGGAGTAATGGGCATTCACATTGCAAGAATATTTTTATAGGTGTCAGTCAATCTATTCCTTTGGATAAGGGAGAAATGATGTTGTCTTTAAGACAAAGTATTTTTGCTGTGGATTTTGATGGTGCACGGAAACGAGATATTGTTGTTTCTGTGATGGGTTTTTGATTTTATTTAATCAAAATTATATGAATCAACTTACGTATTCTTTGATGAAAAAGGGCTATTTGAAGGAGGACATGCTTATTGATGCTTTTTCTGATATTGATAGGGTATATTTTGTTCCTAAAGATTTGGAAAGTGCTGCAGAGAAAGACATCTCTTTGCCCATAGGAAGTGGTCAAACAATTTCTCAGCCATTTACTGTCGCTTTTATGTTGGAATTACTTGATCCTCAGCCGGGGCAACGCATCTTGGATGTTGGAAGTGGCAGTGGTTGGACTACTGCTTTGCTTGCACATGTTGTTGGCAAGAAGGGTATAGTTATAGGCCTGGAAAGGATAAAAGAATTATATGAGAAAGGCAAAAAAAATGTTGATAGATATAAGTATATTTCCAAAGGAATCGTTGAAATGAATCATATGGATGGCAACAAAGGATGTCCTAGGCATGCACCATATGATCGAATTTTGGTCAGTGCTTCCGTGGAAGAAGTCCCGAAAGAACTGAAGCAACAACTTAAAATTGGAGGGAAAATGGTTATTCCTGTGCGTAACAGTATCTGCTATTTGGAAAAAAATACCGATGGAAATTTCAAAATGGAGCAATTTCGTGGTTTTGCGTTTGTACCTCTGATTGAGGAATCAAAATGACCAGTGAAATATGAATCTTTTATAAAATGAAAATTTAACAGAAATACTTTTTATGTTGAGGAAATTGATGATAATAATAATAGCATTGGTTGTTTTATGCATGGGATTCTTTTTTTATTTTCAAAATAAAATAAATTATGGCACTGGTAGTGCCAAGGAGAACGTTCAATTTATTTTGAACAAAGGAGACAACGCTTGGCAAGTTTCTGAAAATTTAGATCGCCAAAATTTAGTTGTTGGCAGATTGTATTTTATGTATTATTTGTGGCGTACGAATAATACGCATAAATTGGTTGCTGGAACTTATACACTGACTCCAGGGCTTAGAATAGCTGAAATAGTTAGGTTATTGACCACAGGTGAATATAATTCGAATCAAATAAAAGTGACGTTTCCGGAAGGATGGACAATTAAAGATATGACCACGAGGCTCAATGAACGTGATTTTAAGGGAGACGAATTTGCTGCGTTGGCAAACAAACCCGATGATGATTTGAAGGCTGGCTATGCTTTTTTGAATGATTTGCCAGAAGGAGCTTCTTTGGAAGGATATCTTTTCCCAGACACCTATTTCTTTGCCAAAAATTATACAGCCAGACAAATCATTGGCAAGATGCTGGATAATTTTGACCACAAATATTCGCAGAGCATGAGGGAGGAGGTAAAAAAGCAAAACAAAGGTATTCGTGAAATAGTGACCATGGCCAGCGTGATTGAAGGAGAAGTTCCAGCAGAAACTGATCGCAAAATTGTCAGTGGAATTTTTTGGAAACGAATATCCATAGGTCAACCGCTGCAGAGTTGTGCGACACTAGCCTATGTTCTAGGCGAATATAAGGCGCAATATTCAGTAGCGGAGACGCAAACTGATTCGCTATACAATACTTATCAAAATAAAGGTTTGCCTCCTGGACCGATCAATAGTCCTGGAATTTCCGCAATTAATGCGGCGCTATATCCAGAGCAAAGCGATTACCTTTTCTTTTTAAGCAATAAAAAAACCGGCAAAACCGTTTTCTCAAAAACATTTGAAGAGCATGTTAATAACAAAGAAAAGAATGGTTTATAGAATTGATATTGACATGAAAAAAGAAGTGTGTATAATGTAATTACTATGCAAAAGCAAGCCATAAAAAATTATTCATTTTTCTTTTTCTGGTTTACCGATCGAGGTCGGCTTGTTTTTGCGAGTAATCAATGTAGATAGAAGTCTTCAATTGTTCGTAAAAATAAACCGACCTCTGGGTCGGTTTTTTGTTGGTTGGTAAATTTATAGGCCTTTAAGAATTAAATAAAATAATTGCTAAAATGCTCAAGGAGGGAGCCATGGAAAGAAATGAGATAGAGTTTGAAGTAAGGGGCAATAATTGTGTGGATTGTGAAATAGTGATCAGTGGCAGAGACAATACCCTTGGTGCTGCGCTTTGCGGAAAATTCTATGCCGGACTCATTGAAGGCAAAGCCTCGCTGGGTTTGGAAGAGGGTATGATGATTTTTGCGGCAGAAAATGTCTCCTGCAAATTCCCTGTTGATGAAAACAGGGAAGAATTAATCGAAAAGCTGCTGAAATATGGCAGATTCAGACTTGAGCCAATCGAAGACGGTTTTAATTCTGGATTCATAATCTCACGTGATTTTTGAAGTCATTTATTCCTGATCAGGGGATTGCATAAACTTGCAATCCCCTTTTTTCTTTGTATAGAGTATGGTATTATTAATAAGTAATCAATGAAGATCTTTTGCATAGAAACATATGAAATTCAACAAGAATACATTTGAAGTTATTTTTTTCGCGCGGGGAGGACAGGGAGCAAAGACAGCTTCCGAACTTGTTGCGCATGCTGCGGTCAAAGAAGGAAAATATGTGAAAGCTTTTCCTGTGTATGGTCCGGAGAGAAGCGGCGCGCCGACGAAGATGTTTTTGCGCGTTAGCGAAGAGCCAATCAGAACCCAGGAGCCGGTCACGGATCCAGATGTGGTGGTGGTGCTTGATGAAACGGTGATGGAAGTAAATGGCGACATAACCAAAAATCTGGATCGCAACGAATCTCTGATTGTGAATTCCACAAAACAGGAAAATGAAATCCGCAAATCAGTGCCGCATTTTCAAGGCAAGATTCACGCTGTTGATGCCACGCATTTGGCGCTTCAAATAACTGGCGCGCCAAACCCAAACATGGCTTTGGTGGGAAAACTTTTGGCGGTAAGCGGGATTGTTTCGCTGGATAGCGCGGCGGAGATTTTTCGCGGGGTATTTACGGAAAAAATAGGCAAAGAACTTACGGAAAAAAATATCCAAGCTATGCAAGCAGGACACGACTCGCTCTAACGAGCGCAATTTCTAATTTCTAATTTTTAAACAAATCTCAAATTCAAAATTTCAAATAACAAAAATTAGTTTTTAGCATTTGTGGTTTTTGATTTATTTAGAATTTAGGATTTATAATTTTTATGGAACAGGGAGCTATTATCAAGCATGATCAAAAGAAGGCGCCTAAAACGGGAAGTTGGCGCTATATGAAGCCCGAGATTGATGCATCTAAGTGCATTGGTTGCCAAGCTTGCGTCAGGCATTGTCCAGATGCTTGTATTGAGATGAAAAGAAGAACCAAGAGACAAATGGACATTGCGCCCCAAATTGCCAAAGGGAAAGACATTGCCAAGGTGGATCTTGAATATTGCAAAGGCTGCGGAGTATGTGCTGAAATATGCCCGGTCAAAGCTATTTCTATGAAAAAATAAATTTTTTCATAGAAGGTATCTGGTATTTTGTGTATAGTATTTAGTATGGAATACGAAAAGTCAAAAATAAAATCATTCACCGATTTAGAAGCGTGGAAAGAAGGACATAAACTGGTTTTGATGGTCTATAGAGAAACAAAAACATTTCCTAAAGAAGAAATCTTTGGTTTAGTCAGTCAGATGCAAAGATGTGCAGTTTCGATAGCATCGAATATAGCAGAAGGTTTCAGTAGAAATACGGCAAATGATAAATATCAATTTTATTCAATGGCTCATGGGTCACTTACCGAACTCCAAAGTCAGTTGATAATCGCAAGGGATTTAGGGTACATGAAGAAAGCAGATTTTGATAATATAGTCCAAATTACAATTAAGGTTTCCAAGTTAATTCATGGCTTAAAAAGAATAAAAAAACAATGACAAAAGATACTAAATACCAAATACAAAATACCAAATACCAAAAGCGTGTGCGCGCAATGACTGGCGGTTATGCTGTGGCCGAGGCCTTGCGCCAAATTAACCCCGATGTCATGCCTGTGTATCCTATTACACCTCAGACGCCGATTATTGAGGTTTTTGCCAAAATGCGTGCGGATGGTTTGGTGGAAACGGAAGTTGTGCCGGTTGAATCGGAGCACAGCGCACTCAGTGCGACAATCGGTGCAAGCGCTACGGGCGCAAGAGCGGTGACTGCAACTAGTTCGCAGGGACTGATGTATATGGCAGAAATGTTGCCGATTGCCAGTGGCTTACGTTTGCCAATTTTAATGTGCATGAGTTCGCGCGCAATCAGCGCGCCGCTCAATATCCATGGGGAGCATGGCGACGTGATGGCGGCTCGCGATTTGGGCTGGGTTCAGATTTTTGCCGAAGACGCACAAGAAGCATATGACATCACTTTGATAGGTTTGAGATTGGCGGAAGCTGTTGATTTGCCGGTGATGTCGATTATGGATGGTTTTCACACTTCACATACGACCGAGCGTATTGAAATGTGTGATGATGGCGAGGTGAAAAACTTTGTTGGCAAATATCAGCCAGAGCAATGTCTCGCCAATCAAAAAGACCCAGTTAGTTTCGGTGCGCTTGCTTTGCAAAACACCTATTTTGAATTCAGGGTTGACCAGCAAAAAGCGATGGAAAAGGTTCCATCTGTATACAAAAAAATCTGTAAAGAATATGCCAAGATTTCCGGACGCAAATATGATCTTTTTGACGAGTATCTTTTGGATGACGCTACTTCGGCGATTGTAATGATGGGAGCGACAACTGGAACGGCAAAAGAAGCGGTTGATAAAATGCGCGCCGAAGGCAAAAAGGTAGGTTTACTTGGCATTAAACTCTATCGTCCTTTTCCATATGCGGAGGTTGGGCGCGCGCTGGGTCACATCAAAAGAATTGCGGTTCTTGATCGGGCAATTTCTTTCGGCGCCTATCCGCCGCTCTATCAGGATGTATCCTCAGCGCTATATCACTCTACTAGCAGCAAACATGAAATCGCTAGTTACATTTATGGCCTTGGCGGTCGCGACACGATGCAATCTCATATCACTAGCGTTTTCAAAGATCTCATGTCTAGAGAAATTTCGGAAAAAGTTAAATATCTTTCCTAAAATTTTGAAGGCTAAATTTTAAATTTGAAATGAATTTTAAATTATTAATGATAACAGTTGCATATTAATTTTTTTTTATGGAATCAGAATTAGCACGATATAAACAAGCTTGGGAGGAGTTTCAAAACGAATAAAAAATATGGAAAAGCAGCCAAAATTTATCAAGGAATTTTCAAAACAAAACTCACAAGAAGAACGCGATGCTCTTGCGCATGAAATTCGCGAAAAACGAAAAAAATATTTTTCAGATAGTGAAAAAATAAGAGTGCAAGAAGCTGAAAAAAGTGAGTTGTTGAAATCAATCGAAGAATTAAGTGAAAAGATAGAATCATACAATGATGAATCTTTTTTTCTAAAAGTAAGGGATTTTTTTGCTATAAAAAAAGTCCAAAATGAGCTTAATGAAAAAACAGGTAAACATTCTTCAACAGAAGAAGAACTCGAAAAATCGATAGCAGGAAGGGAAGATCTGGAAGAGACAAGAAAAATGGTTGCTGATTTTTATGTCGCTGAAAAAAAGAAATGGAATGAAATGCCATGGTCGAAAGAAGATGTTAAAGTGAAATTCACTGAAGAAAATCTATCCTCGCTTTCAATGGAAGAATATGTTGAACTCATGAGAAAATTTCCCGGGGAGATGCTTACTCATGTCACAAGGCATGGGGTTCGTGATCATGCAGATCTTGGTAATCATCAAAAAGGTCTTGGAGAAAGACAGGATTCTTTTCGGAAAGTTCTGCAAAAAAAGGAACTTCGTTCTGCTCTGGGAATTGCACTCCAAGAATCATCCAAAGAAGAGGCAATTGCTAATATCCTAGAGTTGAATAATTGCCCTTCCAGAAAAATTGCACTTGGTAGAATTGTTGCAAACTTCAAAACTTGGATACAAGGAGACCCAAATGCTTTTGCTGATATGAGGGCCGTACATTTGGCTGCAGAAGAAGTTGCTGACAGATTTTATGGAGGCGAAAGTGGTAATGAAATCTTTGTGGCGTATCCGTCGGTATTTATAGCTTCGCAATATGAATTTTCCGGGAAGCTTAATGATTCAGGAAATAATAATGATCAATTCATATGGCCAAATATTGATAAAGGAATCCCTATTGATGCTGGAATAGTTTTTGTGCCAGGAGATGCTAGGGTTGATGTAGAAAGTGGGTCAAAATATCAGTTGAATGAAAATGGTAGCCCGATTCCAAGTGAAGGAATAGAAGAAATATTTAATGCAAGGTTTGGGGAAATTCCAGGTTTTGTTCAGGATGCCATGAAGCATAGTGATAAATTTGCTTCATTATCGATAGACGAAAGAAAAAGATTGTCAAGAAAGATTTTCGAAAAATATGGGATAAAAAATGAGGGAGCTATAGAGGCATTGGCTGATTTTAATCTTCTAGTTGAGATATCAAAAGTATGGGGCTCAGACGAAGAAAAGAGTGAGTATATTGATATCTTGATTAAGCATTTTCAAAATCAAAGACTTGGTCCTTATAAACTTGTCGAAAGAGCCATTACCTCGAAAGAATATTGGGAAAAATATTTTCAAGAAAATCCTGAGCTTTGCCCAAAACACGTTGTTTATTATTCAGGAGGGGATCCTTCAAAGGCTTTGCATGAATGGAAAAGGAAAAACTCAATTGAAAAAACAAATAAAGATGGAAACATGGGTTTTTATGAGAATGAAAGATCTAAAGAAGATGTGAATGCTGATGAGGTACAGCAAAGATTTGTTTCCATTGCTAGAAATTTAGTAGATAAACGTTTCTCAACAGGAGAAGAAAACCCTTCGTATAGCTGGAGTTTTAGAGATTAAGATAAAAAATATATACATATATGAACAAAGAACTTACAAAAAAAATGTCCTCTGGGCATGCGACGTGTGCTGGGTGTGGGATTCCGGCGATTGTGCGTACGGTTTTGGGCGCGACAGATGAACCGGTGATTATTTCCAATGCCACGGGATGTTTGGAAGTGACGACTACCATTTACCCGAACACTTCTTGGAAAGTGCCGTATATCCACAGTGCTTTTGGCAATGCGGCGGCAACTGCTGCCGGTATTGATGCGGCTCAAAAAGCTTTGGAGAAAAGTGGTCGTATTAAGAAAAAAGCGAAAATCATTGCTTTTGGTGGTGATGGTGGTACATACGACATTGGCCTGCAGGCACTTAGTGGTGCAATGGAACGCGGTCATGATTTTCTTTATGTTTGCTATGATAATGAAGGTTACATGAATACCGGTGGGCAAAGAAGCGGTGGTACGCCATATGGCGCAAGCATGGAAACAACACCCGCTGGAAAAAAATCGTTTGGCAAAACGCAACAGCGAAAGGATCTTATGGAAATCGTCAAAGCGCATGGCGTGAAATATTTGGCGCAAGCAAATGTGGCATATCTTCCTGATCTTAAGAAAAAAGCCGAGAAAGCTTTGAACACGTCGGGGCCATCTTTTCTGTTGGTTTTGCAGCCATGCACGCAGGTCTGGAAATATCCGACATCGCAATATGTGAACATCGGCAAGCTTGCAACCGAAACAAATTTTTGGCCGCTATATGAAATAGAAGACGGGAATTACGTAATTAATTACGTAATTAAAAAAAGAAAGCCGATTGAAGAATTCCTGAAAACCCAGGGTCGTTTCAAACATTTGTTTAAACCACAAAATAAGGGAATAATAGAAAATATTCAGAAAGAAGTGGATGAGGGATGGGGGAAACTGCAGAAGAAAGTATCTAGTATTTAGTATCTAGTATTTAGTATCTGGTATTTAGTATGGGATACATATGAAAAAAGATTCTTTGAAGTTAGGATTTTACGAGCATTATAGAGGTAAGCGGTATGAGGTTTTTGGCGTGGGAAAACACAGTGAAACATTGGAAGAATTTGTAGTGTATCGCGCGCTTTATGGGGACAGGGATATTTGGATTCGACCGTTGGAGATGTTTATGGAAGAAGTCGAAATTGATGGCGCAAAAAAGCCCAGGTTTAGGTATCTGAGTACTATTGTCAAAAAGGCTAATTTGAGCTAAAATACGATAGTAAATTTTGCCGTCTTAGCTCAGTTGGTAGAGCGACGCACTCGTAACGCGTAGGTCATCGGTTCAATCCCGATAGACGGCTCATAATAATTCTCCAGCAAGATTGAACGGGAAGGGGTCGGGAAACGGGAGTTTCCCGCTGGAGGAAAGATTGAAAACCGTGGGTTTTCAAGGAGCGACAGCGACGTGAAATCCCGATAGACGGCTTAACTTCGGATTTTGTATAAAGTATCATATATAAAAGTATTACGTATGGCGCTCAAGGCGCCGTTTTCTTTTATTGAAACATATTCTATAATGTATTTATACACGCATAATACATTCTACTAAATACATAATACATAATTGCAATGAAGACTTTTATTTGTGAAATTTGCGGAGATGCTTATTTGGGAACTGATAAGCCAAGCGAGTGTCCATTTTGTGGTGCGCGCGGAGCGTTTATTAAGCTTGGCAGCGAAGCCAATCCTGTGGTTAACATCAAAGAAGAATTGAATGAACAAACCGTCAAAAATCTTCAAGAAACGTTGGATTTGGAAATGCGTGCTAATGCAATCTATACATGCATGGCGGGAAAGGCTCTTTCATATGAAATTAACAAAATGTACAAGCGTTTGGCGAAAGTTGAGCTGGAACATGCCGTGATTTGCACCAAGCTTTTGGGAATCGAAATGCCACCAATCGGCACTGAACTTTGTTCCGATGAAGACGTTGAAAATTTCCAAAAAACCATTGAACTGGAAGAACATGCTTCCGGTCTCTATGCTGATTTTGCCAAGCAAACAACGGAAAGACACGTGAAGATTATGTTTACGGCCTTAAATCAGGCTGAAAAAGATCATATTGAACTTATAAAAAAATACCTATAGAAGTATTTCGTATATGGTATTTGGTATCTAGTATGAATACCAAAATACTAAATACTAAATACTAAATACTAAATACTAAATACTGATAATGAACATTTGGCTCTATACTTTAATAAGTGTGTTTATTGTGAGTCTGATTTCTCTAGTTGGAGTTTTTACGCTGGCGATGAATGATAAGATTTTAAATAAAATCATTCTTGTTTTGGTAAGTTTTGCGGCAGGAACGCTTTTAGGCGATGCGCTGATTCATTTGCTTCCAGAAGCATATTCTTCCGGAAGTGTTACTGCTTCCATTTGTGTCCTTTTGGGAATAGTTTTCTTTTTCATATTGGAAAAAATCATCAAGTGGAGACATTGCCATGAAGCGGGTTGTCCAGAGCATTCCCATGTTTTGCCGTACGTTATACTTTTTGGCGACGGACTGCATAATTTCATTGATGGCATGATCATAGCGGCAAGTTTTATGGTTAGTATTCCTGTGGGTATAGCAACAACCATAGCAGTGATTCTGCATGAAATTCCCCAAGAGATTGGAGATTTTGGTTCGTTGATTTATGGGGGACTGAGCAAAGCTAAAGCACTTCTTTATAATTTTTTAAGTGCCCTTATGGCAGTGCTCGGCGCTTTTATTATACTAGCGATAAGTTCAAAGGTGGCAGGACTGGAAACTTTTTTGGTTCCTTTTGCTGTAGGAGGCTTTCTCTATATCGCAGCGGCTGATATTATTCCGGAACTTCACCGGCACAAAATTCAAACCCTCAAATCATCACTGATTCAAACTTGCAGCATTGTCGCTGGTATGGCTATAATGTATATGTTACTTTTTTTAGAATAAAAAGTGACTCCCGTTGGTCACTCGAATGACTCGAAATCAGAGTGCTTATTGGTATATTGGAATCTCATTTATGAAAGAAATAAGGCAAAAATTAGAAGAACTTCGCGCTAAA
Organism: uncultured Bdellovibrionales bacterium; assembly: GCA_964500125.1. Taxonomy (GTDB): domain Bacteria; phylum Patescibacteriota; class Minisyncoccia; order Moranbacterales; family GWC2-37-73; genus CAZAFB01. Next base: position 34,042 of record CAZCMV010000005.1, on the reverse strand, counting down.
ATCCCGCATCTGCGGGACTATCTTTGACGTCCCCCAAAAGAAGCAAAAAATTGCAGAATTGACTGACAAAAGCCAAGAGAATAATTTTTGGGATGATGCACAAGCCGCTGCGATAATTCTCAAGGAATTGGAGTGGCTCAAAAATGAAGTGGGAAAAGTGGAGGATGTAGAAAAAAGAATAACAGATGCAACTGAACTTTGCGATTTGATAGATAATTTTACAGATGAAGAATTGGCGGATATTGAAAATCAGATAATTGAGATTGAAAAAGATTTGGAAGGATTGGAATTTTATGCACTTCTTGGCGGTGAATATGATAGAAATGATGTGATTATGGCTATCCATGCCGGAGCTGGCGGAGTTGACGCGCAAGATTGGGCCGAGATGCTTTTGCGCATGTATTTGCGTTGGACGGAAAGAAATGGTTTTGCAACTCAGATTGTGGATGAATCGCGCGGCACAGAAGCCGGCATTAAAAGCGTGACTGTGGAAATAAGCGGAGCGTATGCTTATGGATATTTGAAAAGTGAAGCCGGCGTGCATCGCTTGGTGCGTCTTTCGCCATTCAATTCCGACAATCTCCGACAGACTTCTTTTGCATTAGTGGAAATATTGCCGGTTATCGGGGAAATAGCGAATGTCACGATCGAAGCCAAAGATCTCAAGATTGATACCTATCGTGCTTCTGGTGCTGGAGGGCAACATGTGAACACGACAGACAGCGCAGTGCGTATTACCCACATGCCGACCGGCATTGTGGTGACCTGTCAGAGTGAAAGATCACAAACACAAAACAGGGAACGCGCGATGAAAGTACTTAAAGCGCGTTTACATCAGAAATATTTGGAAGAAAAAGAGGAAGAGCAGAAAAAATTGCGTGGGGAGTTTCAGAGCGCGGAGTGGGGCAGTCAGATCAGATCATATGTGATTCATCCCTACAAAATGGTTAAGGATCATCGTACCAAACATGAAACCAGTGATGCAGAAAAAGTTTTGGAAGGAGAGTTGAACGAGTTCATGGAAAGTTATCTCAAATGGAAAGCTGGCAATTCGCCAGATGTGTAGTCTTGTGCTATAATCAAGAAAGTAATATTTTGATTTGTGTTTATATAAAATCAAAATGCAAAAATCAAAAATCAAAATGTCAATGCAAAATGTAAAATTATTATTAAATGCTCAATTTGATCATTTTGCATTTTGCATTATAAGTTTATGATACAGTTTGATAAAGTTTCCAAAATATACCCCGGTGATTTTGTGGCATTAGAAAACGTTGATTTAGTTATTGGATCAGGAGAATTTGTTTCAATTGTGGGGCAATCTGGCGCTGGAAAATCAACTTTCCTTAAAATGATATATGCGGAAGAGCATCCGACTTCTGGACACGTATATTTTGAAGGAAGAGATTTAGCCACGATCAAGCGCAAACACTTACCTTATTATCGCCGTAACATTGGTACGGTTTTTCAAGATTTTAAATTATTACCGCAAAAGACAGCTTTTGAGAATGTTGCGTATGCTTTGGAAGTTGTTGGTGAACCAGCTGATGAAATTGAAGAACGTGTGCCGGAAATTTTGGATATTGTGGGCATGGGTAATAAAATGGAAAAATATCCGCGCCAGCTTTCCGGAGGTGAACAGCAAAAAGTTTCACTTGCTCGTGCACTTGTGCATAGACCTCAAGTTATTATTGCAGATGAGCCGACGGGAAATCTTGACCCGATTTCCACTTGGGAAATAGTACAATTGCTTCTTAAAATTAACAGTTTCGGCACAACCATTTTGTTGGCGACTCATAATAAAGATATCGTAGACAAAGTGAATCGTCGTGTTATTGCTATGGATAGGGGAAAGGTTATTCGTGACCATGCAAAGGGGAAATATTCTATTTAGAGGATTGTCTCAAATAATAAAATTATTGCAAAATTTTTTAACCAAAAACAGTAAATTATTATAAAAGATGGATGATTTTAAAACAAAATTATTAAAACTCGGCAGAACTTTCAAAGAGGGACTCTCTAATTTTGGTCGTAATGGTTGGCTGAGTTTTGCCACCGTTAGCGTATTGTCGATATCCCTTTATATCATAAGTGTTACTGTTATTTTAGGATTGGCGGCAAATATGGTTTTGCAAAATATTCAGGACAAAATAAATGTTAGCATATATTTTAATCCCAGCGTCTCCGAACAAACAATTCTGGATGTACGTGGCAAGCTCTTGGAATTTGCAGAGATAAAATATATTGATTATGTTTCCAAAGACCAAGCACTGGATGAATTTACAAAAATGGGGGATGCTGATGAATCTATCAAACAAGCTTTGGAAGAGATTGGCACAAACCCGCTTCTTTCATCATTGGTGATAAAGGCAAATAATCCTGACAAATATGAGTTAATAGTGCAGTCAATCAAAAATTCCAGTTTGGCTGAAAATATAGATCGTATAAATTATCAGGAAAACAGGGTTGCGATTGAGCGTTTGTCTAAAATAATAAAGTTGGTTGAACAGGTTGGGTTAACTATGGGATTGGTATTTGTTTTCATAGGTGTTTTGATTACTTTTAATGCCATTCGTCTTACAATGTATTCTCACAAGCAGGAATTTGAAATTATGCGTTTAGTGGGGGCTTCAAACCTGTATATCCGCATGCCTTTTGTTTTTGAGGGTATTTTTTATGGCGTTTCCTCGGCTTTTGCTGTCATGATTTTGCTTTTGGCGACAACAAAATTTATTGCTCCTCTCACTCGCGGTAGTATTCCTCAAGGGGATTTACTTGGTTATTATACTTCACATTTTTGGTTTATTTTATTCATATTGCTAATATCTGGCATAATTTTGGGTGTGGTTAGTAGTTTTATTGCAATTAGGAGATATTTGAAGATATAAAGAGCACTTGAAAAAGACAATGGATGTCAGCCAATTGGCTGACATCCATTTTGTGTTTATATAAAATTGCAAATATTAGGCCAATAATTTTTTTAGCTCTTCGTGCTCCTCATTGCTAAGGTCGACAATATTTCCTATCATACTAGGAAGAAATTCTTTGTGAGTGCTGTTTAACAGATGGTCTAGTAAATTAATCAGAAGTCTTTGTTGCTCGCTTTTAAGGCCTAGGAAAAAACGAGGTTGCATTTCATATAATGTGCGAATTGTCTGATCTAATAAACTATTGTCGGTGGATAAAATGCCTTGAGCACGATATTCCTCCACCATTTTTTGGGCGAAATCTTTGAGAAATGGGCGGCGTTTGATGCGCAGAAAGTTAGATATTTTTCGACGCATGAAACGAAATTGAGTGTCTGCTCTAGTGCCGCCAATGATTGATTCTTGTCCTAAGGCAGGGTTGCTTTGAAAAGAAAAAGAATCGAAATATGAACTGCGGATAAAAACGCTGTGATGAAACGATTCACTTCTATTTTTTGCCGAACTTGCCTCCTTCCATTTTTCATGACCAGTAGAGTCAATGTAATAATATTTTGATGTCTCTTTGCTATTTCTTTCATGCCAACGCACATAAGTAATGTCGAAAATAGTATTTGTTTTTTCATGAACAAGTTGAAAATCTTCGGTATCGGCTATGGATGCGCTATAATCCAATTTTTTGCCATTAATGATTATGGAGAATTCGCGATATTCATTCAATTTAAGGAACCAAGCGAACTCTTTGCATAAAAATTCTTCAAATTTTTCATTCAATTGAAATCCAGTAAGAGAATGGATACCGGAAAAAGTTACCTTTGTACCCATTGGTTTATTTGTGATTTTAGGAGTAGTATTAAGGCCGGTATAAAAGTTAATATTTTCAGCATTGGCGAAGATCTCATAGATCTCATTGTTTTCTCCTTTGGCGTAGGTAGTTTGCCAAACTGCATTGCGAGCAAATACAAAAAAAGTTAGCCTGCCAATACCATTTTTACCATGCAAGGCACTAAGATGTTGTTTCAGTTTGTTTTCTAATGCTTTCTTGGATTCAAACATTGGCTCGAATTTTTCTTGTAATTTAGCATGTTCAATACCATAGCCGTTGTCAGCTATGGAGAAAGATGTGATGTTGCCGATTTCATCAGCAAAGAAGTCTATTTTTATTTCAGAAGCGTTGGCGTCAAAGCCATTCCAAATATATTCGGCGATTGATTGATACGGTGAGAATTTCTTGAGAGCGGCCCTGATTCCGCGAGCGGTGATTTGGATTTTCGGCATGATTTTTTTATAATGATTATAGGATTGGACGGAGAATTTTTATGACAATAAATACGGCCCAATCTATCCAATTTTTTTTGAAGTGTTCAGGCATAAACTGTTTGGAATCTTTTTTCCAGTTTTCAAAGGTATCGGATAGTTCTGAAAGTAATTTTTTGTTTTTAAAAAACAGGCCAAGTTCATTGTTTAGACTGAAGGAGAGGTGGTCAAGATTTTGTGAGCCGACAATGCCGTGCGAATCGTCAATGATCAATAATTTAGAATGGTTCATTTTCTCAGAAAGGTAGAAATGTACGCCAAATTTGTGCAAATCGTGCATATATTTATAATTGACGCGATTCATGATACGCCAGTCAACTTTTTTGGGAATGATAATTTCCACATTTATGCCACGTCCTGCGGCACTATCTAAAAGAGAAATCAACCAGCGTGGCGGAGTGAAGTATGGTGTGACCATGCGGATATTTTTCTCGGCCTTGCTGATATTTTCCATATATAGGTTACGCAAAGTGTATATATTTCGAATAGGCCAATGTTCAATTAACCAGTTTTGGAATTTTTGTCCAAACATCTTTTCTCGATATGCTAGAATAAGTTCATTTTTGCCGCCAGCCATGGCATAGGTGTAGGCGAAAGAGCGCATCAAATTGCGTGACAGTGTGGCGCCAAGCTTTAATTGCAAATCATCCCAGGTGGTGAAGTGTTTGCCAATATTGACACCGCCGATAAAAGAGATTTTTTCATCGATAATCAAAATTTTTCGATGAATGTGTCGTAGCCAATGGCTGAAGAAAATTATTTCTACTCCTGCCTCTCTTAATTTTTTGATCGTTTTCTTGCGCAGGTTTTTGCTGCCGAAAGCGTCAGCTACGATTGTCACCCGGACTCCTTCAAGTGATTTTTGAGTTAGGGCGCCAATAAAATCATGTTCCAGACCTGTATCGTCCAAAAAAATATACATCTCAATGCATATTGATTCCTGGGCCTTCTTGATTGCTGCAAGCATTGCATCCCAAGCCCTAATTGAGGTTGTATAAAGCTGGTATTTCATATGATAGTTGTAACATTTTCTTTGTTTGAATGCAATTAATTGATTACTGATTTTGTTTAAGGTAGGGTAGATATTCAAGGGAAAATTTAGATGCAAAAAATCAAATTAATAGACTGTAACTAATTTTATGTTATATTTAAGTCATGAATGAAGTTGAATACCACGAAAAAAGAGCAACATTTTCACAGGAAAGCAGCTATGAAAAAATAAGGCGGTTATATGATTTTGAACATGGAGCTAAATTGAAAATCTTGGATGTTGGTTGTGGAAATGGCAAACTTGATGATTTTTTGGTTAAATTGGGACATGAAGTTACGGGTATAGATATCAATCCGACAGTTGATAAAGAGAGTTTTTTTAGGAATATTAAACAAGATCTCAATTTTGACTGGAAAGTACATCATCAATATTTTGATATGGTTGTGTGTATGGATGTTGCTGAGCATCTTTATGACCAGGAACATCTCTTTAATCAGGTGAATTTGGCATTAAAGGAAGATGGAATTTTTCTTTTGGGTGTGCCAAATCATTTTGATCTACGTCAGCGGTTCAGGATGTTTTTAGGAAAGGGAATAGTTCATTGGGATAATCTAAAACACAAGGAAAAAGCATGGAATTTTTCCCACATCCGTTTTTTTGCTTTATCTGAGTTGTTGGAAATGTTTGATATTTTTGATTTACGTGTGGAGAAGATGCAATTTAATTTTATGGGCGCGGGTATTGTTCCTGTTCGCTTTTCTCCTGAATTTTTTCGGAAATTTTTATTAAGATGTTGGCCAGGATTGTTTTCTGGCAAATTTATTTTTTCTCTCAAAAGAGCGAATATTGGAAATTCAGAAGAAAAACCTAGAAAGATATTAATTCCATTTACGCCTAAAAATATTTAGTTTTGGCAAAAAAGCTTCATTTTGTACAATTTATTCCAATTTTTGAAATCAATAGATTTTTTAATTTGCCTTAAAAATCTGGGAGGGCAGGTGTATGCAGCCCTATTGATTTTTGCTCTAAATGTGCTATTATCCACAGTGTTGTGTCGATGGGGAATAGCCAAGCGGTAAGGCATCGGGTTCTGGTCCCGACATGCGGGGGTTCGAATCCCTCTTCCCCAACACATATAAAACGAAGAGTATTTTGAGAATGTTCTTCGTTTTTTATTTATTTGAGAGGGATTCGAACAGGCAGAAATGGGCTGTGGATAACTTTGAAATATGTCTGAAACAAAGCAATTTGACCAGGGGTGTTAAAATGATATAATATCACTATGAGAAAAAATAGAAATACAAATTACGCTTTCATTGATAGTCAGAACCTAAATTTGTCTACTTTACGTTTGGATTGGAAAAGCTGGCATATAATAAAAAGCACCCAGTAAGGACAGAACCTTAAAGGGGTCTTTTTGTGGTAATTCTACGACAAATATAGCAAATATGACCGAATTATCAATAGCTACACTCATGGGATAATACTCATTTTAAAAGGAAAAATTTCGTCATTTGCGGTGTTGTCTCAAATATGAGAATATAGCTTAGTAATAACAAATTTATACACAAAAACATATGAATTCAATTCTTCTAGTACTTGTTCTGATTGGTTTTGCTGTTGTGATTTTTCTGCTTATGAGAAAAAAAGATGATAGTGCTAATATAGAGGCTAAGCAGCAACTCGCGGTTATGATGGAAAGACTTTCCGCACTTTCGCAGCAGAACGAACAGATGCGCAAAACCGTTGACGAAAAACTTTCTGAGACGCACCAAGCGACTCAACAACAAATCAGTCATACTATGCAAACGGTCCATGGAATAACAGGGCAATCAGCCAAGCAAATAGCTGATGTTGTGGCAGGTCTTACAAAATTGGAAGAGACAAATAAACAAGTAGTCAACTTTTCCGCCCAATTGCAGAGTCTGCAGGATATCCTCAAAAATCCTAAACAACGTGGCGTACTTGGTGAATATTTTTTGGAAGAAACGCTCAAAAATGTTTTGCCGCCAAATTCATATAAGATGCAGTATGCGTTTAAAGATAATGTGATCGTTGATGCTGCTGTTTTTGTCAAAGATAAAGTAGTTCCGATTGACTCCAAATTTTCTTTGGAAAACTATGAAAGGATTTTAAATACGTCCGATGCTTCGGAAAGGGAAGTTTTGGAAAAATCGTTCAAACAAGATTTGAAAAATCGTATCGACGAAACTTCCAAATATATCAAACCAGAAGAGGGAACAATGGATTTTGCTTTTATGTTTATTCCTTCCGAAGCGATTTACTATGATTTATTAGTAAACAAAGTAGGTGCGGTTAAGATTGATACGCGTTCGATGATTGAATATGCTTTCCGTGATAAGCACGTCATTATCGTGTCGCCAACATCTTTTTTGGCATATTTACAAACGGTGCTTCAGGGTCTTCGCGCCATGGAAATTGAAGAAAACGCCAAGGAAATTAAATCGAATGTGGTCAAATTGCAAAAGCATCTAATGGCTGTTGATACCTTTATGCAAAAAATGGGCACTTCGCTTACGACAACTGTAAGTCACTATAATAATACGTTTAAGGAATTGGGAAAGGTTGATAAAGATGTGGTAAAAATTACCGGTGGGGAAAAAAGCATTGAGCCTTTGGCAATCGATAAACCTACAATGGAGGATTATTAAGTTCGCTAATTATACCAATTTAAAAAATAATTTTAATCACTAATTTTTGTTATTAAAGGAGGGTATTTTTATATTCGAGTCATTCGAGTGCAAATTAGTAAATTAGAGTCGCCTAAATATATGGAACAAGAAATTTTGGAAAAGCTGACTGCACAAGAAAAGAAAATTGACGCAATGTATGCGTCGGTTGAAAAGCTGCGCAAATATTTTCTTTGGACGGTTATTATTACGGTGGTTACTTTCGTTTTGCCATTAATTGCGGTCGTGGCAATTTTGCCGTGGTTCATAAAAATAATGATGGACGCATATAGTGGAATTTTGTAGAAATAAAAAAGAAGGCATTTAATTTTCTTGTATGCTAGACATTAAATGTCTAGGAATCACTGAAGAAGGGTAATTGTGGGATAAAAAAACGGGTGACGTTTTGCGTCACCCGATTTAATTACACGGTGTGTGTTGGTTGGTTAAATCAATAAGATAAAAGTAAATTTATCTTTGCGCTAAAATGGTGACTTTTTTGGTTCTTTTTTCAATAACTTGCGCCACCATACGCTTCTTTCCCCATTTGAGTGCTTTTTTTAAGGCATGTTTACCTTTGCCCATATATATGTCAATTCTGTGGCCCTTTATGGCGCCACCCCCATCTTCTGCTACTAAATCATAGAACACTCGTTCATTCTTGGGTAACTCCGGATCATAGAGCCGAAGTCTGGTGCCTGGGGGAAAAACATCCGGATCTGTTGCTATTGTTCGGTTTTCTTGCGGTTTTTTCCTGTAAATTTGGTTATTTTACCGCTGCCATTCAATTTGACATCTCCTGCAAAACTTCCGGTTGCATACTTTCCACCCTGATTTCTGGTTGGAGCATAATAAGCGGAAGTCTTGACATGTACCTCTTTTACAACTGTGATTTTCTCAGTCGTGATAGTCCGGGCTATCATCCGTTTTGGCTCATCAGCGAGCCTTACATAAGCATTCGAGACGCTATGAAACGGATTTACACACACCAATACCATAGCAGTCAAAATGGCTGCTACTTTCACTTCTGATACCTCCTTTGATTTATTTTCCTGTAAAGGAACTATATAAAAACAAAAAAACGGGTGCCTCGTCAGCCTCTCGTTTTCAGTTGTATTTACTATATACTACGCCAGCGATTTTGTCAATATTTCAGGGGTTGCATTCAAAAAATGGTCAATATGATATAATGAAAAAAATAGCCTAAAATAAACCATTATTTCTCAATAATTACATGAAAATTGCTGTGCATACCGCGGATTTGGATCATGAGCGGATCGATGGAACGCGGGTATATATGTATAACATGCTCAAAATGTTCGGAGAAATTTCCCCCAAGGATTCTTTTTTGCTTTATCATAAGGATAAATATAATCCGCAGCTTGATCCGCCAAAATTACCCAATTATGAATTTCATCGACCGCAGTTTCCTTTGTCTTGGACACAAACCGCTTTTGCAGCCAAAATTTGGTGTGATGAACCGGATGTGCTTTGGATGCCGATGCATAATTTGCCATTTGTGCGCCGCAAAAATTTGCAAACAGTAGTGACTATTCACGATCTTGCGTTTAAGATATTTCCAGACTATTTTCCGCCGAGTGATTTGCGAAAGCTTAATTTTTTGGCTGATTATGCCATTAAACATGCGGATAAGATTATTGCTGTGTCTCAATCTACAAAAAACGACATTCAAAAATTTTATCCTGATCGTCGTGAAGATTCGATGAAAGTAATTAATCACGGGTTTGACAATAGCTTATTTACAAACGAAACTCATGATGAAAAAGAATTCGAGTCTATTTCTAAAACCTATAACCTAAAACCTAAAACCTACCTTCTTTACGTCGGTGCTATTCAACCTCGCAAAAATTTGAGCGTGCTAATCAAGGCATTTGAAAAGATAAAAAATAAACATCCCCAATTAAAATTGGTGTTGGCTGGCCAAAAAGCTTGGATGTGGGAGGGGGTTATTCGTCGAATAGACGATAGTCCTTACAAGAACGACATAATAGTTACAGGAACCATAAATTTTAGAGAGCGGAATGCACTTTATGGAAATGCTTTAATTTTTGTGTTTCCTTCTTTATATGAAGGTTTTGGTATTCCAGTGCTCGAGGCTCTTGCTTCGGGATTGCCAACAATTTGTGCGCGAAATTCAAGCTTGGTTGAAGTGGGAGGTGAAGCAGTGCAATATTTTGAAACGGAAAATGTGCAAGATTTATGCGAAAAAATAGCCAGCATAACAGATGATATTTCATTGAGAGAAAAATTGGTAGTTAAAGGATTTGAAAGAGTAAAAGAATTTTCTTGGGATAAGTGCGCAAGGGAAACGCTGGATTGGATCAAAGGGAAGTATTAAAATATACAAGTGAAAGCAAAAAAACATGCAAACCAAGCGTGTGGGTTTAATTTGCAGCCGCTATTTTTTTCGTCCGTTAAGAATTGATGAGTCTAAAATAAGAGAAAAGGCGGCTGTTAGCACAACACTAATAGCTAAATTTTGCCAGAGGGGAAGTTTAAGTAGTGCATTGCCTGCGAATAGAAATAGCAATACTGTAAGAAAGGGTACAAAAGGAAGATGTTTTTTTTCATTAAGCTGATAGGAAGAATGTATTTTTTTTGCAACTAGTATATTTGCAAAAAAAAGTATTGCGATACCTATCCCTATTATTGCAAAAGAAATTCGACCTGAAATAAATCCTGGGAGGGTAGCTTCCATGAATAAAAGCCCAAATGAACCTAGTAGCAGCAGAGTCAAAGCATCTTGCAGGGCAACATGCAAAACACGCATAATATTTGTTATTTTATTGTGGTTGACTTCCATAGTAATTTTTTTTAATGTTTCCTTTAATTTGAGCAAGAGATGAAAACATATTTTCATTGCCGATTACTTTCTTGAAAGTAATGTTTAAATATTTTGCCTTAACATTATCAACGTTTGAGATAAGAGAGAATTCAAAATCGTTTCCTGGAAGCTCGGCAAGTTTAATCAAGGGTACTTGGCAAATGAAATTTTTAGAAAACAAAGAAAATGATTCATTCATTTTGCAATCAGCAGCGACTTCGATGCTATTTGCATCTACTGTTATAGCGGAAGAGCCTCGCAAATATGATTGGGCAGCAAGGGAGGAAATAAAACGCTTTTTCTTGTCCTTGCTAACCATGAAATAATCTCCGGAGATTTTATCCACAAATACAGTGCCATCTGGGTGAGGTGAATCTTGCGTGAAAAGCTTTTGTTTTTCATATGCGCCAAGTTCTTCTGGGGTTATGGCTATGAGATCATCCCATGAATATCCCATAGCAGTGAATGTTTCCACATTATCTATGGGATATCTTTTGCCGCCGGAAAGAATAAAGACAGATTCGTTAGATGAAACCAGGGTACCATCACGAAATCCAATTGGAATTTCCGAAAGGACATATTTGTTGAGTAAATCTGGATCGGCAAGTTGTGCCCATGTTTCGTTAGCGTTGGTCTTGAAAGCGGTGTCACTAAGGAATTTAAATAAAACGCCATCTCTTATTTGGTAATAAATAGAATCAATTTTTAGAAAGGATCCATCTGGAAACTCATTTGTTTCTATTGCTATGTCAGAGTCGAGAACAGAAAGGGAATCTTTGTTGACAAATAAGAAAGATTTTGGATCCAGGGCTCGGGTTTTGAGTTGTTCAATTGACGAGAATTGGCGTATTTTTCCCTGTGAAATCATGAAGAAACTTTCACCATCGGTTATTAATGATCCATCTGCAAAATTCGCAACTCCTTCTTCAGGAAAAAGGAAAGCTCTATAAGACCTCCTTATGCTAGAGAGAAATTCTTCAGGTATTGATGATTTTTTATTTAACTCCAAACTTATTAGTACGTGGGAATACGAACCTACTAAATTGGTATTGAAAACAAGGGGAGAATTTTTGTCTAGCAATCCCTTGTTGACTGACTGCTCGTCTATGCGCGGATCGGCTACGGTGTTTTTTAAGGCACTGGGTGTGTCGAAAAAATATTCAAATGTTCGGGAGGGAAAGAGCACCACATGCAGGAAATATAAACCCGCAATAAAAAAAGAGAGCCATACAAAAAGGCGTGCTACTAAAGTCCAAAAAGCCCAATCATTTAAGTTTTTTTTAATTTTTTCTTTAATTATATTCATATATTGTTCCATTGATTACAACATCTTTTATCTGGGGAAGACTTACTTTGTTATAGTCTCTTGTTTTATTAATAATTTCCAAGCGTTGAGTTGACAAGAAATATTTACAAAAAGGCTTTATTTTGTCCCCAAGTTTTTGAAGATATTCGTCTTCTGTTTGTTTGGGGATAATAAGGAATGTTTTGGCAAATTTAGAACGGTCTATTTTTTCTATATCCGAGATGTTGAATATATATACAGCATGTTTGCCCAAGAGGGAGCTCATGGGATTGGTAATCATAGCCCAGCCGTCTCCCGTGGCTGTGCGATCTATTAGTATTAGATCATCGGAGGAAAATTTAGCGGAGAGTTCTTCAGTTTGTTCAAATAAAGTTCTATTTTCGGCAAAGGTGGCATAGGGTTTTAGGACTATTACGTTTCCAATAAATAAGGCTGAGATGAAAAAGATTGCAGATATTTTGAAAAACATTCTTCGAACATTTTTTTCTTCTGAATTAAAAATTTTTGTCAAACCAATAACGCTATACATCATGCATATGGGAACAGCGGCAAACATGTAACGGCGTAACATCCAAGGGTGATCAATGGAGATATGAGGGTCGGCTAGATAAATAAATGTAGGTAAGGCTATAAAAAAAGGCAAAAGTAAACGAAAACGCCCTTTGATAAAAGCTATTGCTATGACCACAAGGCCAAGGATGATATATGGAGCCAAAGAATATGACCAAAGTATTTTCCAAAAATGTAAATTCTCTAGCCATAAAGATGTATCTATTGCGGATATTTGATTCGTGGTCGGCATTACAATTCTTTTTATGACTTTGGCCATCTCGCGGTAAAAAGCCCAATCATGATATGCACTGAGAGTAAGTAAGACAAGAGACGCTGCGGCTGGAATTGCAAGAGTATACTTGGCATGTTTGCGAATATAATGGCGTGTGTGGCGATAAGAAAAAATAACCATCAAGCCGACAAATGCAATGGCAAGTCCCTCTATGCGTGTGAGCGCTAAAGTCAAGGTTGATAAAAACCATACTGCATATGATCCGCGTCTGGAGTTTAAAGTGAAAAGATGCAGTGAAAGTATGGAAGTTATAAGCAGAGGCAATGCCATGTTTTCACTTAGAGTAAAGCGCGAAAACCAAACGAACTGAAAAGAAGTTGAACATAAGAGAAAAAACAGCCAAGAGGGAAGAGGAGAGACGAAACGACGCATGAGTGCATATGACATGATAAGAAAAAACCAGGCTAGCAAAGTATTTGCTAGAATCAAGCCAAAAATTCCTAGTAATGAAAACCATGCTCCCAACCAACAAATGTAGCCCAAGGGAAATTGAGTTACCAATGAGCCATTAGAGGAATAGAAAAAGCCGGGAAAATTGAGTGCCTTTCCTGGACCGTATATTTTGAAAAATTCTTGGCTTTCGATTGTGGAAAACGGCAAGATTTGATTCTCGGTCAAACGAATGGCGGCTTCGCTGATTGAACCCTGATCGCGACCAGAAAAAATAGTTGGCTGGGTGTACTGCGTCCAAATATAGGCTACAAAAAAGGATATGATTAAGATAGCAAATAGCTCCAAGGAAGCAGTACGATGCCAGCCCTTGAGGAATACCACTACGATGAAACCGAAAAATGTCGCAAAAAATAGGGTTATTATCAAGGGTTTCCAAAAAATTCCCAAAAGCGCAAAAATTATCGCTCCCAAAGCAAAAATAACCCAAGTGAGTGCTCCGGCAAGCAAGATATTCCAGTCGTTTGGGGAAAATGTCCTATGTTTCATCTTGGTTAATTATACCTTGGGAGAGGTGATTTGCAAAGCAGTTAGGGTTGGGGTAAAATTGGGGTAGTTGGATAGTATTTGCGTATACAAAAAATAAACACAAAATGAAAACGAGGCAGAATATTTTCGCGTGGTTTTATGAAGGCGGTTTGCACGGCCTTTTGGAATTGGAAAAGCGTTACATTGCATTTTTGTGGCGTTTTTTTTCAATCGGCGAAATGGCTGCTACGCTTTTTTATCCTTGGCATCGCGATGTTACTCCAAAATCCTGGCGTGGTATTCATCCGATACGAGCCTTGGAAACCTTGGCGGAAAACATTATCTCACGCTTTGTTGGTGCTACTGTGCGTTTTTTAGTTTTGACTTCAGGATTGATAATGGTCAGCTTGGCATTGCTGCTCAGTTTGAGCTTTCTTATTTCATGGATCGCATTCCCTTTTTTGATTATAGGAGCTATAATCATAATTTTTTTAAATAGACAACTTTTGTTTCCGGTAGTTGGAGTGGAATTTATATATTTTTTGATTATTTTTTGGTCATATCGCAACGCTACAAGGATAAAAATGTCAGAACTATCACATCACGATTTATTTACGAGGCCAATTTTTCAAAGAATCGCTGAAAGAATGGGTTTGTCAGTAGCAGATATTCCGCGTGAACTTCTGGAAAGTGAACAACTATTTGGGCAATATTTGAAAAAATATGGTATCAGTTATGAAGACTTTATTGAAATAGTTTCATATGAATGCAATATTGTAGATAAAAAAAAGGAAAAAAAAGATTTTTGGAGCGAAGAAAATTTGGCAAGAATAATGCCAATCGGAATGCAATGGCGCTATGGTTACACAGTTAATCTTGATCATTATGTCACAGATCTTAGTCTGGGTGATCCCACGGAATATCGTGATTCTAAATTGATTGGTCGTCATGATGAAAAGAAAATTGTTAGCATGATCTTGCAGCGTCCGGATCAAAATTGCGCGCTGCTTGTCGGCGCTGCTGGTGTTGGTAAAAAAACACTTATTCATTCTCTTGGTAGGCAGATTAGACAAAGAGAATTGGATGGTTATTTTGCACACAAAAGGTTGCTTTTGCTGGATATTGGTAGTGCAATTTCCGATTGTTTAAGCAGGGGGGAGGATGTGGAAAATATGCTACGCAATATTTTTACCGAGGTGGCATATGCTGGAAATATTATTTTGGTGATCGAACACATTGAACATTATTTGGGTAAGCAGGAAAATATTTTTCATCCCGACATTTCCTTGGTACTGAATGAATTTTTGGGAATATATTCATTTCAATTGATTGCTACTTCCACCCCGCATGAATATCACACGTTAATTGAGAAGCAAGAATCAATTGCCAAGTATTTTCAAGTGGTTGAATTGCGAGAACCAACGCAGGAGGAAACCATGCAAATTCTTTTGGAAAAAATGTCTTGGCATGAGTCGGAAAAAGTATTGTTTACTTGGCCTGCACTGAAAACAATTATTCAGGATGCGGAGAAATACAATTGGCGTGATCCGATGCCTGAGCGAGCGCTTGATTTGGCAATGGAAGTGTTGACTGCGTGGCAAGGAAAGCAAAATAGCAAATATATTACACCGGAAACAATAAACGAATATTTGACTTTAAAAACTGGTGTGCCACACGGAGAGCTTGGTGCTGGTGAAAGAAAAAAATTGCTTAATCTCGAAGAATCTTTGCATAGACATGTTATAGGACAAGAAGAAGCAATAAATCAAATCGCACAAGCTCTTAGGCGTGTACGTTCTGGCATTGGCGACGAAAAAAAACCGATCGGAAGCTTCTTGTTTTTGGGACCGACTGGTGTAGGCAAAACGGAATCCGCCAAAGCTTTGGCGCGGGCATATTTTGGTGGCGAAGAAAATATGATTCGTTTAGATATGAGTGAATATCAAAATCCTGCTTCAATTGATCGTTTGATTGGTAATGCAAATTTGAATCAGCCTGGTTTGCTTATAAGTAAGGCTAAGGAAAATCCTTACACATTACTACTATTGGACGAAGTGGAAAAAGCGTATCCTTCTGTTCTTGATTTATTTCTTCAGATTCTCGATGAAGGTTTTGTTACCGATGCATTTGGTGAAAAAATAAATTTTCGCAACATGATAATAATTGCCACTTCCAATGCGGGCGCTCCGCTCATTAAAGATTTGGTAGTGAAAGGAGAAACTGCTAAAGATATCAAACAAAAAATAATCGATCATGTTGTTGAACAGGGAATTTTCCGCCTGGAATTATTGAATCGTTTTGATGGAGTAATTTTCTTCAGGCCCCTTAATGACGGAGAATTGCGAAGCGTGACAAAACTTATTTTGCAAAAACTTGCGCGCAGATTAGAAACGGAAAAGAATATTATGGTTAATTTTAGTGATTCTGTGGTGGAAAATGTGATTGCCAATGGCTATAATCCAATGTTTGGAGCTCGCTCACTTAATCGCTATGTTGAAAACACTGTTGAAGATCTGATTGCGCGCAAGATTATCGAAGGAGGAATTAAGCGAGGTGAAAAATTTTCCATAGAATTATAAAAAAGCTCTAGTAAAAATAAAAACCCCGCATCAGATGATGTGATGCGGGATTGTTTTTTTGCCGGTGAAAATCACCGACGAGACCAAGGTGATGTTGGTTTGACGTTCGGATTTTTATCTGCCGTCGTATCAGGCTGCCTTATTCCTAATCTTTTCAACAGGAAAATAATAGCCAAGGTAATCAGAAATAACAAAAGTAAAACCAATGTAAGTGACATATAATCACCTCCTGCTTGTTATTTTAAACAGCTAATAATTCTATTATTGAATTGCGTTTTTGTCAATGGTGTTAGGGAGTGTCTAAAATATCTTCCGTTACACGGTTTTTGCAAGTTTTCTTGATGCCACTGTCTTCAATTTCATCGCAAATCTTCAGATCCTTTTTGCTTACCGCCAAATCTTTTAAACAATAATCTTTTTCAAGATCTTCCAGTGCATCGCAGCCATCAGCTTTTTCGTTGATAGCGGACAGTCCGCAAACTTGTTTGCAATAATCCAAATCTTCTTTTTCGGTGTATTCCTTGCAGCCGTTGTCACAGTCTTGCTTTGAAATCTGCAAAAATTCATCACCTTCACCAGCAAGATCTTCGTCGGCCAAGTCGGGAGCTTCTTCTTCGGGCATGTCGCCACTTTCTTCATCCAAGGCAGCTTCTTCGCTGTTGGAAATAGGGTCCTGTTCTTGGGATTCTCTTTCTGTTTCTGTGGTGTAGCGGTCGAAAATGATTGGCCAACCCCAATAAGCCAGTATTCCTAATCCGATTATAAACAAGAAAATACCTATTTTTGAAGAAAGCTTCATATGATTCTAAAGTTAAAAGTTTATAACGTTTGAATTGGATTAATAAGCCGTTAACAATCTGATACCGGTGAAATAATAATGTAGGATATAGTCGTAATTCTTTCCATGATCGTAATCCAATGAAACAGAGCCATGCGCGCTGAGACCTACCATGTGATTGCCGGCCGCTTCCAATTGTGCGGTGGACATGGTTGGATGTTTGCCATAAGGATCACTAACTGATTTGCACCATGGATAATCAGTGGAACCCCAACGTTCCTCAAAACTTCTTGTTCTGCCATCAGTCCAAGAGGAATATGGAGTAAGGGCAATTTCATTTCCATACATAACTAATTGCGCACGTGTGCTTTCGGCAGCGCTTTTGATTGTCGGATGGTCTTCCTCCCAGTCATAGCCGTTGTATATTTGATTTCCAGGAGTCGCACTTACTTTAAATCCTTCCTTAGCATATTTGGTGCTGTATTTCAGTTTCCAATATCCATATGTGCGGAAAATAACAGTCATAACTTTCGTGTGCTCGCTGTTAACGCCGGTTGTTTCACCCATACCCCAGACATAATGTTCCATGGGCAAAATATTAATCGCCCAAATATTTTTGGAATCGTCACTGTAACGAATACGCATCTTGTCGCGATATTGATCGTATGATGAGTCTGGTTGATGAGCATCAAAAATAATTGCTTCATTATTGCCGTCTGCAGCATCAAAAGTCACTTGGGTACTTACAGTTTTATCTGAAATGGAACCGTAAACCTTAAGGTTGCCATCAGAGAGATAGGTGACATATGTTTGAGTGGTTCCGTCAATTGAAGAGGCAATTACATTTCCATTATTATCCAAAATGCGATAAGCCTTGTTAGCTTCAATATGAAAAGGTTTGTCACGCAAAGAATCTCTTGAATAACTCCAAACTCCCACACTAATTTCCGGTCCGAGTGTTCCGCCGCCGAGATTAGCTTCACCTTTTTCCTGTGACTTTAAAAGGGCTTTATAGCGATTGTAACCTGCCTTATACGCGCTGCCGCCATATTTTCTGTATTTTTTATAAGAGGATTTGTTATATTTTTTATATTTAGAATATTTTTTTACAGGAGTGTATTTGTTTTTATAATTTTTATAACGCTTATACATCTCATAATATTTTGCGTAAGAAGCATACCTAACGGGATTGGATTTGAATAACTTATATTTCTCATAAGCATCCTTATATTTTAACCGTTCAGCTTGATCCTTAAAAGCATATTTTTCCTTATATTCCTTATATTCCTTGTATTTTTTGCCTTTTTTATATTTCAAATATTGTTCATATTTATAAAAAAGATCAAAATCATCAGTGACTTCAGATTCATTACTACTTGTTTCTTCAGCCAAGACAAAACAAGATTGCTGAAAGGTGATGATGGTTAATAATAATAAAATTGTTATTTTTATTTTCATTGGGCTCAATTTTTTTAAAAAATCAAAAACTACTACCTTAATAGTAGCAGTTTTTTAGTAAAAAACCAATAGTTGTCACTTATCACAACCCAAACTGTGCATCAGAAAGCTCGGCACTGTCAATTTCTTCCGTTGCCGAATCAATTTCCTGATCAAGGGATTTTGTTTCGCTATCAATAGCTTGAACAGGATTGCTCGGAGGCCTCGGAGGCTCGGATTGTTGTTTTTGATCAGGTTGGATTTTCGGTTCGACGGTTTGTGCAGTCGGAGTAGTTTGAGGGACGGTCTTTTGTCCGCAGCCAGAAAGTACAAAAACAAAGACCGGAAGTGCCATCAGCAATAATATCTTTTTTGCGTTCATATTGTTCGTTTTAAGTATTTATTTATTGTTTTAGGGCAGGATTAGGGTTAGGAGAATTGAAACCGGAGGATTTTGTTGTTTTTTGAGTTCCTCCTGTTTCAACCTCTGTTTCATCAGCTGTTTCTTCGGGATTTGCTGCTGCTATCGTTTGACGGATAGTTTGCAAATCTTTCTTTATGGTTGTTTGGTAGAAATTCTTGATCGCAAGACGATCTGCTTTGATTAAAGGAAGAACATTGCGAGCCTCTCCAAGTTGCTTTTTAAATTCTCCATCAGATTGACCGCAGGCAACACTTTGGGTTTCCTTAAGTCCTGTGGTGAATGATGCATAGTCAGTGTCCAGTTTTTTGATAAGTTCTCCAAGTTTGGCAAGATCGGTGTTTAATTGGGTTACATTGGCGCCTTTTCCCGCAAGCATTTCAGAAAGTTTTTGCAAGCGTGTTTGCATGTTGGAATATACTTTCTGGTACATTGCTTGGTTGTTTTCGTAGCGGTTCATACGGGTGTCTATGCGTGTTTGCACATTCTTACACCATTGTTCGCGGTTTTGCTTCTTTTGGGTTTTTAGTTCTTCCATCTCTGCCTTCAATTCTTCCTTGCGGGTTTGAATTTCGGCGCGTTTTTCTTCTGTGGTTGTTTTAAGTTCTTCTTTGCGAGTTTGAATTTCCGCTCTTTTAGTGGCGGTTTCTTCAGCTGTTGGCTTTACAGCAATGGTTGCATTAGCAAATGTCCCCGAAAGAGGAAATGCTACGGCGACACCTATTGCCAGGAACATAATTCTTTTGTTCATGGTTCTTTTTTTATTGTTTAATATCCCAAAAAGGGAACACGCTTATTATATCACGGGACAAGAAGATATAAAAGCCAAATATATTTGCCCATTTTTCGCCTAGGATATACAATAATAAAAGCGACTCTAATGACTCGAATAAGCACGCTAATGACTCTAATTTATAGCTCTAATAAAATTTCAAACCTATGGAAAAGCCTTTTTTATCGGTAGTGGTGCCTTTGTATAATGAAGAGGGAAATGTGAAAGAATTGCATCGCCGAATTAATGAAGCTTGCAATAAATTAGGAAAGCCTTTTGAAATTATTTTCGTGGATGATGGAAGCAAAGACGGAACAGTCAAGGATTGTGAAGGATTGTCACCGCTGATCCTGATAAAATTACGCAAGAATTTCGGTCAGACTGCCGCTTTTGACGCCGGAATCAAACATTCGACCGGCGATATCGTCATCACCATGGACGGGGATCTTCAGAATGATCCAGCTGACATCCCGTTGCTTCTCAAAAAAATGGCCGAGGGATATGACATCGTGTCCGGATGGCGTTGGCAAAGAAAAGACACTTTCAGCAAAAAATTCTTTTCGCGCGGAGCCAATCTTCTGCGCAAGATTCTCTTGCATGACACTATTCATGACAGCGGCTGTAGTCTGAAAGCTTACAGAAGGGAATGCTTCAAGGGCATTGATCTGTTTGGGGAAATGCATCGTTTCATTCCGGCACTTTTGCAACTCGAAGGTTTTACGGTCGGTGAAGTAAAAGTTTCGCATCATCCGCGCGTGCACGGAAAGACCAAATACAATTGGAAAAGAGCAATTAAAGGATTTGCCGACATGATTTCGGTCTGGTTTTGGCGCAAATATTCCGGAAGGCCACTCCATCTTTTCGGAGGAACCGGAATGGCGATGTCGCTTCTGGGTGGAGCGATTTTGATTTGGATGGCCGTGGAAAAAATCTTTTTTGGTGCTTCCATTTCGGAAAGGATCTGGCCTTTGATGGGAATATTCTTGGTTTTGGTCGGCATCCAACTTTTCGTTTCCGGATTACTTGCTGACATCATGGTTAAAAATTATTATCGCAATCATCAAAAGATGAATTATAATATAAAGGAAATACTAAACAGATAAAAGTTAAAAGTTAAAAGAAAAAATAGGGCAGAAAGATAGTTGAAATATAATAGAAATAATAGAAATTCGATTCGTACATTTGTATATTTGTACTGATTCGTAATTAGTAGAGTTATGAAAATCGCAGTTATTGGTACTGGTTATGTGGGTTCTGTCACGGGTGCGTGTTTTGCTGAGATGGGTAATAATGTGGTTTGTGTCGATAAAGACCAGAAAAAAGTTGAAATGTTTATGAAAGGCAAAGTGCCTTTGCACGAACATGGTTTGGATGAATTGGTACAAAAAAATCTTAAGAATGAAACGCTGACTTTCACGAATGATCTCGAAAACGCGGTCAAAAAGAGCGACATCATATTTATCGCTGTCGGCACCCCTCCAAATGAGGATGGCAGTGCTGATCTAAGTCATGTGTTGGATGTTGCCAGTGCAATAGGAAAGTCCATGGACCATCCTTTGATAATCGTCGATAAATCTACTGTTCCGGTCGGGACTGCAGATTTGGTGAAAGAAACAGTTGTGGAAGAATTGTCCAAGAGGGGAAAAGAGATCGAATTTCACGTAGTGAGCAATCCTGAATTTCTTGCTCAGGGCACGGCAGTTAAGGATTTTATGGAACCGAGTAGGGTGGTTGTAGGGGCTGATGATGAATCGTCTATCGACACGATGCGCGAACTTTATGAACCTTTCATGCGCCGTGAAGGAAGGTTTTTCGCCATGGATCCCAAGACTGCAGAAATCGTCAAATATGCTTCCAATTGCTTTTTAGCAGCCAAGATTTCTGTCAATAATGAGCTTGCCAATATTTGTTCAATAGCTGGGGCTGATTTTGATCATGTGCGCAGGGCGATGGGCGCAGATCCGCGTATTGGCGAACCTTTCATGTATGCAGGGCCAGGATTCGGAGGATCTTGCTTTCCAAAAGATGTTAAAGCGTTGATTAAGACCGCCAAGGACTTCGGCTATGATGCGACAATGTTCAAACAGACTTTGGATACCAATGAAAAACAAAAGCATGTTTTAGCACAGATGGTGGTTGATGAATTGGGCGAAGATTTGAAAGGCAAGAAGTTCGCAGTTTGGGGATTGGCTTTTAAAGCGGGGACTGACGATATGCGGGAATCTTCTGCAATCACTATCATAAACGAATTGATTTCGAAGGGAGCAAAAATTCAAGCCCATGATCCAGAAGCTATGACTATGGCTCAGACTCCGGAATATTTTGGTAATAATACGGAAATTGCTTATTTTGAAAACAAACGGGACGCCTTGGACGGAGCGGATGCTTTGCTTATTGTTACCGAATGGAAAGAATTCCGTACACCTGATTTCGAGGAAATGAAAAAGCGTCTGAAAAACCCTTTGATATTCGACGGACGCTTGCTCTATGAACCGAAGAAAATGAAAGAAATGGGATTCGAATACCGATCGATAGGAAGAGGAAAATAACAGGCATTAGGCGATTAGGCTTTTAGCTTATTAGAAGAAAGTTAAAGCCGCCTTGGGGTTCCGGGGCGGCTTTTGCTGGTGAGGGACTCGGGTTTTAAATTTGCAGAATTACATTTCCTTTGCCATGTTCCTCCTTTAATTTCTTTTCGAGATAGCTCAGCGCGACTTTTCTCAGACCTTGCGGTTGTTTAAAAAACTTGTTTCCAGGGTCTTTTTTACGAGATTCTCTTACTTCGCGCATGGTTTTGATTATTGCTTCTCGTTCTTTACTTAACAATCTGTCAAATGCTGTGGTTATGGACATGCGTTCCCTCTCCTTTCTGTTTTAAAATAACAAAAAAACAATATTTATTTGTTATTATCTTGCAAAAAAATACCCATGTCAAGGCCTAAATTGGATACTTAAATTGGATATTGAGCCTGGATTATGATAAAATAGTAATCAGAAAAACATTTAATTTGCCAAAAAGTATCATATGAGAGTATTATTTTTCAATTATGAATATCCTCCGCTTGGAGGAGGTGCCGGAAATGCTTCCAAATACATTCTCGAGCAATATGCCAAAATGCCTGACGTGGAAGTAGATTTCGTTACTTCTTCGATTGATGAAAAATACAGCGTCGAAACTATTGGCGATAATATCAAAATACATCGGCTACCTATTGGTAAGAATGCGAATAATCTGCATTATCAAACCAAAGGGGATCTTATTCGTTATACTCGCGCGGCTTGGAAATTTTCTCTCAAGTTGACGAAAGAAAACCGTTTTGATCTGACACACTCATTCTTTTCTGTTCCTTGCGGGACTTTGTCTTACGGATTAAAATTGCGCAGAAAATTGCCATACATCGTGTCTCTGCGCGGTGCCGACGTTCCGGGATATAGTGAGAGATTTAAAGGTCTTTACGCTATCCTCACTCCTATTATAAAAACCATATGGAAAAATGCCGCATTTGTCATATCGAATAGCAAGGGGTTAAAAGAGCTCGCCCTGCAAAGCAAACCAGGAAAAGAAATTGGTGTGATTCCCAATGGTGTTAATACAGACATATTCTTTCCTGCCGAAGAAGAACAAATAAAAGAAAAATTTGAAATCATTTGTGTTTCTCGTATTACCCCGCGCAAAGGCATTCGATTTCTTATTAAGGCGCTGGAGAGGTTTATTATTAATCATCCATATGTCCATCTGACAATCATAGGTGATGGAAATGAGCGGGAATCACTGGAAAATTTGGTACGAGGGTTGGGGCTTTCGCACAGTGTTACTTTCAGGGGCTTGATTCCGCATGAACAATTGCCAGAAGAATATCGTAAAGCGGATGTTTTTGTTTTGCCTTCACTTAATGAAGGTATGAGCAACACGATGTTGGAAGCTGTGGCTTCCGGACTTCCGATCATCGCGACTCAAACGGGGGGTAGTGATGAATTGGTCAGAAACGGTGTAAATGGCTTGATTGTGAAGATGCAAGATAGTAATGATTTGACGGATAAACTGTCAATGCTCATTGAACAGGAACAACTGCGCAAGAATATGGGCAGGTTAAGCAGGGAATTGGCGTTGACTTTGAGTTGGGAGAGTGTGGCCAAACAATACGTTGAGCTATATCAAGAAGTGATTAATTTGAAAAAAATGGATAGTTAAAAATGGAGAGTTAAAGGTGAAAAGTGAAAGGAAAAAAGATGTAATAGAAATTTCTTTTAACTTGTGTTCTTTTAATCTTTAACTTAAAAATAGCGAATGGCTCAATTTGATAAAAATAAAATAATTAAACTTGTATTAAAAATTTTCATAAGCCTATTGCTCATTACTTGGCTTGTTTTTAAGATTGATTGGGAAAAGTTTTTAGAATTGTTGCGTGGAGTTTCCTTTTGGGGAATTTTTGTTTTTATAATTGTCTATGTGTTGAGTGTTTTCTTTTCAGCAATTAAATGGAAATATATCTCTGCAAGCCTAGGTTTTAAGATGAATGTGTGGCAAAGTTTTTTTCGTTATCTTACGGGATCTTTTATTAATACTTTTTTACCCTCAACAATCGGAGGCGATACCTATCGTGCTTTGGCGATGGCTGGAAAGGAAGGCAATAAAAAAAAGGCTGTGGCGACTGTAATTATGGATCGTATAAGCGGACTTATTGTAACTGTATTTTTTGCGATAATTTTTGGTCTTTCTAATGAAACAGTGAGAAAAAACGATTGGTTGATGTCGATCATAGTTCTTATGACCGTGGCATTGAGCTGTTTTATTATTTTTATGATATTTTCCAAAACAACTTTTGCCAAAAAGTTAGCAAGTCATTTTCCGGAACTAGTAAAACCAGTGCTAGGAGCATTGCAGGAATTTAATAATAAAAAAGCCATAACTTCGGTGAGTTTTTGGACAGCATTATATGTTTTTACTGGTCTGGCAATTTTAAACTACGCTTCATTTCAGGCACTGCATGTTAACATAAATCTGACCGATTTCCTTTCAATAGTTTTCATGACAAGCGTAGTTACTTCTTTGCCTATAAGCATTGGCAACATAGGTCTCAAAGAGTGGGCGTATATTGCATTTTTTGGCATTTTTGGTATTAGCGCATCTCAGGCAGTGGCGGTGGCACTTTTCGGCAGGTTTTTGATGATGTTGGTAAATGCCATGGCCTTGCCAGCATACTTAAAAAGAAGGGGATAAATTTATTTTTCGATTCCATCATATTTTTCGGAAGGAATTGGGAGCTTTTCATATGATCCTTTCCCAATTGATTTTTTATAATAAAGATCCACATTAACTTTGTTTTCACGGGAAGTTATTTCAGAAAAACACTCGTACCAATGAACCGGTTTTTTTTGACTCCGGTCTGTTCCAGGAAGGACAAAATATCTTACGCTGTCACGTTCTTCGTAACTCAATGTTTCAGTGTGTCCTGAAAACACTGCCAGCACATTGTTTTTGGAAAACAATTCATGCAGTTGCAATGCCTGTGAATCGCTCAGTATTTTATCACCGCCAAGAAGGCGTTGCTGAAATAATGGGTAGTGAATAAAAACAATTTTTGGTTTTTCGGTCTCGCTTAGAGATTTTTCAAGCCAATTGATCTGCATATCAGACATAGCATATCGGTTTTTATCCCCATCACTTCTGTCACTGCCATCTAAAACAAAAAATCTAAATCCTTTGTGGTCAATATAATAATAGGTATCTGTTTTTTTATTTAACCTTGCCCACTCTATTCTACTTAAACCCCTCAAATCATGGTTGCCAATCACGTGATAACTTGGAACTGATAATTTTTCAAAATGTGACAGGGTTGTTAAATAATCATCAATTGATTTTTGTCCCTTGCGATTTGTTCCTTCTATTGTGTCACCGCCATCAAAAACAAGATCTGGTTTAAAGTCATCATTCATTTTTGTTAGAAAATTTTGCAAAGTTCTTGTTTCGGTAATATCGAGTTTTTTTGGGGTTGATTTGGGTCGCTTTGTGTGAAGGTCTGTTATAAAACCAAGTTTACATTCCGCAAATTCCTTTGGTAGCAATGCAATAACAAAAAACCTGCCAATGGAAAAGGAATCAATAATTTCATAGTTGCGATTTTTCTCTTTCAATAATTTATCCAGGGATTCTTTTTTTGCAATGACAAAAAGCATTCCGTTTTCAGGTAGGCCGTTTTTTTCCGAGTAAGCGGAGACTTTTACCCCATCTTTTTGAGCGAAATAAACAACTGAGCGGGAAAATTCAAATTTTTCATAGTAAGGATTTTTTTGAGCTTGATTGCTTTTATCTAAAATGAATTTTGCTATTTTTTCAGCTTCGCCGACGCTTATGCCGCCATAGGCGCTTTCCGGCGCACGGTAATTTTCAAGATCATATGTTTTGGAATAAGTGTTTATGTTTAAGAAGAAAAAAGACAAGATGAATGCGAGCAACGCTAATAATAAGATTTTGTTATATTTTTGTGATATTTTTTCTAAGATAAGTCCGAGTAATATAAATGGCAAAAAGATCAAAGTTATGAAGAAACGAATATTGAGTTCATTGCCCAGTGGCAGAAAGAGCAAAAAAGACAATATAGAAAAAGACGCAACTATTAATAAGGTATTTTTTGCAGTCCCATCTTTTTCTTTTCTGATTCTTCTGTAGAGTAAATATGCTCCAACAAGCAATAAGGATGAGCTGAAAACGGCCAATGATATTTCGGATAGGGATTTTGAGCGAAGCAATTTGATAGGATTAAGCCAGTTTTTCTGTGGCTCATATCCGGTCAAGACATATGTGGAACCTTGTGCAAATAGTTGTGTGTCCAACAGGATTTTTTTGGGAAAAGAAACGGTTTTTTCTGTTTTTGTTCCCGCGCCGGCAAAAAATGCTTTGATATTCCTGCCTTCATATTGGAAGTCATAAACAAAAAAAGGCAAATTCAAAACGATGATAATCAACAAGGAAACGAGTAATCCCTTTAAGATTTTGACTGGATTAATTTTCTTGAATTTTATATCAGACTTGGCGAGTTTTTTTATTGAAAAATTTATCTTCAATTCGCTGTCTTTACAAAAGGCATAAAAATAGACCAAAAACAAAAATAGTGGCATCAATATCAGCATAGTGGTATGCAATTGCATGCCGATGCCGATTACTAAACCAAGAAGAAGGTGGTGATATGTTTTGGCTTTCCTGCTGATTATGGGAAGCAGCAGCAAGATGAAAGCGAAAAGAAAAAAGGGAATCGAATTTGGGTTCCAAGCAAAGCGGGAATACTTGATCGCATAGAAAGATATGGCATATAAAAAAGTAAGCGTCAGTGATATCTTTGCGGAAAATATATTGCGAAGCAGTAGATAGAATAAGCCAATGGAAAAAATGGCTAAAATTGGCACGAAAAAAGCGATGCCTGAAGGGGTAAAGCCGAAAATTATGCCAGAAAGATATTGCAGATAATAAAAAGCGGGACCAAGCTTAAATGTTGTACCACCCGCTTTGGGACCAAGGAGTGGTAAGGATTCTCCCTTTGCCATCGCGTCGATAATTTGCGCATCGCGTACCTGATCTTGATTGAAGCGTGCCAAATTGGAAAAATCGTCTAAGCGCAAAAAGGCGCCAAACAATATGATGGTCAAGAGTATAATTGCGACTTGATGCGTTACGATAAATTTCTTGAGAAACTTGAGATGTCTAATAAACTTATCTTTCATATTTTATCACTCTTATGAAATTATCTTCCCGGTTATCTATTAACAACTCCCAAACGGAAAGTTTTTTCAAATTATTGAAATAATAGTCGCTGTCTTTCTTTTCATTAGGATTATTAAGTAGTAAGAATCGGTTGCTTGTTTTGAGCGCGCCGCGTTTGGAAATCACAAAATAATCAGGTGTTACTTTGGCAAGGTCTATTTTGCGACTGCGCAGACATTTGCCTTTGAAAAAACGGCAGACTGTATCGCTGTTGGACCAAATTATCAATTTTTCCGAGTTAGGAAGAAAATTTAAATAATTGGCGGCTTCATATGAGCCGTGTCCCCAAGAGTCATGGATTGTATATTTTTGCGGCAAAAGAAAATTCGTATAACTGAAGTAAAATGGTTTCATTGACCAAAAAGTAAATAATCCGAAAATAATAATTATCAACGAAATAATAATGTTGAATTTTTTAGTATCAAAATTTAGCAAACCTCCAAGTTTCATTATTGCCAAAGCTCCGACGATTGCGAGCAATGGATAGAGCGCGATAGAATAACGCACATTTGTTACTACGCCTGCAGAAATAGTTGAAGCGAAATAGGCGAGTGAAAAAAGAAATATTGCTACTACGGGATATGCTATTTCGTCTTGAAGCTTCTTTTTCCAAGAAAGGTAACTTACAAAAATTACCGCCCCTAAAATAAGCGGGCTTAGAGAAAAAATGAAAGGATATGCTTCCATCAGAAAAAAGCGGGCGTTTTTAATAACAAGATTGTCATTCTTGTTTATAACGGGTTTGAAATTAAATTCTTTCGGCTCATTAGCATATGCTGCGTCGCGCATTGCATCAACAGGGGCAATGTTTTGGCCTGTCCAAACGTTGATAAACGAAATTGCAAGCAGCAGAGAAAACAGAAGG
The DNA here is from genome assembly GCA_964500125.1 of uncultured Bdellovibrionales bacterium. Taxonomy (GTDB): domain Bacteria; phylum Patescibacteriota; class Minisyncoccia; order Moranbacterales; family GWC2-37-73; genus CAZAFB01. The sequence continues at coordinate 5,596 of CAZCMV010000005.1, read as the reverse complement.
CATGCAGATATCGCAAAAACATTTTTGTATTTGGAAAGTGAAGAAAGTATTTTATTGAAGAAGTCTTTGGTATAAATAGTGATCATGGCGAGCGCTAAAAACATCATTGCCAATAGGGAAACACTTTTCCAATTGAAAAATTGGCCAATGCCTTTGAAAAGATATTCCGGATTAACAAAAACCGCAGGAAGAAAAAAAGAAAAAATTGCGATTGAAATTAAAAATATTTTCGCTATTTCTCCGATTCGTTGGAATAATATTTTCCAATCATTTTTTTTCGCTTCTTCAGGTTTTTGAAAAATAAGCTTGGCGAAAAGTGCCAAGGCGTAAAAAAGAAAAAGTGTGAAAGCAGTGTATTTGGAAAGCAGGGCAAATCCAGTCAGAATGCCGCAGATGAAAATAAATTTTTTCTGTTTAGTATTCAAAAGGGCGATATAGGAAATGGCGGACAGTCCGCCGAAGATCCAGAAAAAACTGTCAGGATTGATGATCTGCGACATTCCAAGTAGAATCGGATTGGTTGCAATTAATATTGTCGAGAATAGTGCGATCCATTTGGAAGAAAACGCTTGCCACGCAAGATAAAAGAAAAGCAAGAGTGAAAGTGAAGCAAAAATGAGGATTGGTAGACGGAAACGGAAATTGGTAATTTCCGTTTGCTGGTAATTATATTTTTCAAAAAGACCCTTTTCTATTCCGGAATCATCTGCTAGATATTGATTGACTTTCGGATCTTGTTCAGAAAGCAAGCCAATCCCGGAAATTAAAGCAACCGTAACCCCTGGTTTGTCATTGATATAAGTCTTTTGCCAATTTTGCTTGGCAAGTGCGGTCCAATATTGTTTAATGCGACCATATTTCCAAAGATGTTCATCGGTTGTCTCAAATTTTCCTAAATGAAAAAAACCGAATGCAAAAAACATCATCACGGATATTGATAAGATTGAAATGATAAATATATTTTCTTTGGATAATCTTTTCATGTCGTGTTTGTTAGGAGTTATTTAAATCCTAGACATTGAATGTCTAGGATGTTGCCTTGTTATTTTTTGAGAAATTTTTGCGCTTCCAGAACGCGCACATAATTTCCCGGTCTTTGGTTGATTATGATTTCATGCAAATAATCTTCGCTATTATAAATTTCATTGAAATCATAGGGATTTGAAATGCGTGAGCGGAAAATGTTTGAGGAGCGGGACTTTCTGCCCGAGGAAATAATGAAATAATCTATTTTGTTTGCCCTGAATTCTTCCGAGGCTGAAAAAGAATCGCATTCTCCAACAAAGAAGTTACACACGCCTTTTTTATCAGTCCAGACAAAGAGCTTGTCGGCGCCTGGCAGGGAGTTGAGAAATTGTGCGGCTTCATATGAACCGTCGCCCATGTCTTTTACGTCCACAAAGTATTTTTTAGGAAGCAGGGAAGATACATATCCTAAATAATGTGGTGCTGTGCTTGTAAGTGCCCAAATTCCGGAAAAAAACACTATCGATAACATGGCTGTATAGGAATATTTTTTGCTTATTTTGTCGGATATTTGCGATATGCCGATCCCAGCAAGAATTCCCAAAAGAGGGAAAAGTACTATTTGATAACGGATTGTTGCAGAAACGCCGCTTACAGTGGTAGCTAGGTAATATAAAAGAACAAACGTTATTAAATAGAGGGAAACCAGCTTTTCCTCCGCAAGCAGCTTGAAATTTCTGAAGATATTTGTAGTGGCATATAATATTCCCAAGATAGTGACAGGAATAACAGTAAAAATCAAAGGATAAAAATTAGCTGTGAAAATTCCGAGGGATGCGATTGAAAGTGAAGAGGTTTTTGGTGATGATAGAATTTCTTGAAAATCAAAAGGTTTCATTCCGAGATAAACGTCAACAAAAACGAAAGCTGTTGAAATGGTGAATATAAGAGACAATGATCTTATAAAATAGATCTTCTTTTTGTTTAAAAAAACGACAATCGGTCTCAAAAAAGCATTTTTGAAAATAAAAGTATCCGCAAGAATTACTGTCAGAATCAACAAGAAAGCAGTGGCGACGGGTGCAAACGCTTGGCTTCCCAAAGTGGCATAGAAAAGTTTTGATGGTTTCTGCCAGGCTGCCGGAAACAGAACGTAAAATATTGAAAGCGCTATAGCCAAGATGGAGCCGAAGTCTGCAAGCATTTGGGAGAAATATTTTTTATATTTTTCACGCGTTGATAATTTTTCGCAAGTTAATATCGCTTCAATGAAAATAGCTACCAAAATAAAGATTATTAAAATATTGGAAACATATTTTGTTAGCAATGAAAGTCCCAACATTGTTCCGATAGCAAAAAGCATCGCGCGCGTTCTGTTTTTCAAAAAAACAAAATAAGAAAGCAGGGTGAGCGGAGCAAAAACCCAAAGTAAAGCATCAGGATTGATAATGCGCGACATGCCAACAATGGGCGGAGAAAGGGCGATCAATGAAGTGCTTAAAAGGGCGATTTTTTTCCCAAGCAATTTTTCCAAAAGAAAATAAAAGAAAAAAAGCGATAGTGCGCAGAAAATTGCAATAGGCAACCGAAAAGCTTTGTTCATTACTGTAATGTCATTTGCAAGAGGCTGCGCGCCTCTCGATTCATAGTTGGATGGATCCACTTGAAGAAGGCCGATTCCTGAAAGTAACGCCACGGTTATGCCAGGTTTGTCACTTATCGCTGTATTGTTAAAATCTCCCTCCGAAATATTTTTCCAATAACCTGGAATGCGGTCGAAAGTCCACAGCGGTTCATCAACAGCGGCAAAATTGCCTATATTTTTGGTTGAAAAATAAATGTTTGTCGAAACGACAAGCAATAACGCAAAAATAAAAAAAGTTCCTTGTCTTTTTAGCCACAATTTTGCAGAAGTTTCTTTTGTTTCGTGAAAATCATTTCGGTAGAATATGATGAAAAACAGGACTGCTGCTGGAAATAGGAAAATGAAAAGATAGAAAGCGATATTTGCATGGGTTTCGTAATTAAAAACAAACAACCCTGCAATCAGGGATAACTCGGCAGGAATCAATGCTATGGCCAGCTCCTTAAAGAATGTTGCTTTCTTAAAATTATTTTTTTGTTTAATTATTATTAAAGTGCAAAGTACTGCTGCAAATGCAAACATCAGAGCATAAAAAACCAAGTTGTTTTCAAAGAGAATAATGCTTGGATCGACGGACTTACGCTCGATGAAGAAAAACATCGTCAAAGCGAGTAAGAAGGATATAATAACGGTAAGCATATTCAAGGGTAATTGAGAAAATAATCTTGTTTTGTTTTTTAGTGATTGCATAGTGGATTGCAGCGGGGTATAATATGAATGTGATTAATTTGCTTTAATTTTAGCTTAAAAAAAAGAAAAATGGAAGCTATAAAAAATTTGAGTAGCAAAAAGATATTATTCATGCTTTTGGCGATTATGCTCCTTGGTACTTTTTTGCGAGCATATAATTTCACGCCCTGGCTGCATTTTGAACTTGATCAATCAAGGGATGCGAAACTTGCTGATCTTGCCATTCAAGAGGGTCCTGGAGAATTGCAATTGCTGGGACCAAAAGCTGCTGGTACATTTTTGCGTTTGGGGCCGATTTTCTATTATTTCCAATATGCGGGGGCGCTTGTATTTGGTGATACTCCTCAAGGCATGGCTTATCCGACGCTTATCTTCGGGATTTTGACAATTCCTTTGGTCTATCTTTTCTCGCGAAGATTCTTCAGTATTTCCGTGTCATTGGCAATTGCAGCAATTGTTGCTTGCTCGCATTTTCTGGTGATGTATTCTCGTTTTGCCTGGAATCCAAACGCCATCCCATTCTTTGTTTTGTTGGCATTTTATGGTTTGCTTCGCGCAGTGGATCAAAACGAAGCGAAACGAACGAGATGGTTTGTTGTTTCTTCCACTGCCTGTGCGATCGCGACCCAGATGCATTTCTTAGTATTCTTGGCTCTTCCGACCGCAGTGGTCGCTTTCCTTGTCTTAAAGCGTCCTAAATTGCCATGGAAGGCGTGGGCAAGCGCAATCTTAGTTTTTTTGTTTTTATATATCCCAGTTATTGTGAATGACATCAAAACCCAAGGCGCAAACACCAAGGAATTTTTCAAGGCAATTACGGAAAAATCCGAGAAGTCCAGTGATTTGGACAACACTCTTGCTGACAAAATTGTCCGCTCATACATCGAAGTAACCAACGGAACGATGCTTTTGGCGATCGGACGCGAAAAAACAGAAATGCCGAAAATAAAGTTGTTGCATGAAGGAGATATTGTTTCAATCGGTGTCGGTGGGGGTGATCGTAATAATACTTTGGTTGGGATTGCCGGGATGATTTTGATTTTCGCACTCGCAATCATTGTTGGTGTGAGATTCACAAGCGAAAGGGAACGTATTAAAAAAGACTTTTTGTTGCTTGTCGGATTATGGTCTGGAGTGGTGTTCGTTATGTTTATTCCATTGGCTTTTAAACTTGCACCGCGCTTTTATTTATTGCTTATCCCATCGACACTGTTCTTCTTGGGAATAAGCATGGAAACGATCGGGAAAATCTTACGCAAAAAATATCTGGCCGTAATCGCGATTTCCGCATTTTTCATATGTGTCAATCTTATTTATCTGGGCGAACGATTTTCCCAGCTTGCAAAAGCACAAGAACAGGCAATTCCTGATTTTGCTGATCGAATTTTGAAAGAACGCACGCGTGTAACTCTTGCGCAGCAACGGGAAATAGCCGATTATGTGGAAGAAATATACAGAATTAATAATGATCCGGTATATTTCAACAGCGAGTCTCAATATCGCAGAGCGATTCTTTATCATGTTGCCAAAAGGGGTATTCCATATGAAGATCTTCGAGTGACCAAGGTGTATCGCAAAGGAAACTATATGCTGGTCTTTGTTTCCAATAGCAGTCTTGATTCCAAGGTTTCCAAATATACCGATAAATATGATGTTATAGAAAAGAAACAGTTTGGAACATTGACTTTAGTGCGTCTTACTCCAAAAGAAGAAGCTATTTCAGCGGAGAGTCAGAACGTTGAGCCAAAAAAAGTCGAACGCAAAGCATCTGCTCCTGGTGTACCTATGCGTTATACTTGGAACGGTGTTTTCGAAGACCTTGGTAGTCAAGATGATGATGAGGATAATGGAGAGGGGGAATAACAACAATAAGAAGAAGCACCGGCACTTACAGTGCTTGGAAGTTGACAAAAATTTAAAAAGTTGTAATATATATGCAGTTCTTTCTGCCTGACAAGCGTGGGGCTTATCGGGAAAAAGCAAATTGGTTTGTCTTTTGTTTCCAGATAATCTGGAGGAAGGAGTAGTTAATGAAAAAGATTATTGTTCAGGAAGGCATAATCGTTGCACCAGAAATGGGCAGGGCAAAAATGGATCGACCAGCACCTCTTTGTGGTGGAACAGGAAAATGCAAAATTCCTGATTCCAGGAAAAAATGCCCATTTTCCGTGTGCGATTAATAATTTTTTGCGCGAATCTTTTCGTAAGGGTGGCCGATGGTCACCCTGATTTTTTTTATGAAATACCAAAAAATTGATCTTCAAAATATTATTGTGAACCCCCCCAATCCTTATC
>CAZCMV010000004.1:0-82855 GCA_964500125.1 uncultured Bdellovibrionales bacterium | reverse complement strand
CCTAGATCTTCAGCTTAGAAGGCTGTTGCTCTATCCGTTGAGCTATGGGGGCAAAAATCCCCTCACGAGGTATATGGTGTGGGTTATGCAGCACTTTTACCTCGTACCAAAGTCCTTGTGCCCTCACCAGGACTCGAACCTGGGACCGTTTGCTTAAGAGGCAACTGCTCTACCAACTGAGCTATAAGGGCGTTTTTTATCTTTTTTGTATGGGGCGTGTCTGTGACAGTCTGTTTAAAGATTTGTTAGTTAGGGGATTTATCAATTGAACTAATGATCTAATAAAAACACATCTAAAACAATGAAACTAACTCATATGCTAACAAATATTGCCTAGTTAGTCAAGGTTACTTTAATTTGTAGGTAAAAGACCTGTTTTTTTGAAATATTCCCATTGTTTATTTGACCAATCCTTCGGTTTAGTGTTTATTTTTGAGGGGTCTATCGGATGAGGATATTTATCGGGCGATTCATAGCTGCTATTAAAAATGTCATTTATAATAACTTTTCCATTGGCATCGGTTACTTTTTGGGAAAAAGTAGTCTTCATTGATCCGTCGGCATTTCGCTCGATTATTTTTGGTCCATCGATTTCAATCTTGCGACCATCGTTTGTGCCATAAAAATCAAAAATAAGCTCTGTTCCGATTATTTTGACCTGAATCAGGATATGTTTTGGTGTGTTGTTTATGAATTTAAGATCAGGCTTAGGCACATAAATAGTTGAATCCATGCCTTGAGGATTATAATAGGATACGGGATAGGCATGATTTTTGCGCGCGGTTATTTTTAGACCGCTATAAATAGCTGAACGAAAGATCGTTGTTGATACCTGACAAATGCCACCACCAAATTCTGGTTCAGTACGGTCATTTTTAATGACTAATTCGGGGAGATATCCATGTTCGCCATCAACATCCCCTAGAGCAGAAACAAAAGAAAATTCTTCTCCTGGCTTTATTAATACGCCATTAAATCTTTCAACAGCTACTTTTATATTATGAATACGGTTTTTAGTTGACCCACGAAAATTTGATTTACCCTCTCCTATTAAACTTACAATACCTAGGTTGTTTATTTGAGATGATGTAGTAGAGGGTTCTATGAAAGTTGTTGCAAGTTCGATTTTTGGTGTAGAAGTATTTTCGGGAGTATTGGAGAAAATATCAGCTATTTTTTTCACACTTTCGCTTATATTAAGTTTTTTTCCAGAAATTTCCTTAGTAAAGGCGGTTACTCTTCCTTCTTCCATGCTAAATTTGGCATCAACAGGATCCACGTCTATTTTTTGAGCTAATTCTGAAAAATATGAAGTTGCCGCTTGCTCATCAAAAGAAAAATCAGAAGCAAAACGTAATCGGTACCTCTTTTTTTGTGTGAGCAAAAGATCGCAGGTCAAGCGGTCTTTTGCAGGACAATTTGTTATGTTTTCGATTTCGGAATATCCTGATTGATCAGGAATAAGCATATATGATCGTGTAACCCAACGGGATATTGTTGTATAGGGAACAGTTTCACTTTTTCCATCCCAAGTTAATTCAATGAAATTGAAAGGTATTTTTTTGTTGCCAAAAACAGCCTTTGTTTGTGCAATTGCATTGTGAGAGGTTAAAAATATTGATACTGAAATTAATATGTAAAAAATAAACGATTTACTCATGAATATAGAATAGCTTATTTAAAGGTTTTGAACAAGAACTAAGGCAAAAAACAAAAAAGGGTCTTGCGACCCTTTAACTTTAAAACGATTTTAAGTCAAAAGCAATTAAAAACCTCGTACCTGGATCTTCTTTATTTTTGTAGTATCTGCTTTAGGTAAGCGAATTGTAAGAATTCCATTTTTTAGGGAAGCTTCAGATTTATCTGCAATAATATCTACCGGCAATACAACGGATCTGGAAAAATATCCCCAATAACATTCTTGATAATAGTAGCTATCACCGCTAACAGACTCTTCGTTTTTGCGTTCCCCTTTGATTGTGACCATGTCGTTATTTATGGAAACATCCAAATCTTCAGGCTTTACTCCAGCAATTGTAGATTTAATTACAATTTCTGTGTCTGTTTGGTATACGTCAATGGTCAATTGTCCTTCAGCATCAGAAGAAAAGTGTTCTTCTTCAATGTAAGAAGACTGAAGAGAGGTGGCATTTGGCATAACCATCTCAGGCTCTGTTTCTTCGGTATATATGGGCATTGAAGCTTCTCTCATTTCATCTTCAAACTTTTGGGAACCGGAAAGCCTTTCGAAAAAAGATTTTTTTGTTTTAGTCATATTTTTTTATTTGATATTTTATGCAGAAATTTCCTACAATTTAAAAACTTAATACTTACAGTTTAATTATAGGAAATATTGTATTATTATGCAAGTCTCGTTTTGATTTTAAACAATAAAGATATAATGAATAAAATTAGGCAGGACGAATATGTTATAGCAATAACATTACTTAGCGGATGATTAATTGAAATGATTCCATTATATAAAGCATGAATTAAAATGGCTATCATAAGAGTGCATATTATAAATCTAGCCTTATTGCGAGCATGGATAGCTACGCGATAACCTAAATAAGCTGAAGTGGAAATATGAATTATTGTTATCATTATCAATGAGAGCAAATCTTGAGAGCCATGCAGTGAAAATTCCTTAATTAGAAATATCTCTACCATGGCAAATCCTAATCCTACTAGCATGGAATTAAAAATAAAAGAATAGCAAACAGAAAAAGTTTCAACACGTTTACTTATAACCAGTAGCTTCATTATTTCTTCTGCGGCAGCAGTAAGAATGATCATGGCGGGAAGTGCTAAAAAATCTGTGGCTGAATAATCGAGAGTCTTTTGTTGCATGGAGGCAAATAAGAAGGCAATAAATTCAAATAGCAGCGCACCCAATGCGGCAAGAATACCCCAAAAAAATGATTCTAGCTGATGCATACTTTATAAGCAACAAGATACAAGAACCAATAATCAAATAATATTCAATAATCAAAATTCAATCTGCCAGCTGGCGGACAAACAATCTGGTTTTTTAATTTTGAAATTTGTAATTTGTTTGTATCTTGTAACCTGTTTCTTGTATCTTTTAAAACAAAACTATTTCAATGATATTAAGTGTTTCTCTAGCTCCGTCATTTCAGCTTTTGCTTTGGATAGGCTTTCTTTTTGTTGCTCGATGATATTTTTCGGTGCTTTAGCAACAAATTGTTCATTATTTAGCCTTCCCTCAAGCCCTGAGATGAATTTTTTCAATTCAGTAACGCGTTTTTCAGTCTTCGCCTTTTCTTTTTCGATGTCAATCATGCCGCTAAGCGGGATGTAAATGCTGAATTCAGGAAGAGTGCGCTTGACATATTCTTCTTGCGGCTCACCAAATTTTATTTCAGAAACGCCGGCCATTTTCTGGACGAATTCGTTTTCTTCAGCAGAAAAGATGTTTTCTGCTGACTCATCAATAAAGATATTAATTTTACTCTTCGTTTCCAGTCTATATTCGGCTCGCACGTTATTGATACTTGCTATTAATTGCAAGATGATATCAAAGCTTCTTGGATGGTCTATTTCTTGAACGTTTTGTGATTCGGGCCAAGTTGAAACCATTAGCATTTTTTCTTTTTTGGCAATATTCCAGACATGCTCAGTAATAAACGGCATATAAGGATGCCACATGCGCAGAATCTTATCAAGCACATAGCCGGTTATTTTCATGTTTTTGCCAACCTTGTTCCATTCGATGTAAGCATCGGCAAACGAAGTCCAAGTGAAATCTTTGAGTGTATCTGCGGCCAAGGCAATTTGTTTTTTCTCTATAGAGTTGGTAACTGACTCAATTGTTTTATTTAATTTGTAAATAATCCAATGGTCGGCTGCTGATTGAAGATCATCTTTTGAAATATTTTCTACTAATTCAAATCCTTCTTGTGACAAACAATACCTGGAAATATTCCACAGTTTGTTGGCGAAATTGCGGAATGTTTCAATTTTTTCTTCATAAAGACGTGTGTCTTGTCCTGGGGTAGCATCCATAATTAAGCTCATGCGCATGGCATCGCAGCCAAATTTGTCGATCATTTCAAGAGGGTCAATGCCATTTCCTCTGGACTTAGACATCTTATGTCCTTCTTTATCGCGCACCAAACCTGTAAAAAAGAGGTTTTTGAAAGGGGCTTTTTCGGTGCGATAAAATCCCATCATAATCATGCGTGCTGCCCAGAAAAAAAGCAGGTCACGTCCCATTATCATCATGTCCGTGGAGTAGAATTTTGCAAAATCGTCGCCATTAGCTTGCAGGGTTGTGTATGGCCACTGACTGGAAGTAAACCAAGTGTCAAAAGTGTTTTCGTCTTGAATAAGTTCACTGCTTCCACAATGCGGGCAAGCGGTTGGTTTTTCGAGAGAAATTATGTATTTTTCTTCGCCGCATGATTTGCAATACCAAACAGGAAATTGCGGGCCCCACCAGATTTGACGGGAAATGCACCAATCGCGTAGAATTTCGAACCAGTTAATCAAATTCTTTTTGAAGCTTTCCGGAAATACTGCTATCTCGCCATTTTCAATTGCTTTAATAGCTTTTTTTTTGAGTGAACATTTTTCATCATCAACTTTAATGAACCACTGGCTGGAGATGAGTGGTTCTATGGTTGATTTGCAACGCTCACAAAGGGAAATTGAATGAGAAAGATCTTCGATTCTTTCTATCAATTCCATTTTTTCCAAATCGGCAACTATTTTTTCACGTGCTTCTTTGGTTGTTAGGCTTGCATATTTGCCACCCAATTCCGTAATTTTTGCTTCCTCGTCTATTACTTGGATTTCTTCCAGGCCATGATCTTTGCCGATTTCCCAGTCGAGGGGATCATGCGCGGGAGTTATTTTTACAGCTCCGGTGCCAAATAATTTGTCGATGCGCTTGTCGGCTATTATGGGAATAATAGTATTTTGCAATGGCAATTTTACGTTTTTTCCAACCAGGGTTGAAAATCTTTCATCTTCGGGATTTACGGCAACAGCACTGTCTCCGAGCATTGTCTCGGGGCGAGTAGTTGCAACAGCGATGAAATCATCGGAATCGACGAGGGGATATTTTATGTAATATAATTTTCCGACAGTATCTTTGTGAACCACTTCCACATCGGAAAGAGCACTGGCACAGCGTGGGCACCAGTTGATAATGCGTTTGCCTTTATATATCAAGCCATCCTTTTCCATTTGTACAAAGATTTCCAAAGCGTTTTTGAGCACATCAGGATCAAGAGTGAATTTTTCGCGTGACCAATCAGCGCTTATGCCAAGACGTTTTTCCTGAGCACGCATATAATTGCTGCGATCTTTGCAAAAGTCATATGTTTGTTTGTAGAATTCTTCGCGGCCTAGCTGGTGTCTATCCAAACCTTTTTCTGCAGTTATTTTTTTTTCAAAAACTACTTGTGTTTGGATGCCAGCATGGTCTTTTCCCGGAAAGAGCAGAACTTTTTTACCTCGCATTCTCTCGTAGCGACCAAAAATATCCATTACCGTATAGCCGCTTGCGTGTCCTAAATGAAGTTCACCATTGGCATTAGGTGGTGGCAAAACGTTGCAATAGTTTTCATCAGAATCGATATTATCCGGATTGAAATATCCGCTTTCTTCCCAGCGTTTATATATCTCGTCTTCAAATTTCTGCGGTTCGTAAATTTTGGGTAATTCTTTCATTTGTCAGTAATCAGTAACCAGTAATCAGTAACCAGTAATATTCTAAAAAGTTAGTGATTATGTCCTGTTATTTTCTCTTATATTATGGCCTAAGCATAGCATTTTAGGGGATATTTTTCAATGACTAAGCAAGTTTAAGATTGGCGTTGGGGACTAGGGTCTTCCAATTGTTTTTCGCTGTTTCTTTTTGCGCTTCACCCATGTTTTGCCAGCGGAAAGTGGCCGCAGTGGCGATCATGGTCGCGTTGTCTCCCGTGAGGGATAAGTCGGGGATTGAATAGGACAAAGGGGACTGATTGGATGGATCGCCTAGGCTACGCTCGATTGCTTCAGCCATTTGTTTGCGTAGCTCGGTGTTGGCGCTGACGCCCCCGGCGAGCAAGATTGTTTTTGCTTCGTATTTTTGAGCTGCTTTGATCGTTTTTTTTACTAGCACGTCTACGACTGCTTGCTGGAATTCATAGCAAATTTGTGGGATTAATAATTGGTAATCAGCAACCGATAATTTTTCTTGTAATTTTTTTGTTTCGTATAAAACAGCTGTCTTGAGACCGGAAAAAGAAAAATCGAAATTGTTTTTGCTAAGCATTGGCCGTGGAAAATTTATTTCGTATTTTGAATTTATTTTGATTATTGATTTTTGATTATTGAAATTTGTTTGGTTTTTGTTTTTTGTTTCTTGGAATTTTTGCGCATATTGCGCAACAGCCGGTCCACCGGGATAACCGATTCCTAAAATTCTGGCGACTTTATCAAACGCTTCGCCGGCTGCATCGTCCAATGTTTGGCCGATTATTTCATATGTAAAATGATCACGCATAAGCACGAGCTGCGTATGACCACCCGATACGACTAGACAAAGTATAGGGAAAGAGAGTTGAGAGTTGAGATTTGAGACAGTGGAATTTTGGGCATCATCTCGTTTCGAAATTCGAAATTCGTCATTCAAAATTTTGCCGACAAAGTTGGCATAGATATGTCCCTCCACATGGTGAATGCCTATCAAAGGCTTATTCCAAAGATAAGCAAGTGTTTTTGCGACGCTGGTGCCTACGAGTAGGGCAGGAATTAGTCCCGGTCCTTGGGTAACAGCGATAAGGTCGATATTTTCAGGCGTAATACTGGCTTTATCCATTACATGTTTCAAAAGAGGAAAGATATTCTTTTGGTGTTCTCGAGCAGCAAGATTGGGCACAACGCCGCCCCACTCTGCATGCAGCTCGGTTTGCGAGGAAACGACCTGGGAAAGGCAAATAGTGCCTTTAGGAGAAGCTGAAATTATAGACAAGGCTGTGTCGTCACAGGAGGTTTCAATTGCCAGAATCTTTGTTGACATTTTACTTAGGGTGTTTTATAATAAGTTACTTTCACTTAATACTACTAGGTAGTCTTTTAAAAAGCAAGATTTGTATATGAACAAAATTTTAACAAAAAAGAAAGCTAAGAGCAGAGGCATAAAAAAAGATTCTGGATTTAATTCGGAATTGCCTAAGAAAAAAGTTAATTTAGTTAGCCCTCTTTCGGTTTTCGCTGGTTTTCGCTGTCTGGATTCATGGAAGCCGGAATCTTTCTTTTCTTGTTCCAAAGAAATTCAAGACAAATGCGCTACTCTTGATGATAATCAGTTGATAAAGTTAATCATCACCAGTAATCGTGAAGCTTATCACGAACTTTTTCGGCGTTATGAAAAGAAGCTTTTTGTTTATATATATCATATGGTAAGTAACAGGGAAGAGACGGAGGATATTTTACAAAATGTTTTTACAAAAACATATAGAAGTATAGAAAAATTTGATGTTAATAGAAAATTTTCTTCGTGGATATATCGTATCGCTCATAATGAAACGATCAATTATCTTAAGCGAAAGAATAAAAAACAGTTTATTTCATTTGAAGATGTTAGTACCAGTAAAGATAAGCTAGAAGCGAGTTTTTCCGAAGATTTTATCGAGGATGTGTGGATGCGCAGAGAAGAGAATGAAGAAATTGATGCAGCTTTGGAAAAATTACCACTTAAGTACAAGGAGGTTTTAAAAATGCGTTATTTTTCGGAATATTCTTACGAGAAAATTTCAGCTATTTTGCACAAGCCAGTGAATACAGTGGGCACACTGATCAATAGGGCTAAGAAAAAATTGGTTGCTGCTGTGGCTGAAGTCCAGAGAGCGCCAAGTAGGAAGAAAGTTAAAAAATAGGCTCATTCTTTGTAAATGCAAAACCCGCCAAAAGCGGGTTTTCTGATTTTATTGTAGTCGTACGAAATTGAATATTGGTCTATAGGTTTATTCCACGCCAAAAGTATGAAGACGCAATTTGTACCGCCACGGGGAATCGAACCCCGGTTTACAGGATGAAAACCTGCTGTCCTAACCACTAGACGATGGCGGCCTCTATATTTACAACATTTCGCATTATAACAGGTTATAAAAATAAATCAAGAGCCGCGCCCTTGTTTAAATATTTAACTAGAATACAATATATATATGGAATATACTGGACAAACAGTGTTTGAATTTTTGCGGCATTATGGCTACTGGGCAATAATACCTTTGATGATTATCGAAGGGCCGATCGCAACGATAATTGCAGCAATGCTGGCTTCATTAGGTGCTTTCGCTTGGCCGATAGTTCTGCTTCTTTCGATCATAGGAGACATACTTGGCGATGTTATTCTGTTTGAGCTAGGATACCTCTTTGGTATGGGATTTGTTCGGCATGTGGGAAAGTATATAGGTATTACCGAGCCGTCGGTGCTGCGCATGGAAAAATATTTCGAAAAACATGGCGGCAAGACTATTTTTGTCGCTAAGTCGACTACGGGTCTTTGTTGGGCAACTTTTGTGGCAGCTGGCATTGTGAAAATGAATTTCAAAAAGTTTTTGAAGTATTCTTTTTTGGGTGGTGTGGTATGGAGCGGTTTTTTGGTGGCCATGGGGTATTTTTACGGCTATCTCTGGCGAGAAATCAAGCAATATATCAGCTGGATCGGTTGGCTTATTGTCGGCGTAACAATTATTTCTTTTGTCATCATAACTTTATATAAAAAACATCAATCCAGGAAACTTTTAGCAAAGGAATAAGCTGCCTCTGTTAAATATTAGTCGAGACAGTATTTTTTTGCTGACCTTTTTATGTAAAGTTGAATAAGGTATAATGAAAATATGGTTAAGAGATTAGCAAAATTTGCGGAAAATGTAGTGGGGAAGGCGAAGAATATCAAGAGCATTCTTTTTGCTGATCCAAATTTGCTGTATAGGGAAGAGCGGTATTTGATCAACCAGCCGTTTTGGTTCGAAGGAAATAATGGCAAAGGTGTGCTCTTGGTGCATGGCTGGACAAGCACTCCGTATGAAGTCAGACGTTTGGGAAAGTATCTTAATGAAAATGGCTACACGGTTTTTGGTTTGCAGCTTTCCGGTCATGGAACGGTACCGAAGGATTTGGAAAATATCGAATGGCAGCAGTGGGTGGATGATGTGCGTAAGGGATATGATGAGCTCAAAAAAAGTTGTGACAGAGTGTATGTTGGCGGCACTTCTATCGGTGCTAATTTGGCTTTGATTTTAGCAAAAGAAAACAAAGATGTTTCAGGCTTGATTTTAATGGCAACACCATACCGGATGCGTATGGAGCGGATGGCGTTGTTGTTCGCCAAATTGCTGACTAAAATGAAAAAACGTTATCGTCATAAATTTTACCCGCCGACATTTGGACTTTCCACAACAATCACACGTCTTATTTCCTATCAATCATATCCAGTTGTCAGTGTGCTGGAGGCATTTGAGCTTGTAAAAGAATCTCGCAGGAATTTGGAAGGCATAAAACAGCCGGTATTTTTAATGCAATCTACACATGACCATATTGTTTGTTGTCGCAGCATGGAAAAACTTTTCGAAGAAATCGGTTCGGAAAAGAAAAAGATGCAGTATATTGAAAAAGCGTATCACACATTTATTTCGGATATTAAGAACGAACATGTTTTTCTTGATATCTTAAATTTTCTTGAGGAAAATTAAAAAGCTTGTAGCTTCGGTAGCTTTTAGGAGTTTCTTTCTAAAAGCTAAAAGCTAAAAGCTAAAAGCTATGAACATTGCAATCTTCACCAACAACTATCTCCCTAATCCATATGGTGTTTCCGGGTCGATTGAAAGTTTTCGCAAGCAGTTTGAAAAAATGGGACATACTGTTTATGTATTTGCGCCCAAAAACAAGGGATATGTGGATGAAAATCCCAATGTTTATCGTTATCCCTCGGTAGATATCAAGTATAAAATAAGTTTTCCCTTGGCAATTCCATTTTCTCGCAAGATTGACGAGGTTTTGGAAAAATTAGATATAGATATTATTCACTCACAACATCCGAATTTGTTAGGTTGGGCGGCTGCAAAATGGGCCAAAAAGAAAAAGGTACCGCTCATTTTCACGTGGCACACGCTCTATGATCAATATGCGCATTTTGCGCCGCCTTTTATTCCTAGAAAATTTGCCCAATGGTGGACTATTAGCAATGCAGTCAAATATGCCAACAAGGCTGATCAAATCGTGGTGCCGACGATTTCAGTGAAAAAAATTATTCAAAATTGGGGGGTGACCAATGGTAACATCATGGCGATCCAGACTGGTGTGGAAGAGAAGCAATATCAAGATCCAAACAAGGAGATATATCGCCAAAAATTTTCCATTGCTGATGATGAAATTGCTTTGGCTACAGTTTCAAGGCTTACGGCAGAAAAAAATGTGCGTTTCCTGTTTGAGGCCGTTTGTCCGATTTTGAAAAAACATGAAAAATTGAAGTTTTTGGTGAATGGTAGCGGGCATGAACAAGAAGCGGTTGAGGCGATTGCTAAAAAACACGGAGTTTTTGAAAAAATATATTTTGCGACCTCGGTCTCCAAGCAGGATATTAAAGATTTTTATGCGGCAGGCGATATTTTTGTTTATGCTTCCAAATCGGAAACGCAGGGCATGGTGATTTCAGAAGCGCTTTATTCAGGTCTTCCTGTGGTGGCAGTGGCAGCGACGGGCGTCAAAGACATGGTGACAAATCAAGTCGATGGTATTTTGGTCAAAGAGAACCCAGATGCTTTTGAACACGCAGTGATGCGTTTGGTGAATGATAAAATTCTTCGCGATCGTTTTTCAGCTAACGCCAAAAAAATCGCCCGCGAAAAATACACTTCAACCACTTGCGGAGGGAAGATGATTAAATTGTATAAAGTGATTATAAATAGATGATTTATATGAGATTAATTTCGATTTAAAAAAATTTGCTTATTTAGAAAAAACTAAAAATATAACAAAAGTGAAGATTATAGTTGTTATGATTATAAAATGTGATAGTATTTAATATATTGACATTTGATTAATAACCAAATTTTTTATCCCAGCTTGTTTTTACAAAATTATGAAATATGGTTAATCAAAAACCTTATATTTTAGTGTAATTTTTATAATAAAAAAATATGCAAGACAAAAAAGAATTGATCAAAAATAATTCGTCGATTGCCATGCTGGCACCATCATTTGTGCTAGATTTCGAATATCCGGCGATTATCGGTATGCTTAGGAAACTAGGCTTCGACATCGTAACGGAAGTGACTTATGGTGCTCAATTGGTAAATGTCGCCTATGCTAAATATATAACCGAAAATCCTGAGCAGGAGTTATATATTGCTTCGCCATGTCCAACGGTTGTTTCGTTTATGCGCGCACAATATCCTGATTTGGAAAAATATTTGTTGCCGGTGGTTTCACCGATGGCAGCAATGGCCAGATTTTTGCGCAGCGCTTTCCCAGAGCATAAAATAGTGTTCATATCTCCTTGTCTTGCCAAAAGAATCATTGAAGTGCCAAAATATCCGGAAGCAATTGATGATGTTGTCACTTTGCAGGAACTAAAAACTCTTTTCGAAGAAGAAGGAATCAAGGAAGAAGATTTCACGGAAAACTATTTATTTGATTCGGTAGTGACTGATGATACGCGTATGTTTCCTGTTTCTGGAGGGCTTGCTGATACAGCGCATCTGGAAACAATCTTCAAGAAAGAGGAAATATTGATTACCGATGGCGTGGCTAATCTCAAAAAAGCTTTTGACGATTTCCGCGCGGGCAGCAGGCAATATCGCTTCTTGGACATTCTCAATTGTGATGGTGGTTGCATCGGTGGCCCGGCTATTAATAATAAAGCTTTGGATTTAGACACTAAACGCAAAATTATAAAAGAATATACCCAGGCTGTGTCAGGACATGAAAAAGAAAAACATGATTCAAATGTTGCGGAAGGCAAAGAGGTGAATATGAAATGGGGGTATTAGGGGATTAACAACTTAGCTAAAAACGCTCCTGAAAAACGGGGCGTTTTATTTTGTAGGAGTCTATTTACATATCTCGTTTTTACTGCTATCATGTGTACTTAGCGAATATCATAAAGCATACAACATGTAGCATGTAACAGAATGCATAAAAGCAAATGTTGCATGTTTCATGATTCATGTTACATGGCAAAGTCTTCCTCACAAAATGACATTATAATCAAGGGTGCGCGGGTGAATAATCTCAAAAATATCAATGTGACAATTCCTCGCAACAAATTTGTTGTGATCACCGGTCTTTCTGGTAGCGGCAAATCATCTTTGGCTTTTGATACAGTATATGCCGAAGGAAATCGTCGCTATATGGAAGGCCTTTCTTCTTATGCGCGCAATTTTCTGGATCCTTCGGTGAAACCGGATGTGGACAGAATTGAAAATTTGAGCCCGCCGATCTCTATTGATCAAAAAAGCGTGACACGTTCGCCGCGTTCAACAGTTGGCACACTTACGGAAGTGTACGATTATATCCGTATTCTTTTTGCTAAAATTGGGGTTTTGTACTGTCCAAAGTGTGGCGCATCTATGCAGAGGAGAAATAATCGCGAAATACTTGAGGAAATATGCGCTTTGCCGCACCATACGCATGTGGCTATCTTGGCCAAACCGCGTGACAAAAATGCGGATGCGCAATCAGCACTTTCTTTGGTTCAACAATCAGGCTATGCGCGCGTATGCGTGGGTGGCAAAATTATTGCAGTTGCCGAAGCAGCGGAACATATCAGGGAACATGTGGATGCGGAAGTGGAAGTGGTAATTGATCGGATTATTTTTGACCAAAAAAAACAAGATCATGAAAGGCTTTTGGATTCAATTGAAACGGCAATGAAACTAGGCAGTGGGGCAATGAGTATTTTGATTGATGGGAATGAAAAGCGCTCATATAACCAAGATTTTTTTTGTGGAGATTGTGGTATAAAAGTTCGCGAGGTTACGCCGAGACATTTTTCATTCAATAGTCCGGAAGGAGCTTGTGAAAAATGCAGTGGCTTGGGATATAGTCTAAAAGTTAACCCCGAGTTAATTATTCCCAATAAAAATTTATCTTTGATGGAAGGGGCGATTCAGCCATGGAGCAAGTCGGGAGGAAAAATTTCCAGTAACAGTGTTCATTTATTGGCGCTTAAAACACTCGCTAAAGAATATAAATTTTCCTTGGATGAACCCGTAAAGAAGCTGACCAAAAAACAAATAGACGTGATACTTTTTGGTAATGTGAATGGCAAAAGCGATTTCCATGGAGTTGTTGGCGAGTTGGAGAAAAAATATCAAGAAACCAAGTCGGAATATATGCGGGCGGAAATTGAGAAATATATGACTTTTCATGTTTGTCCTTCTTGCAATGGCAAAAGACTAAAGCCGCAATATTTGTCTGTGCGTATTAATGACAAGAATATTGATGACATTGTAAATATGGGAATTACGCAGCTCAAAGAATTTCTATGTGATAGCAAAAATTGGAAAGAAAGTGCGGCAGATGTTTCAATAGTGAATCCTCTCATTAAAGAGATTAATCAGCGTTTGGAAGCTTTGGAAAATGTAGGCTTGGAATATTTGAATTTAGGCAGAAGCGCGCAGACTATTTCTGGTGGAGAGGCTCAGCGTATTCGTTTGGCTGCGCAGCTCAACTCGCAACTTATGGGTATTGTTTATGTTTTAGATGAACCGTCAGTCGGTTTGCATAGCAGAGATACGGAAAAATTGGTTGCTACACTACGAAAATTACAAGATCTTGGTAATTCTTTGATTGTGGTCGAACATGACGAAAGTATTATTTCTGCCGCTGATTGGGTGATTGATATGGGACCTGGTGCAGGAAGTGAAGGAGGGATCGTGGTGTTTGAGGGTAATGTGCCTAAATTACTCAAGAGTAAGGGTTTGACGGCACAATATATGACTGGCAAGAAAAAAGTCTCCGAAAAAGTTAAATATCGCAAAGGCAATGGAAAACATATTGAAATAATTGGGGCAAGTGAACACAATCTTAAGAATGTGGATGTAAAAATCCCTCTCAAAAAATTCGTGTCCATTTGCGGAGTTTCTGGTAGCGGCAAATCTACTTTGGTTAATGACATTTTGGCCAAAGCGTTATCGCGACATTTTTTCAATGCGCGTGAATTGCCAGGGGCTCACAAAAAAATATCAGGTTTGCAGCATATTGATAAAGTAATCAGTATCGACCAATCACCAATTGGACGTACCCCGCGCTCAAATGCGGCAACTTATACTGGTGTATTTTCTCATATTCGTGAACTGTTTGCACAAGAAGAGGAATCAAAAAATCGCGGCTACACTGCAAGTCGTTTCAGTTTCAATATGAAAGGCGGACGCTGTGAAATTTGTCAGGGAGAAGGATATAAAAAAATTGAAATGCACCTTTTGCCGGACGTGTACGTTAAATGCGAAGCATGTGACGGCACGCGCTACAGTAAAAAAACTTTGGAAATTGAATATAAAGGATTTAATGTGGCTCAAATTTTGGATATGGACGTGCGTTTTGCACTCAGATTTTTTGCCAAGCATCCTTTGATTGCGGAAAAACTCAAGACAATGGAGGATGTTGGCTTGGGATACTTGAAGCTAGGTCAAAGTGCAACTAATCTTTCTGGTGGTGAAGCGCAGCGCATAAAATTGGCCACGGAATTGGCACGCAAATCCACGGGAAACACTTTGTATATTTTAGATGAACCGACAGCGGGATTACATTTTGAAGATACTAAAAAACTTCTTGGTGTACTTAACGCCTTGGTGGACAAAGGAAATACTGTACTGGTGGTCGAACACAATCTCGATGTGATTAGTGAAGCTGATTGGGTGATTGAACTCGGTCCGGATGGCGGAAGCAATGGCGGAAAGCTTGTTTACGAGGGTACGCCCGATAAATTGAAGAAAAACAAGAAGAGTTGGACCGCAAAATATCTATAGAAATTTTTAATTTCTAAACAATATAAAAATCTCAATAACCAAATCCCAAAACTTTTTGAATTTTATATTTAGATATTTGGATTTGTTTAGGATTTAGTAATTGTAATTTAGGATTTAAAATGTGAAAAGTATGATAATTGCAATTGTTGAGAAGATAATGTCGTTTGCCGCGTTACGCAGTTTCCAGTCATAGCGGGAATCACCTTTGGGATATGGGTGGACCCAAGCGTGAAAATTGAATATTTTCTCCAAAAATTTGAAATGTAATTTCCAATAGCAAACGGTGAGTAAGTCGGGAAACATGGAAAAGAATGTTCCTAAAAGCATTGAAATGATTATTTCAGTTGGCGGATGCTGGATTAATATATATGCAAGAACAATCCCATTACCAATAAGTAAGTCTGTAACTATTTTCCACCAAGTGTTTTTTACAGTTGATCGGCGGTTCAAATATTCTCCGTGACGGAAAGTATCAAGTGTAAAGTGCATCACAATCGCCATGATAACAAGCAAAATTGGATTATGAATATATTTGCCTAGTGCGGCACCGGTGAGGGCGTGGGTAGTTAGAATCATTTTTTATTAATTTATTAACGAGTTAAAGGGTTAACGGGTTGAAACTAAAACTCGTGAACTCGTTAACTTTTCAATAATGAATAACGGTTTATTATACATTGTGGCTACTCCTGTTGGAAACCTCGAAGACATTACTTTGAGGGCTTTGCGAATCCTGAAAGAAGCCGATGTGGTTGCTTGTGAGGATACGAGGGTAACTAAAAAACTTCTAAATCATTATAGCATAGACACCCCTTGTATTTCTTGTCATCAGCATAGTGACAGTGAAAAACTACAGTCTTTGGTGAAGCGCCTTGTTTCTGGCGAAAACATCGCTCTGGTGACAGATGCGGGTACGCCGGGAATTTCCGATCCGGGAAATATATTGGTGCAAAAAGCTGTGGAAAATGATATCAGAGTTGTGCCGATTCCGGGAGTTTCCGCGTTGGGCGCTTTGGTTAGTGTGGCGGGTATTGATATGCAAAATTTCGTTTTTTTGGGTTTTCCTCCGCACAAAAAAGGTCGGGAAACATTTTTTAAAAAAGTTATATCTTTTGATTTGCCGGTGATGTATTATGATTCTCCGCATCGGGTTATTAAGAATTTGGAATTACTAAAAAGCATTTCGAACGAGAAAAGAATTATCATTGGACGTGAGCTGACTAAGATGTTTGAAGAAATCGTGCGCGGGGATATTGAGGAAATAGTTGAATATTTTGAAAAAAATCCAGGAAAAGTGAAAGGGGAATTTGTGGTGATAGTTTACTAGGAAATAGTTGCCCAAAAGAGCAAAGTGCTAGTATAATGAATATATGAAAAGAGAAATAGAAAAATACCTTAAACAAGCCATTTTGGAAGCCAAAGAAAGCCAATCTTGGGATGAATTTGAGTTGCCTGGAATAGTTGTGGACAGGCCGAAAGATGAGCGATTTGGGGACTACACAAGCAATATTGCGATGGTTTTGGCGAGGTTGGTGAAAAAGAATCCGATGGAAATTGCGGAAAATCTCAAATCTCAAATCTCAAATCTCAAATCTTTCAACTTTGAAAAAGTTGAAATAGCAACGCCGGGGTATGTTAATTTCTATTTGTCGAAAAAGTATTATCAAAATAAGGTTGCCGAAATAAATGAAAAAGAAAATGCTTTTGGTAATTTAGAGATTGGCAAAGGAATAAAAGTGAATAATGAATTTATTTCTGCTAATCCTACAGGGCCACTTCATCTTGGTAATGGTCGGGGAGGATTTTTTGGTGATTCGCTTACGCGCATGTTGAGAAAAGCGGGGTTTGAGGTGGTAAACGAATATTATGTAAATAATGCAGGAGAGCAAGTAATTAAGCTTGGGCACAGTGTTTTGAAAGATGAAGAAGCGGCGTATAAAGGTAAATATATCGATGAACTTAATAAGATGTTTGGGGATATTGGAAACATTAGGGAAGTCGGGGAAAAGGCTGCTGCATACATCATGGAAAACATTGTCGAAAAGACAATCTCGGAAAAGATGCAAATTAAGTTTGATGAGTGGGTTTCGGAAAAAATGCTTTATGAAGATGGCTATGTAGATAAAGCAATTAAAATTTTAGAAGATAAGAAGCTTACTTTCGAGCAGGATGGGGCGGTTTGGCTTAAAACTACTGATTTTGGAGATGACAAGGATCGTGTATTGATAAAGTCTGGTGGGCAAAAAACATATTTCGCTTCAGACTGCGGATATATATTATATAAAATAGAGCGAGGCTTTGATAAGTTAGTTGAGGCTTGGGGTGCAGATCATCATGGATATATACAGCGTTTCAAAGCTTCAGCTAAAGCGTTGGGTTTTGATGATAAAAAAATCCACTTCGAAATAGTGCAAATGGTACGACTCATGAAAGATGGCAAAGAAGTGCGAATGAGTAAGCGTGCTGGAAATGTAGTATATATTGATGACCTTATTGATGAAATTGGGCATGATGTGACAAGATTTTTTTTCTTGATGTACTCACCCGACACGCACATGAATTTTGATTTGGGATTGGCAAAAGAAAGGTCGCAGAAAAACCCAGTGTTTTATGTGCAATACGCTCATGCGAGAATTTGTAGTATCTTGCAGAAGGCTCAAGATTTGGGAGTACAACTTCCAACTCAAGGAGAGTCGGATTCCCTTTCTTTACTGGTTCATGAAAAGGAATTAAGTCTCATGAGGGAACTTGAAAAATTTCCTGAGTTGATAGAAGAAGTTTCCAATAGTTATGAAGTTCATAAATTGCCACATTACGCGATAAAACTGGCTGATAAATTCCATTCATTCTATGATTCATGCAGGGTTATTGATGAAGAAAATCTGGAATTAACCAAGGCTAGATTATACCTAGTTAAAGCCACAAAAATCGTTTTAGCTGAAACGTTGAGGTTAATCGGAGTAGATGCGCCAAATAAGATGTAATATGTAGCAAGTATTATGTAGTATGTATAATGTATGAATTCAAAAAATACATAATACATTCTACAAGATACATGAACTTTTATGCGTATAGGAATAGATGCACGAACAATATTGAATCCCGAGAAAGGAGATGCGATAGGTGTAGGGCACTATACCTACCAGCTGATTCGTCATTTGCTTAAGGTGGACACGAAAAATGAATATGTTATTTTCTTTGATTTTCGTGTGCGAGAGAAAGATGTGAAAAAGTTTACCCAGCCGAACGTAAAAATAAAATTTTATCCCTATTCCGATTACAAAAAATATCTTCCGGGTGTGTATAGTGAAATTTTGGGTGCGGCTACTTTGCAAAAAGAAAAATTGGATGTTTTACACACAACGTCGCCGATGAGCCGCATCCCACAAAGTTACAAAGGCAAGACTATCGTGACCTTCCATGATATGGGAATGTTTTCCGTTCCTGAATGTTATCCATCAGTAAAAAGGACCAAATCGAAAGTAACCTCACGCTTGATGTCAAAAAAAGCGGACAAGATAATAGCTGTTTCTCAGGCTCTTAAAAAAGATCTCGAAAAATATCTGGAGGCTGAAAATGATAAAATTGAGGTGGTTTATGGAGGAATAGATAAACGCTTTTTTGGACAGTTCGGTGTGGACAGCAAGAAAATGCTTTATCGTTTCGGTATTAACAAAAAATATATTCTATTCTTGGGAACACTGGAACCTTCAAAAAATATCGGACGTTTGATTCAGGCATTCGCTAAATTTAAACAGAACCAAAAGGCGAAAAGCGAAGGAGTTTTTGAATATCAGCTTGTATTGGCTGGCAAGCGAGGATGGCTCGCGCAGCAATTACAGCATCAAATTAAAGAACTTGGTTTAGATAAAGACATTATTTTTACTGGATATATTGTTGGTGATGAACTCGTGCCATTGTTTCAAGGATCGGAATTCTTTGTGATGCCTTCACTTTATGAAGGATTTGGTATGACTGTGTTGGAAGCTTTTGCAACCGGAACGCCGGCTATTCTCTCTAAGATTCCGACTCTGGAAGAAATCGGTGATGGTGCGGTATTTTTTACTAGCCCGACAAACACAGATGAAATGGCAAGTGCGCTGGAAAAATTCGCAAGCGACGAACAGCTGAAGGATTCATTGAAACAAAAGGGCATTGAAAGAGCGAAGGAATTTGATTGGGAAAAGACAGCAAGAGAAACCTTGGCCATATATGAAAAATAAAATAAACATTTTCATTGAAAGCTATGCGCGAGAAAAAACGGCATTTGATCGAAGTTCATGTGGCAGGAATTTGTTTTCGTGAGACGGAAAACGATATTGAAGTATTGATTGCAAAAAGAAGGGAAGATCGTGCGTTGTATCCTGGCAAATGGGAATGTGGCGGCGGCCAGGTTTATGCAGGTGAGAGTTTTGTGGACGCGGTCAAACGTCAGATAAAAGAAGAATTAGGAATTATCGTTGAGAAAGTTTTGGTTTTCGACACTTATTGTATTAAGACGCCCGAGCTTGAACAAAAAATCATTCCGGGTATTAAGTTTGTATGTTTTTTTAACGAGTATGTTAACGGAAAAAGTCCAGTAATCAGTGAAGAAGAATTTTCGGAATGGAAATGGCAGTTGATAAATTCACTGGGTGGAATTGATTTTATCCAAGGTATAGATATTGATATACGAAAAGGGTGGGAATATTATAATGCTAATAAGGGAATGCATTCCGTCGATAAGCTTGATTTTTAGGAGCTGTGTGATATATTATTAGCATTGGAAAAAGCGATGAGGGAGTTATCACTCCGGAGCTGCGCGAAGAAAAGACAAGCCGCATTCGTTAGGACTACGGCAAGTCACAGTAGAACGTGTCGGGTAAGCCCGTAATAGCGGCAATTAAGGGTATGATGTATGATGTAGAATGTATAATGTATTTGGATACATAATACATATACTTGATACTTGATACATTATACTAAAGTAAGGTGGTACCACGTTTTATCACGCCGGAGCGCTTGCGCAAAGGCGGACTGACGTCCTTATGTTGATTTAAGGATGTTTTTTTATTATTTACATATAAATTATGTCATTCAAAAAAGTAGATCAGAAGCAATCATTTCCAAAAATGGAGGAAGAGGTTTTAAAGTTTTGGAATGAAAATAAGATATTTGAAAAATCGATTGAAAAAAATCGTGACAATAAACCGTTTGTGTTTTTTGAAGGACCGCCAACGGCTAACGGCAAGCCGGGGCTACACCATGTTTTAGCGCGTGCTTTCAAGGATATCATTCCTCGTTATAAAACGATGAAAGGATTTTTGGTGGAAAGAAAAGCTGGTTGGGATACTCATGGACTCCCTGTAGAAATCCAAGTTGAAAAAACTCTAGGAATAAAACATAAGCATGACATCTTGAATATCGTACCGGGTGATTCGCGTCAAAGCGTAATTGAATTCAACAAAAAATGCAAAGAATCAGTCTGGGAATATAAAGACTTGTGGGAGAAAATGACCACGCGCATGGGGTATTGGGTTGATTTGCAAAATCCTTACATCACCTATGACAACAAATACATTGAGTCGGTGTGGTGGGTTTTGGCGCAGATTGCGAAGCTAAAAACTGAAAAAGGTGAAGATGTTTTATATAAGGGTCACAAAGTGGTGCCATATTGCTATCGCTGCGGAACTGCCCTTGCTTCTCACGAAGTCGCGCAAGGGTATCAGACCGTAAAGGACAACTCAATATACGTTAAATTTAAAGTAAGGAGCGACTCTAATATCTCAAATGGTCACTCGAATGACTCGAATGAGAGTGCAGGAACATATTTATTGGCTTGGACAACCACACCCTGGACATTGCCTGGAAACGTTGCATTGGCAGTTAATGCTAAAAACCAATATTTTGAAGCGGAGATAGAAGCAAATGATTCTGGCGAGTTTAATTTTAAAAAAGGAGATAAGATAATTTTGGCTAATGATACGAATTTGCATATAAAAATTTTTGGTGAGCCAATACGCTTTGGAGCAATTTCTAATCATGAAGATGATTTTTCATGGGCATGTGTCAACTACAAAGGCACGGGGAATGTATTGTTTAAAAATATAGATTATTTCCAGGGGAGTAAATTAGTTGGTCTTGAATACGAGCCATTATATAAGACTGCTAATGATGTAGACAGAAAAACTCACTATGTCGTCGCTGGTGGTTTTGTGACAACTGAGGATGGCACAGGAATTGTGCATATTGCGCCGGCATTTGGCGCGGATGATGCCGACGTAGCTCAGGAAAATGATTTGCCTACACTCATCACCGTCGATGAAGAGGGAAAAATGATTGCTGATGTAGCAAATACGAAAGGCATCGAGGTTAAAAAGAAAAATGACAAAAATCGCTATTCCGTGGATGATTTGATCGTTACTGATTTGAAAGAAAGAGATTTGTTTTTCAAGGAAGAAGTGTATGAACACGAGTATCCTCATTGCTGGCGCTGCGACACGCCGCTTATTTACTATGCAAAACCTTCATGGTATATCCGCATGAGCGCGTTTTCAGATGAATTGGTGAAAAATAACGAGAATATTAATTGGGTGCCGGAATATATCAAAGAAGGGCGCTTTGGAGAATGGCTGCGTGGAATTAAGGATTGGGCAATCTCGCGCGAACGATATTGGGGCACGCCTTTGCCTATTTGGGAATGTGACACGTGTGGAGAGCTGAAAGTTGTTGAATCTATTGAGGAAATAAAGGAACAGCTGGGTAATCCCAATAAGTTATTTTTAGTACGCCATGGCGAATCAGAAAATAATGTGCAGAAGATAATAAGCAGCTATCCTGAAAAAAAAGCATATTCGCTAACCAAAATCGGAAAAGCTCAGATTGAAAAAGTTGCGCGTGAATTGTGTGAGGAAAGAATCGATTTGATTTTCGCTTCTCCTTTGCAAAGAACAAAAGAGACTGCAGAAATAATATCGAAAAATACGGGAGTGAAAATTGTTTTTGATGAAAGACTTACGGAGACAGGCATGGGTAAATTTAATGGTGAGGCATTGGAAAATTGGCGGATTATTAAGGAAGTTCATTTTAATGAAAGCAATGAATATGGCGCAGAAACAGTTTCTGACATAAAAAAAAGATTAAGTTCTTTTCTTGGAGAAATAAATGAAAAATATTCAGGCAAAAATATTGTTATCGTTTCGCATGGAGATCCCTTGCACATATTTTCTGGCGTGCTAGAAGGATTACGAGACAATGAGATTAAAGAAAAAGGTTATCTTTCAAATGGAAGTGTGAAGAAAATGTTTTCTGAATCTCTTGATGTTCATAAGCCGTTTGTAGATGACGTTAAGTTTAAGTGTGAAAAATGTGGGGGGAAAATGACGCGTACGCCGGAAGTGATGGATGTTTGGTTTGATAGCGGTTCAATGCCGCTTGCGCAATTTTTGTATCCAAGTAATGCAACCGTCGAAGACAAGGAGAAGATTGAAAAAGGATTAGTGTTTCCGGCTGATTATATTTCCGAAGCGATCGATCAAACACGCGGCTGGTTCTATACGTTGCATGCAATCGCTACGCTACTCAACAAGGCTGGTAAAATGCCGACAGGTAATGCATATAAAAATGTTATTTGTTTGGCACATATTTTGGACAAGCACGGTAAGAAGATGAGTAAATCACGCGGCAATGTGGTTGAGCCGATGGAAGTGATGGATCAATATGGTGCCGATATGCTGCGCTGGATGCTTTTCACAATAAATCAACCGGGTATGCCGAAGAAGTTTGATATCAAAGGCATGCAAGATATTATGAATCGCGTGTTCCGCATGCTTTGGAATTCATACTCGTTTTTTGTGATGTATGCGAATATTGATAATTTTCAAGTTAAAAGTGAAAAGTTAAAAGTGATAAGTTTGCTTGATAAATGGATATTGTCGGAATTAAATGTGCTTATAAAAGAAGTGGATGATAAGCTGGGAAATTATGATATATATGCAGCGGCTAAATTGATTGAAAAATATATCGACAATCTTTCCAATTGGTATATTCGCCGATCGCGCAAAAGGTTCTGGAAGAGCGAGAATGACGCAGACAAGAATGAGGCATACGTGACGCTGCATTGCGTGCTGGTTACACTGTCTAAGCTGATGGCACCTTTCACGCCGTTTGTGGCGGAGGATATATATAAAAATCTCACAGGAGAGGAATCTGTGCATCTTTCAGATTTTCCTGAAATTGATAAAGACATGATAGATACAGAATTAAATGTTGATATGGCTACAGTTCGTGATATAGTTTCGCAAGGTCTCGCTGCGCGTGCTCAGGGAAAAATAAAAGTGAGACAACCGCTGGAAGAGGTGTTGATATGGACAAGAGTTGATTTGAATGAACAATTTGATGATATTATTAAAGAAGAATTGAATGTTAAATTTATTAGAAAATTTACTAGCAAAGAAGAATTTGATCTTGTTCTAGTTGGAGATTTAGAAAGGAAGAAATATCTTTTGCTTAATGACGATAAAAGAGAATTTTCTATCAATGAAAGACATGCCTTGATTGCACTTAACATTGAAATAACAAAGGATCTTAAGCTGGAAGGGCAGGCGCGGGAGGTGGTTCGCTTCATTCAGGAAATGCGCAAAGCTGCCGGTTATGAGGTTGACAATCGCATTCAAATATGCTATAATGGATCATCGGTAGTGTTTGGAAAATTTGGCGATTTGATTGCTAAAGAAACGTTGGCTGATGCCATAAATGAAGGAAAAATGGATGACGCAGATTTGAAAAAGGAGTTTTTGGTGGATGGAGAAAATATTTCAATAAGTATAAAAAAGATTTAAAAAAATAAAAAGGAGGAAGGTACATTGAAAATAACCCAAAAAAAGGAGATGATGGTTTTAGTTCTTTTTCTGTATCCTTTATTTGTCAGTTGCAGAAATGACTGGATTAATCCAGAAGATTTCTGTGGCTGGCTCGGGCAAGTTTATGTTTGGGCAAAGGATGTAGTTTTTTGTCTATTTGTTTATTTAGCTTGTTTGTTTATCTTGCACGAATTGTGCGAAATAATGACAAAAAAAAGATAGAGCTACTAGATAGCTCGGAAAAGGAGAAAATATGATAATGGGATTTATTGAGCTTGAAAGAGCTCAGAGGAATCTGGAGGCCAACGGCCTTCAGAAGATCATTGACCAAGGGAATGCCGAGGGTGACGAATGTTACCCCAGGCGCGGGATTTTATGGCTGGTTTGGGAAGATATGATTATTCCACTGGCCAAGGGGATTGGCTTATTGTTATGATCTACTTCAACTATAAGGACCGCGTTATTATAGCGTGTCCTTTTTTCTTTTGTTTTGAAATGGATGAATCATGAATATCGGACCCTTGCGAAATAGTTTGGTATAATGTATTTATGGAACAAACATATACATCAATAGTTTTGAGAAAGAAGGATGTCGGAGAAATGGACCGGCTATATTGGCTGTATACGCGCGAGCGTGGCAAGATGCAAGTTTTGGCCAAGAGCGTGCGCAAGCATGGCGCCAAGCTTGCCGGACTTTTGGAGAATTTCACTTTGGCTGATGTGACGATTGCGCGAAGTCGTGGCACGGGGAAAATAACCGGCTCAATTGTGGAAAATAATTTTTCATTTTTAAAGCGTGACGGCGAAGCTCTCGATGTGGTTTTTTCTTCCATAAATACAGTAAATCACTTCATTGATTTGGAGCATGTGGATGAACAATTGTTTAATATCATATACTCATATCTGGAAACAATTGATATTATTTCTGCGAATATTAAAGACAGTGATAAGAAAAATGTGAGCATGCGTTTGGTAAGCGCGGGATTTTTGTTACACATGGCAATGGGTTTGGGTTATACGATTGAAAGTATGCGCTGTGCTTATTGCGGCAAGGCAATAACTGAAAGTGACGCCAATTTTTCTGCCAGAAGCGGCGGGATTATTTGTAACGGTTGCGTGCCAAAATCAATAGGCTCAATGCATATCTCCAAAAATGCAATCAAAGCACTGCGTATCTCAGCTAAAAATTCCTTACAATCCTTGGTAAAGCTGCAAATGGAGCAAAGAGATTTGCGGTCGCTTGAATCAGTTATTAAGGACTTTTATCAGTGGCTGGCGTGAGGTTGTTCAAAGAAAAATAGGATAAATGGAACAAAATGACAAGAAGTGCTTATGTGTTGATGGGACATATATGACCAATGTGTTATAATTACATCAAGTAGATAAAAAGCAAAAAAATAAAAAAATGTCTCTCGAAGAACTGAATAAACATTTACATAGCAACAAGGATCACGATGATATTCATCGTTCGCATGATGCTGACACTTACAATCCTTTTGGTCAAGAAAACAAACAGGAACAAAATCCCTTTTTGAAAGAACAGGAATGGAAGGAACCACAAAAGGGCTTAACAATAAAACAAAAGAAAATTTTGAAGATAATAGGAATTATCTTGGCAGTTTCTGTATTGAGTGGATTGATTTGGTGGGGATGGGATAAATGGAAAAAAAATTCTTTTCATGAAGATAGGGTTTCTGTCTCTATTGATGGTCCCAAAGATGCCGATAGTACTCAGAAAGTAGAATATATTATCAAATACGAAAATAATAATCGTGTTACTTTACGTGACGTAGAAATAATTATCAATTATTCTGAAAATTTTCAACCAGTAGATAATGTCAACCTCAAATATCTTAGCAAATCTAATAGTAAAATATATGTTGGCGACATAAAACCAGGAGCAAAATCCGAAGTTTCATTTAAAGGCATTTTTTATGCACCTAAGGATTATCAGGTATATTTGCGTGCCTCAATGAATTATTTGGTTTCAGGAATGCCGGATAAGTTTCACTCCTCTGGTCAACTAGGTGTCAACATTGACAACGCACCTTTGTTGCTTGATGTTGTTGCTCCGAGAGAAGCTGCGGATGGGGATAGTGTGGAATATATTATTGATTATAAGAATTTAGATGTGCGATCACTTGAAGGAGTGCAATTACGTGCAGAATTTCCTCAAGGGCTTCAAATTATTTCCTCAAATCCAAACACTTCCGAAGGCAATAATATATGGTATATTGGAACTCTGGAATCCAACGAAGGGGGGAAGGTTAGAATACAAGGAAAAATTTCTGGAAATTATGATGAGGGGAAAAGCCTGAAAATATCCCTGGGTAAAGTTGGCGATGATGGTAATTTTATCGTATATAACCAACAGGTAGCGAATACAAAAATTGTAGCTTCAGCGCTTTCAATCAAGCAGTCAATTCGTAATGGTGATGCAAAAGGAATAATTAAAGCGGGGAATGAACTATCATATGTAATTAATTATGAAAATAATTCGGATATAGGAATCAGAAA
Organism: uncultured Bdellovibrionales bacterium; assembly: GCA_964500125.1. Lineage (GTDB taxonomy): Bacteria > Patescibacteriota > Minisyncoccia > Moranbacterales > GWC2-37-73 > CAZAFB01. Next base: position 56,511 of record CAZCMV010000004.1, on the reverse strand, counting down.
TGCCATTGTTGAAGTAGAAATAGATAGTAAAATTGTTGATTATTCAAAAATATCCGTAAAAAATGGTTTTTTCGACGAGTCCAAAAAAACCATTTCCTGGAAAGCTTCTGATGCTCCTGGATTAGCTAATATACAACCCAAAGGAAAAGGAACGCTAGAATTTAAAGTGCCTATATTTAAAATAATTCCTGTGACAAGTTCTGGCGATAGAAATCTTACGGTTCGTACAATAGCTAAAATAGACAGTCCTGATGTGCCTTCCTTGATAAGCCAAAATAAAATAATCAGTAGTAATGTATTGGAGCTCAAGCTTGGCTCAAAGGTTATTGTTGAAACACTTGGATATTATGAAGATGCTAATATAAAAAATTCAGGACCAATGCCTTTAGAAGTCGGCAAGGAAACAACATATACATTGCATTGGACCGTGTTTAATGTTTCTAATGAGCTTCAAGATGTTGTTTTAACATCTTCTATTCCTACTGGTTATTGTTGGACAGGTAAAATTTATCCAGAAAATGAGCAAATAGAATTTGATGAAAGAACGAATGTGATTTATTGGAAAATCGGCGGAGTTAATCCGGGGGTGGGCTTACTTGAACCCAGAAAGGAAGTGAGTTTTCAAATCGGCGTAACTCCCCAATCCAATCAGTCAGGCAGCGTGCTAATACTGCTAAACCAAGGGGTTTTTAAGGCAAAAGATAGTTTTACTAATGAGAATATTGAAATTCAAATTCCTCAAAAAGATACGCAGTTGTTTGAAGATTTAAGTATACCACCCAAAGGTTATAAGGTTGAATAATTTATTTGTTATGAATGTTGAATCAAAATATGGGCGAAGGAGAATTGGGGAATTATCAACAGCTCATGGAACCATAAAAACCCCTTTTTTTATGCCGATCGCAACCAAGGGAGCGGTAAAAAATCTTACGCCTGAGGACTTGCGTGAATTAGGAGCTCAAATTGTTTTAGGCAATACTTACCATCTGTGGCTGCGCCCAGGTGATGACTTGATTGTCAAATCTGGCGGACTTCATCAATTCATGAATTGGAACGGGCCGATCTTGACCGACTCAGGTGGTTTTCAGGTTTTCTCGCTTGGCGCAAGGGCAGCAAAAAAATTTGGCTCAAGTGGTGTTAAGCTTTCTGAAGATGGTGTCGAGTTTGTTGATCCAATTGATGGCAAGAAACATTTCATGTCGCCGGAAAAATCAATTGAAATACAGCTGAATTTGGGTAGCGATATGATCATGGTTTTGGACGAATGTCCGCCATATCCTTGTTCACATGAGGAAGCGCGCAATTCAATGGAGCTTACGTTGCGTTGGGCAGTGCGTTGCAAGAAATATTTTGAAAAAGAAATTTCAAATTACAAATCTCAAACCTCACGTCCTTTGCTCTTTGGTATTGTACAAGGAAGTATATATGAGGATTTGCGCAAAGAATGCGCTAAAAGATTGATTGAAATCGGTTTTGATGGTTATGCAATTGGTGGAGTGGCTGTAGGAGAACCGCGCAAACATTTGTATGAAATTCTGGATTGGGTAATGCCACTGCTCCCTGAGGATAAGCCCCGCTATTTGATGGGATTAGGGAAACCGGAAGAAATCGTGCGGGCAGTGGAAGCGGGGGTTGATATGTTTGACTGTGTGATTCCAACACGTGAGGGAAGACATGGTCGCCTCTTCCTTTGGAGGAGAAGTTCTAAATTCCAAATTTTAAATTCCAAATCAAATCATGATGAAAAAATAATCAATGACCAAAAAGGATTAATTGATGACAGTTTTTATAAAACTATAAATATAAGCAATGAAGAATTTCGGGAGGATTTTACGCCAGTTGATCCGAATTGTGATTGTTATACTTGCAAAAACTATTCCAGGGCATATTTGCGTCATCTCTTGAAAACAGACGAACCGCTTTTTCTCAAGTTAGCCTCCATGCATAATCTTCATTTTTATCACCAGTTGCTCTTGTTTTTAAAAAACTGAATTTTTCTATAAACAAAAAAGATACATATCAACGCCTATTGAATCTTTTGCGGAAAGGCGAGAAATATAAATAACATGGTAATTTTTGTGCGTGCAAAATATTTTCTAAAAAATTTTTTTCTTATCGTCCTCTTTTGAAAGCGACGGTTTTTTTGGTTAGTTTTTTGTTAATGTTGATTTTGTTATTTCGAAGCAATGGCATTCAAGGTGCAACTTATATATTCACTCAGTCATCATGGGTTGGCGGGGGAACCACTAATAATGCTCAACATCCTGGAAATCAAAGCGATTGGAATGAATATCAAAGTAAAGATGAAATTGTTAGTGCTGGTTCGGAAATAAAATTGCAAGAATCATTTGGGTTGAAAACGCAGACGAGCGATACTGATTTTAATTCCGGGACTAATTCTAACGCAATAATTTTTGGAGAAGGTATTGATGCTGGATTGGTTTTGGATTCCCAAGAATATCGTTTGCCTGTTTTAATCTCCAATGCTTCCGGTGCGGACTTGACTGATTTTCAGGTAAGTCTGAATATTAATACCCAAGAGCTTATTTCTCAGGGAAACATGCGTAGTGACGGCGGAGACATCAGGTTTTATGATACTGATGGTATTTCTCCTTTGCCTTATTGGATAGAATCTGGGATTAATTCGGTAGCAACAAAGATTTGGATTAAATTGCCATTGATTCCTGTCGGTGGCACAACAGTATATTTTAACTATGGAAATTTATCTCTGGAGAGTCAAAGTAACATAAATGATGTTTTTATTAGGGAAATTTCCAATGCACGCGCTATTTTTTCTATGGATGAAGCAAGCGGTACCGCGGTAAATGACATGTCTGGTAATAATTATAATGGCACAACAAGCTCATCAATTGTGCCCGGAAAATATGGAAATGCTCGTAGTTTCAATTATTCCCCAGTGACATTTGCAACAAAAATAAACGAATTGGAGGGAAATGTTAATTATACCGTTTCTGGTTGGTTTAAAACAACTGATTATTATGAAGAAATTGTATCGCAGAGAGATAGTACTGGAAACTATGAAATTCGTTTCAATATAAACAACGAAGGTTTTCCTTGCATAATGACATATTCAGGAGGGTATTCTAATGTTTGCGGATCAACGTCTGTTAAAGACGGCCAATGGCATCATTATGCTGCTGTTAAGTATGATACGACTGGCACTTTGTATATTGATGGCGTAGCTGTTTCTTCGGGTGCCTTGAAAAATGTTCTTAATACAAGTTCATTTGAAATTGGTGGCAATCCACATCCATTCAATGGTCAAATTGATGAGGTTATGATATTTTCCAGAAATTTATCCCCAGATGAAATAGCTGATTTATATAGTCGTGGCTATGCAACCTTAAATTATCCGGGAAAAATATTGTTAAGAAAAACTTCTTCATCTGAACCAGAAATTTCTTTTGGGACCAGCGTATCTAGTTATTTTTCTTCCGGATCTTTTACGTCAAACATTATTGACGTTGGCCAAAAATCTAGTTTCTCTACGCTTGTATTTAACGCAACTACGCCGGTGAATACAACACTTACTGTCGATGTGCGTGCAGGAAATACTATGGTTCCGGATGAAAGCTGGACTTCTTGGCAAACGGGAATTGTAAATGGAGGAGGCATACCTTCCCTGAATGGCAATAGATATGTTCAATATCGAGCTAATTTATCTACTTCGGATAATGCTATTTCACCAACACTGAATGATATGTCTTTCAATTATTATTTTTATGACATAGTAGGAACGGAAAATATTTATTTTACTAATGAAAGTGATTTTATTCAGGAAAATGAGGCAGCAGGTACGGATTTTTTAAATAGTGGCGTTAAATTATCAGGTACTTATTCAAATTTAGTCAACTATAATTTTGAGCTTGGCACTATGCAGGAATGGACAGCCTCAGCTTCTTGGGGGATATCTGGTTGCGAGGGGAATACTGAAGGCACATACTGCGCTTGGATAGGTGACAATCCTGTGGGCGTGCTGAAGTATTCTTCGATATTGGATATTCCGCAAAACGCCAGTTATCTAAAAATAAGGAGAAGGGCAAATGGGAACGAGAAGACATGGTCGCGATTAAGAAAAGCATCTGATAATTCTGTTGTTTGGGAGACAAACATGTATGGCGGTTACACAACCAATAACATGTATGATGAGACGTATGATATCAGCTCGGCTAGAGGACAGGCCGTGTATTTGGAGTTTGAAGATGCTAAAGCTTCTGGTATGGGACAGCTGGGAATCGATTATGTAAGAATAACTGATGCTTCAGGCAATATTGTGCCAATTTCAGATAACAAGCAGACAGTTGCATATACTACTGATCAGCATTTTTACGTAACAACCAATGCTACTTCTCAATTGTCTACAACGCAATGGAATGGCATAGAAAAGGTGTCGTTAAATCAAGATATTCCAGATTTAACCTCAATAAGATATTTGGTTTCTTTTGATAATAGAAATACATGGAAATATTGGGATGGATCATCCTGGATAGCAACTGAACTAAGTAATGTTGCGACAGTTGGAATGGAGGGGGATATCATCCAAAACCTTGGTTTTTCGCAGTGGAATGCTTCTGGAGGATTCACTGTTGAAACTGATACGCTTGATTTTGCTGCAAGTTTTTATTCTTCCGATGGTGATTCGAGTCCTTTTTTGGATAGGATAACCGTTGATTACATAAAGGATTATTCCAGGTTGCGATCCTCCGCTTATAATACTGGAGATTTGAATAATGTATTGGCAAAATTGCAATGGGTGGAAAATTTATCTGCGGAAACGGAAATTCTTTTCCGCATCAGAACCTCTTCTGATGGGACAAACTGGACTGATTGGATTGGACCGGATGGAACTTCGACATCGTACTTTACAGATAATAATGGAAATGAAGCAATGCCTGCTTTGGTAATGGATAGTAATAATGACCAATGGATACAATATGAAATTAATTTATCAAGTAGAAATACCGCCTATACGCCTATTTTGGAATCAGTGGATGTGATGTATGTTGTTAATGCTTCTCCTGAAATCCAAAATATTTCAGCTTCACAAGGTTCGGATGGTTTGATTGCTGTTGATTATGAAGTACGTGATGCTGATACATCAACAGGTGCTACGCAAGAAAATGTTAATGTTAGCTTACAATATTGTAAGTCTAATTGTTCAACTCAAGGAAGTGAAACTTGGGTGGATGCTATTAGCCTAACTGGCGATGTTGGTGCTGGCGTTTCGGTGGACGAAGTTAATTGGACAGAACATCAATTAAAATGGAATATAAAACAAGATTATGCAAATCAATATCTGACTGACCTAAAAATAAGGGTCAAGGTAAACGATGGAGAAGGTGCTAATAATATTACCTATGGGAATATTATTGTTCCCATTGTGGACACAAAAGATCCAATACTGGGAGTTATTCCTGCAACTGTGGATGCTTCAAGTATTCCAGCTGTGGCACATTTAATGTTAACAGATGACAGTTCTTTGCAAATGAAAGTTTCACTTAATAGTGATCTGGCTGGATCTTCATGGGAAGATTATGCTGCTACTAAAAACATTGCTCTAGCTGAAAATCCTGACGTGGTCTATGTTCAGTTTAAGGATGGTTTTAATAATTTTTCTGAAATTATTTCAGCAACCACTCCGGAACAGCCAGGTGCGATGATGATTCAAGATACTTCAAATTTGTATGACGGCCTGAGTGAATTTCGTTTATTTATTGCTTGGAAAACTATCATTGCTCCCGTTGCTGGTTTTGAAGCTTATCATATTTATCGTTCTGAAAATCAGACAGACTGGACTCATATCGAAACAATAAATAATAGGCTTACTAATTATTATGGAGATAATTCTGTCGAGGGTGATGTTAATTATTATTATCGTGTGGTGTCTGTAGATACTGAAAATAATGTTTCATATTCTTCTTCTGTGGTCAGTGGAGTGGCTAATGGAATAAAGGATGCTGGGGAAGGTGGTGGAGGGTCGGGTGAACAATCCCCTGTAATTTCCGATGTAAACATTGATAATATAACAGCAAACAGTGTGCAGATAAATTGGACAACAGACGTGCTATCTTCTTCTATTGTTGGGTTTTCTGTGCAACCGGCACACTTTGAAAATGAAATTGGCTCAGGTACAATGGTAACTTCTCATAGTGTTGTTTTGAACGGACTCACTCCAAATACGCAATATTATTTTCAGGCAAAGTCCGCGAATGCATCCAATGCTTTAGCCGTGGATACTAATGGAGGCAACGGATATACTTTCATTACTTCTGCTGGTGACAACACAGCCCCTTCAATATCAGACATTGTTGTGGCTGGAACTACATCTTCAACTGCAACAATAACTTGGAATACAGATGAAGCAGCGACTTCATTTATTGAATATTCAAAAACAAATGGTTTTTCAACTGGCGCCCAATATGGCGACGGAAACATGGTTACAAACCATAGTATTATAGTCCCTTCCCTTGAACAGGGTGTAACCTATTATTTCAAAATTCACTCCAAAGATGCTGCTAATAATGAAGCAATATCGGCTCAGGATCAGTTCGTTACTTTGACAAGTGAAGATGTGACTCCTCCGCAAATTAGCAATTTATCTTCAACTCCCTCATTTAATAGTGCGACAATAACTTGGACAACAGACGAAGACGCCACTTCTTATGTAGAATATGGTCAGACAGTTTCCTATGGAAGAATTTATGGTGATAATAATGCTGTAAAAAATCATACGGTTCAGTTGCCATACGACTTGTCCTCGGAACAGGCATATCATTTCAGAGTGAGATCTTCCGACGGATTATATAATGAAGCTGTTTCCGATGATAATACATTTACAACAACGGTCAATCCTGCGGATAGCACGGCGCCAATAATTGCAAATATAAACATTGGTACGCCAACAAGGGATTCAGTAACGGTTACTTGGAATACTGATGAAGCTTCCAATTCATATGTTGGATATTCCAGCGATGGTGGAAATACTTTTTCAGAGCAAGGGTTTTCCGTGCTATCAACATTCCATAGTGTGACCCTTTCCGGGCTTACTCCGGGCACTGTGTATTTGTTGAGAATTTCTTCTGCCGATGCTTCTGGAAATAAGGCGACGGATAATAATTCAGGTTCATATTATCAGAGAGCAACAGCTCCTGGACCAGTGCCGCCGGTGATCAGTTCGTTATCCTCATTGAATCTTGATGAACATCGCACGACTGTTTCTTGGAATACGGACCTAGCAGCAACGTCTTTTGTTGAATACGGTTTAAACACTGATTATGGAGCAGTATTTGGTAAATTGGATGATAATACAGCGCATTCTGTCACCCTAGAGGGATTGTTGCCTGGTACGACCTATCATTTTCGTGTGCGTTCGACAGATGAAGTGGAAAATGTTTCAGGTGATTATACTTTCACAACTATCAACTTGCCAGATAGTTTTGGACCGGAAATAAGCGCTATATCATCAACGAATATAACCAAAGACAGTGCAAAAATAACTTGGATGACAGACGAGAATTCGAACTCGCTGGTTAATTATGGTGAAACAGTTGATTATTCAATGATTGCCGGTAATCGCAACGAATCAATAAATATTCATTCCGTTGATCTTGATGAATTGAAGCCGGAAACAACCTATCATTATCAAATAAGTTCAACAGACAATCTGAATAATATCTCCTATTCTGCTGATCAAACATTAACAACTATCGCAGATACTTCCGATCCGGAAATTTTCGATTTGGAAGTACTTAGCATAACAGACAATAATGCTGTGATATCATGGAAAACAGACAAGCGTACTTCTACCAGGGTAAATTATGGCATTGATCACGATTTGCTTAATAACTATAATGACCAAATAAATTCAGATGTACACGTAGTTTCACTTTCCGGACTTGTAGGCGGCCAGAAATATTATTTTAAGGCTGTTTCGATTGATGAATATGGCAATAGTTCGGAAACAGAGGAACAAGTATTTACAACTTTATCCGATCCGGAACTTAATCATGATCCACTTGGAGATATTGGTAATATTTCCAATCCTCCTGCGGTCCTAACTGACACAAAGGCAGTTATTAATTTCTCTACAGACCAAAGAGCCCAATGTTTTATTGAATATGGCACACAATTAGGTCAATATAATGAAGTGCCTGTCGGTGAAGCATCATTCAATTCCAATCATTCAATTCATCTTTCAGGTTTAATATATAAAACACAATACCATTATCGCATTACTTGCTTGGATAATTTAGACACTATACTAATGTCTGATGAATTAAGTTTCACAACATTGGAAAAACAAATAGGAGAAAGTGAGGTTGAGAGCGGAGAAAATGTGGACCGTGTAGCACCATCAATCAGTAATGTTTCCGTAAAATCAATATCAAGTGAAAACGTGGTGATTTCTTGGGATACCAATGAAAATGCGAACAGCATGGTTCGTTTTGGCACGAGTTCCATTTATGGAAAGATGATAGGTGATGATGATACCAATTCGGATATTGCAAAATATACCCAAAATCATGAGGTTTCCTTGGATAGGTTAGCGCCTGGAACCAAATATTATTTCGAAGCCATGTCCCTGGATGCTCAAGGCAACATTGGCAAATCTTCACAAAATTCTTTTACAACTGATGGAACTTCAATAATATCTTCAATAGTTTTGGAATCAAAAGAGATTGGCAGGGCTACCGTGGTGTGGCTTACACAAATGCCAACTGATACATATTTGGAATATGGAATTTCTACAAAATATGGTTCAGAAATAGAACAAAGTTCTCTAGCCAAAGATCATCGTGTGGAGTTGTCAGGGCTTAAGGGTGGGTCCATATATCATTTCCGAATCAAGGGAACCGATTCTGATGGCAATATTTATACTTCTGCTGATTCAACTTTTGAACCGAAATCGCCGCCAAAAATAAACGATTTGCAGGCCGTGCATGTTTCTGAACATTCGGCAACTATAACATTCTCATCAGATGTTCCGATTGTTGCTACAGTAAATTACCAAGATTCAAAGAAAGAAAAAGAAGCCCAAAGCAAAGGCAATCCTAATCTTGCAAAAAAACAACAAATAGAACTTAATGATCTGGAATCTGGCTTGACTTATGTCTACACTGTTACAGCTCGCGATGAAAATGGCCTAGAGACTGTTTCGGAAGAGAAGACATTTGTTACCGGAAAGGATACGAGTGCGCCAATAATCGACCAGGTAAAAACAGAGTCCGCATTGGCTCAAAACGAGAAGGTTCAATCAATTGTAAGCTGGAAAACTGATGAACCAGCAACAAGTGCAATTATATATCGTGACGGAAAAAATGGTGAAGATAAGGAATTAGTTTTTTCCGAAGTGCTTTCGCAACAACATGTAGTTGTGCTTACTTCTTTTAACCAAGGATCAGTATATTATTTCAGGGCAAAATCGACGGATGCTTCAGATAACGTGGCTATTTCCTCTGATTATGCCTTACTTACACCAAAAACCAAAGAGAATATTGTTCAAATAATTATTAACAATTTCTTTGATATTTTTAAGTGGGTTAATAAATAGTCTAAAGTAGTTTTTTGTGATATAATGCTTGCACAAAGTAACATAAATATGTATACAAAAAATGACTGAACCGAACATAATTGTAGAGCAACTTCGTGTTATATATAATCAGGGAAAATCTAATGAAGTACGATCACTTGATGGCGCAAGCGTGAAGATTTTTCCTGAAGAATATGTTATTATTTTCGGTCCTTCCGGTTGCGGCAAATCTACCCTGCTTTATGGTATTTCCGGACTTCAGGCGCCAACATATGGTGAAGTTGTTGTTAATGGAAAAAATTTGGCAAAAATGACTAAAAGGGAGGCGGTGGAATTTCATCAATCTGGAATTGGCATGATTTTTCAAGCTTTTTATCTCATACCAACCCTTACTGTTTGGGATAATGTTTGTTTGCCAAAAGTTTTTAGTGGTGAAGATTTGAAACAACGAAAAATTGAAGCAATGAAACTTTTGCATCGTTTTGGAATTGCTGAACAAGCAGACAAATTTCCCAGTCAGCTTTCTGGCGGACAAAAACAGCGGGTGGCAATTGCTCGTTCTTTGGTAAATAATCCGCAGATAATTTTGGCGGATGAGCCGGTTGGTAATTTGGATAGTGAGTCGGCACAAAACGTTTTGGAAATTTTGCAGGAACTTAATACGGTCGATAAAAAAACGGTGATCATGGTTACACATAATCCTGAGCATCTTTTCTATGCAGATCGTGTTATTCATATGCGGGATGGTAAGATTGTGTCTGAAGAGATTAGAAGGGAAAAAAGGCCTGTCAATGAAGTAAAAAAAGAGATACTCAACACTCCCGCAGAAGTTTCCGAGGATTTGCGTATCCTTTCAAGAACTTTCAAGAATCTTTCTTTGCAACAAATAGGAGTTTTGCTTGTTCCCTTTAAAGCAAAACAATTGTTGTCTCATGTTCTATCTGAACTCAATGAAGAACAAGTTTCAGTAGCGGAAGCTTTACTTAAGGAACTTCTGTTTAAAAATATAAACTTAGAGATTTTTGAAAACAGGCTGGATGACGACTATAATGATGGCGGTGCTGGCTTTAACAAGAAACGAGCCAAGTCTTTTACGGCAAGAGTCGAGGGTATATTAAAACAAGCTGAAAATATAGGCAAAAATGATCCGGAATCCATAGCTATTTTAATTGATCACTTGAAAAAAATGTTTGATTTGAAGCTGAACGAGGAACAAATCAAAAGACTGCATATATTTTTACAATTACGTGTGAATAATAAAATAGATCGTTTTGGCTTGGTTCAACGTCTAGATGCCAGTATGAATTTAGGCGGAATCGGGCTTTATAAAAATACTGCCGAGAGACTGGCTAGGGAAGTTGAAATGATAATGTTGTTAAAATATTCATCATAATTCCATGAATTGCGAATCAGATAATAAATTATCCAAATGAAATTTGTTGATTTATTTAGACTATCAACCAGAATGTTTAAGGCGCGAACCTCGCGTACGCTTCTAACCATTCTTGGTATGAGTATTGGTATTGGAGCCATATTGTTTTTGGTGTCTTTGGGATATGGTTTGCAGAAAACGCTATTAGAGAGAATTACTACTTCTGATTCGCTACTTACTCTTGATATTACTGAAGCAAAGTCTGGCGTTATAATGCTTAATAACGAAAGGATAGATAAATTGCAACAAATGGAGGGTGTTTCTGAAGTAAGTCCAGCATTTCAATTGACTGCACAAGGTCACCTTGACGATTTATCAGCCGATCTGGTTTCTTTCGTATCTAAACCATCATATTTAAAGCTTGGTGGATTCAAGGCTACGCAGGGAGAACTTCTATCTGATGATGTTACGAATGGCATAGTTGTTAGTAGCGCCATAGCTCAGGTTTTTGGCAAAAATGATGAAGAAATGATTGGCAAAGAAATGACTTTTTCTTTCTTTGTACCCAAGGAAAGAGGATCTTCCGAAGGTGAAAGTGAATCTCAAGCTGAATACGAACGAATTGATAGTAAAAATTCATATAAGATAATAGGGATGGTAAGCAGTGAAGAAAATGTAGTTTATGTGAATTCAAAATCTCTTAGCGATTTAAACATAGAAAGATATTCGCAAGTGAAGGTAAAATGTGATTCTAATCAGGAAATGTCAGTTATTCGTGACGCCATAATAAATGAGGGACTTTTAGTGTCTTCGCTTTCAGATACTGTTGATCAAGCAAACAAGATTTTTAGTATCGTTCAATTGATCTTAATGCTTTTTGGTATCATTGCTTTAATTGTTTCGGCGATTGGTATGTTTAATACGATGACTATTGCACTTCTAGAGCGCACGGAAGAAATCGGTATCATGAAATCAATTGGAGCTTCTGATGGGAGTATCTCAATAATGTTTTTCATGGAGTCTGCAATAATGGGTTTTCTGGGTGGTCTTGCTGGTGTTTTGATGGGCTACCTGGGAGGAGTTGTATTTAATTGGTTGATTAATTTTGTAGCTGCTCGTTTCGGTGGCGAAGAAGTTACTCTTTTCTATAGCCCTCTTTGGTTCGTGCTTGCTATCATAGCTTTTTCTGCGGTTGTGGGTTTGTTTACCGGTCTTGCTCCTGCTCGGCGTGCCAGCAAAATTGATCCTTTGGATGCACTGAGGTACAAGTAGATCATAAAAACATTAAAACATATAAACATTTAAACATGTAGGCATTTAAATATCTTAAAGTGCTTGTGTTTTAGTGTATTTATATGTTTAAATGATTGTATGTTAAGATGATTCATTATGAAGTTACTAGACGGAAAATTAGTCTCGGAAAAAATTCTGGACAGCATATGTTCAAAAGTGTGCAAAAAAGGAGTTCATCCTCATTTGGCGGTTTTTTTGGTAGGTGATGATCCAGCTTCCGAGCTTTATGTGTCACTAAAGGAAAAGGCGGCTAAAAGCGTGGGTATTGATGTTTCTTTATATAAATTTTCTGCTAAAGAAAAACAAGAATCCGTGTTGGAATGTGTGAAAATGATGAGTGCAGACGAAGATATTGATGGCATTCTTGTGCAGTTGCCGTTGCCTTCGGAATTTGATACGGATTTGATTATTAAGGCAATTGATCCCAAAAAGGACGTAGACGGGTTTTCATCTCAGAGTGGATTGTTTCCGGTTTTTCCTAGGGCAATTTTGCTTCTTGCAAAGAGTAGCGGCGTTGATTTAAAGGAAAAAAATGCCTTGGTTATAGCAAATTCCGATGAATTTGGCAAAGCTATGATTGATATGCTCAAAAATGAAAATATGACTGCAGAATACATTTTGTCGAAAAATATCTCCTCGAATCTTGGCAAAATCAAGGCTGCAGATGTTGTGATAAGTGCTGTGGGCTCGCCAGGGCTTCTTCGGGGTGAAATGTTTAAGGATGGCGCTATTGTTATTGACGGGGGAATTGAGAAAGTGAACGGAGTGACAGTAGGAGACGTGGATTTTGCCTCAACAAAGGAAAAAGAAGGCTTTCTTTCTCCGGTTCCCGGTGGTGTTGGTCCCGTTACGATCGCATGTCTTTTGGAAAATGTTTATTTGGCCTTTGAATCCCGAAAAAAATAGATTACTACATTGCTAAATCGCTACATTGCTGCTAATATAAAGGAAAATTGGCAGCTTTTAATATTGGTTAACAATGTGAAAATATAACAGTGTAACAATATGGAAAAATACGAACCATCTAAAATAGAAAAAAAGTGGCAGAAGAAGTGGGAAGATAGCAGACTGTATAAAGATTATTCGCACGAAAAGAAATTTTACGCGCTCGATATGTTCCCATATATTTCCGGTTCCGGTATTCATGTTGGTCATCCAAAAGGGTATATTGCTACCGACGTGGTTTCACGTATGAAAATGTTACAAGGATATAGCGTACTTCATCCTATGGGATGGGATGCGTTTGGACTGCCGGCGGAGAATTATGCTATTAAAAACAAGGTCAATCCGGATGTATTCGTAAGGGAACACGTGAAGAGATTTAAGAAACAGCTTGAAATGTTTGGCTTTAATTATGATTGGGACAGAGAAATCAATACCATTGACCCGGACTATTATAAATGGACCCAATGGATTTTTCTGAAGCTTTTTGAAAAAGGTTTGGCATATGAATCAAACGAGCCGGTAAATTGGTGCCCTTCTTGTAAAACGGTTTTAGCTAATGAGGATTTGGAAAAAGGGCTTTGCGAGCGTTGTGGTTCTCAGGTGGTGCAGAAAAAAATGCGCCAATGGGTTTTGAAAATGACTGATTATGCCGATCGGTTGCTTTATGATTTGGACAGCAGTGACTTGGATTGGGAGAATTCCATAATCGACCAACAGAAAAACTGGATTGGACGCTCAGAGGGTGCGCAATTCAAACTTAGCGTCATTCTGAACGGAGCGGAGCTGAGTGAAGAATCACGAAATAATATGGGATCTGTCGCTAACGCTCAAGATGATATGTATATAGAGGTCTATACTACGCGTTTGGATACGGTTTTTGGTATGACGTATGCGGTGGTTGCGCCGGAACATGAGATTATTGAAAAAATCAAAGATAAGATAAAAAATTATGCGGAAGTTGAAAAATATGTAATTGTGGCACAAAACAAGACCGCTTTGGAAAGAACTGATTTGCAGAAAGAAAAAACAGGCGTGAGAATTGAGGGTATTGAAGTTATAAATCCTTTTAATAATGAAGCCGTGCCTTTGTTTGTTGCTGATTATGTCATTGGTGGCTATGGAACCGGTGCGGTGATGGCGGTGCCGGCACATGATGAGCGTGATTTTGAATTCGCCAAAAAATATAATCTGGGCGTGAAATGTGTAATTATGCCAGAAATGTATGAAATTAAATCCTCGGGAATTCCAGATTCAGAACAATTTATGAAGGATGAGGAAAAGTTTTTTAATAGTATTATTTCTGGAGAAAAATGCTCTGTATCTGAAGGAAATTTGGTAGAATCTGGTGAATATACAGGTTTTGATTCTGAATATGCCCGGGAGAAAATGAGCGAGTGGCTGGAGAAAGAAGGAATTGGAAAGCGAAAAGTGAATTACAAGATGCGTGACTGGGTATTTTCCCGCCAGCGATATTGGGGCGAGCCGATACCGATCGTCCACTGTGAAAAATGTGGTGCAGTTGGTGTACCGGAAAAAGACTTGCCTGTATTGTTACCTGAAGTTGAACATTATGAGCCGACAGGAACAGGCGAGGGTCCCTTGGCGACAATTGAAGAATGGGTAAATACAACATGTCCGACATGCGGTGGATCAGCTAAACGCGAGACGAACACTATGCCTCAATGGGCGGGGTCATCTTGGTATTATCTGCGTTATATCGATCCAAAAAATGACAACGCGCTGATTGATAAAGAGAAGGAAAAAAAGTGGATGCCAGTTGATCTTTATGTTGGTGGAGCTGAGCATGCAACAAGACATCTTTTGTATGCGCGTTTTTGGCATAAATTTTTGTATGATATCGGTGTGGTTTCTACTACTGAACCTTTCAAGAAATTGGTTCATGTTGGTTTGATTATGGCTGAGGATGGGCGCAAGATGAGTAAGCGCTGGAATAATGTGGTGAACCCGGATGATGTGATTGCTGAATTTGGCGCGGACGCAATGAGGATTTATGAGATGTTTATGGGTCCATTTACACAGAGTGTGGCTTGGAGTACTAACAGTGTGAGTGGGGTTTATCGATTTTTGGAGAAGGTTTGGAAATTGCAATCAATGATTAGTGAACAAGGGGTAATGAACAATAAAATTTCTTCCTTGTTACATAAGACCATTAAAAAAGTTACGGAGGATATTGAGAATTTCAGGTTTAATACGGCGATTAGCTCGTTGATGATTTTGGTAAACGCAATGGAAAAAGAAAAGGAAATACTAGTTGCTGATTACCAGCAGTTGATTATATTACTTGCTCCCTTTGCTCCACATATTGCGGAAGAATTGAATGAAAAGCTGGGAAACAAAGAAAGCATATTTTTGTCCGAGTGGCCCAAATATGATCCGGAATTGGCCAAAGACGAAGAGGTTGAGATGGTTGTGCAGGTAAACGGCAAAGTGCGTGATCGTTTGATCGTTGCCGCTGATGTGACGGAAGATGAAATAAAAGAAACCGCATTGGAAAGTGAAAAAATAAAAGCGTTTACCGAAGGAAAGGAAATCAAGAAAATCATTTTTGTTCCCGGGAAACTTATTAATATCGTCATTTAAACATTCAAGCATTTAAACATTCAAGCACATAAACATACAAATAAAATTGTGGATGGATTTTCTGAAAACTTAAAAATGAAAATGGATTCGTATGTGCATCTTGTGTACAGAATAACAAAAGAATTTCCCAGAGATTAATTGTATGGTGTGGTCTCTCAGATAAGAAGAGCTGCGCTTTCAATAATCCTTAATTATATAGAAGGATATGCGCGTCAAAGAAATGCGGTTAAATTAAATTTTTGGGAAATTTCGTACGGATCACTAAAAGAAACTAAATATTTGTTGCACTTTTCTTTAGTGGAAAAGTATTGCAAGGGATCTGACTATAAAGAAGCTATTTTATTAGCTGATGAAATAGGTGCAATGTTATGGAAATCAATTCAGTCGATAAAAAAATGAATGTTTTCATGTTTGAATGTTAAGATGTTTATATGAAATTTTATGCAGGCAGTAATTTTGGCAGCAGGAAAGGGTACACGGATGCGTCCTTTGACATATGACATTCCCAAACCGATGCTTCCCGTGGCGGGAAAGCCCATTTTGGAGCACACTCTGAGCTTTTTGCCCAAGGAAATTGATGAAGTTATTTTTGTGGTGAATTATCTTGGTGAGCACATCAAAAAATATTTCGGCACTGAATTTGGTGGTCGCAAGATAACATATGTGCAGCAAGACACGTTGAATGGAACTGGTGGGGCGGTGCATTGTTGCAAGGATGTTATCAAAGGAAAATTCTTGGTGCTGATGGGTGATGATTTGTATTATCGCGACGATTTGGCAAAGATGATTGAATTTCCTTTTTCTATTTTAGCCATCCATGTTGAGGATTGCAGCAGATTTGGAGTTTTTAAAATCGACGAACAGCACCATTTGGTTGATATAATCGAAAAGCCCAAGGAGGGCGGGCCGGGACTCGCTAATATCGGGGCGTACGTTTTGAGTAAACATTTTTTTGATTATCCCTTGGTGAGGGTGAGTGAAACTGAATTTGGTTTGCCGCAAACATTGGTACAGATGGCGCAGGATGAGAAAATCAAAATTCTCAAAGCGCATGATTGGCATCCAATCGGCAATCCTGATGACCTAGGGAAAGCAGAGGAGGCGATACATAAATTCATTTAAACATTCAAACATTCAAACATTTAAACATACAAATCACAGACGTGTAAGCGTTTAAACATTCAAACACGGGTTTCATGTTTATATGATTGTATGCTTGTATGATTACATGATTATATGAAGAGAAAGCGAATAGTTACAATCGGCGGGGGGACGGGAAGCTTTACTTTGCTCTCTGGTCTTAAAAAATATCCGGTAGACATTTCGGCGATTGTTTCAATGGCTGATGATGGAGGTTCAACCGGTGTGCTTCGCGACGAACTTGGCGTGCTTCCTCCAGGAGATGTGCGTCAATGTTTGGTAGCACTAAGTGAATCTTCTGAAGTCCTTCGTGAGCTTCTTAATTATCGTTTCGAGAGCGGTTCTCTTAAGGGTCATTCATTTGGCAATCTCTTGTTGTCGGCCTTGGAAAAAATAAAAGGCAATTTTAATGATGGCGTAGAAGAGGTTAGTAAAATTTTGAATGTTAAGGGCGAAGTGATTCCAGTTACCAATGATCATGCGCATCTTTTTTTGGAAATGAAAAACGGAAAAATATTGAAGGGGGAGAATGAAATTAATCATAATTTTTCAATTCAGAAACATGGCATAGAAAAGATGTATTTCTCGCCAAATGTGAAAGCTAATCCGAAAGCTCTCAAAAGAATTGCGGAAGCAGATCTGGTAGTTATTGGTCCGGGAAATCATTTTTGTTCGATTGTGCCTAATTTTTTAGTAAAGGGTATTTCTCAAGCCATCCAAAAATCAAAAGCCACTGTAGTATATAATTGCAACTTGGTAAATAAACCGGGACATACGGATCACTTTACCCTTGATGATTATGTTGATTCCATAAATTCTTTTATTGGTAAAAAAAGAATTGATTTTGTCACTTTCAACTCCAAAAAACCCGGTAAAAATCTGATTGAAAAATATGAAAGCAAAAAAGAGTTATTGATTGAATTTGATCATTCGGTTCGCAAAGAGCGTAAATATAGAGTGATTCGCGGGGATATTTTGAGTGGAAAAAAACCGGTTTTCAGCATAAGCGATTCTCTTGCAGACAAGCGTGCTTTTATTCGTCACGACAGCCACAAACTCGCTGAGATGGTAATGATGCTTTTGGAGATAGGCAAATATGAAAGTATAATAAAAGAAATATTATAGTTCTCTACGAATTACCAATTGTTATGAATGTGCGATTTTTATTTGTAGTTTATTTGTAAATTTGTGGGATTTTGAATAAAAATGCAAAACGAAACAAAAAATCAAAAGTTGTTTACGATTTCGGAATTTCGCAGGGAATTGGGAATTCCCTTGGTTTTGGCAAAAAAACTGATTTCTTGGGGTGGTATTGAAACAATAAAGGCGATTGATGGAACAATCAGCATAACCAATGCCGAACTTGCACAGGCGAAAGAATTATTGAAAGATCCTTGGACGAAGGCTAGGCTTTTTGTAAGCGCACTTGGTCCAGGACTAATTACGGGCGCATCAGATGATGATCCTTCTGGCATCGGTACATATTCCTCGGTAGGTGCTAAATTCGGAATGGCAATTATTTGGATGGCTGCTTGGCTTTTGCCGGTGATGATTGCTGTGCAGGAGACATGTGCGCGTATCGGGATTGTTACCAACAAAGGGCTTGCTGGTGTTCTTACTAAAAAATATTCCAAGGGTATTGTAGTTTTCCTGGTTAGCCTTTTGGTTATTGCGAATGTAATCAATATTGGTGCTGATTTGGGAGCAATGGGCGCATCTCTTGCCCTTTTGACTGATATAGAGCCATATGTAGGCGCTATTTTGTTTGCTTTGATCATCATCTTGATGGAAATATTCTTCAAATACCATGTGTACGTAAAAATCATGAAATGGCTGACGATTTCCATTTTTGCTTATATAATCGCTGGTTTTATAATTCATCCCGATTGGTCTTTGGTTGCAAAATATGCCTTTATCCCGAAAATATCTTGGAATGAGGGATATATTTTCGCCATGATTGCGGTTTTTGGAACAACAATCACACCTTATCTTTTCTTTTGGCAGACCTCTGAGGAGGTGGAAGAGGGCAGAATGAATCATGGAAACAATAATAAAAAAGCGAGATTAGAAAGAATTCCAAAAATGCGGACAGATATTAATACGGGCATGTTTTTGGCAAATATTGCTTTCTTTTTTATTGTATTGACTACGGCAAATGTTTTGTTTGCAAACGGTGTTACGGAAATTCAATCTGCGGAACAGGCCGCGATGGCACTCCGTCCTTTGGCGGGTGATTGGGCATATATTCTTTTTGCTGCAGGAATTATCGGTACAGGTTTACTTGCGGTTCCTGTGCTTGCCGGAGCGAGCGCCTATGCAATTTCTGAAACTATGAAATGGAAAGAGGGTCTGGGACTTAGATTTTTTCAAGCCAAAGGTTTTTATTTGATTATCGTATTTTCCATTATCTTTGGTTTGGCGTTCAATCTTTTGAATATTAATCCTATCAATGCTTTATATTGGGCTGCTTTTATTAATGGTATTATTGCGATTCCTCTTTTGATTGTGATTATGAGAATAGGCAATGACAAGAAAATAATGGGACGCGAAACTCATTCCAAATTTACCTTTGTTTTTGGATGGCTTGCAGTAATATTTATGATTGTTGCGGTAATTGCTTCGATAATATTTCTATTTTTATGAATTCTAGTAAATCTTTTGATTTTATTGTAACCAAAAAATGCAACTCTTTTTTGAGTCCGGCAATTGATCCAATTACTAAAGCAATAAGCTGGGTGCCACTTTCAGTTTTCGGATCGTTTTTTTTGGTGCTTGCAATATCCTTGCTGGACGAAAAAAACGGCGTGAAATTATTTTCTGTTACGGCAGTCGCAATTATTCTCCATTTCGTCATAAGCGAGGGTATTTTGAAAATAGGAGGCAAAAAAATAGGTTTGTTTCGTCAGCGGCCATATGTTGCTCATCCCGAGGAAATAAAACCGATAGGTGGCAAATTTTCCGATTCCTCCTTTCCGTCCAGTCATGTGGCAAGCACCGTGGCTATCCTGTCTACACTAGTGTTTTTTTATCCGTCGTTTATTATACTGGCAATTTTGATAGCTTTGATCGTCGGGTTTGCTCGTTTGCATAACGGTATGCATTACCCTAGTGATATTATTGCGGGCATTATCCTGGGAATAGTTTATGCGTCGGTTGCTTTATTTTTGATGAATATTTTTATATGATAATTCTCATAGATTTTGATGATGTCATTTTCAATACCAAGAAACTCAAGGAAGACCTGAAAAAAGTCTTTTTTGGATGCGGAGTTGGCAAAAAGGAGTTTGAAGATAGTTATCTTGATTATCCAGTTTTTAGCAAAGATGGGAAATTGCGTACATATGATCCTTTGGAACAAATTGAGCGTATTGATTTTCCAAAGCCAGAGAATAAAGAAGAATTAAAAGCAGCAATTCTCAGTTTTGAGAAAAATACAAAAAAATATTTATTTGAAGATTCGGCATGGTTTTTATCCGAATTTCATAATTTTCCCATTCACATTGTTTCATATGGCAATGAACGTTTCCAGGGCGTTAAAATAAAAAATACAAATATCCATGAATTTATAAAAAACGTTCATGTGGTCCAAGAATCCAAAGCCAAAATAATCGAAAAAATAATTTCTGGACATAAAAATAAAAGCAAAATAATTTTTATCGATGATCGCTCTGAAAATATTAGAGAGGTTAAGAAAAAATTTTCGAATATTGTGACAATCCTGCTTAAACGTCCGGATGGCAGATATCAAGAAATGAAAAAAGATCAGTGGTGTGATTTCGAGGCGCATAGTCTGAAAGAAGTTGGAAAAATAATCAAAATCTTAAAGTAGTATGGATATAAAAAAGTTGGAAGAATTTTTGGCTGGAAATAATTTGCCGAAATTTCGCTTGGCGCAAATAAGAAAAGCCGTCTTTCAAGATGGCGTTTTGTCGTTTTCGGAAATAACTACAATTCCCAAGGATTTGCGGGGAATATTGGAAAATAATTTAAACACCCTCTCTTTCGAGGTAGAGCAAGTTTTGGAAGCCAGAGATGGACAATCTATTAAAGCATTGTTGAAATTGCACGATGGCAGCCCGATTGAAACAGTTTTGATTTCGCCCAAACCTGGTACATGGTCGGCATGCATTTCGTGCCAAGTCGGTTGCCAGATGGGTTGCAAATTTTGCGCCACAGGAAAAATGGGCTTCAAACGAAATTTAACCGCCGAAGAAATAACCGACCAAATATTATTTTGGAAACAGTATTTAAAAAATAATTTTCAAAATTCAAAATTCAAAATTCAAAATTCCAATATTTCCGTAGGAAACATCGTCTATATGGGCATGGGGGAACCGTTCAATAATTGGCAAAATGTTTCCGAAAGCATCAAAATTCTTACGGACAAAGATTTGTTCGGTTTCGGTTCGCGCAGTCTTTCCGTTTCCACTTCTGGAATTGCTGAGGGGATTGTGCGTATGGCCAAAGAATTTCCCCAAGTGAATTTGGCACTATCACTTCATTTTGCCAATGATGAAAAACGCAGCCGCTTCATGCCGGCGAATTTGAAAGATGATATGTCCGCACTGAAAAAAGCTTTGCAAGAATATTTTCAAATCACCAAAAGAAAAGTTTTTTTGGAATATATCATGCTTGATGGTATCAATGACGGGGCATTGGACGTAAGACAGCTTGCGGAATATATTAAATCGATTGGAAATAAGCATTTGCTACATGTTAATCTTATTCGCTACAACACGACTTCCGAGGATCTGAAACCTTCTACGAGAGATAATACTACGCGATTCAAGAATGGACTTGAAAAGCTTGGCATTCATGCCACAATACGCAAATCACTTGGCGATGAGATCAAGGGAGCGTGCGGACAATTGGCTGGAAAATAGTATTTAGTATCTTGTATTTTAGTATTTAGTATAGAACTCCTTTGCTTACTTCCATATTTTAATATATGGAAGTAAGTTTTTTTTGTGGACAGTTAGCTGGCAAAATATTTTAGCGTGGAAATTAAAAGGAGCAGGTTTTAAACCTACTCCTGTTTTTAATTCGAAAGCTAGTTAATAAATCCGAAGTGTTTGAGTGTGGGGATGATGTTAGGTGCTAGGTTTTCACTGGATAATTCTTCAAGTGCAATCCATTTCCACTCGCGAATATCTTCGCCAGGCATAATTTCACCGATGCGTTTGGCCAGAAAATGAGCAAGAATAACATCAGAAGTATTATTATCTTTTTTCTTTTTTGTATAAAGCAAAAGTGGTTCATTGTCTGTGATTTCAATGTTAATTCCGAGTTCCTCGTTTGCTCTTCGTGCTGTTGTTTGCACTAGTGTTTCATCTTCACGAACGCGTCCGCCGCAAAACTTCCAAAAATTATCTTCTCCGGAAATATCAAGAAGAACTTTGTTGTCTTCAACAATAACAGGCCCAGAGGCGATGATGATTTTGTTCATATGATTATGGATAACGAATTACTTTATAAACGTTATGAACTTTCTAACTTTATAAACTTTTGTACATGTACGTATCTCTAAGTTTGTATCCATTCTTTCGATAATAATCCCGTACGCCGACTCCGGAAATTACTACAATTTTTTTGAAGCCGAATTCTTCTTTAACGATGCGCTCGGCTTCTTTGAGTAGTTTTTTGCCAAGGCCGATATGTTGAGGCGAATTTTTGTCGGACAAACCTATTTTGGCAAGTTTACCGTAGGTGTGCACTTCACGGATGATTGCGGCGTTTTGGAGAACAGGTATAATGGGAGTCGAATTCCCAGTTGATATACGCAATCTCAACAATGCAAATAACTTTTTCTTATCCGGCGAGACATATTGCAAAAATATCTCCTTACCGTCGGAAGCGTTGTAATCTATACGATCTAAAATAATTTTTTCACGAATTTCGTAATCTTCGCGAACCTCGCGACAGCGGATGCAAGGGCACTGGGAACGATGCGCGATTATTTGTCGCAAATTGGAAACAATGGGGCCGGCTTCAATGGAGTTTGTGGGCACATCGCGCACAAGTCTGGCAATGCGCACATATGGCGGGATTGCTTCATTTTTTATTTTCAATGCAAGTTTTTCAAATTGCTTGTCAGAAAGTGGTTTGTATTTTCCTTCCTTCCATAAGTCGTATAGATCGCTATCTTTCAAAACCACAGTCGGATAAATTTTGAGCATATCAGGCTGGAAATCCGGGCTTGTAAAAAGCTCTTTAAACATGTCAAAATCGCGCCCCAAGGTGCTTCCAAGAAGACCCGGCATCATGTGATAGTTAATCTTGAAACCGGCATCTTTGAGCATTTTTGTAGCTTTAATGGTGCTTTGGACAAGATGTCCGCGGCGATTAAGCCTCAAAATGTCATCATTTAGGTTCTGAACACCCAATTCCACGCGGGTGCAACCTAAATATCTAAAATTGATGATTTCTTTTTCGTCGATATAGTCTGGGCGTGTTTCCAAAGTGAGTCCCACAATTCTGTGCTTTGTTTTCTCATTTCTTTTTTGCTCGAATTGCAATTTTTCATCAGCTGTTTGTTTTACGTTATGAACTTTACGAACATTATGAACGATTCCGTAATCATTTGCTGCTCTAAAACACTCCGTGATGAATTTTTTCTGGTATGCTTTCGGCAAATAGGAAAAAGTGCCGCCCATTACAATGAGCTCGATTTTGTCAGTTGCATGGCCGTTTAGTTCAAGTGAACGCAAGCGGTTTTGCACTTGCCTGTAGGGATCAAATTTAGCATCAATGGCACGCATCACTGCCGGTTCATTGGAAAGATAACTTTTGGGCATGTCTTTTTCCGTGGGACAATAAAGACAATTTCCCGGGCAGGGATATGATTTAGTGAGTACCGCCACGACCGCTACGCCGGATTGTGTTCTGATGCCACGTGTGCGCAAGATTTTTTCAAAAGCAGTGTTTGGTTCTATTTTTTTCTCCGTCACCAAGGCGTTATATCTGTCTCGGAGGTCGGCATTAGTAGGAATTGGCAGCTTATATCTTTTGGAAAGAGCTTTTTTAAGTTGCAAAAATTCTTCTTGGGTTGCAGGAATCTCGTTGATTGCAGAGATAATATAGTTGTCATATAAATTTTCCATATACTCAAGCCTAATACTTCATGTGATAATAAGCAAGACTCCCAAGGGATTAATCTTGGATTTCAGCCGAATTAACCATTTGACATAAGACCAAGTGGGGGTAAAATGGAATTAAAGTGACTTTATAAAAAATAAAAAACAAAAATGGAAAGTATTATAAACAAAAATAGAAAATTAATATTATTGTTAGCAATACTTGCAATCGTCTTTGGAGCAACTTTCATGGTTGTTTTCTTTTTTTTGAACAAAGAGGATAATGAAAGTACGGTTCAAAATAATGTGAATGAAGAAATAACTCGCGAAGAGGCAATAGAATCAATAACCGTTCCTGCAAAAGAGACGAGTGAAGAAAAAGAAAATTTTTCTCCGGTGCCTGAAGATGTTGTTCAATCTGTTACCGCACCTCCGGTGAAAGAAAAAAGCGCTCCCAAAAAGGAAGTTTTGGATTCTATTTCAGCTAATTAATTAGGGGAATAATGATCAATAAAATGAAAAATGTAAAAAAAATTGCCTATTGGGGAAAAACTATTTTATTAGGGACAATAATTGGTTTATCATTGCAGTTTGTCAGCGCGTGGACTGAACCCTCGTTTACTCCCCCGGATGACAATTTAGGAGCACCGCTTAATACGGGCACAATGGGCCAGGCCAAAGAAGGCGGACTTTTGTTGAACACGGCAGGTGCAAAGAATGGTTTGTTGATACAATTCGGCAATATGGGTATCGGCACTCTTTCGCCCAAAACACCCGCTCCAAATGACAAGACGGGAAATGTGGATGTTAATGATGTATACGTCCGCAGTACTGGAAAATGGATAAGTCAGATCAGCGGAGGTAGCTTGCCTGATTGCAAGGATGGGCAATATCTGAAAAAGAAAGACGGAGCTTGGAAATGCGTCGATACATGGGAACCTGGAAAAAAACATTTCTTCATCTCTGCAGCAACATATAATGGCAAAATGGGTGGTGCTGAAGGAATGTCTGATAAATGCAATAAGGATGCCAATAGAATTGATGGAAGGAAATATGCGGCAGTTACGGCAGCGTCTTGGGGTGTTCCTGGAGTTGAATATTTTGGTGTTATACCTAATGCTAGCCGTTGTTCGGATCGTGTATGGAGCAATGGACTTGATAATTGTTCTAACTGGACTAGTGATACTGGACCATATATAAATAGGGTGGGTAGTGGTATTCCTAGTGTGACTCATAGTTGTGTGCCTGAACCAAGTGGTGCTTATAAAACGAACGGTCATGGAGCTAGAACTGGAATTGTAAAGTTAAATGAAAGAGGTTTATCAGGAGGAACGATTTATGACGATTGTAACAATCCTTCTTGTTGTGTTTCCAATCCAATACTTTGTGTTGAGGTTGTGGAATAGGGAGGCTTTCTGAAAATATTCCGAAGGGCAAATCTTCGGAAACACATAAACCGAAGGTTGAGCCTTCGGTTTATGTTTCATACGTGTTATATTTATTGTGATATGAAAAAGAAAATTACGGAAAAAATTTTACACGATACGGAGGTTGGTTATGACAGCATTGCCCAAAAGTTTTCCCAAACGCGAAAACATTTTTGGCGTGGGTTGGAATTCCTGAAAGACTATGTGCGAGAGGGCGACACAGTTTTTGATTTCGGTTGCGGCAACGGCAGACTGCTGGAACTTATTGGAGACGTGAAAAATTTGGAATATTATGGCGCAGATGTTTCTGCAAAACTCATAGATATTGCGAAAAATAAATATGTTGGTGAAAATATTAAATTTTCCAAGCTTAATCCCGTTCAAAATGCTATACCATTCGAATCCGGATTTTTTAATACTATATGCTCTATTGCCGTTTTTCATCATTTTCCGTCAAAAGAATATCGCGAAAAAATGGCAAAGGAACTTTATCGAGTTACGAAGCCAAGTGGACATGTGGTAATTACGGTTTGGTATTTATGGCAAAAAAAATATTTCAAAAACATTCTAAAAAACTGGATTAAAAAGATAAAAGGCGGGAGTGAATTAGAAGTGAATGATTGCATGATTTCGTTTACTGACAATCAAGGGAAAGTGTTTCAGCGATTTCATCACGCGTTTACAAGAAGGGAACTAAAAAAACTTTTTGAAAGTGCGGGATTTGAGATTGAAAAATGTGAAGTTGTCGGCGAAAGAAATATTATTTTAATTGGAAAGAAACTATAAATCATGTAACATAAAACATATAACAATCTAATTTATTTTTTTATGGATATTTTGCAAGCAATTGTTTTGGGAATAGTGCAGGGGTTGGGGGAATTTTTGCCGATTTCATCGACGGCACATTTGGTTTTGGTGCCATATTTTACGGGTTGGCAGGATCCGGGGCTTTCTTTTGATGTGGCACTGCATCTCGGAACGCTGGTAGCTGTCATTGCTTACTTTTGGCGTGATTGGGTGGAAATTTTTGCAGCAGCATTTGGTAGAATTTCGGATAGGACTAATAGGACGAATAAGACTGATAGTTTGGGCTATCCGAAAAGTTTGCTGTGGCTTTTGGTGGTGGCATCAGTGCCGGGGGCGGTGATCGGTTATCTTTTGGAAGACGCAGCTGAGACGACACTTCGTAGTCCACTCATAATTGCTGGCACTTTGAGTATCGTCGGCTTGGTTTTGTATCTTGTTGATCGCTATGCGGTTCACAAAAAAACCATCGGACAAATAAATTATAGAGATTCTTTGTTGATTGGGCTTTCGCAAGCAAGTGCTGTTATTCCCGGAGTGTCCAGAAGTGGTGCGACAATGACTATGGGGCTTGCACTTGGTCTTTCACGCGAGACTGCGGCCAGATTTTCTTTTTTACTTTCCACGCCGATAATATTCGGTGCAGCATTGGTAAAATTGCCAGAATTATTTAGAGATGGAATTAGTGGCGCTATGATTTTTGGTATTTTGGCTGCGGCAATCAGTGGTTATTTGGCGATTAAATTCATGCTGCGATTCATCCAGAAAGTCGGCTATGCACCATTCTTCTGGTATCGCCTTATTTTGGCTGCCATTATTTTGATCATGTACTTTGCAAGATAGATTTTTGCAGAACAAAAAAAGAAGACCCGTCAAGCGATGTTTGCTTGGCGGGTTTTGTAGATTGGCGTGTTATTGGGATTCACTCAATCCTCGCCACTGTCTTAAGAGAAGTCGTTTTTCTTCAAAACTGGTGGGAAGTTTAGCAGTTAGAGTCTTGTATTTTTCTTGTACGGTTGCCATCATTCCTTTGCAAGGATTCAGCTGCTCGTCTTTTTCTCGCAAGAATTTGCGAGAGTGTGGCCTCATTACAAAATGCTCTGATGTTTCCTCTGAAGGTTTCTCTGGTGGTTCATCAATGGGCAAATCATTTTCGACAGGCGAGTTTTCTTTGCGGTCTTCCGACTCGGAAATTTTTTCCCTAGCGCTATTTATATCTTCCTGTTTTTGTAGAAATTGCTTCTTTCTTCTTATCCTTCTCCTTTCCTGGTCTTTGCGCTTCTTTTCCATTTTTTCTTGGAGTAAAAGAATTTTTTCCTCCGTCTCTTTGCTTGGCAATTGCTCACGTCGCAAGACTCGAGCTTGTTTTTTTTTGAGGATCGTCTCTTTTTTCATTTTCTTCCTCCTGGCCACAGTTTAAGAAGATCGTAAATGGGTTGAGAAAGAACGAATTTCACCTCCTTCTGTTTGGTATATTTTTATTTAATACCCAAGGGGTGTTTGAGTCAAATGGGGAAAAATATATTCAAATCATCCGGGATATCTGTAATTGTTTAATTTTGGCTGAGTTATAATGGTTGACTAATGATGTTTTTTGTAGTATAATGGTATTAGAAAAGCAAAAAAAGAGGGGTTTTGCCGAGGGTGAAACGCCCTCTTTCTTTTTTGGAAAGACTCAAATGTCTGGAATAAATACAAAAAGATGCCTCTAAAAAAACAAAAAGCTAATAAATTTGTAAGAATCACTTTTTTTGCCTTGTTGGCGGTGTTTTTGATGCAAATTGCAGCCAGCAAGGCTATGGCAAGCCAAATAACATCAAGTTTGGTTATTGACTTGGCAAATAAGGATAGGGCCGAACAAGACATTCCCTTGTTGCAAGAAAATGATGTTTTGACTGAAGCTGCTCAAAAAAAAGTTGCTGATATGGTAGATAATGGTTATTTTGCTCATACTTCGCCAAAAGGCATTGAACCATGGCACTGGTTCGACAGTGCAGGCTACAATTATTTGTATGCTGGTGAGAATCTTGCAATTAACTATAAAAATGCCGAGGATCAAGAAAAAGCTTGGATGAACAGTCCAACTCATCGCAAAAATATCTTAAACCCAAAATATGAAGATATTGGTGTCGCTATGGCAGTAGCTAAAATAGATGGTCATGATTCTTTGATTGTAGTGCAAATGTTCGGAAAATTGGCCGATGGTTCTGCTGCGGTAGCTGCAACTAATAAAAGACAACAACTTGAAATAAGTGAAGTAAAATCAGTGGAGGTTGTTAATCAGTCAGAAAATACAAGGCAGGTACTTTCTCTGCAGCCTGAAAAAACAACGATAAATGTTTCATCTGACCGTACGTTTGCGGGATACGTCGCTACGTTTTTGACGATGTTAGCATTTTTTATTGCGATAGTTGCCGATGTTTTGATTGCTTTCAAAAAAAGACAGGAAGAGGGAATCATGGTGTAATACCAGCAAGTCAAGGATATTTTTACAAGAATACGAATGTGAGGCTATGTTTATAGATTATTCGTATTTTGTCGGGATTAATTATGTTTGAATTTATTGATTTTGAATAGTCATTGTTCTTTAAATAAAAAATAATCACAAAAAAGGATTAAAAATTCTTTATTAAATCAAAGGCATGAGTCCATGTCTTGGTCCTCTTGGAAGGACAAAATTCTGCAGAAGGCAACATTGTTTGCCTTCTTTTTTATTTAAGTTTGCGCGATTGATATTTTGGAGACATTGCATGTAAAAAATTTTGTGGCTATAATGTTTGCAAATACTCAGATGATGAGAATTTCATCTTGATCTACGCATTTGTTTTTTTGTTATTTTAATGCTAGAATCGAAAAATATGGAGACAGCTAGAACAAAAAAAAGATCAATTATTGTTTCAGTTTATGTTTTTATTTTCCTATCCATAATTCTGGCTATATGGTTTTATTTGAGACCTTCCGAAACCTGTACTGATGGCATTCAAAACCAAAATGAAAAGGGCGTTGATTGTGGCGGACTATGTACTCCTTGTGAGAAAACCATAGGAGATGATCTTGAAATTGTGGAAAAGGCAGTTGTTTTTGGCGGTGGTAATAATGACTGGGATGTTTTGTTCGTTTTGAAAAATCCAAATACTGAAATGGGTTCCCCAAAGTTCTCCTACCGTATTGATTTGTTGGACTCTTCCGGCACCGTGGTTGCTCAAAAAGAAGGCAGTTCATATATCTTGCCGTCTGAAAAAAGATCAATAGTTGAATTGGGCTTTCAAGTTCCTTCCCAAATAATACCAACAGAGGCGAAAATGAGCATATTTGATGTTAATTGGAAAACTTTGAAAAACACGAATAAGCCACAGATTGCAGTTTTTAGTAAAAATCTGTCGGTGCAATCGGGAAATTCTGGCGTTATAGCCTATGCAATTCTTCGCAATGATAGTATGTATGATCTTGGAAAGGTTGATGTTTCCATAATTCTGCGTGATTCTCAAAATAAGATCATTGCTCTCAACAAAACCGAGAAGGATATTGTGCGATCCGGAGAGGAGCGTGACTTCAGGTTGTCTTGGCCATATGAACTTAGCGGCGAAGTTGTGAAGATGGAGGTTGATGCTACTTCAGATATGTATAATTCTATGAATATCATAGATGCTCCTTATAGAAAAAGTGAATATTGAAATTATTATTAAGCCTTTTTCCAAATGTTTTTTATATGATAAATAAGCTAGTTAGGACAGATTGGATTCTTGTTTGCAGTGTTTTTTTGTTGCTCGCGATTAGTCTTACTGTTTTATATAGCGCTTCTCTTTCAACAGGACAAACGGGTGACTTATCAATATTTTGGAGACAGGCTATATTTGCACTGCTTGGCATTTTTGCAATGTTCTTTTTTTCTTTTGGTAATTATCAGATATTAAAAAAGCAAAGCACTGCATTGTATTTCATTATACTTTTTGTTTTATCAATAGTTCTTATTTTTGGGATGAATATAAGAGGCACATCTGGTTGGATAGGTATTGGCTCCCTTCGTTTTCAGCCTGTGGAATTGGCCAAATTAGTCATGATAATTTTTATGGCTAGCTTTATTTCTCAAAAAAGATCCGAGTTTGGCGAGTTGGGCAGAGTGATTATATCCGCTGTCCTAATGGGTGTAATCATGTTTCTTGTTTTCAAACAGCCTGATTTTGGTAGCGCCATGGTTCTTTTCGGAATTTGGATAGGTATGCTTTTTGTTTCTGGTCTTTCTCGCAAAGTAGTTATCGGTATCTTTGTGGCAATATTATCCCTTGCTTTTATTGGATGGTTTCATTTGGCTGACTATCAAAAAGCACGCATAAATACTTTTTTAGATCCATCTTCTGATCCGCGTGGTAGTGGATATAATGTAATACAGTCAACAGTGGCTGTTGGTAGCGGTGGGTTTTGGGGGAAAGGAATAGGACACGGTTCTCAATCGCAATTGAATTTTTTGCCGGAAAAACATACAGATTTTATTTTTGCCGCCATTGCAGAGGAACTCGGATTTGCCGGTTCAATTGCTGTGCTGGTTTTGTTTTTTGTTATATTTTACAGAATTGGGATTATCGCTAAAAAAGCTACGGATAATTTCGGATATCTTTTAGCAATAGGTGTTTTGTTTATGATATTTCTTCAAATGTTGGAAAATATTGGAATGAATATAGGTTTAATGCCCGTTACGGGTATTCCGCTTCCTTTTCTCAGCTACGGTGGAAGTTCTCTCGTGGTGGTTCTCTCTGCTATGGGCATTATTAATAATATTCATATTCGTAGTGATAAAATGATTGTTTCTGAATATCAAGATTTAAATATGGATACCATTGACTCTTTGGCTTGATTTTGTTATACTGCCTAGGCTTAATGAAATAGTTTAGGCTTTTTTTAGGCTAAAATACAATCTTAATAGTTGGTATATTTAAGTATTTGAATAATATCTAAAAATATGACAATCAAACTGAAAGCAATTATTCGCGAAATTACAGGCAAAAAGGTGAAAAACTTACGCAAGCAGGAAATTGTACCAGCTGTTATCTATGGCAACAAGATTGCAGCTCGCAACATTGCCGTGCCTCTTTTGGAAATGGAGCGTGCTTATGCCAATGCTGGTGAAAGTGCAATAGTGGAATTGGAGTTGGAGGGAAAGAAATTAAACGTGCTTATTCACGATGCGCAAACAGACCACATGAGTGGCAAAATTTCACATGTTGATTTTTTCCAGGTGAATATGAAAGAGGAAGTGGAAACAGAAATTCCTCTCGAATTCATTGGTGAATCAGAAGCAGTGAAAGCTCTTGGGGGAGTTTTGGTAAAGAATATGGATGAAGTGCCGGTTAGATGTCTGCCATCCGATCTTCCACCTCATTTTGAAATCAATCTTGCTAAAATCAAAACTTTCGACGACCACATCACCATTGCTGATATTAAAGTTTCTGATAAGATAAAGATAGATCTTGAACCGGAAACTGTTATCGCTCTGGTTACTCCGCCAAGAACCCAAGAAGAATTGGAATCTTTGGAAAATAAGGTTGAAGAAGATGTAACCAAGATTGCAGGAGTAGTGAAAGAAGGTGAAAACAAAGGAGAGAAGAAATAGCGCTGGGTCTATAAAGTTAAAAGTTCATAAAGTTTATAAAATAGAATTTAAGAATACTTATTGCAAAAAAAACTACGCTTACGGCGTGGTTTTTGCTTTCTTGAAACCTAGCACCTAATACCTGAAACCCAAAACCTATAATGTTGCTTATTACACAGTTGATGGTATAATGGAATGTATGAAAAAGCATACAAAAAAGCATGTTCTCTTGTTGGCGTGGGCCCTGGCACTACCAGCTTTTGTCATGTCTCAGGCCTCTTTTTATGGCAACAAAGTAGTTTATGCGGCCGATGATGCTGATGATATTGAAGATAGTATTTCGAGTTTGGAAAAGAAATTGAAACAAGAACAGGCCAAAAAAAAGAAGTTGGAGCAAAATCTAAATCAAATACAAAATTCTGTACATGCTACACAGCAGGATATCAACAAAACTCAATCAACCATAAAAAGCACGAAAGAAAATATTTCTCGCAAAGAGGAGGAAATTTCTCAAATCAACCAACGGATAGATTTGCAAATGGAAATCCTCAAAGGTGTCATGCAAGAATATTTCTACGCCAAGAAAGAATCATTGGCAGCAGTTGTCATGAGCGACGGGGAATTTGACGATATCTTTGGTTCAACTGATCATCTGATTACTTTGGAAGAGAAGCTACGTTCTATTGCTAGTGAGATTTCAGATGCTAAATCAAAAGTGGAAGAAGAAAAGACAGAATTGGCACAAATGAAAGAAGAACACGAAGATATTCTTGAAGATAAAAAAGATTTACAGCAAGATTTACTTGTTGGCAAAGCTGAAGCTGCCGCGGATGTTGCTGAAAAGGAAGCGACTATAAGCGAATTGCAAGATAAGCTTGCTGAATTGCAAAGTGACTTGAACAAAATAACCGGAAAATCTTTTAATGCTGGAGACATTCGCGAAGCAGTGGAATATGCCAGTGGCAAGACCGGAGTGCCAAAGGGCGTATTATATGGTTTTCTCAAAATGGAAACCAATCTTGGTGCTAATACTGGACAGTGTACCTATAAGGAAGTTGAAAAAGTGGCTGTGGCAAGATATAAAAAATATGGATCAAAATACAAGAGTTCAATAGCGCTTCTTCAAAAAAGACAAGATCTTTTCTATGATTTGATGGATAAGTTGGATTATAGTAAAAATAAAAAAGTATCCTGTTCCCCAAGTGGGTATATTGGCCAAGGAGGAGCTATGGGTATTCCTCAATTTATGTCAGATGTTTGGAATGGTTATTCTTCTCAAATTGCCAGCAAAACAGGGCATTCAACTCCTGATCCATGGAATTTGACTGATGGAGTTATGGCAATGGCGCTAAAATTAAAAAAAGCGGGTGCAACTTCCGATAGTTCATCAACCATAAAGAAGGCTTCTATAAATTATTTGGGAACTTTTCATGCGCCATATTATAACGGTATTGTTTATTGGTCGAAGAATTATAAAAAACTGTTTAGCTAATAATCTATGTCAGGTAAATTCTATATAACAACAACTTTGCCATATGTTAATGGTGAGCCACATGCAGGCTTTGCGCTGGAAATAATCGAAGCCGATGCTATGGCTCGTTTTCATGCGCAAAAAGGCCAAGAAGTTTTTTTTAATACCGGAACGGATGAACATGGATTGAAGCTTTATCGAAAAGCACAGGAACTTGGAATTACCGCGCAGGAATATGTTGACCAACAGACGGAAAAATTCAAGGAATTAAAAAAGGTTTTGAATCTCAGTTTCAATAATTACATTCGAACGACCGATGAAAGTCATATAAAATCAGCACAGGAATTTTGGAAGCGTTGCGAAGCAAACGGAGATATCTACAAAAAAATATACAAAGTTAAATATTGTGTGGGCTGTGAATTGGAAAAAACAGATTCGGAACTCGTTGATGGAAAGTGTCCTTTGCATCCGAATACGGAAATTGAAGTGATCGAAGAAGAGAATTACTTTTTTAAATTCTCCAAATTTCAAAAGCCGCTCCTGGATATTTATGAAAAAGATCCGGAATTTGTGATTCCCAAAAAAAGACTCAACGAAATCAAGAGTTTTGTTGAAAACGGTCTTGAAGATTTTTCCATTTCTCGACTCAAAGAAAAAATGCCCTGGGGCATAGAAGTTCCCGGAAATCCGGAGCATGTAATGTATGTTTGGTTTGATGCTTTGGTGAATTATGTCTCCGCGATCGGTTGGCCGTATGACATGGAAAAATTCGAATCTTGGTGGCCGGTAACCCAATTGGCTGGCAAGGATAATCTTCGTCAGCAATCAGCTATGTTACAAGCTATGCTTTTGTCGGCGGGAATTCCTCATTCCAAGCGTATTTTCATCAATGGGTTTATCAACGTTGGTGGCCAAAAAATGAGCAAGAGTCTTGGTAATGTTATCAGTCCTTATGAAATGGTGGATAAATTCGGTGTTGATGGAACAAGGTATTTGCTTTTGAGTTTTGGAAATTATGGTGAAGACATGGACATCACCTGGGAAAGAATGATGGAAAAATATAATGCCGATCTCGCCAACGGTCTTGGAAATCTTGTTTCCAGAGTTATAAAATTGGGCGAAAATATTTCTATCGATAAATCACAGAAAAGCACGATTGATCTGGGGCAATATATTGACAGGATGGAAATAGGGAAGGCGCTGGAAGAAATTTGGCAGATTGTCCGCAATGCCAATAAATTCATTGAAGACAATAAGCCCTGGGAGTTGGCAAAAACGGATGAAAAGAAATTCCAGGAAGTAATGGAGAAGCTTATCGAAGATTTGTATGTGGTTTCTGAATTGCTTACGCCATTTCTTCCTGAAACTGCTGATAAAATAAAATCAGCTCTGGAAAGCAAGGTTGCTGAACCTCTCTTTCAACGAATCAAATGAATTTTTCTAAGTAGCTAATGCCTAAAAGACTAAAGCCTGTGTTTTTCGATACTCATGCTCATGTTAATTTCAACGCTTTCAAAGACGACGGAGAAGATGTCCTCCGTCGTTGTCTTGAAGATGGCGTGTCTGTTTTGAACGTGGGATCGCAATATTCAACTTCGAAGCGTGCTATGGAATATGCTTATAAATTCGAAAGTGGAATTTATGCTGCAGTTGGCATTCACCCGGTGCATCTGAAAAGGGGAAGCTTCACGCATCACGACCCAAGTGAATTGGAAGAAATGGAAATCAAAACAATTGGCGAAGATTTTGATTA
This sequence comes from uncultured Bdellovibrionales bacterium, assembly GCA_964500125.1. Lineage (GTDB taxonomy): Bacteria > Patescibacteriota > Minisyncoccia > Moranbacterales > GWC2-37-73 > CAZAFB01. The sequence goes on along the minus strand of CAZCMV010000004.1, from coordinate 21,495 downwards.
TAAAAAATATTTGGAATTAGCTAAAGATAATAAGGTTTTGGCGATCGGAGAAGTTGGTTTAGACTATCACCATTTTGAGGAAGGTGATAATGTTGGCGAACTCATTAAAAAACAAAAAGAAACACTGATTGAATTTATAAAACTAGCTAACGAAGTTGGAAAACCAGTTTTATTGCACTGCTGGGATGGCTATGATGATCTTTTAGAAATACTTTCAGAAAATCCTGCGGACAAAAAAGGAATTGTGCACAGTTTTATCGGCTCATATAAAACCGCCAATAAATTCATCGAGCTTGGCTACAAAATCGGTCTCAATGGAATCATCACCTATGGCAACAGTTATGATCGTTTAATTAAAGAAATAGGTTTGAAAAATATCGTCATTGAAACCGATTGCCCATATCTCACACCGCGCCCACTGGATAAAGGCACGCGCAACGAGCCGCTTTTCGTTAAACACGTCGCTCAAAAAATTGTAGATGTCTTGGAAATTTCAATTGAAGAAATTGCGGAAAAAACGACTGAAAATGCCAAGAATGTATTAGGTATCGTGTAGAATGTATTATGTATTGAAGCATAAGTTGCGGTAACAGCTAGTTTTTGTGTTTTTTGTGTTATAATATTCGATGATATTAAAAAATTCTCGGTGTTGACGTGAGTGGTTTTGTGCCGTATAATAGGATGTGATGTTTGAAGTGTAGAAACGCACATGAAAAAGAATGAATGGCTCAATGGAGCTTGGTGGCAACCGGGATTGAGGTTATTCCTAAGGCTGAATGTCTGGATTATAATCCCGATCCTTGTCGGCATCATCATTGGGAAAAAAATGGACAGCATGTTCCACACTGCACCGTGGCTGTTTTTTCTCTGCGTCGCGATTTCATTTATTTTTTCCATAGTTATGATAGTTAGAGTGGGGTTGAGAGAGATGAATTCTCAAAATCAAAAATCAAAAATCAAAAATCAAAACGATGATGAATGATTTTTACATTTTTGAAGTTTGTATTATTTTTTATGTCTGAAACAGTTACACAACAAAATATAGAAACAACGCAGCAAACTTCCCATGAACCAACCATTTTTGCAGAGCCGATTTTGCATGTGGGAAACTTTGATATTACCAATTCCTTGATTATGAGCTGGGTCACTGTAGCAATACTTGTGACCTTTTTTATATTTATCAATAGAAATGTTAAGAAGATCCCTGGTAAAATTCAAAGTGTTTTTGAAATTATTTTAGAGCAGGCTTTGAATATGGCTGACACGGTAACTGGTGAAAGGAAAAAAACTTTGCGTTTTTTGCCGATTGTTTTGACACTCTTTTTGTTTATTTTGGTAAATAATTGGCTCGGGCTTCTTCCTGGAGTTGGTACGATCGGATTTAATGAAGTTGAAGATGGTCATCATGTTTTCGTGCCGCTTCTTCGCGGTGGCACTGCAGACCTTAATACAACCTTGGCTTTTGCGCTTTTTACGGTCGTAACATCACATATTTTCGGGGTGATTACGATTGGTATTTGGCATCACTTGAATAAGTTCATCAATATTAAAGCTATCCTGGAGATACCAAAGAAAATAAAGAAAGATCCTGCCGTACTTATGGTTAACCCGATTAAAATATTTGTGGGTGTGATTGAAATTATCAGTGAAATTGCCAAAGTGGCATCATTGAGTCTTCGTCTCTTTGGGAACATTTTTGCTGGAGAAGTATTGCTTGCTTCGATGATGGCTATTTTTGCATATTTATTACCTTTGCCATTTATGTTTTTGGAATTGATTGTGGGAATCGTGCAGGCATTGGTATTTTCTATTCTGACATTGGCGTTTTTGAGCATAGCAACGACTGCAGAAGAACATTAGAAGTTCATAAAGTTATAGAGTTTATAAAGTTATAACGTCAAAATACTTTACGAACTTTTAACGTTATGAACGTTATAAACGATTAATTAATTTATCGCATACACCATCTATATTCCCCAAAAGGAGAGAAAATATAGCTGATGTCTGCAACAAATCACATGGAATCAGCAGGAATCGTGATGCTTGCAAAAGCAATTGCAATCGGCCTTGGTTCGATTGGACCAGCTATTGGTATCGGTATGATTGGCTCTAAGGCCATGGAATCAATTGGACGTAATCCGGAATCAGCCGGAAAATTGTTTGTACCAATGCTTTTGATGGCTGCATTTGCTGAAGCTGTAGCTATTTATGCACTTGTTATTGCGTTCTCAATCAAATAATATCTTCTGACGGCTTCTTGTTTATTGCAAGAAGTCGAAGTGAGAATGTTAAAATAATTAAAAAGGCAATCATTAAAAATCCCAAATCTAAATGTCAAATTTCCAATAAAGTCACAAATCCAAAGTTCAAAATTTCGACATTAGGATTTAGAATTTTATTTGACATTAGGATTTTAGATTTAGGATTTATTTCTTCAATATTATGGATGAATTAATAAAAACATTTCACATTGATTGGAAACTGATTATTGCGCAATTGGTGAATTTTGCCATCGTGCTTTTTGTGCTATATAAATTCGCTTATGGGTCGATAATGAAGATGATGGATGAACGTACCAAGAAGATTGACAAAGGACTTAAGGATGCGGAGGATTCGCACAAAAAACTCCAGGAAATTGCCGAAAAGGAAAAAGCGGTTTTGGTGGAAGCGAGAAAACAAGCACAAGAAATTGTGGCCAAAGCGGAAGCCGCAGCCAGCAAAGCGAAAGATGAAATAGCTGATCAAGCTAAGCAGCAAGCGCAAAAGATTTTGGATGAGGCTGCCAAGAAGATTGAGTTAGAAAAAAACCAAATGCTAAGCGAAGTAAAAACACAAGTCGCGGAATTAGTGATTGCAGTGACGGGAAAAGTTATTGATGAGAAAATGAATGAGGGGAAGGATAAAGAAATCATAGAGAAAATGCTAAGGTAAAATCATAAATCTAAATGTCAAATTTCCAATAAAATCTAAAATTCCAAATCCAAATTTTTTGACATTATGATTTTGAATTTTATTAGACAGTAGGATTTTAGATTTAGGAATTAAAATAATGAAAATTACATCGACACAATACGCACAAACCTTGCTAGAGCTTGCTGAGAATAAATCTCAGGAAGAGATTTCTGATATCGTGAAAAAATTTGCCGAGGTTTTGAAGAATGACGGACAGCTCAAAAATGCCGGCAAAATTATGGAAAAATTTTCAGAACTGTATAACGCAAAGCACGGAATTATTGAGGCGAGCGTGACCACGAGATTTGAGATGGGAGATAGAGATTTGAGAGAGGTTGAGAAATTTATCAAGGAGAAATATGATGCCAAGAAAGTGGAGATAAAAAACACGGTTGATACTGATATCAAAGGCGGAATTATCATCAAAGTCGGAGATGAGGTTTTAGATGGAAGCGTGGTTGGAAAATTGAATAGTCTTAAAAAAGTTTTAATTTAGTTAACTTATTAACGAGTTAACGCGTTCACGGGTTGGGTTCAACTCGTTAACACTTTAACACGTTAATCGAGCAATAAATATATTCATATGAGCAAAGACTACATCATTGAACAGTTGAAAAAACAGATTGAAGGCTTCAAGGCTGAAACAACTTCCGAGCAAGTCGGCAAGGTGATTGAGGTAGGAGATGGCGTAGCCAGAATATCTGGCCTGGGCAATCTTATGGCCAGTGAAATGGTTGAATTTCCAGGCGGTCAAATCGGCGTGGCGCTCAATCTTGAGGAAGATCGTGTCGGTGCGATGGTTTTGGGTGATTATCTTTCCATTAAAGAAGGTGATGAAGTTAAGGCTACAGGAAAGATTTTGTCGATTCCAGTTGGTGAAGGAATGGTTGGTCGTGTAATTGATCCGCTTGGAGCACCAGTAGATGGTAAGGGTGATATAAAATCAGACGCTTTTTATCCAGTAGAGAAGATTGCTCCGGGTGTGATTACGCGTAAATCGGTGCATCAGCCGGTACAGACTGGTATTAAGGCTATCGATGCTTTGATTCCGATCGGTCGCGGACAGCGCGAACTGATTATCGGCGACCGTCAGACGGGTAAGACTGCTGTGGCGATCGATACGATTATCAACCAGAAAGGGCAGAACATGAAATGTATCTATGTTGCTGTTGGACAGAAAGAATCCAAAATTGCCAGAATTTTGGGTGAACTGGAAAAGAACGGCGCGATGGAATATACAACAATTGTTGTTGCTGGAGCTTCAGACTCTGCAGCGCTTTCCTATATTGCTCCTTATTCTGGTTGTGCACTGGGTGAATATTTCATGGATAAAGGTGAAGACGTTTTGATTGTGTTCGATGATCTTTCACGTCATGCTTGGGCATACCGCCAGATTTCCTTGATTTTGAAGCGCCCACCAGGACGCGAAGCATATCCTGGAGATGTGTTCTATTTGCACTCTCGTCTTTTGGAACGCAGTGCAAAACTCAATGAAGATTTTGGTGGTGGTTCGATGACTGCGTTGCCAATCATTGAAACGCAAGCTGGTGATGTTTCGGCATATATTCCGACCAATGTGATTTCGATTACTGACGGACAGATTTTCTTGGAAACGGATCTTTTCTATAAAGGTGTGCGTCCGGCTTTGAATGTGGGTATTTCCGTGTCGCGCGTGGGAGGAGATGCGCAAATCAAAGCAATGAAAAAAGTTGCCGGAAAACTCAAATTGGAATTGGCGCAATTCCGTGAATTGGAAGCGTTTGCACAATTTGGATCTGACCTTGATGAAAAGACGCGCATTCAAATCGAACGCGGACGTTGCACGATGGAAGTGCTTAAACAAGGACAATATGAACCGATGGCAGTTGAGCACCAAGTAGCAGTTCTCTATGCTCTGACTAATGGTTTCATGGATGATGTGGAAATAGAAAAAATCAAGCAGTGGGAAAATGATTTCCATAAGTATCTCGACTCGCAGGCAAAAGATGTGCTCACACTCATCACTGAGCAAAAAGCACTTACGGATGAAGTGATTGCTGCATTGGAAAAAGCAATTAAAGAATTTAAAGAAGTATATCAGGGATAAAACCAAAATCCTAATGACTAATGCCTAATAAATGTCTAGTGACGAAATGACAAATTGGAATTTGAGACTTAGGATTTTATTTGATATTTAGATTTTAGATTTAGGATTTAAAAAAAATTATGGCATCAGGTAAAGACATTCGTCGTCGAATAAAATCTGTAAATAGTACTCGCAAAATCACCAAAGCAATGGAGATGGTTTCAGCTGCTAAGATGCGCCGGAGTGTGGCGAGCGTTTTGGGTGTGCGCCCTTATGCTCACAGTGCTTGGAGCGTGCTGACTAATCTTGCACGCGCGTTTGAAAATGCGCAGGAAGGATTACTGGCAGTACGTCCGGTGTGTAGTGTGCTTATCGTGGTGGTTGCGTCCGATAGGGGACTTTGCGGCTCATTTAACACGCAAATTTTCAAAAAACTGCGCGAAGAAATTACTGATCCAAAAAAGCTTCTGATTAACCGCATTGGCAAGAAAAAGGTTGAGACCAAGACTTGCGCAACGGATCTTAAGATTGATTTTATTACGATTGGTAAGAAAGGCGAAGGGATGGTGCGCAAGATGAAAAAGGAAATAATCGCTGCATTTGCCGATGGCGCGCAGTTTGCTTCAATTACAGATATCAAGCCTGTTTCCAAAATGGTTATTGATGAATATTTGGCAAAGAAATATGACAAGGTAGTGGTGGTGTATACGGATTATATCAGTGCAGTAACTCAGCAAACCAGAATTCGTCAGATTTTGCCGATATCAAAGGTTGATATTGAAAAGCAAATTGCAGAAATGGATGTGCTTGCGAAAGAATATGGATTGGACGAACCGAAAGTTGAATATAAAGTTGAGCCAAGTCCGGAAGCAGTTTTGGAATTTATTATTCCACGCCTTATTGAGATGCAATTGTTTCATGCGATTTTGGAATCAAAAGCATCTGAAGAAAGCGCGCGCATGATGGCTATGAGAAATGCAACAGACGCAGCAACGGAAATGTCCGCAGATCTCACACTGATGTATAACCAGATTCGTCAAGGAAAGATTACGCAGGAGATTGCGGAGATAAGTGCAGGATCGGCGGCGCTCGAATAGGCGACTCTAATTTACGAATGGGCACTCGAATGACTCGAATTTATGAATGCAAAATGCAAAAATCAATCCGCCAATTGGCGGAGCAAAATGACAATGTAAAATGAAAAGATAATAATGTGTCATTCTGAGCTTGTTTCAGGATCTCGAAGGGTTGCATGCTCCTCTAGATTCCGAAACAAGTTCGGAATGACAAAGAGAAGAGGTTCTTTTGAAAAATAAAAAACGCCCCAATTCCAGTGTTGCCGGAATGGGACGTTGTGCCGCTTGTTGGCAAAGAAACTACTTTACCAAGAATAAAATACCATTAAACAGGAGAGACCCAGCCAAGAAAATGACCAGAAAGTATAGTATCATTTCCAATGCCGTTAGAGTTTGTAATTTCTGGAGGGCTATCATGGAAAACACAATAATTATTGCAATCCCAAGTCCGAAATACATCATGTTTAAAACCTCTGGTTTTATCATGATTTTCTCCTTTGCGTTTTGGGCCAGTCGACATGACATGAAAGGAACTGCGTGGAAAGTTGTCAATTATACACCCAAATCATAAAAAAGTCAAGACCGCTATAGTATGTTCGAGATTCTGATTCTGTTTATAGCTTAGTTGAATCGTGGATGAAACAAAAAGCTTGAAGAAATCCTAAATCCTAATGACTAATATCAAATAAAATCCTAAATCAAAATAGCTTAATTGGGATTTGGTTGTTGGGTCATTTATTGGAAATTAGGATTTTGACATTAGGATTTTAAAATCATAATCAATCATGTAATCAATTAGAAATAATGAAAACCATATGAAAAATCTTGGAAAAATCATTCAGATCATCGGTCCTGTTGTCGATGTGGAATTTTTTGAAAAACTTCCGGAAATTTACAACGCCCTGGAATTGAAAAATGGCGAAGAGAAATTAGTTCTCGAAGTACATCAACATCTTGGTGGCAACAAAGTGAGAACTGTTGCTATGGGTTCGACTGATGGTCTCAAGCGTGGTACTGAAGTTGTGGATACTGGCGCGCCGATAAAGGTACCGGTCGGACAAGAAACATTGGGACATATGTTTAATCTTTTGGGCGAACCGATTGATGGCAAGCCGGCAGTTGATGCCAAACTTCACGATCCGATTCACCGCGAAGCGCCAAAATTTTCCGAGCAATCAACCGAAGCGCAGATTTTTGAAACCGGAATCAAAGTTATCGACCTCATTTGTCCGTTCGTGAAAGGTGGAAAAGTCGGACTTTTTGGTGGAGCTGGTGTGGGCAAGACGGTTGTTATTCAGGAACTTATCCGTAATATCGCTCAGGAACACGGAGGCTTTTCCGTATTTGCCGGTGTGGGAGAAAGAACGCGCGAAGGAAACGATCTTTTTCATGAAATGAAAGACTCAGGCGTGCTCGATAAAACGACCTTGGTTTTTGGTCAGATGAATGAACCACCAGGAGCGCGTCAACGTGTTGCGCTTAGTGCACTTACTATGGCGGAACATTTCCGTGATCGTGAAAATAAGGATGTGCTTTTGTTTGTCGACAACATTTTCCGTTTCACCCAGGCTGGATCGGAAGTGTCTGCGCTTTTGGGACGTATTCCATCAGCTGTGGGTTATCAGCCAACGCTTGCGGAGGAAATGGGTAAGCTGCAAGAAAGAATTACTTCAACTAAAAACGGTTCGATTACATCGGTGCAGGCAGTGTATGTGCCGGCTGATGATTTGACTGATCCGGCTCCAGCAACGACATTTGGCCACTTGGATTCAACAGTTGTGCTTAACCGCGCGCTTACTGAACTGGGAATTTATCCTGCTGTTGATCCGCTTGATTCCAGCTCTACTATTTTGGATCCTAATATTGTGGGACAAGAGCACTATGACACGGCCCGTGGCGTGCAGCGTGTGCTTCAGAGATATAAAGATTTGCAAGACATCATTGCGATTCTTGGTATGGAAGAACTTTCCGACGAAGATAAGACTTTGGTTATGCGCGCTCGCAAAATTCAAAAATTCCTCTCCCAGCCATTCTTTGTGGCCGAACAATTCACTGGAACTCCTGGAAAATATGTGAAGCTTGCTGACACGGTTAAAGCCTTCAAAGCTATTTTGGAAGGCGAATATGATGATGTGGCTGAGCAGGATTTCTATATGAAAGGTAATATAAGCGAAATTAAAAAATAGGATTTTTTAACTTCGCAAATTCTAAATCCTAATGACTAATATCAAATAAAATACTAAATCAAAATATCTAAAAATAGAATTTGGTCATCGAGTCATTTATTGGAAATTAGGATTTTGACATTAGGATTTTGACATTAGGATTTTAAAGCAATATTTATGTCTTCAATTAAAATTAAATTTAAAATAGTTACTCCTGAAAAAACTGTCTTCGAATCTGAAATCGATCAGGCAACACTGCCTGTTACTGATGGAGAAGTGACAATTTTGCCAAATCATCGAAGCTATATTGCTTCGCTTAAGGCTGGCGAAATAATGCTAAGAATAGAGGGTAAGGAAACTTTAATGGCTACGTCAGGTGGATTTATCGAATTTAACGACAATGCTTTGGTTGTGCTGGCTGATACAGCTGAGTCTGCTGAAGAAATTGACATTACCCGTGCAGAAGAAGCGCGCAAGCGAGCTGAAGAACTTAAGAAGGAAAAAGTTACAATGGACGACATAGAATATGCACGCGTGGCTGCGGCAATTGAAAAAGAAACTGCACGTATTAGAGTAGCGAGAAAACATAGGACGAAGCGTAATATCAAAATCGATTAGTTGATAATTTGAGATAATGCAAAATGCAAATCTCAAAATGCAAAATGGCAGATTAAAATGCAAAAAGAATTATTATTTTTTCATTTTGCATTGACATTTTGATTTTTGCATTTTGATTTTTGATTTTACCAATATGAAAATTCCATTTAAATTCAAAAACATTCATAATTGTGAAGCGGTTGTATTGACTTGTATCGACTTTCGCTTCTGGCGGGAAACGCTTGAGTTTATCGAAAAAGAATTGAAACTGACAACCTTTGATTTCCCATCTCTTCCTGGTAGCGCAAAAGCTATCAATGAATGCGTGAAGGATGGTGAGCTGGCTATGTCTTGCATAAGTGTTCCTTGCGATTTGCATCATGCCAAGAAAGTTGTGATCGTAAATCATGAAGATTGTGGTGCATATGGTGGCAGTGGCAAGTTTGATGGTGACAAAGATGCCGAGCAAGCTTTTCACGAAATGGAACTCAAAAAAGCCAAAGATGCAATTAATAAAAAATATTCGGAAAAAGAAAAAGAAGTTGTGTTAGTTTATGCAAGATTGACTGAAAACAAGGATGAGATCGAATTTATGACCATCGAGTAGATATTGACTGAAATTTTGTTTTTGTATATTATATTTGAGCTGCGTACATTTTGTGCGTGGCCCTTGTTTTTTAAAATTCATATATGCTCTCGCTATAAAATATAAAGAATCTCAAAAAAAGGAGACTGAATAGTGAAAAACGTTTTGGTTTTATGTTTCAAAAAGGAGTTCGATCTTGCAGTAAAAATAAAATTGGCTCAATTGAGGTTAAATGTTTTATCTTTTAGTGAAAATTTAGAAAAGGGAGGTATAGTTTATTCTATTGATAAGTTCAGAAATGCATGCGGTATTGTCGTGGTTTATGGACACAAGAAAAGCGACTATTGCGAAGAGGTGGAAGAAATGAAAAAAGTCTATGAAAAAAATGATGTAAAATTCGTAAAAATATGAATGTGACATCAAAAAAAGGGGAAAAGATGAAGCAAGAAAAAAGTACCATCCTTATTTACTGGCCCGGAGAGATGAAATTTTTTGTAGCAGCGATAGGAAAATTATTGAAAAAGGACAAATATTCGGTCTCTTGCAACAGATTTATTTGTGTCAGTGATGCGGAGGAAGCAAAAAAACTTGTGACTGAGAGCAAATTTTCCCCGCAAAACGTTGTTTTTGTTAGTGGGATTGATGAGAAAGTTGGGGAAAGGGAAAAAAGGAGTCTTAAGAAAAAATTTTCCAAGGCTCGTTTTTTTAGATTCAATGCGGGCGTGTTAAAAGAAGAATAAATTTTCATGGAAAGGAGAAATAAGGCGCTGTCTGGAAATCCGGATGGCGCCTTTTATTTTTTTATAAAATATTGTATAATCTAATCAGTGAGTTTTTCTTGTGAGACTTATGTGTTCATCCTATTTTGTTTCGGATAAATGCGTAAGCTATTTCTTATAAAAAATAACAAAAAGAAAATGGAAACTGCCAAAAAAATCCTCAAAATTGGGGTGATTGCAATCATTGCAATCGTGCTGATGGTCATACTTCTAGTTGGTTTTCGTGTGGCGACCTATAATAAAAATGCAACAATTCTTGGGTTGAAAGGTTCTTTTTCTGATGCAGGAATGGAAATCACTCCGATGTCTTCGGTAGGGGAAAGTATGGATATGACCAGGTCCAATACTGCAAAAGGAATCTCTAGGGAAAGTGTGCCTGTTTCAATACAAAACAGTGTTGTTGGAGAAGTGGCACCCGTCGAGCAGAAGATAATCAAGAATGGATACATGACCGCGCAAGTTGAAAATGCCGATGTTGCCGCGCAAGAAATTTCAGATATTGCAAAGAGACTTGGTGGAGAAGTGCAATCGACAAATTTCCGCAAAGGAGCACAAAACATGAAAAGTGGTTCAATCAGTGTGAAAGTCCCGTTTAATAATTTCGACGTGGCTTTTGCAGAAATAAAAAAGATTGCTACTTTGGTGAAAAGCGAATCTATTAATGCGAATGATGTGACCGCCCAGTTTGTTGATTTAGAGGCTCGTCTTCGTAACAAGAAAGCTGAAGAGGAATCATTCCAAGAAATTTTGAATAATACTAGTGGAAAGATTAGTGATGTTCTTGCGGTGACTCAAGAAATTTCGCGGGTGCGAGGAGAAATTGAAGCTATGGAAGGACAAATGAGATATCTTTCTTCGCAGGTTGAAATGTCAACGATCACGGCTAATATTTCCGAGGATGTTACTGTAGGAACTGCGACATCATGGAGGCCTTGGCAAGTGGCAAAGACAGAGTTTGCCAGCATGTTAAAAGATATGCAAAAATTAGTTGGTGCACTGATTGTGATTGTAGTGCGCTTGATTCCAGTTTTAATTGTACTTATTCTTTTCTTCCTGATTATTTTCTGGATTATCAGGGCAATCATCAAATCGTTTTTACTGAGGAAACAACAACGAAAAACAGATCAACAAAATGAAAAGCTAAATGCTGTCGAACTTGAACCTGTAAAACGTTCTTCTCGCACGCGTACCATTGCACAGGTTTCAAAAGGTAGATCAAGGGTAGTGAAAAAATAAAATCCCTACGAAATACGAATTGATACGAATATATGAATTGATGTAAAGAACACAAGAGCATTTTATAAAGAGCGGGCGATGAGCCTGCTCTTTTTGTATTTGTCATCCTGAGCAAGCGAGCTTCGACATATGTCGGAGGAGTGCAATGAAGGATCTCGGGTAACTCGTATGCTTATTACGGGATTTTTCACTTCGTGCCGAACTGGGAAAGTTCGGCACTCGCTCAGAATGACATGTCTTATTCGTATTTAATGTAATATGTGTGAAGCTTCCAAATTTCTCATGCCAATTTGACGCTAAAAATAGCCAAAAACCGCCCTGCTATTGACTTTTTGGTTAATTTATGCTAAAATAGACCGTTGCAGATGCAAATCTGTAAAACAAAGGAATTGTCCTTTGAAAACTCAATCAATATGGAGGTGTGTTATGACAATTACCACATTTGCGGAGAAACTCGATCGTTGGATTACGGCATTAACAGCTATTCCTGTTTTTGGAATCATTATCAAGAAGGTTTTTGATAAGATTGGCGAGAAGGGGGCGGAAAAAATCCATGAGAGGGTGGAAAAAATTCTTGGTTTTGATTTGGAAAAAGCCAAGAAGGATGTCTCCGACGAAATCATTTATGGCATAGTTGTAAATGCCCTGAATGATATGACAAAGGAAGATGAAATGGACGCTCTTGAGGCCCGTCTTCGTCGCGAAGATAAGGAGAAGGCGGAAGCTCTCGTTCTCTATGTAGCAAAGATGGTTATGAGGTTCGAACGAGACATCAAAGAAACGGTCAACCCGCCTAAAGGCAGCTCTGATCCAAAAATCGAGCAAGCATATAAAAGCATTCAGGAGGGTATTGGTCATGCTAAAAACTTTCTCGAATCTCTGCTTAGGAAGACCGGAGCTGACGCTGAGGAAACATTTCAGGTTCGCGTCGCTTTTCTGCAAGGAAAAAATGTTTTTTCTTTAGTGAAAGAAAAAAAGGCGGAAAGTCAATTCTCTCAAAAAATGAAAGAAATTTTTTCTGATGGGAAAGGCAAGTTTGTTGACACCATCAAGGGAATAATTTCTCAAGCTAAAGAGGAACGCTTGAGTTTTTCTGATGATTGTAAATCATTCAAGGAGAGAGCGAAAGCTTTCTACGAAAAATCCAAAGGAGGCAAAAAATGAGTGGATTGTTACTTCTAGTAATAATTGCAGTATTGGTAGCTGTGGCCGTATATTTTCGCGCGGAAATCGCTAATATTATAGCGGGTAGCGCATATTTGGCTGCAGGCACATTCAGAACAGTTTGGCCTGCAATAGGAAACGTCATTCTTATTGCCGTTGGCGTATTTTTCTTGGGTTGGTTGATATTAGCTGTTCTTATAATAGGATTGGGTGCTTATGCTCATGCTATCGGATGCTCCATTGCTATTCTCGTCCTGTTTCCGATTTGGTTCTTGGCTTTCATTATGCCACCAATCGCGAGCAGGGTCTGGATTCTTGGTCCGGTCATTAAGGTTGTGAGGTATGTTTTTTCTCCAATCCTGGCAATTGCTGTAATTTTCCTGCTTGTTGGAATTTGGTCGCCTGCTGTAAAAAGCAGTTTCGATCGTTGGCATAAAGATGGAAAACAAACTGTGGCCAACAGCCTCGACAAGAGATCTCTGCAATCGGAAGCTGAATCCGAGATATTGGGTTTTTTGCCCGAGGAAACTTGGGTATATAACCAAAATGGTAATCCTTTCCGAAAGCTTTCTCAAGGAACATTGGTTCGCGCATTGGATCTCAGAGGAGTACCGGCGCAGCCTGATTCTGAGGGCTTAGTCCGGGTAATGATTCCCAACGAAATCGGTGATTTCATTAAGGGGAACACCGGTTATGTCCCATCGAGAAAAATAAGATGGGATTGGAGGGATGCTAAAACCTCCCATGATAGGGCGGCTGATATCCAGCGGAAAATAGAGCTGGATAGGAAGGCGGGGGAGTTGCAAAAAAACGACCCGCCGAGGCCGATTAAAATTCAAGGGTCATATCTCTATGGAGAGGATCCAGGAACAACCCTTGAACCGGGAAAATATGAAGTCGTTGCTACTGGCAGCGACTTCAAGTACCAAAATCCTGGGGGAAAAAGGGTGCACATCGGTCCGGAAGGCGTGATAGGAAAGGAGGTTAGCACGCAGTCGGAGCTATTTGTCCCTTCGGCTCCCTTCGCTTCCCTGATCATCATGATTGGGGATGGTCCGTGGCAACACATTGGTAAGGGAGCGGAAATAACCGTGCACAGCGTTGCTTGGGTACGGTTCACTCGGAACCTCCAGAAATCCCCTTTTGTCGACTATAAGGGAAACGTCGGCGGGGACAGAATTAAAATAAGACGCGTTGGACAACTGTCCACCGCGTTTTTTTATTTAATGTGATGCTAATTTTAAATTACGAATAAAATATAGTAAATAAAAAAAACCTCACTATATAAAAAAGTGAAATTGCTTATCTTTTGTACCGCGGGAGAGACATCTCACTTGCTCCGATTTATAGTCGGAGCTCTTTGAAAACCCACGGTTTTCAATTCTTTCCTTCACAGGAAAACCTAGTTTTTCCCGACCCTTTTCCTGGTTCGAGTCTGCATGGTGATAAAATCAAAAAGTCAACTATAAATAGCTGACTTTTTGATTTAAGTACCGCGAGAGAGACTCGAACTCTCATGATATTGCTATCGCTGGATTTTGAGTCCAGTGCGTCTACCAATTCCGCCACCGCGGCGTATCTTCTTTTATTTTAGGCTTTTTTGAGCCTTTTTACCTCTGTATGATAAATGATTGAAAAGAGATTGTCAATGTGGTAAAATATTCATGTAATACAAAAATGAAACATGTGATAAACACACGCCATGCTGAGCGTTGTTGTTATATGCTTCATGCTTCATGATAATGGCTAAGATTATTTCACTCATCAATCAAAAAGGCGGGGTGGGTAAAACCACTACGGCGATTAACCTCGCAACATATTTGGCTGATGCCGGCAAGTTGGTGCTACTTGTTGATTTGGATCCCCAGGGAAATGCTTCTTCGGGATTGGGAATTGATGTGCGTAGCATTACCAAGGGTCTTTATCATGCTATTATAGGAACATGCACTCCTCATGATGTTATTATACGCGTGGAAGGAATCGGTCATGATCTTATTCCCGCAACACAAGATTTGGCCGGTGCAGGCGTAGAACTCGTTCATTATGATAATCGTGAATTCAAGCTATATGACGTGCTAAGGCAAATCCGGACAGAATATGATTACATCATCATTGATAGTCCGCCTAGTCTTGGATTGCTTACGATTAATGGCTTGGTTGCAAGTGACGCTGTGATTATTCCCGTGCAAACGGAATATTTTGCGTTGGAAGGCTTAAGTCAACTTTTGCAAACTATCCAATTAGTGCAACAACATTTGCAGCCCAAATTGGAAATTATGGGTGCGGTGCTAACGATGTATGACCGGCGCAATCGTTTGTCACGCCAGGTTGTCAAAGAAATGCGCGAGCATTTTCCAGGGCACGTTTTTGACAGTGTGATTCCACGCTCCGTGCGTCTGGCGGAAGCGCCAAGTTATGGCAAATCCATTCTGAATTTTGACAGTCTTTCCAAAGGCGCTAGGTCATATAAGTCGTTGGTGAAAGAAATATTAGAACTGGATAAATAAAAGATAAATTTCTAATTTCAAATTTCTAATTTCTAAACAAATCCCAAATCCAAATTTCCAAATGACTAATTTTGATGTTTGGAATTTAAAATTTATTTGTAATTTGTTTTTTGTAATTTGGAATTTTTACTATTATGGCTCAAAACTTTGGTCTCGGCAGGGGACTTTCTTCACTCATACCAAACGCCGGCACGTCGCCTGTAGTTAATGCACCCGCAGGTAAACGTCCCGCAATCGGCGAGGATGATTCTATTCGTGGTGACAAGTATGTTGTGGAAATAGACATCGATTCCATTGTGCCTAATCCACAACAACCACGGTTGTGTTTTGATGAAGAGAAGCTTGCCGATTTGGCTTCTTCAATAAAATCGCACGGTATTATTCAGCCCTTGATAGTTAGCCGCAACGGCAATCAATATGAACTTATAGCTGGCGAACGTCGTTATCAAGCTAGTAAAATTGTTGGACTCAAAAAAGTTCCAGTGATTGTGCGTGAGGCAGGAGAAAAAGATAAGTTGGAGTTAGCGATAATCGAGAATATTCAGCGACATGATCTCAGTGCGGTTGAAGAAGCAAAAGCTTATCAGAAATTGATTGATGAATATCAAATGAATCAAGAAGAAGTGGCCTTGAAAATGGGCAAGAGCCGAAGCTTGGTAGCAAATAAAGTACGCTTGCTTAGTCTTCCTGTGGAAATACAGCGAGCTCTCACTGAAGGCAGGATTACTGAAGGTCATGCTAAAGCGATTTTAGCCGTTTCCAATCCGGAAAAACAGCGCGCCTTATACGAACTTATTCTTAAAGATAATCTCACTGTGCGTCAAACGGAAGATAAAACCAAAGATATTTCAGCTAAGCATTATAGGCGTGCAGTCAACGCGGATCCTGCTTTGAGAGAAATTGAAGAAACTTTGATTGGAGCTTTGGGAACGAAAGTAAAAATTTCCAAATCAGGCAATGGTGGAAAAATTGTGATCGAATATTATTCGCCAGAAGATCTGGATTCATTAATCGGCCGGATTTCCAAACAATAAAAAGGCGACTCTAATATACTAATATGTCACTCTAATGACTCTAATATTCGAGTCACTCGAGTGTCTGTCTCCGCTAGTTGGCGGATGGCGGATGGTGGAATTCGTAAATTAGAGTCGCTTTTATAGTTTGTTATCTCTTTTCAGTGCGCGACGAATGTGAGATTTTGCAACTGAAGTGCGTGAAAATTTCAACCAGTCGCTATTGGGCGTCTTCCTGTCTTTGGAAGTTATAATCTCAATTACCTGACCGTTTTTGATAATGTAGTCCAAAGGGACCATTTTGCCGTCAGCCTTAGCGCCTACGGTATGATGTCCGATTTCACTGTGAATAGCATAGGCAAAATCAATTATCGTTGCTTCTTCTGGTAAATCAATGATGTCGCCACGTGGCGTGAAAGCGAAAATATGATTGCGAAAGAAATCTATTTTTAAAGTTTCCAAAAATTCCTGATCATCGCGGCCTATTTCTGTTTGCCACTCGCGCAGTTGTCTTACCCAAATCAGCTCCTTTTCTGTGACCAAAGGTTTTTTGCTGGGAAAAAGAAAGTTTTTCCAGCTTTTTTTCGTTTTTTCGCTATACACCCAATGAGCGGCAATACCAAATTCTGCTTCATCATGCATTTTTTGGGTGCGAATTTGAACCTCTAAAATTTTTCCCTCAGGACCAAAAATTGTGGTGTGAATTGATTTATAGCCATTAGGTTTGGGCAGGGAAATATAGTCCTTGATGCGTCCAACCATCGGGCGGTATTTTTTGTGTACGATGCCTAACGTTTCATAACAATCAGTAACTTCGGGTACGATTATGCGAACTGCCGAAAGATCATAGATGCGATTGATATCCATGTCATGTTTTTTCAATTTTTGGAAAAGGCTATATAAACTTTTTGCCCGACCATGTATTTCCAAAACATTGATACCGGCCCCGTTCAATTCCTTGCGCAATTGTTTTATTGCTTTATTAACATATATATCGCGTTCCTTTTGACTCTTTTGGACCAGTTCTCGAGTAAAAGTGTAATTTTCAGGATCGAGGTATTTGAAAGAGAGATCTTGCAATTGAGTCTTGATTTCACCTATTCCTAGGCGGTTTGCTAAAGGCACGAAAACCTCCATTGTTTCATGTGCGATACGTTGTTGTTTTTCTGGTGGATTGTATTCCAATGTTTGCATATTATGCAAACGGTCAGCAAGTTTGATTATGACTACGCGTATGTCGGCAGCCATTGCCAGAAACATCTTGCGCAAGTTTTCCAAAAAATATTCTTCGTGCGATCCGCGAAGTTTTAATTTGCCAAGTTTGGTTACACCATCAACCATGTGGGCAATTTCTTTATCAAAATTTTTTTCAACTTCTTCCAGTGTGAAAGGCGTGTCTTCTGACACATCATGAAGCAATCCTGCGGATATTGTTTTGGCTCCCATCCCAATATCTGCGAGAATTTTTGCAGTTGCCAGCGGGTGCTGAATGTAATCATCGCCACTGCGCCTTTTTTGACCTTCATGCGATTTCTGAGCAATTTCAAAAGCCTTGCGCATCAAAGATTCCTTCTGCTTGTCTAGGGGTAATTTGAATGATTTAAGAATGTCTTCAATAGAAAGTTGCTTCATATGAAATATACTACAATTGAAAGCTGACTTGCCTTTAGTATAGATGATAAACTCTCAAATAGCCATATTAAAAAATCGGAGTTCGACTCCGATTTTTGCTAAACTAACTTTCTTTTTCGTAAGAGCACTCCTTATTGGAACACTTGATCTTGTCTTTTGGCGCAAAGCCAAGAGGTTGACCGCACTGGGGGCAAAGTTCGCCGGTTGGTTTGTTCCACATAACAAAATCGCAATTAGGATATTTGTTGCAACCGTAGAAAGTTTTGCCTTTTTTGGATTTGCGCGCGATTATGTCTCCCTCTTTGCATTTAGGGCATTTGAGACCCGTTTTTTGTTCGATTTTCATGATGTTTTTGCATTCCGGATATTTTGAACATCCTAAAAATGAGCCGAAGCGACCGCGCTTAACTACCATTGGTGCGCCGCATTTGTCGCAGATAATTCCGGAATTTTCTTCGTCTTCTTTTTTCTCCTCGTCCGTTTTTTCCGTATATTTACAAGTTGGATAATTGGAGCAGGCAATAAATTTGCCAAAACGTCCATATTTAAGTACAAGGTCGCCACCACATTCAGGGCATTTGCGATCCAATTTTTCTTCCTCTTTTTTTACCGTTTCTGTTTTTTCCACAATTCGTTCGTGAAATGGTTCATAAAAATCGCGTACTACTGGTACCCATTTTTTATTACCCTCAGCAATCTCATCGAAGTCTTGTTCCAAAGTTGCCGTAAAGCCGGTATCTACAATTTGTGGAAAATGTTCCACTAGCATATCGTTAACCAAAAAACCGATTTCAAGGGGGAATAGTCTTTTTTCCTCGTTCTTGTCTACGTATTTGCGATCAATAATTGTGGAAATTGTTGGTGCATAGGTGGAAGGGCGGCCGATATTGTTTTCTTCTAAAACCTTAACTAAAGTAGCTTCACTGTAACGCGGAGGAGCTTGAGTAAATTTTTGGTTGGGTATAATTTCTTGGGCAGTCAAAGAATCTCCTTTTCTGAGTTCAGGCAAAAATGCTTCGGTACTTTGGGCGCGACCTTCGTAAACCCTAAGAAAGCCGTCAAAAATGACGGTGCTGCCGTTGGCGCGCAATAAATAGGAATTATCATCGCTCTTTGCCGCGATGTTTGCTTTTACGGATTTTAATTTTGCGCCTTGCATCTGACAGGCAATTGTGCGATTCCAAATTAGTTTATATAACTTATATTGATTTGATTCTAGAATAGGCATCAATTCATCCGGATTTTTTTCGGGGTATGTTGGTCGGATAGCCTCGTGCGCTTCTTGGGCTGATTTAGATTTGGTCTTGTAGTAGCGTGGACTTCCCAGGGCATATTTTTTGCCGAATTCTTTTTCGATTGTTTTTTTTGCATTCACCAAAAATTCCAAAGACAAATTGAGACTGTCTGTACGCATATAGGTGATGAAACCTTCTTCATATAGTTTCTGCGCAATAGACATGGTCTGTTTTGCTGAAAAACCGTACGTATTGATAGCGGCTTGTTGTAGGGTAGAAGTGGTAAATGGAGCGGGTGGGGTGCGTAGAGTTTCTTTTTCTTCGACATTTTCTACGACATATTTTGCTTTTTCCAATTCAGTGACGATTTTTTCAGCATCTTTTTGATTAGTGATAATGCTTTTTTTTGTTTTGTAATCGCCGGCGAAAAGCTTTAGTGTTACGGTTTGCTCGATTTTCTCATTGTTTTGTTCGGTCAAGTTCGCTTCAAAAGATTCTTTTTCTTTGAGAAGTTTCGTGGTGATGGTCCAATATTCTTCTTTTTGGAATTTTTCAATTTCACGTTCACGCTCTACAATCAAGCGCAAAGCGACTGATTGCACACGTCCGGCGCTGAGGCCACGACGTACTTTTTTCCAAAGAAATGGTGAAAGTTCATAGCCGAAAAGGCGGTCTAGCACGCGTCTGGCTTGTTGGGCATCAACCAAATTCAAATCAATTTCACGGGGATGTTCAAGTGCTTTCTCAATTGCACCTTTGGTGATTTCATGAAAAACAATACGGCTGTATTTTTTATTTGAATTTTTGGATTTCTTAGTTTTTTTGGAATTTGCTTCTTGGTTACTGAAATTTCCCAAGTCTAAAACTTGGGCAAGGTGCCAAGAAATAGCCTCTCCCTCGCGGTCTTCATCGGAAGCCAGGATTACTTCATCTGCTTTTTCCAAACCCTTTTTTAGTTCGGTTACTTTTTTGCGTGCGGCCATTGGCACGATATATCTTGGTGCAAAATCGTGTTCAGTGTCTATACCCATTTCGCTTTTGGGCAAATCACGAACATGGCCAAATGACGATTTGACCAAATATTCCTTCTTGCCAAGGAATTTGGAAATAGTCTTTGCTTTTGTTGGACTTTCAACTATAACTAGCTTCATTATGATGGGTTATTCATGGATTAACGCGTTAACGAATTAACGGGTTAAAAACACAACTCGTTAACTTCTTAACTCGTTAATTGGTGAATGTAAAATTTTTTATAATCTAATATAATTTCCACCTCCCATATCTTTTACCATGCCCTGCATTTCCAGAATTGAGAGCGTGGAAATGACGGTTGATGTATCTAGTTTAGATATTTTGATTATTCTGTCAATGTGGACCGGTTCGGAACTTAGGGTTGAGATTATATTTTTTTCTTCCTTTGTCGTTGTTTTAGGGAGTGGAGAAAATGATTTTATTTTTTGCTTAAGTGAAAATTCTTCAAGAATATCCTGCACGCTTGTTACAATCTTTGCTCCTTTTTTTATGAGTGAATTAGTCCCGTGGCTTTGGGAGGAAAATATTGATCCGGGAATTGCAAAAACTTCGCGGTTATTTTCCAAGGCATGATTAGCGGTGATTAGGCTGCCGCTATCTTCAGCTGCTTCAATAACAACGGTTCCTGCGCTTATTCCGGCCATAATTCGATTGCGAGCAGGAAATGTGCCGGGGTTGGGAGAGGTTGGGAGAGGATATTCGCTAAGTAGAAGTCCGCCTGAATTAATAATTTCTTCTCCAAGCATAGCGTTAGTTTGTGGTGTGATTCCTGCTTTTTCTATGCTGCTTCCCAAAACTCCTATGGTTAATCCTTTTGCATCAAGAGCTCCACGATGCGCGATCGCATCTATTCCCAGCGCGAGTCCGCTTACGACGGTTATCCCAGCTGCAGCAAGATCTCGAGAAATAGAATAACATGCTTGCCTTCCATAAGAAGTGCATCTGCGCGACCCAACAATTGCAATCATTGGCTGTGAAAAGCACTGAATGGAACCGCGGATATATATAAGGAAGGGCGGATTATAAATTTCGCGTAACATTGGCGGATATTCCTTGTCAGAGATATTTATTACCCGTATATTTTCATTTTCCAACAGAGCCCATTCTTTTTCTGGATCAATAGTATTGCGCTCTCTGAATATATTTTCAATCAATGTCTCGCCAAGTCCGGCAGCTGCAAGTTCCGATTTATTTGCTTCCCATATCAGTTGGGAACTTTTAAAATAAGACATTAGGGAAGACATCTTTTGCGGGCCAAGCCCATTTATTTTATTCAGGGCATTTAGATATTTCATATTTTTAACTATAACATAAATTATGGTCTATTACGTATTAGTCAATAATGTGGTAAAATAAGGCTGTGTTTACAATATTTAAAATAGGCAAAAATAAGACAAACCTCATATGTCTCAAACCAAAAAAGCTTCCGTTTTGGTATATTCTCTCATAATCATGA
>CAZCMV010000003.1:0-88066 GCA_964500125.1 uncultured Bdellovibrionales bacterium | reverse complement strand
CACGCCTCCAGCGTTCTGGCGGAATTCTTTGTCGGAATAATAACTGATACTTGCATTTTGTTTATAGCTTTTATAATTTAATTATTTCCATAAACAATTTTATTATAGTCAGCATACTTACAACTATTCCTAAAAATACTAAAACCGGATGTTCTTTTTTAAATTTATCAATTCCAACAATACTAATTTTTCCTGTTTTCCTGATATTAAAAATTCCTTCATTTTTTATCAATGCATTAGAAGAATTAAATTCCCCTTCAATATTTGTAACTCCTCCTTTTTTATTTACATAACCAGCATTATTAAAATTTGTATCACTCATATTCATGATGCCCTCGCTTTCGATATCAACATTTTCAATATTAACAAAACTCATATCGCCTCTACGTAAAATCTTTAATTTTGCTTTTTCATTCTCCATAATTATCTTCTTATTTCAACTATAAAATCCTCATAACTCTTTTTTCAAAATTGATCCTTTTGAATCATTTCAAAAAATGGGATGAACTATGCCTATTTCAACAAATAAGCACTGGCCGGGCCCTTGCCCACCTGCTTTATTATTCCGATTTTCTTAAGTTTCTGTAATTCGAGCTGCGCTGTTCTTTTTGGGCACTTTAGAATATCCATAACATCACCAACTGTCATTCTTCCAACTTGATCAATGAAATCCAAAATCTGTTGCTGTTTTGATGAGAGATATATTTTACTTTCGATTTTTTTATCAATTTTTCTAATAGCCAACACCGTGACCTGGTTTTTAACATTTATAATTTCTTCTTTAAATCCCTCTATGAAATATTCCAACCAAGTTGTAATATCAGTTTTTCTTTTTTCGTAATTCTCACCTGTGTTTATAGCCTTATAGTAATTCTGCAAATCCTTGTTGTAATAATCTTCCAAAGCAAACAAATGTCGAAAGTCATATCCCCTTTTATATAAAATCAGCGTAGCCAATGCCCTGGCGGTTCTTCCATTGCCATCCGAAAAAGGATGGATTGCTGCCAGCTCCAAATGAGCTATACCAGCCACAACAACAGGACTGACATCTTCTTGTTCGCTTTTCTGAATCCATTGAATAAGCTTGGCGCATAATTCCGAAACCTTTTCAGCCCTAGGTGCCGTATATACAACTTGATCAGAAAAACCAAGTCGCCGACGCACGACATAAACCGGACCCTTGCGATAGCAACCGGATTGCTCTTTCGGTAAAGTTTTGTCAGTAACGATAGAATGAATTTTAAGTAAAACTTTTTCAGTTATCTCTTTTTTTTCTTTCACTATCTTATTGATATATCTCAAAGCACAGAGATAATTCCGTACCTCATAAATATCACGCGTCGGCGCATCAATTTTCTTTCCGGCATGCAAATCTTCGACTTGGCGAATACTCAAAACATTGCCCTCTATCGCCGTCGAACTATGGCTCATCCTGATTATCGCCTGGCGTTTCAATCTTAACTCATGCTTCGGAAGAAGTTTGGATTTTTCAATAACCACCTTGGCTTCCGCAATATCGGTAAGCATTGTGACTATCTTATTCGTAAGTTTGTATTGAGGTTTTAACATATCCGTATTATAGCATGTATTTGAAAATCGCGCAATAATCGCGCAATAATCGCGCAGCACTTTCACAAAATCCCCCGCATCCAAAGACAAATTAATTACCCAACAGGTCGATATTTCAATAAGTCAAGTTACGTTTTTATCGGGTAAAATGCTAAATCCACTTTTCAAAATATCCACAAAACAATAGGCTCCCACTATTCCATTATATTATCATCCAACAAAAAATTACTGATTTGATAATGTCTAATTCCCTTGTAATCATCACCGATCATCTTATCCATAGAAACAACCATCTTCTTATAATTATCAGGAATAAGCAACAAATTGCCAAATTCCCGATCTCTGACAATCTTATCATTGATTAAATAAGCCACTTGTATATATATCTTGCGACCATCCTTTTCCGCGACAAAATCAATTTCCTTGTCACCCAACTGTCCGACATGGATTTGAAATCCCAATCGCGACAAATGCGAAAAAACCAAATTTTCCAAAACCTTCCCGATATCTGTCGCCTTATATCCAACTAAGGAGTTTCTCAGCCCCAGATCCTCCCAATAATATTTTTCATTGATTTCAAAAATTTTCTTACCCTTTATATCGGTCCGATTGACTTCACGAATGATAAAACTGGACGTTAGATATGATAAATAATCCAACACTATATTGGGAGTAGTTTTGATTTTTTGCGATTTCAAAAAATCACTGATCCTGTTTGCAGAAACCAGCGAACCTATGTTGTCGGCCAAATATTCCAAAAGACGATTAAGGAAATTGATATTTCTGATATTGAATCTAGCAACCACGTCTTTCAAAATTATTGTATTGTAAATGCTCTGCAAATAACCATACACGATCTCGTCAGTAAGTTTGAGATTGGTAATAAATGGCAACCCGCCGTAACGGATATATTTTAACAAAGAATCTTCACTTGGTGATAATTTTTGGAATTGCAAAAACTCCTGATAAGACAAGGAATGCACAGGAATTTCAATGTATCGTCCAGACAATCCTGTGGCAATTTCGGAGGAAAGTAATCGCGCATTGCTTCCAGTGCAATACAGATCAAAAATTTTTTTTGCAAAAAGGTGTCGCAGAGCTTTTTCAAAATTTTCAATATCCTGGATTTCATCTACAAACAAATAGTTATTAACGCTTTTCTTTATGCGTTTTTCAGCGAAAACAATCAAGTCGCGATAATTAACAATTGCATCATATTCATTTTCTTCCTTGTTGATATAAATGATGTTCGCACTCTTGTCCTTTGCCCTTATCTCATCCATCAATTGCAGCAGGACATAGCTTTTACCAACACGTCGTTGCCCTATGAGCACCTTGATAAGATCAACTCCGATATAAGGAGCGACCTTTTTAAGATAATATGGACGTTTTTGGTATGTTTTATTCATGGTTAAAATTATTTAGGTTTATTTGACATATTTTAAGTATACTTAAAACTGTTCAAAAAGTAAAGTTCTGCCTCATCTTAGGCATCAATGCCTATATTTTGCTTAAAATAGCCCTAAAATCCTCATAACTCTTGTCAAAATTGATCTCTTTGCTCCATTGCCAGCCAGCCAGTCGCACTTTTTCATAGTTTTTCTTGTCGCCAAGGGCTTGCTGGATTTTCTCGCTCAAATGTTCCGGCGTATTCTTCCGGCACACAAAACCCGTCTCATTATTCCTCACACTGTCACGTAGACCGTCGACATTATATACCGCTGCCGGTGTGCCTTGTGAGTTTGCTTCCGTCACAACCAATCCCCAACCCTCTTTAGCCGAGGTGGCGCAAAGCAAATGGGATTTTTGCATCAATTCGATCTTTTTTTCAGGACTCACCTTCCCCAACATTTGGATCGAATTTTTGAAAGGCGATACTTCAATCATTGCCCTGATTTTTTTGGAAAAATTTCCCGCAGTGCAACCGGCAATGACAAGCTGCAAATCAGGAATCTCCTTTTTGGCAAGTTCGAAAGCTTTGACAATCTGATCGGTTCTTTTCATCGGCCGAAGCGCGCCAAAACTCAATATTGTGGGTTTGGCAAATTTTTCAATCTGCAAATCATCAACCGGCTTGATCTCGATTCCCTCACTGATTATCTTGATCTTATTATTGCGGAATCCGAATCTGCGCAAATTATTCTTCGTGCTGCTGGAAACAGTGACAACTTCCCTGTTTCCCAAGAAAAAAAGATATATCGACTCCGCAATGTACCCAATCAGACCTTTGAGAAGACCCAATTCATAGAACCAGATTTCCCGGCACAGTTGGTGAAAAAACAAGATGCTCTTTTCTTTGACATAAAAATTGCAAAAAAATGGAATGGTATTCACTTCCTCAATCACCAGATCCGCCCAACCTTTGAGATTCTTTCGGTAATATCTGAAAGCGTCCCAATATACATTGCGATAATTTCCAACTCTGACCACTTTGAAACCATCCACCATTTCTTCCTTTTTTGCACCCTCAAATCCGCGCACCAAAAAAACAACTTCATGTCCGTCGGCAACCAGCCTTTTCGCCAGCTGCTCGTTGACCACCTCCGCCCCACCGGCATAAGGATTTTTCAAATCTTTCCACGTGAACCACAAAATCTTCATAAAAAAATTCTATCTCTTTATACATCTTAAGGCTTACGCGTTTGACGATGACGAAAGCTTACGGAGGCGTCGGGAACATCATTGATATGAAAACTATTATTGCTTTATGTCGCAACAATAGCGATCCGAAAGTATAAACGCCGCAGCACGACTCGTCAGAGGCAAATGCGTAAGTCCTGCATCTTTTAAAATTTCTTTTTTCTCATCACATATATCGGGCGATTAATCACTTCCCTTTGAATATTGGAAATATATACCGCCACCAAACCGACTGACATCAGAATGATTCCCACCAAAAAAACAATGAATATCGCCAGATTCTCCGCGTCGGAAAATGTCGAAGCGAATTTGGTACGCAAAAAATATTTGCCAATCAGGATATATAGCCCGGCGCAACCGGAAAAAAGCGTAATAAAAAAACCCGAATAGCCCACCAGTTTCATCGGCAGCAGACTGAGCGATATGAAACTGCTCATTGCCAAACGAAAAAGCTTCCAATAACTGTAACCGGCCTCGCCATGGATCCTTTTTTTGGCATTGAAATAGATATACTCACGCTTGAATCCCAACCAATCAATCAACCCGCGCGTAATCCTGCCCCTTTCAGTAAAACGATTGAATTCATCAATAACCATACGATCCAGAAGCCGGAAGTCGGTAGCGTTCGGCGTCAGTTCCACATTCACAATCTTATTGGAAATAGCATAAAACAAAGCAGACCCGACCTTCTTGATTATGCCGTTACTCTTGTTCTTTTTTCTCACTCCCACCACCACTTCCGCGCCGTCTTCCCATTTTTTGATAAATTCAGGAATAAGTTCCACCGGGTGCTGCAAATCGGCATCGATCATCATGCAAGCATCCCCGTTGCAATTATTAAGTCCCGCCGTAGTCGCAATCTCTTTGCCGAAATTGCGTGAAAAATCGATATATTTAACATCAGCATTATTTTGAGCCAATTTCTCAATTTCCTTCATTGTTCCATCCTTGCTGCCGTCATTCACGAAAAAAACCTCAAAGGTGTATTTATCGGCAAATCCCTGAAAAATTTTCTTAAGCTCGGCATAAACCAAAGGAATGTTCTTTTCCTCGTTATATGCCGGGATGATAATAGAGATCAGTTTCATCTTGTTTTTGGCTTATTCTTCTTAAAAAGATAAATAAATCCTGCAGCCACGCAAAGGGCCTGAGCCCCGATTACAATGGCAATAATATCCTTAATATTGCTCCCCAAAGCAGTAATCAATAATACCATTAAAACAGAAATTGTCAACATCACGAAGGCAATACGCGTCTTATGGACAGAGAGTAAATATTGCAAGATCACATTGGCCAAAGAAAACAGAGAAACCGCAATCGCAAACCAACCCAAAAATGGCGCTGCTTCGGCATATTTATCGCCAAAAAGCAGACTCAAAATCAAGGCTGGATATGCAAAATAGATCGAAGTGGCAAAAATTGAAGCAGCCAAAACAAGTAGCAACGCAGTTTTGAGAATCTGACGCGAAGAATCGCCTTTGTGACTCTTCTCGGCAGACATTGAAAAAAGCACACTGGCAATCACACCTGTGCCGAAAAAAATAACTTTGGAAACTACCGTCAGCGCCCCATATTGACCGGCTTCCTCCGGGCTCAAAGCATGCTTGGCAAAAACCATATCCGCGTAACCAAGAATATTTATTGCCAGATTGCCCACGAAAACCGGGATTATATATTTCTTAAGTGAGACGAAATCGACTTTAGTCTCACAGTGCGCATCGATCGTTTTGGTTTTCTTAAGAATATTGATACGCAAAAAAGCAAAGGTCACCACATATGACGCAGCTCCGGCCAGAGCCAAGCTCCCAACGATTCCACCCAGAGCGAACCCTGCGTACACCAAAGCAATACCGAAAATCAATTTAATTAAAGCTGAAAAAGCATTGGCGAAACTCACCTTCTTGAATTTTTGCCATCCGTTCAAAAGACCGTTGTTCACCGCATTGAAAAAAGAAATATACATCGTAACCCAAACCAGAAGCAAAGACCACTTCTTTTCAATGTTCAAAAAATTTCCAATGATCGGCGTCAACAAAACCATCAAAAGCAAAATCGGCAAACCGTATTTAAGCACCTTACGATTGAGATATTTCCAAATCTCTTTGCTGCCGTTTCTGTTTCCCTCCGCCTTGCAAGCCGCGGCATATTTTACGGCCACCATCGAAAGCGTCGCTGCCGGCACCGAAACAATCGCAACCAAAGAAATCAAAGATTCCGCTTCTCCATACACACTCGCGCTCACTTGTCGCCCGATCACCAAATGAAAAACATAATTCAAAACATTGGCAATCATGCTTCCCCCAAACAAAAAAAGAGTGTTCATCATGAACTCCCCGCCACCGAAAAACTTTATTTTATTTTTGAAATAGTTAACCACACTTATTATATATACAAGACTTATACGTTTACCCGAAAGCCTCCTATTTTACTTTTTTCTCCATCAATCCTACCACAAATAAAGCAAAAGTAAAGCAAAAAGGCTCTATCCAAAAAAGCTTGCATTTTTTGCGAATTATTGTATTATCCCTTGGTACCTTGAAACACCACCCCCAAAACGAAGGAGGAAGAAAAATGCAACGAAAAACGATAGGTTTATGGCTCTTAGTGGCGCTTTTGGCGATTATCTGCGCATCCTGCGGAGAAGACACCTCCAGCACCCCCCTGCAACCCATAACCGCCACGACCAGAAACGCTGATCCCTGCAATGCCTGGTCCCGAACTGGTTGGCAAGAAGGTCCTGATGCCGTGAGGACGCCGCAATTGAAAAATGAAAACGCAAGTCATTCGCTTTCGCCGGCTGAGATAATCTATTACTCGGCCGTCGAAAATTCAGACGACCCTACATCGGCTGACGCGAAATACTTCGTAAATCCGGTATTGCTTCTGACCTATCTGGAAAATAGGGACCTGATAAGCAAAGGAAAAGACTTCGAAGATTTCGAGTTCAGACTCCTGCAAGCTTGCGGCTACGGTGGAGAAAGGATCAAAAAGTATCACGGTTTTTATCCACAACTGGTTGCGTCCACATATCAGTGGCACGCATACCAAGAAAGGAAAAAAACCTTCGAGGAAGCGCAGGCAAGCTTTCCTTTCACCGGAACCGAGGATTTCAAACAGACCTATGCAAAGTATGCCCGTATAATGAATTTCATAGCGGGCACCAGTTTCTCGGAATATCCCGATTCGGATGGGTATTATCGGGATTTCTTCCGCGTAATCGGCATCAAAGAAATCCAGAAATTTCTCGAGACGATGGATTCTCCCCTGAAAGACAAATATCTCTTCAGGGAGCAACCCGTAAAAAACACCGTGATTGATTACAGCAATATGTCAACGACGTATTGCGAATAAGAATTACGTTTTTAATGCAAAACCGGCATTCCCTTTGGAGTGCCGGTTCTTTTTTGAGTTCCTTTCTTTTGTTCACCCCATTTTCCACATCTAATTACATGTTCACAGAGTTGACGAATCACTTTTATTTTTTTTCAAATTCGAATAACAACCTTACTCATAAACAAAATATTGCCATTGCTTCTTTGATGAATTAAAAATATAAAAGGATGATCTGCCCGAAATATTGGAAATTTTATATTAAAAATATAGATTTTACCAAATCACTATTTCAAATATTTCCTCCCCTTTAATTCCTTCGGGAGATACTCTTGTCCACTGCTATCTTCAATAGGGGTATATTTATAGGCCTTTCCATAACCTAGGTGTTCCATTAGTTTCGTAGGAGCGTTGCGAAGGTGCATAGGCACAGGAAGGTTACCATATTGTTCCACATCTTTTCTAGCTGCGCCATAGGCAAAATATGCGGCGACGTTTTTCTTGGCACGTGCCAAATAAATTACCAGTTGCGCCAGATGCACGTTGCATTCCGGCATACCGAGCTTATGGCATGCCTCAAAAACATTGTTAGCAAGTACCAACGCAAAATTATCAGCCACGCCGATATCTTCTGCTGCAAAACGCAGTAACCTGCGAGCAACATATATCGGATCCTCTCCGCCTTCCAGCATACGCGCAAGCCAATAAAGCGAAGCGTCCGCATCACCGCCGCGCATTGATTTATGCAAAGCGCTGATGATGTTGTAGTGTTCTTCGCCGGTTTTGTCGTAATAGAGATGTGATTTTTGAAGCACTTGCCTGATTAATTCATGTGTGATGTTTTTATCCTGATTTGCCGCTGCCTCAAACGTATTAAGAGCCATACGCGCATCACCATTGGCCAATGCCGCCATTTCTTTCAAAACTTTTTCATCTATTTTTATGCCCATTTTTCCAAGGCCTTTTTCCTTGTCAGCAAGCGCATGCTGTAAAATCTTTTCAATATTTTCCGCTTCCAGTTTTTGCAAAACAAAAACGCGTGTGCGCGAAACCAAGGCACTATTCACTTCAAAACTCGGATTTTCCGTGGTTGCACCGATGAGTGTTACCAAACCGTGCTCCACATGCGGTAAAAGCGCATCCTGCTGCGCTCTATTCCAGCGATGGATTTCATCGATAAATAAAATGGTTTTCTTTTTTTGCCATTCATTCTCTTTCGCTTCAGCAATAATTTTGCGCAGCTCCTTGATGCCACTGGTAACTGCGCTTATTTGCAAAAATTCCGCCTTTGTTTCCTTAGCAATAATGTGCGCCAACGTGGTTTTACCCGATCCGGGAGGACCCCAAAGAATCATCGAGGGCACATTGTCTTGCTCAATCGCTTTTTTCAAAAACGAAACCTCCCCAACCAATTTCTCCTGCCCGAAAAAATCTTCCAGCTTCTCCGGCCGCATCCGATCCGCGAGCGGAATATTCGTGTTTGATTTTTCATCTATTCGAGTCATTAGCGTGGCCCATTAGCGTATTAAAGTCGCTTTTATCTTATGCTATAATACAACCATAATAATAATTACTACGCAAATAAATGAGAAAAAACATTATTATCACATTGCCTTTATTTATCACAGCGTTTGTTGTCTCCGGTTGCAGCAAAACAGTTCCATCCAACACCGCGGAGCAACAAAAAAAACCGGGGCAGACCCAACAGCAAGACTTGGGATATATAAATAATATGGTTGGCATCAAAGAAAAAGCAGCGCAAGATGTTGCTAAAGCAACTGAGCAAGAAAACCAAAAAATTGCCGACGCTTTGAAACAAGCAGAAGATACTGCTCCCACAGACATTCAATATTCAAGCGCCATTCTGCACACTACTCTTGGAGATATTACGGTAAAATTTTATCCTCAAGACGCGCCAAAGACCGTCGCAAATTTCATCAAACTGGCTTCAAATAATTTCTATGACAAAACTACTTTTCACCGTGTCATCAAAGGTTTCATGATCCAAGGCGGCGATCCGAATTCCAAAGATGCGGATAAAACCAATGATGGAAAAGGTGGTCCGGGTTATGCTTTTCAAGATGAGTTTAATTCGCATAAATTGGTACGTGGTTCCCTGGCTATGGCAAATTCCGGCCCAAACACCAACGGCAGCCAATTTTTCATCGTAACGGCAGCATCTACACCCTGGTTGGACGGCAAACACACCAACTTTGGCGAAGTTACTTCCGGACTTGATATTGTCGACAAAATCGAAAACTCCCAGACAGACGCAACGGATCATCCACTTACTGATATCGCAATAAAAAGCATTGAACTGGTTAAATAAACAGCGTCAATCTCCGGAGTTCATTCTAACACAAGATCGAGCTACATTTTTCAACAAACACCTTCATATTTAAATGAACATAACAAAAGCCGCTGATTATACAGCGGCTTTTTCCGAAATTGGGTATTATCTCATCAAACCGTTTAGTATTGCCTTCTATCACTATTATTAGCATAGAATTCAAACATATTATCTCTTAATGCTACTTGGAAATATGGGTCTTTCGATACGTTTGTTTTGGAAATTGCCTCAATGAAATCTTTGTCTCGCAACAATCTTCCTGATATTTTCTGCCAATCCAAATTTCCCGTTTCACTGGCAATTTTCAAGAGTGTTTTTGGAGAGTCATAAAGCGCCTTTCTATATTCCGCTACTGGGGCATGACGTTTTTCCTCAAATTCTTTATATGTTTCTCCTGCCCCTTGCCTTCTATGCGTAATTTCAATAAATGATTCATCATATGTTTCACCACCTCCCTGAAAAATTTCAGCGGACTTATAATTAGCCTTATGCTCAAATTCATATGCTTCTTTGTCATCGCCTTGTCTTCTTAATTCTTCTGCTTGAGCCTTTAATTGTTTATATTGGGAAATGATGTCTTCTATATTTTTTTCATATTTTTGCATAACCGGGCTAAGCGGCTCGTTTTCGAAAGGTTGCTCGCCTGATTCAATTTTTGGCTCAGCGATTTCTTTTACTGCGGAAGATTCTGCGCCTCCATCATTTATTTTCGCCAAAATTTCTTCGCGCTTAGCTGCATCATCCTCTGCTATTTTCTTTTCTTCTGCGGCAATTCTCGCCTCTTCCAAAGCTGCTTTTTCAGCCTTCTCTTTGTCAAAAGCTTCGTTCATTTTTTTAGCCTCTTCAATATGCTCACTTCCTTCAAAAACACTACTGCGTGCCTCGTTCGTTGCTTCTTGCTTTTTGTTTTCATATGAGGTGTCCTCTTGTGATTCTTCATTTTCAATACCATCACGTTCCACTTTTAGAGTCTCTCCTTTTTCTTGAAGTCTCTTGCCAAGCGCAATCAGCTCTTCTGGCGTTTCGGCTTTCATCACTTCCTGTGACATCTCACTTTTTGTTCCTTCGAATTTGTTTTTGAAAGACTCCCACTTTTTTTGGAGGGATTCTTTAACGCCTTCATATTTTTGCATTACTGCTTCAAACGCTTTTCTGCTCATGGTTTTTGTGTTTATTTGGCTTAAAAAAGACAAAAAGACCGGAAATAATCACCCGGTCTCTTACGTATCTGTTACCATTATAGCACAAATTCTCACCAAAGTCCATACCATCTCTTCCCTTTTTCCCAATCCCATGTTACACTAACAAACCATAAAACTAACAAAGCTAATGTAACTACAAGCCAAAGGCTATGCTCATAGACGACATTTCAATCAAAGTTGCTGCAGGAAATGGAGGTACAGGATGTGCCGCTTTTAACAAAAATCTGATGAGTCTGGGGCCTGCTGGAGGCAACGGTGGCAAGGGTGGTAGCGTATATTTTGAGGCCATTTCCGATCTTGGTGCCCTGCGTCAGTTTCGTTTCAAAAAAGAACTTGCCGCTCCCGATGGACGCGACGGCAAAGGTCATTTTTGCGACGGTCCGGATGGCAAAGATCTGATCATAAAATTGCCTGTAGGTACCGTAATCCATAATCTGGAAAATGAAAACATCCAGGAATTAATAGAAGTTGGTCAAAAAATCCTCATAGCTAAAGGTGGTCGCGGCGGACGCGGTAATTTTTTGTTCCGTAGTGCAACCAACACCACACCCAAACAATTTGAAGAAGGAAAACCGGGCGAAGAATTTTCCCTCCGATTAGAACTGAAGATGATCGCTGATGTTGGATTCATCGGTCTTCCTAATGTGGGCAAATCCAGCTTGCTTAATGAGCTAACTAATGCCAGCGTCAAAGTGGCCAACTATCAATTTACCACCCTGGAACCAAATTTAGGTGTCTATTATGGTTTGATTTTGGCCGACATTCCTGGACTTATCGAGGGTGCTTCCGACGGCAAAGGTCTAGGGCACAAATTTCTCAAACATATCGAACGCACCAAAATATTATTCCATTTTCTCGCCGCTGACAGCGAAGATATCAAAAAGGATTACCAGGCCATTCGCAAAGAATTGAAACAATTTAATCCCGAACTTTTAGAAAAACCTGAATATATCATCATTTCCCGCGCCGATACTGTTTCCGAAAAGGAGCTAGAAAAAATATTGAAAAAAGCTAAAAAAATAAATCCCAACGCAATCGCCATATCGATTCATGATTGGGACAGCATGGAAAATATTAAAAATATTTTAAATAAGATTGAAAATAAAAAAGCCGCAAATTAACAAGTTCCTTTCATCAACCAAACCAAGGGAGGGTGTAAACATGAAAAAGATCGGGTATTGTGCAAATCCTGCTAGAAACAGGGACAAAGACTTCGCCGAAATCATGGGAGAAATCGTTTCGGCATTATCCAAATGTAACAGTGACGAGATTCTATGGAAGACAGTTTGCTTGCCCCTGAAGTTGTATGTCCTTTACGTTCAAGAATTACTTGAACAGGGCAAGGCCTTTCAACTTCAAAAAGCTATAAAGTTAATTTTGGAAGACTTTTTTGCCGAAAAATCTACTGCCATAATCAAAGAAATAACCAATGCTGGCGGCCTTTCCTCATATTTCCCATTAGGAAGCGAACGATCATTGCTTGATTATATTTGCAACCTACCTGAAAAAGTTTTTCGCAATTATCTATTTTTTTCCAGCAAACAAAATATTGAATCATATCTCGATTCAATCAAAGAATTAATTGACATGTTGGAAAAAAGTAACGGTAATAAATCTTGGTTGGATCGCTTGGAGTCTCTCGTGCAAAATAAACAAGAAAAAGCCGCGTGAAAAATACGTGGAAATGAAAAAAGGGTTACGCAAACAATTTGTGTAACCCTTTTAAATAACCGGCTGCTATATATCTAGCGCCATAAAAAACGAACAAAAAGAAACAATACCGACTCCGGTCATCATCATTTTTCCTGCAAATTCGCCAAAGAACGTGTGTTTGACATCAAAACTCGCCAAATAATTTGCAATCACAATAACAGAAGAACCAACCATCGCCAACACGGTAACAACTTTAAAGATATCCATCCCTATCCTCCTCTTATTGGTATTTTACTACTCAAAAGTGATTATATCCCATATATGAAAACAATCAACCTTTTTTACTTATCCTTGTTTGTACAAGTTCCAGGCATTGATCCCTCGCCATTATTTGAAATATCATTATCCGGCACAATTGTCATATATTTGGCAAAGTAGGGTCGAATAACATCACTGTGATAGGAGCAACGAATACCGAAATTCGCGTTTTCTTTTATTTCATTGCCTGTTATTAAAACACGAGCGTTTTCAATTGAAGATTGCAAATTTATACCACTTGCTTTATTGCGCATAATCTTATTGTTTTCAATAATCAAATCGTTATCTCCAATTTCAGTTTCAATTCCACCTTCACCATTATCGATTATTTCATTATCTCTAATCACACCAAGAACACCTGTGTGTAAATCAATTCCTTCTTCATCATTTTTCTCAACAAGACAATTGGCCACAAAAATTTTTGCCTTGCGCAAATACATTCCCTGTGAACCATTAAAAGCAATCTTCGAATGATAGACGTTAATACCCTTTTCATCCGATGTTGCATCTTGTGATTCATTCGAAATTCCATAATGATTAGCCCGCATCATTTCACAATGATTGATATTTGCCCCAGCATCTTTACGCAAGAAAATCGCATCCTTCCCTCCTGAAATTTCTAAATTATACAAAAAAGGTCTTCCGGATATTATCTCTATAGTATTTTTCAAAATATCATCATTTACTATTTTTACCTCACCTAAACCTATCAGAGAAATATCTCCGTTCAATTGCAAAGTTTCCGCATACAATCCTTCCTTTATGACAATTTTGTGAAAATCCCTTTTATTAGCCACAGCTTCCAAAGCTGCATTTATAGTTCGAAAAGGATAAATTTCAGATCCGTTTTCCTTTTTTGCGTTCGATTTAGAATCAACAACCAAAATATCTCCTGTTGGTATCCAAACATAATTTTCAACGTATTTTTGCTTCAACAAAAAAGTACCGGCTACAAATACCGGCAAAAAAAACAACCAAAAAGAAATTCTCAAAGTATTTTTCTTATCCATAAAAAAATTATATCTTCACTAATAAATATTCGCAAATCCTCTTTTCAACATCTTCGAGACTATCTGCATCCATCAACTTCATCCGCAATTCCCTCGCCCCGTCAAAACCGCGTACATACATGGCAATATGTTTTTTAGTGTCGTGAAATTTAGCACCAGGAAAATATTTTAAATTTAATTTAAGATATTCAACAAGTGCTGCCAATCTCTCTTTGATAGATATTTCTTCCATGTTTTTTTCGCCGCACAGCCATGGATTACCAAAAAACGCGCGTCCTATCATCACACCATCCACCCCATATTTATTGGCTTTTTGCAAAGCTTCTTGTTTTGTCTTCACGTCACCATTGCCAATCACTGTGACGCCCGCTTCTTTAGCAAGCTTGGCAACTTTACCAATCACTTCCCAATCAGCGCTGCCGGCAAATGCTTGCTTGCGCGTGCGCCCATGAATGATGAGTGCATCTGGTTTTTCCGCCAGAATTTGCGGGATCCATGTTTCAATTTCATTTGTTGAATAACCGATACGCGTTTTGACCGAAACCGGGATTTTGCCGGCCACACCTTCTTTGGCAGCCCTGATCAGCTCGCGCGCTAGCGTAGGGTTTTTTATGAGCGCGCTGCCTGCACCTTGCTTAATTACAGCCCTATCTGGACAACCCATATTCACTTCCACGCCGTCAAAACCAAGCTCCACAGCTAATTTAGCACACTCTCGCATATTCTCGGGATTCGCGCCAAAAAACTGCGCTACAATGGGGTGTTCATTTTCTTCAAATTTCAGCCTGCCGATCAAAGCGTCTCTCCCTTCACTATTGAGCCCGTCCGCCGAAACAAATTCCGCATAAATAACATCCGGTTTGCCATATTTAACAAGCATCTGGCGAAAAGCCACGTCTGTAATCTCAGCCATCGGCGCCGAAGCAATAAAAGGCCTCTTCAATTTTTTCCAAAAATTAGTTTCCATATGAAAGTTCGCCTAATTATCATCTATTTTTCACTTTTAGACAAGACACATAACCAGTAAAATATGTATCAAAAACTCGCGATTTCCCGCGAGCCTTTTTGTATTTCCTAAAAGCTACAATCTTCCGCCAGCTGGCGAAGAAGCTAACGCCTAAAAGTTACTCTGCTGTCTTTCCATAATCCGCTTTCTTGAACTTAACCGAATATTGCGGATCGTATGAATTTTGATATTCATCGGTTACCACCACCGTTTCGCCTTTCATAAGTGTAGAAATAGCAATGTCATTCATCATTTCCTTTTCTGATTCCATCTCATGTTTCAAATCTTCGAGTTTTTCATAGGCCTTACCCATCTCCGCCTGGATGCGCGCCTCAATTTGCTTTTTCTGTTCGCGCAATTCTTTGATTTGCTCGGTTATTTCCTCATATTTGTCCGCCTGCACCAAAGCGTCTTTATACATTTCTTTGAGTTCTTTTTGTTCCTTTCTGATCTCTCGGATCCGATCGAACACTCCTTGGATGTCTTTCATGAAAGTTATCTAGGTTTCTGTAAAAATATAAACGCCTGCCCTACGAAATACGAATCTGTACAAATATACAAATAACATGCTTCGAGATACTCAAATAGATTATAAACAGAAACTTACTTAATTTGTTACTAAGTTATTTTAGCATGATTTGAAAAACGAAAAAAGGCTATCGTGATACCAATAGCCTTCCTAAAAAAATTCATAAATTATTTATCAGCAAGCTGATCATAATAATATTCAACATCTTGTTCCCATTTTTTCACACTGGCTGTGGGATGAGTACAATTATATCCGCATTTCCACACCGCCATTTTTTTAGGAGTATCAAGATTTTCTTCTTTAACCATTTGATCAATACGACTGGCCACAGCATCAACCGCTTCCTTGGGGTTATCGAAACAAGTATGACCTCCACTGCCCATGCGCTCGGACTTCATGCGAAATCCCCAATAGTTGTAACAATCCTCGCCGGCAAGCACAGGTTTTCTTTTTCCCCAATTGCTTTCCTTTTTAGCAATACCCACCAAAAATGCAGCCACCTCACGATCATATGATGCAATATAGGGTGTCATTTCTTCAATCGGATATCCCTTAACCATCTCTTTGATCTCTTTTTCCAAAACCGTACTTTTTTTAGGGGATACTTTCTGAATCGTAGGCACCATAACAACTTCTTCGCGTTGAATATTTTGATAGACGACCAAATAAGTCTCTAAAAATATAATAGCGATAATAAGTCCCAGTATACGGGCACGAGACGGACTAACATTACCCAAATCAAGTCCCAAATATATGTTTTTTTTGCTTTTTTTAGTCATTTTTTTGTTTTTTGTAAAAAATAAAGAAAAAACGGGCATTTCACCCGTTTTTTCGCTTGTTTCTCACATTTCTATATCTATTATACACCATTTAAAGACAAAAAGCAAGTCCTCCATTAACAAAACCACGTTATAAATGTGACACATGAAAATCAAGGTTCTGGATTTATTCATAATTAATATTAAAAACTCTTGACAATTATTTTGTTAATGGGTAAACTATTCATGGATTAATTAGTAACGAGAATATCTTTTTAATTTATGAAAACTATTTCGGAAACAATTATCCATACTGCCATGCGTCTGGAGAACATCGGCAACAAGCACATTTTTAGCTTATTTGGCATGACTGCGGCAAGCATTAAAATAATGTTTGTCCTCAAAAAATGCCCCGAATGCAAAACGCCTACCAAAATATTGGAAATCATAGGTGGTACCAGGTCGAATATAAGCCAGCGATTGGACTTCTTGGAAAAACAAGGTCTCGTCACCAGGAAACACGCCGATATTAAATCCGACAAACGAAAAGTAATTTTATCGCTAACATCAAAAGGCAAGAAAAAACTTTCGGAAGCCGAAAAATATATCGAAAAAGCAAATATGTACCTGGAAAAATATTTTTCTAAAAAGGAACTTGCCGCCCATTTTGCCTTTATGGATAGATTACAGCAAGTAATCGCCAAAGAAGAGAAAAGATTGGAGTTAAGTCATAATAAATAACAAGCAAAGCCATGCAAATCATGAAGAAAAACATATTTTTTATAATATTACCTATCGTTTTATTCACAGGATTAATAATTTTCAGAAGTTCCGTCGAAAAATCAACCGGCGAAACCACTCCTGCTCCCGAAAAATCCATATCCGTAAGCACGCAAAATGTTTCTGAAAGTAAAAGTATTATCAACATCAACGAATATCCAGCCACAGTAAACGCGGATCAAGAGGCCACGATCACCGCAAAAACTTCAGGTACAATCACGGCGCTCAATTTCGATCTCGGCAAAAACGTTGCCGCTGGCAGTTTTTTGGCAAAAATTGACGATACTGGCTTCAATCTGGGAACGGGTGAAAACAATCTCAAAAGCATTCAAATTCAACAGTTGGAAATAGCGATCCAGCAAGCAGAAGAAAATTTAAGATTGGCTAAAAAAAACAAAAATGAGGATAGCACACCCACCACTAGAACAGCAAAAGATCTTGCCAAGCTTCAATTGGAAAATGCAAACATATCCTTAAAAAGCGCCCTGGATTCTCATAACATAACTTCGCCAATTAGTGGCTCAGTTGTTTCTAAAAATGTATCCGTGGGAGATTCTGTTACTGCTGGACAAACAATTGCCGTTATCAGCAAAACTAATAAAGTTAAACTCAGCTTTTTTGTGGAGCAAGAAAGAGTACCCTTTCTAAAAATAGGGGGCAAGATTTCTGTCGTTTCATCCGACGGCTCAACAAGCGAAGCCACCATAACAAACATATCGCCGCAAGCGGACAACATAACAAAAAGATTTCAAATAGACGCACAACCAGATCAGACCCTCTCCCTAAAACCAGGGGCAATTCTTTCCGTGAAGATACGGCAAACCGACAGTGTTATCGATGAGCAAAATATCTTATTGCCTCTTTCAGCAATGAATATAGCTCAAAATGAAAATTATATTTTTGTAATTGAAAACAACACGGCTAAAAAAGTAGGTTTCGAAATTGTCCGAATTTTTGGAGAAAACGCCGAAATAAAAGCTGATTTAAAAGAAGATGCACAAATAGCAATCGAAGGAAGCAAGCTTCTCAAAGATGGCAGCAAAGTAAAAATTCAGGACTAACTATCATATGAAAAAACAACAATCTTCAGATTCCAGATATCTGGAAAAACTTGAATTCAAACCGGAACTTCGCAAAACATGGCTTAATTTTTTCGTAACCAATTTTCGCGTAGTTATTCTTTTGATTATTCTGCTTAGTGCTTGGGGAACATATTCCTTCATAAGCCTTCCCCGTGAATCCAATCCGGAGGTGAAAATACCTTATGCAATGGTAGTAACATCTTTCCCTGGAACATCACCTTCCGATATTGAAGAGTTGGTAACCAAAAAAATTGAAACTGAAATTTCCAGCATCAAGGGAGTAAAAAAAATCACTTCCGACTCTTTCAACTCAATCTCTTCAATTGCGGTGGAATTTGATAGCAGCGAAGATCAAGATGAAGCTTTGCGCAACCTACGCGACAAGGTTTCAACAATAAAGGACTTGCCTGCTGATGCAAACGACCCTTTTGTAAACGAAATTTCATTTGATGACAGTCCGATTTTTACTTTTTCTCTTTCTGGACCATATGACGGTCTTACTCTGCGAACTTATGCAGAGAAATTACAAGATGAGTTGGAAAAAATTTCCGGAGTCCGCGAGGTAAACATATCGGGAGGAGACGAAAAAGAATTTGAGGTTGCCTATGACCCACAAAAACTTTCCCTCTATGGCATTACTGCAAGTCAAGCAAACTCAGCTATAAGTGCAACCAACGTTGCAATAGCTGGCGGAAATTTCGAAGGAACCTCTTTTAATTATCCCGTACGCACAGACGCGCGCTTTTTTGACGAACAATCATTAGGCGAAATCCCCATCAAACACAATGGCATGGCAATAGTTCAATTGAAGGATGTTGCCTCAGTTAAAGAAACAGCGATCGAAAGAAATGTGTATTCGCGTCTTTCAATTAATGGCAACAAACCGCAAGAAGCAGTCACCATAAGCAT
Source organism: uncultured Bdellovibrionales bacterium (assembly GCA_964500125.1). Lineage (GTDB taxonomy): Bacteria > Patescibacteriota > Minisyncoccia > Moranbacterales > GWC2-37-73 > CAZAFB01. The sequence goes on along the minus strand of CAZCMV010000003.1, from coordinate 68,930 downwards.
CATTAAAAAAACCGGTGGATCTATAATAGAAACCACCGATGAATGCAAAAAGACCATTGAGACAATGGTTAAAACATTTCCCGAAGGAATTTCCCATGATACAACCACTGACATGTCCGAATTCATCCGCGATGATTTCGACCAACTATCTCATGATTTTATTCTGACCTTGGCGTTAGTGATGACTATCTTGTTTCTTATTGTAGGTTTCAAGGAGGCGATTGTAGCTGGTCTAGCCATACCTTTGGTATTTTTCGCAACATTCGGAATAATGCTTCTTACGGGCATAACCTTGAATTTTCTCTCTTTGTTTTCTTTGCTGCTTTCTTTGGGTTTGCTTGTTGATGATGCAATTGTGGTAGTAAGCGCAACCAAACAATACATGCGTACGGGAAAATTTACGCCAGAAGAAGCGGTTTTGCTCGTGCTTAACGATTTCAAAGTCGTTCTCACCTCGACTACCTTGGCGACCACTTGGGCGTTTTTACCACTTCTTTTTTCAAGCGGAATTATTGGTTCATATATACGCTCAATTCCGATAACTGTTTCGGTAACACTTATAACCTCCCTACTTATTGCTCTGGTAGTCAATCATCCACTTGCCGCCGTACTGGAACGCATCCGCTTCACACGTAATATCTTTCGCACCAATATAGTTATTCTTTTAGGCCTAGCGATAGCAGGTTTTGCCAGCAAATCTACTCTTGGCAGCGCGTTAACCGCAATTTCTTTGACTATGGCAGCTTGGCTTTTTTGGTGGTATCGCACCAAAGGTAAAAGAAAATTACTCGCCAATGAAGCTTTAGCCAAAAAAGAATGGAAAGATGATGAACTTATCAAGAAAAAATTAGCCTTGCAGGGTAGCGCTGAAGATTCATCTTTTTCCAGCAAACTAATACACGGAATTATTCATTTTGACAAAATTGTTCCCATATATGAAAAATATTTAAAGGCAGTTCTATCCACCAAAAAAAGGCGTTGGACTACTTTATTAACCACTCTTGTTTTATTCATCGGAGCAATAATCCTGCCCATAACCGGCGTAGTTCCTTCCGAATTTTTTCCAGTATCCGACCAAGGAACTATCTACGTAGATTTAGAAGCCCCTATCGGTCTAAATCTTGCCAAGACAGACAATATTGCAAAACAAGTTGAAGAAAAACTGCTGACATTCCCTCAAATTAAGAACTTTTCCACGATCGTTGGTAAAAGTGGTTCTTCCGGCTCAACTCACTTGGCCGCAATAACAATAACCCTAGTTGATAAGGAAAGTCGTGATAAAACTTCCTATGAGTTGGAAAAAGACATCCGAGAAACGCTATCCGGCATTGAGGGAGCAAATATTACCGTAGAATCACAACAGGGCGGTCCGCCATCAGGCAGTGCTTTTGAGGCGCAAATTAGCGGTGATGATTTGCAAGTTTTAGACAACATAACAAAAGACTTGGAAAAGAAGCTGACCACAATCGACGGTGTTGTAAATATAGATTCCTCCCTTAAAGAAGCTCCGGCCCAATATACTTTTACACTTGATCCCGTGAAAATGGAATTATACGGTCTTAACGCAACATATGTTGGTTCTTCTATCCGTATGGCAATTTCCGGCGTTGATGTTTCCACAATTATCAAAAACAACAAGGAATATGACGTGACAGCTCGTTTCGACAAGAACAAACTGCCTAATCTTGAAGCTGTTCAAAACATCCAACTCACCAACTTGCAAGGAAACCCCGTATTTATCAAAGATGTCGCAACGATAAAACTAGAACCATCCATAGAAACAATCAGCCACATTGATCAAAAGCGCGTAGCCATTCTCAGCGCTGGAGTTGAAGGCAAAACCAGACCAAATGATGTCCTTACTCAATTTCAGAAAAAAGTTGCCGAAGAATACCAGCTTCCCCAGGGATATGAAATAACTTATGGCGGCGAAAACGAGCAGAATCAAGAATCTGTTCTATCCATTGTCCGCGCCATGGCCGTCGCCGCAGTTTTGATCATTTCAACTTTGATCATTCAATTTAACTCTTTCAAAAAATCAATAATTGTATTGGTAACTTTGCCGCTCGCTCTAATTGGCGTGTTTATCGGTATGGCGACGTTTGGCGTATCCTTGAGTTTTCCCGGACTCATCGGCATATTGGCTTTGTTTGGTATCGTGGTGAAAAACGCTATTATCCTTATTGATAAAATAAATTTAAATATCGAGAGTGGCATTGGATTTGATGATTCCATTGTCGACGCAGGAAAATCTCGACTGGAAGCGATTTTCATCACTTCTATCTGCACTATCGCCGGCATCATCCCGATCACACTTTCCAATGAGATGTGGACTGCCTTGGGCAGTGCCATAATCTTCGGCCTCACCATTTCTTCATTCTTTACCCTCTTTATTATTCCGATCTTGTTTAAAACGTTCGTCAAAAATGACGAGAGATAGAGGATTAGATAGAGAATTGAGATAAAGATAGAGAGGGAGTCTTACTCCCTCTTTTATTTGCAAACTAATGTGCAAGCATCCAGCCAAGCAGAAAGTTGACCTTTGGATGAAACATAGCCACGAATGTTGATGGCGGGGCCTTTATGAATTCCTAGATGCAAATGCTTTCGCTCACCATCAGTTTCAGTTGAATATCCCGTACCGAGATTTGCCAGAAATTCACCCGCTTTTAATTCATCACCAACTTTTGCAACCATACTAGAAAGCTCAAGGTGCCCATACGTCACCGTAACTGGCTCATTATTCAATGTACATACCTGAATTGCCACGCCGCCATAACCGCTGGCATGTCGCGCCTCCAAAAGCTTGCCATTGTACATAGCTTTTATGGGCACATCAATGTTTTGTTCATCAATCGTAGTTTCAAAATCAGTGCCGGTGTGATAACCTTGGAATCTTTCCGGCTGCACTGGTGAAGTTTTGGATGTAATATATATTCCAAACGGTTTTTTAGTTACTCTTCCCACTGCATTTTCAATCGGACTTTGTATTCGTGAATCACCCGTTGATTGTTGTAAATTATTTACTGCTTGTTGCGGATTATCGGTTGTAAGTTGACTGTTGTTTGTTGCAAATTGCTACTTGAATTTATCATCTTAGACAAGTCGTGATAAGAACGATATAAATAGCCTCCCACAATCGTAAACAGCAAAAGCACAATCAGTATTGTTTTTATCTGAATAAGTATAAGGCTTTTTGCAGAAATATTTTGTGTAAATTTATTACAATTTGCACTGTTTTTTATAGCAAATCGCGGGAACTCTTAAAAGATACGGGGCACAAGGGACAAGATACGAGAACCAAGATACAAACAAATTACAAATTCCAAAAAACAAAAAACCAAACCAGGGCGATTTGAATATTTTAAATTTGAATATTGAGTTTTGTTTGTATTTCGTATCTTGTTTCTTGTATCTTCAATTTAGCATTTTGGTTATTGTTGTTTGGCTGTGCTTGAACCTGCTAAATGCCCTGTTGTCCAACACAATTGCAAATTATAGCCACCGGTCGGACCATCAACATCGATGATTTCCCCGGCAAAAAAAAGATTTTGGATAACTTTAGAATTCATGGTTTTAGAATCAATTTCTTTCGTGCTTATGCCTCCACCTGTAACCATGGCGCGCTCAAAACCGAACATTTTTTCAACCGTAAGTTCCAAGCCTTTAAACAATTCTATGAGCTTATGTCTTTCCTGCTTGCTTATTTTGGCGGCATGCTTTTCCAAATCAACACCACTATAATTCAGCAAAAATTCAAGTAATTTTGGAGAAAATAAATCAGCAAGACAATTGGCTAATTTTTTGGATGCATTTTTTTCAAAATCTTTGCGCACGATTTCATCCAACTGCTCAAATGATAAATAGGGCTTGAGATCTATTTTCAGCTTTACTTCGCCGCTTGCTAAAATAGGTCTTATGCTGCGACTTAAATTAAGTACCAGTGGACCACTCACACCCAGGTGCGTGAAAAGCATGTCCCCTTCTGAAGTTGTTTGCTTCTTGCCACCTTGCCAAATACTGATGGCGCAACTATGTGCGGTTATTCCAGCTAGTTCAGCCACCCATTTTTCTTTTGTTTCAATTGGAACCAAAAGAGGCTGCGGCTCGACAATGGTGTGCCCCAGCTTTTTGGCCCATTCATAGCCCTGCCCTGCACTGCCAGTGCTCGGATATGATTTGCCACCCATGGCAAAAATATAGCTATGCGCCGTCACTTCTCTTTTTTTATTCAAAATAATTTTACGGATCTTGCCATTTTCAGCTTCGATTTCCTCAATAGTGGACTTGAGAAAAAAAGTAACGTTATTTTCCTTAAGTATTTTTTCCAACGCGCCAAGCACATCTTTGCCTTGGTCACTGACTGGAAAAACGCGGCCATCTTTTTCAACTTTCGTTTTGACGCCGGCTCTTTCCATAAAATCAATCGTGTTCTTGGGACCAAACGTAGACAATGCTGAATACAAGAATCTGCCATTTTTGCCATATTTTTTAACCAATTCATTGATATCCTTTTCATTTTGTGTGAAGTTGCATCGCCCATTACCCGTCATCAGAAGCTTAATACCCAGACGATCATTTTTCTCAATCAAGGCGACTCGCGCACCTTTTTTGGCAGCGCAAACAGCAGCCATCATCCCCGCTGGACCGCCGCCAATCACCACCACGTCAAATTGAATGTCATTATCATGCATAATGGATAAGCATAACACGTAAAATAACAAATAGCAATAGTTTTAAAATCCTAGACATTCAATGTCTAGAATTTTTTGAATTGAATAGAAGCTCAAATTATTTTCCAATGAGTATTTTGTTGATCACATCTTCATCCTTGCAACCGTACGCCTTATCAGCAGAATAGAAACGCTTCTTGGGACCATAACAACCGCCGTTTTCTTTGTCGAGCACGCCAAACAGTGGCATCAAAAAGCCCATATTTTGAGAAGTAAATTTGTTATATAAGTTTCGCAAAGTCTCGGCGCGTTTTTGCTGATCCATACGCGCAAAAACATCCAGGTCATCGCTTTTGATACCAGTCCAATCCAAATGCAACAATACATGATCTGCCTTGGAAGCGTAATTATCGTGCCAGAGCAATGCCCAACAGCCACCGCGCCAAGAAAGGCATGCTCCTTCTTCCACCGTGCCATCCGGATAAAGTCCCACTCCCCCTTCGATATAATCAAAAAGTGAAAGGTATTCTTGATCGGTTATTGCTCCGGTTTGCGCGCCAATCACAATATCAACCCCTTTCTTTTTGGCATAGTCGCGCATGTCCTTGATGATTTTTTTGGCATAATCATTGTCTCCACCCTCTTGCATATATATCTGCCCGAACATAAAGCTCTGCACGCCCAAATCAATTGCCTTGTGCGTAATATATTCAAGATATTCGCGATAAGCCGCACTGCCGAAAGTCGGCTTGCAGGAATGTTCACCCCAAACATTCTTGCTGCCCTCGCGACACATTGTTCTGAAGTTAAAATATTCCTTTGTGTATTCATTAAAATAGTCAGCATTGGTCTTGAGCGCTTCCGCAATAAACATGCCGTAAACCACATCCTTTTTGGTAATATTATTCATCACATAGTCAATGGTCTGAAAATCCGGTGGAGTGAGCCATGTTTCAACCGCCCGATGCAAATAATAGCAATTTGAACGATTTACCATTTCTATATATTTCTCAGTGTCCGGATTATATTCCGAAAGCAGCCCGTCCGCCACACATCCCTGTTTTTTAAAACGAGCCATAGAAACTGCAGCCGGCTTTGGACGCTCTACTTTGCCAAATTTTTCCGGAATTTTATGACTTTTTTTTAACATTGTTGGCATAACAGGACCAGGAAATTTCAAGTCACGTACCTGCCGCACAGTAAAAAGACCCACCTCCAAAGAGGCGGCTGCAATTATGAAAAACGCAAGAAAGGTGTTTATAGTTTTTTGCATAAGCTCTACTAACTTAGTACGCCTAAAAGAAAGCTATATTGCAAAGCGGACTGTCCGCTTGACACGAACGGTCCGCTAGATACAAACCTTGCCACAATCAGCTACAATCTATCACTGCCCAAAATAATCAAAATATCAGCATCAGGAGAGGTCTCGCCTTGCGGAAGAGAACCAACTTCGGCAGAAATTTTATCCGCAATAGACTTTGCCACATACCCATTATCGCCTTTTAGATCAATCACTACCGTTTTAGCATAATCCTGTTTTACTGCTGATTCTTTAATACCCACCGTAATGTCAGCTATTTCTTTGGTCAAGTATTTCTCAAAAGCATAAGTAACGCCTTTTTTATTGGTACCATTATATAGAGCGACGACATTCCCAGAACGTGCATCGGTTTCCTCACCTGCGACTTTGGCTTCCGCAGATTGCCCATTGACTGGCTCCTCCTGAGACGCAACGGCTTGCTGCTGTGCTTGCTCATTTTGACTTTCCAAAGTTGCTTGTGACACATTAATAATCTTGCCTGTTGAAGGACGATAAAGAATAGCCTGTCCCGCATTATTGTAGACCAAAATTTTATCACCATTTTCCGCTTTAGTGAAAAAAGGTTGACTATTCAGCTTGCTTTTGTCTGAAACTGTTGCCAAAACGGGTGTTTCTTCTTGCGGCAATTCCATAAATTGAGAAATTTTTGCTACCAACTGACTAACCTCACTCTGTTCTTGCGCTGGCGTATTTTTCGCCAACTTCATGTTGCGATATTGGTAATAAAAATAACCCGCAGCTGCAAGTGAACCAAGCATAACGACAATCATTGCCACATTCAAAACTGTTTTTTTTGCCGATTTATTCTTCTTTGTTATTTCGTCTTTCGTGCCATGCTCTGGCAAATCAATTAAGATCTCCTTCTTTTTTTCATTTTGTTCTTTTAATTTTTCCCAGAAACTCATATGTTTTTGTAATTTTATTTTACAAATCAATTATACAACAAAAAGCAAAACAAAAAAACTGCCGCGCATCTGGCAGTTTTTGCTTGTTTGCTTTAGTTAATTATTTATTGAATCTGTTCATTATCTGCTTGCTGCGTTTCGTCCGCATTTTGTCCCATGTTGCCCACATTTTGTCCTGTATCGCCTTTTTCCTGTTGCACATTTTCCATCTCTTGTCCCACGTCCCCTGTTTCCTGTTCTGTATCGTTCGTCTCCTGTTCAATGTCGCTTGTCTCATTTTGCGAGCTATCCGCCGAAAACAACGTCTCACTTATTTTAACAACTAATTCATCAATGCCATTCAGGGTAAAGTCAATTCCCTCCTTTATCCAAGATGGATATTCTGTCTTCGAAAGCCATGAGTGCATATCCAAAATCGACTGTTGAAAAGAAGCAAACGCTTCAAGAAATTTCACGTCAGCCGATTTTTCTTTCTGCTTCACTTCCGACTGCTTATTTTTCTTCTCCTCCTGCTTATTCGTTTGATTGACCGTTGCATTGGATAATAACTGTTTTTCATATTTTATTTCAATGCTTTGTACATTTGTTTTTTCCCCATCAATAACTATGGCATATTCTCCTTCCGGAACATTCCACTTGGAAAGATCGTCAGAAAAATAATATTTTTCGTCCTTGCAGACCACTCCGGCGGAATAGATTGACTTTTCCAAAGATTCATCGGCAAAAAGTTGCAACACAATATTTGAGTCGCAAGAACCGGAAGCTTTTAGAATATTTTTTTCAAAAGATATGCCATCAAAAGCATTTGCCGAAAAAGGAATGCTTGCAATAAAAATCAATTTGACAAAAAATTTTTTAAAAAAATCTTTTTTTTTCATATTTTTCTAGTTATTTTGCACTTTTCGATAATATTTTTCATAAATCTAACGCGCCAATGGGCTTGCGGTTCCTAAACTGAAACTCATATAATCCAAATCAACCATATACGTTGCCGTAGTTGAGGACTCGGTAGCGATTATGCCCGCAGTTGTTTCTCTGCCAGCTGCAGTCGGTATATTGGACGAAACGGTATTATTGCTTGTCCAAAGAGAATTTCCGTTACTATCAAAAATTTCAAACGTCGCCAATGTGGCATCAGAGTTCAAAGTGACCCTATATGAATACCACGTACCAGTTGAAATCGTATAACTTCCTGTTGTTGACGTTCTCGTTGAATCATTGGAACATTTTCCAATTACAACTCCGGTTGTTGGAACTTCAAAATAACAACCATCAACCGCATCAGCGTAAGTTGTATTGTCATTAAATCCCATTCTTACGATCGTCGTATCAATATTTTCATGATATAAAACTGCATTAAATATTTCTCCGCCCTTAAAACGAATTGAGTCCGCATAAGCTTGATAGCGATACCCTCCATTGGCAGTTGTATTTGAACGTAAGCGCATAATACCAGGGTGATCACTATCAATAGCCGCTGCCAAAGGAGCAGTTACTGTTCCGGAAGAAATACCCGCCCCAACAAATGGCAGATTATAAGCTACTGCTGTTCCGGAAATAAAATCAGATGCATAGGTCGGCTTTTTCTTAAAAGCTCCATCATAATCTGCAAAATCAAAATAAGCGCTTACATTATTAGGCGTAGAAGAATCTCTTTGCCATTTCATATTTACTCCTCCCATGGGAGAAGCCGGGGTAACATTGTCAAAATCAGCATCAGTTATGGAAGTTCCATTAATACTTATATTATCACCACCACTACCGCCCCCTGCACCGATACAGTCCGTCCATGCTGTATCTTGGTAACATCGAAACTTATTAATATTGTTGTTATAGTACATCGCTCCTTCAAAACCTACCGGATCTCCAGAATCAGATTTCACATCAAGTGCTAAAATATCAGGCGTTGAAGAACCACTTCCCCCTTCACCAATTTGGATAGTATCTGTTGTTCCGGTTCCTGCTGCCTGAAAGCTAATGCCGCCAGTGCCGGAATTTATATTGACCACGGTAGCACCAGTGGAATTTCCAAGCGTAATTATTTTAGCATTTGCCCCGGTGCCTATATCGAGATTTCCTGTTGTTCCCGAATCAATCGTAAGTGCCGAAGCAGAAGCTGAAGAAAGTGTTACTGCACCAGCGCCTGTATAACTTCCACCAGAAGCAATGGAGACACCCGCATCAGAAGTGATTGAATCTGCATTTAGAATATCTTGAATATCGACTATTCCTCCGGCATTTATAGTAAGCGTAGAACCATCTGAAATAATTTCATCAGAATTGACATTCAATGCACCGGCAGCAATCGTAACACCACCTGAACCAACAAAAATACCTGTGGTCGCGCCAGTCCCGATGGAAATTCCCGTTCCTACATTATTACCAATATTAATCCCCGTCGTTATTGTTCCAGCTGTTTCTAAAATATTAATCGCATTAGTAATAGTACCAGCACCTGTATTGTCAATTGTAAGCGCATTTGCCAATGTTCCCGAAGTGATTGAATTATTTATATATTCTGCATTGATTCCAGAAGTGTCTTGATTTTCAATCGCAAATGAGGTTGGCGTGTCAACTTCTTCAAGCGTAAGCGCTATGTTTTTTCCTGAAGTAGAAACAATTGTGTTCCCATTTGTCTGATCATAGGAATTTTGCAATGTAGTGCTTCCGCCAGCGCTGATGCAATCGGTCCAACCAGCGTTTTGATAACATCTAAACTTATTATCGAAAGTATTATAATACATAGCACCTTCGAAACCACCAGCGGGATCACCGGTGTCTGATTTCACGTCTAAACCAAAAAAATCAGGCGTAATAGAACCAACTCCCCCAGCACCAATTTGCACGGTACCAACAGTACTTGAGCCGGCTGATTGCAAAGTAATATTGCCTGCCGTAGTGGCAAAACTGGAAGCTGAAGCGCCAGTCAAATCAAGCGATCCTGCCGAATTTAAGGTTAATATTCCGGAAGTTGCTGTAGAAATGGTCAAATTTCCAGCCGTATTTGTCCATGCAGAAACGCCGCCTGAATTCATTGTAACAGCTCCCGTGGTATTACCGATATTCAAAGTGGCGCCATCATTTGTAGCAATCGCAGCGCTTCCGTTATTATTAAGTGTTTTGGCCGTAAAAGCAGCCGGAACGGCTCCAATCATCTTGCGAGGCACCATTTCCGAATCGTTTCCGACTAACACACCAAGATAAAGAGTTTGATTGAAGTCCACAGAAGAAAGACTTTCATACTTTCCCAACATCACCGAAAAAAGTCCGCTTTTAATATACACCCGATTAGTAAGATCATCCGAATTAGCCCAAGAAGAATAGGGATTAGAAACACAAAGCGTATTAGTGCCAGTTGTTATGTCTGTAACCACTGCTGATTCTTTCAAAGTAGTGTTCCAAATCGTCTGTCCAATAGCAATAGATGCCTCGTTAGTTCCCGTAGCATAAACGATACTAGTGAAGCCACTGCCTCCACAACCTGCAGCGTTGCGCGTTATTGTCGTACTCACCGTCTCAGTCCAAAGATTGGAACTAGTCAAAGATTCATTCCAGACTGTTGAGCCACCCGCAGCCGCATCATAAAGCTTAAAAACAATGTCGTATGCCCCGTCAGATACAGGAATTGCATTTCCATCAGTCAACTTGCCTTGATAGTTGATGCTTTCATTGAAAGCAGCTTTTGCCGAAGAAGTTCCCAGGAATAAAGATGAAAAAATGGCCACAAAAAAGAGTAGCTCTCCTACTCGTAGCCCCCTAGTTACGGATTTTGTTTTTGTATGAATTTTGATGCGCATGCCTAAATTTTTGACCTGAAATAGATAAAAAACGGGCTTTCACCCGTTTTCCTCCACTTCTATATACATCTATTATAGCAGTTTTTTTGCCTAAAGTCAATTAATTGAAAAGCTCCCCTGGATGGGAGCTTTAGGGAACGAAATAATATTGACAAGAAATTTATATGTTTTTTGGATTTTGCAACTTAAAAACTTTAGCAACCATTTTTTGCCTTCTTGATTATCCAGCGATTATACGTTCTAAATAAGAGAATCAATAAAGTAAGACCTATAATAACTACCAACAACAGTTGCCACGGAATAATCCAAAAAGAAAGAGTATGTGGAGCAGCTTGACCCTGTGGCAAGTCCACAGAAGCAGTAGCGACATAGCGTCCACAGCGAAAATGTTTGAATTCATATTGCACTTTAGACCAAAAATCTTGCGGACCATTTTTGTCTTCTTGTTTTTCCCAGGTCAAATCATATCTGCGAGTACTATTCGGCAAGACATTGCCACCGGAATCAGAATCCGTTACGGCAATTTCGCCAGCTTTTTTGTTGAAAATATTTTTAATTTCCACCATGCCACCCGGTTTAAAATGCACGTTGCCTGTGTTTTCCACGCGCAGTTCCATGTTTACTGGGACATATTCATAAAAAGATTTGTCGCCTCTAAGAGTAAAACTTTTGACATTGCCACCTTGCCTGGCTTCACCCGTAACAGTAAGCAATGCCAGGGATCCTGTTTTATAATCCACACTTACGCCATCTTTACCGGTGTTTTCGATTTTATTCGGCGTAAAAAATGCGGCTGCATAGTGCCCGCCCGGTTCAGCGTCCTTAGGGATATTAATATTAATGATGACAGTTTGCCAATCAAGCGGATTAATTGTAATCAAACCCTCGGGCACAGACATCCAAGAGGCAAGGTCATGCGTCGCTTCTCTTTCGGTTCCTAAATCTGCAAACTGAGGCTCGCCCGCGCCATTTTCCTTGGCAGTGAAATTAGTTGCTGTTGCTTTCACAGTCACTGCATCCCTGGTTTCGTTATAAAGCTTAACAACATACTGCACGACCGAACCAGGATCGCCGGCTAATTCTTTGACCGGCGGAGAAACAGTAAGAGCGTGCGCATCGCGCACGCCAAGAAGAATGCTGGCAAAAATAATGATACTAGCGGTAAATGCGAAATAATTTTTCATATAAACTATTTTATACCCCCATTTCAATTATTCAGAATCTTCCAGTTGCCACCAGCGTCAAAGTATCGGCATAATCACCAGGCGCCGTGGAAGCAGCCACAGCCGATACCGCAGCCAAGTCAAAAGATGCTGAAGATACTGGCGCAGCAGCGGAAGCTATCGTCTGAAAAGAAGTGCTGATTGCCAAATCAGAATCGGAATCATGATCAAAACCTTCATCTAAAGTTATATTGGAAGCATTTTTTCCATATACACCAAAACCAATTGTACCTGCGGAAACCGCTGTACTGGCGCGAGAAGTCAAAGTAGTTTCCGGGCTGGAATTATACATACCGCTTCCGGCTGCTGCATTCTGATCTCTCACCTCAATAACAAGGCCCGACTGCGCATTTGTTGAAGCTGAAATTGTGGTTGGCGCACCATTTTCCGGAGCGGAAGCGGCGCCGACTTCATCAGCTGTGGCGTGACGCAAAGCGGCAGAAGTGATAGTACCAAAACCGATTTGAGTGTCAGTTATACCAAAAGTAAAAGTCGGATCAACTTTTCCAGTGATGCTTATCTGATCATTAGCCACAGTAACAAGAGCGATATTTCTGGAGTCAACATCGCTACCATTGTTTGTCTTAACTGTAACAATTGAAGTTGTTGCTGAACTTGTTGTTCCCAGTGCTCCAGTATTTCCGGAAATTCTAACTCCATATGTTGAACCACCGGTTATACTTCCCATGCCCGTTATGGTTATAGTGTCATAATTTGAGGCTCCAGAACCTTGCGTACAGCTTGCCGAAAGTGTCCCAGGAAGAGCTGTTGCAGAATCATGAAGCGAAGTTGTTGCGGTAGCTAAAGAACCTGCGGTGCGACACCATAATCCATCATCAGCATCAGGAAATATCAATATCAAGCTTCCTGAGGTCATTGTTGCTGGAGTAAAAATTATTTCATGCGTTACGCCAGTTGTGAGATTAGCAGTGTTTCGATTCATGTAATCACGAGCAGGCATTGATGCTGCCTTGACATTAAAAGCTGGCACAATAATACAAACTAACAACAAAAGTGTTAACAAATCTCTACAAACTAGCAAAACATATTTCACTTTAAATTCATTTTTTTGCATATGTTTATATTTTTATTTTACTTTTCAAAAGCATCTTTCCTTCCATGTGTATAATAACATACTTTTGTCAAATCCCCTATGGCTACTTATCCATTTTTAGAACCTGCCAGTTACCGCGATCGTAAGACTTGTAGCATATTCTCCTGCATCACTGATATTACTGATATTGCCAATGAAGGATGCAGTGTAATTAGTATATGTTGACTGATTAGAGGACTCGGCAATGATATCGCCAGAAGTGAATTTATATGCATCCGTAGTTGAATATCCCATTGCTGCCTGCCCATTTCCCCCACTGGGATCACTTCCTATTGTGGGATTGTTGTTTTGCCTCAAATTAAAACCGAATTGTTCATTGCCTGTGGAAGAACTGGAGGCGCTGGAAAGCGGCTCAATAGTGTGTGAAACTGAAGAAAGCGAATTGCCATATACGGAAATTGCATAACCGCTTTTGGCTGTGGTAGCAGCACGAAAAGTTGCCGTATCCGCTTTGACCAAGTTACTGACCAATGTGCCCAGATCTGCTGTGTTTTTGGTCATCTCAAAAGTAAGTATCTCCTCATTGCCAACCATCGCCAAGAAACCGGCATCCATGATATACGTCGAACTGCGCAAACCGCCAGTACCGACTTCGCCCAACATATTTTGCTCCACATATTCTTCAGAAACTTGTCTGCCTCCCCCGATGTTGATTGCGTCAGCGCTGATGGAATAACTGGAGCTGCTCATATCAGCTTGAGCAAAAGAGGCCGCAAACACACATGCGACGATTGAAATTGCTGCAAATATATTTTTCAAATGATACTTAGCCATAAAGCCTTTTGTATTTCCTTTGTTGTATTTTATATTTTGTCCGCCAGCTGGCGGATTTACACCTCATTTCTCTCCATCAAGTTTGCGCATAATGTCACGCATGAAAAGCGTGCCAACTAAAAAGCAAACAGCAAACAAGGCTTTCAGGATTTTTATAAGCAACGCAATAATCATTTGCCTATCAATTGCATAGTAGAGATCCGCTACTTCCGCTATCAATAAAAATACAACTCCTGCCAGAAAAAATTTATACGACACGTCCAGCTCGTTTTCTGTGCGCCATACAATACCAGCAGTATAAGCAATCGCCAATAATAATGCGGCGATAGTGATGGCATTGACGAGATAAAAATATTTTTCCATACAACACACTAAATTACAAAATAATTACCCGCCAGCCAGCGGAGCGCTTCATTGCATAAATTTGTCATGGCGTATAGCGGCTCATTGCGACTTGATTGTAAATCGCATGAGTTTGAAAAATAATCTTTGTAAAAACTATTTTAATTATATCACGCTATCGCTTTTTCTTTCGCATCGGCACCATACCCAAATTGGTCAAACTTTTTTCTGTAATATGATCTAGCGCATTCATGGAAAGCCAATATTCACGCGAAAGAATGCCCAGCCAAATAAACAATACAACCAAAAACCACAAGGAAACTGTGCCAATTTCACTCAGCAGATCCTGATAATTAATCACAAATCCCCCACCGAGTTTTACCGCCGGTAAAGCAAGCACCATGAAGCTGGCATTTCGACTAACATCATAGTCACTGAAAATTATTTCGCTGTTCAAATTATATCCACCTGCAAGCATTGATTTGGAAATAGGCAAATATTTATCAACTCTTTTGCCTTTTTCCAAAACAGTACTGGTAAAATCTTCACTGATTAATTTACCCTTGCTATCAAAGATTGAATATCTAACAATTGCTTCACGTCCCAAAAATTTTTCAGCCACATTTTCAATAACAATTGAAGCGCTCAGATTCCTTCCTTGCAAAACTTCCACACTGCCCAAAAACAGGCTATATGTCAGCGGAATTTCTGGTTCCTCCTGGTTAACATTTTGCTTATTTTCACTTTCTTGTTGCGGATCATTTATTAATTCCGAACTGACACTTTTTGGTTTTTCCCCTTTTTTATTGCCGCTGTTTTTTTCTTCTTCTTTTTCTTTGGACACACGCAAGGCATATTGCGCGGTTACTGTCCTATCAGAATCATTAGGATCATTCACAGTGACAAAAATATTATAATCACCGTATGGCAAATTCGTTGGCGGCTGCCATTGCCAATAACCGTTACTGCTGGCGATCTCTTGCGAAACAAAATTAACATTTCCGCTGATAACTATATCCACCAAAGCATTCGCTACATTAGTAGTGCCGTAAATGACGGGGGTTTGAGAAGTAGTTGCAATCATTTGCATAACTCCATTAACACTGCCTTTATTTATACCAGTAATTGTCACGCTTGGTGGAGGCAACACCACTTTACATTCCGCCGGAGTCGTCACTGTCACAGGATCAGAAACGGCAAAACCAGGCCCCATTGATCCCCTTGCTGTTACCACATAGGAATGAATGTTTCCCACTGTTAAATTACTATCCTTATACTCGGAAGAATTTATGCCCGCCACCAAAATGCTTCCATCCCTTTCAACATCAAAACTTTCCGAACCGTCATCATCCGCCCAATCCAAATTGACATATAGATTGCCGTTGTTACAAACTGCATTAGCTGAAACTATAGGTTTTTGAGGTGGACCGACTACATGTGCAGAAATATTAACTATTTCGTCAGCCAACGCTTGGAATTTGTTCCTTATATCGGCAAGCAAGAATTCCGGCGACCAAACCAAGGAAAAAATTATGTACATAGCAAAAATTGTTCCCGTAAGCGTAAGATGGACATGGAACAATTTTGAGAATTTTATTTTATTTTTTTCATTTTTTTTCTTGTCCATTTAATTTACTTGGTATTCTACAAAGCGCCAATTTACAGCACAAACCAGAACAAGCCACACCTGAACCATCCGATTGAAGTTTTCTTTCTTACTTGCATACATTCATTTTTCGTATTCTTATCGGCCATTTTGATATTTCAAAAATTTATCAACGACCACACTAAACAGCAAAATTCCCATTACTAGCGCCTGCCTTAGGATTCATTTTCTATTTTTAAAATTAACAAACATGTTATTTGATTATAACATATTTGTTTGAAATATTTACGCCCACGAAATATTGACATATTTGAATTAAACATTTACATTAAAATGATGTTCTTTGAAAGGAGGTGGTGTTGTAGCAATTATTCAGTAGCACGATATTGTTGCACCTTTTGTATTTATCCCAAAAGTCTCAGCACCAGAAGGAGAAATTGCATGAACAGCAACGTAGCAGTTTTTATCGAGTTGGCAAATATCAATAGTGGCCTCGAACAAATCAAAAAATCCCGCAACATGAACTCTGGAACGCGTATTGACTTTGAAAAACTGATCGGCACCATAACCCTAGGATCGGAAATAGCCACAAAAAACATTTACACGGAAAAAAGAAATGGCGATGCTGAAGCAGTGCAAAAATTGAAAAAGTTTCACGATTTCCTGCAAATTATTGGTTTTAAAGTAATCACAAAAGATTGTAAAACTATTTGCACCAAAAACGGCGACAAAAACAAGGCTAATTTCGATGTTGAAATTGCCGTGGATATCTGCCGTTGTATTTGGAGAAGAGATTGCAAGGAAATAATCCTTATTTCCGGCGATTCCGATTTCGCCTACTTAATTGACGAGGCGAATAACTACGACATCAAGACTACAGTGGTTTCCACAAGAGGAACTTTGTCAAAAGAACTCCGGGAAAAGGCACATCGCCTCATTCTGTTGGATGATCTTGATTTGAAGACAATAACCGCTGAAAAGAATGGGCGCAAGCTTTAATTCTAAAACGCACACCGCATTTCAAACAAGAAATGCGGTGTTTATTTTAATTACAAAAAAGTCGCATGATCTTTTATCACACGACTTTAAATAAATGGTGCTCTACTTTTAACTAAAATTTTCTTTGATTGCATTAATGGTTCTCCTCACATCATTCGAATATATTGTGAACTCTTGAATAGTATTGCTACCACGAACTTTAACCAATAATCCTCCTGATCTTTCTACCAGTTTGATGCAATGCGGTGCGTTTTTGATTCCCGCCGTCAGACGCCCGATACTTATTCGGGTCACCTCCGGAAGTTTTTCAGCAAAATCGACGACTTTTGTGGCATGTTCCGAAACTGTAGTATGCCTACCGCCTATTTTACCTCCATTCCTATGCCCTTTTGTTCCCATATTTACCTCCTTAAGAATTATAAATAAAAGAACTCAGAACATTAATACAACAAAACTAATTTTTACTATCCAATGATCCTGGAATAAATCCATTTTCCCGCAAAACATGGATTATGCCACGAAGTAAGTAGTTATTTGCAAAACCTATGGTATAAATTCTGCCGTTCTCTTTAAGCGATATAAGCATTGCTCTATCCTTTAATTTTTTTAATATCCGAGAACGCTGCACGGGTGATTCTTCACCAAGGATTTTTTCAAGATCTGCAGATTTAATAGTCATTTCACTATTTTTAACGATAGCAGTAAGTATCTGATACTCACGCTTCGTTATGTGCTCACGCTCTAAAGAATATGAAAGCATAGGCAATAAAATAACATCAATTATATATTGCAAATCGAGAAGATTATCTATTTTTTCTATTTCGGAACGCAACCCCTCGAGAACATACGAGCACCATTCCAAGACATTATCTTCTTCTTCGGAATCAGCCAACGAAAGCATTTCGTAGTATCTATTTCGATCCATGCAAAAAATTGCGGTTGGATTTAATATTCTTCCACTTTTTACCTGAAATCCTTGTTTTATAAGAAATGCATAAGTAAACATTCTTACAAGCCTACCATTTCCATTATCAAAAGGATGTATCCATGCCATTTTATGATGAGATAATGCTATAGCCAACAAATGGTACTGCGTATCAAGCGGCTGATTAACAAAATCCATAAGCTCATCAAATAACTCTGGAACTTTTATTGCTTCCGGAGGAATATGACTTGATTTTTGTATAGTTACATTTATCGATCGCAACATTCCAGGATAACAAGAACCCTCCCCTGTAGGAGGAGGTGTCAGTCCTTCTACAAGAATTTTATGTATCTCAGAAATAAGAGCTCTGTCAAACTTGGTTAGCTTATTTACATTTTTCTCAATGAAACCAATTGCTTTGTCTATATTTTCAATCTCCTTAAATTTTTCATCGGCAACAATTTTCTTTGATCTGTTTTCAATAACCTTCTCAACATATTCCGCTAATGTAGTATTATTACCCTCTATTCTTGCAGAGCCCAAGCTTTCCAGCATCTGAAAAATATCTTTTATTTGAAAAAAAACATGAGGAGAAACAGGCCCACCCAGCTTTTTAACTCGAAGTTTTTCTAATTCAAAAATTACACCAGTAAGTTTGCTTCCGTATTTGGGGTCATAAATTTTTATAGACATATAACTTATTTAACATTTACAATATTCATTATTTAACATTATATGCCTATTAATAGCTAAGTCAAGCGTTTTTATGGGATATAGTATTTTCAATTATTTATCATAATAAAAACCGTTATTTATCATGCCAGCTATTCCTTATTTAACATTTATGTTTTGGGTAATATTATTTGGCAGGTTTGAACATAGTATGTTAGAACCCACGAAATATCACAAAAGAGCCTTAATTTGGCTCTTTTGCAATTTGGCTCCGCGAGTAGGACTCGAACCTAAATCAGGTTTAGAACGACCCTCAACTTAATGAATGTAAAATAGGGACAAAATCTCTACTTCTGTTTTCATAGTGCCTGTATAGCATGAAAGAGGTAAGGAGTTGATGTTAAAAGGATTTTTTTCTTCGTCCACCCTTGCCAAAGATGTAAATATTTGATATGCTGTTTTTGTTGCTTGAAAGGGCAATTTTTTACAACAAAATACATTCCGCGATAGCTCTCCGCCAGCTGGCGGAGGTAGAGCAGTTCTGCTATTATGGTGGCATGTATCATATATATGCCATTTATAATGATAAACATAATAAGATTTACATTGGTCAATGTGAAGATTTGACAATAAGACTAGCTCTACATAATAGCAAAGGTTTTCCTCACAGTTATACTTCAAGATTTGATGGAAAGTGGGAGCTGATTTATAGTGAAAAAGTAAATTCAAGATCAGAGGCATTAGCAAGAGAAAAACAGCTTAAAAGCTATAGAGGGAGAGAATTTATTAAAAAACATATTCCGCGATAGCTCAATGGTAGAGCAGTTGGCTGTTAACCAATTGGTTCCAGGTTCGAGTCCTGGTCGCGGAGCCAATATATGAAATCACTCTTTTTGAGTGGTTTTTGCTTTTTTAAAAATCAAAGATAGCAATTCCAAAAATGGGGCTATATGAAATGTTTTTAATTAGTCTTTATTTCGGACGCTCAAGCGAAATTTGAGTTTTTCTATTTTAAAGGTGTAATGATATAATTGCAGAACAAATAGATGATTTAAATCTATAAAAATATATCTATGAAAATAGAAAATATCAAACATAAAAAAACTCTGATTGCCTTGATGCTGTTTGTCATTACTTCCCTCTTATTAACCCTCGTAGTGTTGCATACAAAATCACAAGTAAAAGAAATGTTCCGCTTAAACAAAGAACTTCAGGAGGAAAATTATTACATGGCAGAATTTGAATTCAAAATGCTGGGTATATCTTACTGGTTGGATAAAGGGCATTATTATACCGCAATAAAAAAGCTTAATGAGTTGCATTATCAGATGAAAACCCGAGAAGGTCTCGTTAAAATGCCTGAATTCAAAACAAAAGAGGAAGAGTTTGATTTTTATCTTAGCCTGCAGAATCCAAAGACCGGAGCGTTCATAGATGATTCTTATCCCTTAAACACTTACTATAAAACAACTGAAAATGTTTTGCTGCATCTTGATGCTTTGGCAAAGGAGACTGGACAACCTTTGAAACTAAAATATCCTTTATATTTCTTGGATAATTTTAATACTACGGAAAAACTTATTCCTATTCTGGAAGATTGGTCCACTGTCGGATGGTTAGCCTTGAAATTTCCTCAAACTTCTTTTCATAATGTTCGGGATTTGATAAGTCTGGCCAGAGATTATGAACATCATAATGAAGATGAAGTGAGCATGGTCCAGAAACATAATCTTTATAATTTTTCCCCTGAATGGAAGCACGCACTGCTAGAGTGGGCTTATAATTATCAAGACCCGGAAACAGGGCTTTGGGGGCCAAAATCAAAAGATGGAAAATTAGTAAAGATGGATGTCAGCAATACCGCGCCAATATTAAAAACATTTGTTGATAGCGAAGGAAATGATATTTATGAAGAATTTCCGCTAAGATACAGGGATGAATTATTTCAGTCAGTGCTTACAGAATTAGAAAAAGCAACTCCAGAAGGCAAAGATGACCTGGATGAATGGCATGAATGGGGGCTTGAGACTCCCAAAGGACTGCGAACACTCACCAGATACTTATGGAAAAATGCTTCCGATGAGAATAAACAAAATGCAAAAAAGCTGGTTGAAAAATATATTAATGTTAAATTTGAAAAGTTCTATATCCCCCAAGAAGGGGCTTTCAGTTATTATCCTTTTGAAAAAGATGCCACCTTGGATGGAACATCTAGCGGACTTGCTTCCCTGGAAGAATTCGGGGCTCTTTCCAATGAAAAACAAACAAAACTTTGGGGAAGTCCAGAAAAAAATATCCATGATAGAGGAATTATCAAAACCTCAGAGATTGCGGAAAAAGACTTTGAATTGGTTAAAGATAGCGGGATTAATTCACTGCGCGCATATTTATCAACTCCTGATTATAAAAATTTGAACTCAAACATTTATGAAATTATTTATCCTAAAGAAACAAAAGTTCTTGATGCGATCGATTTAATTCCTAAAGTAAAAAAGTGGACTAGCGCAACGAATCAGACAATGGGAAATTGGGTTTCAAAAGAAGAACTAACAAAACGACTGGAAAACTTCCGGATTGAAGAAGTTTCGGTCTATAATGGCATCCCTCTTGATATTTTGAACAAAAATTTAAACGAGAATAAGCAAATAACACTCATAGGTTTTGATGTCTTGCAGATTCCAAGATTCAAAATAGTCCTGGAATTGAAAAAGTAGAGACTTTGAAGTGTTATCCATGTTCCCTTCTGCTACCTTTAAGTACACAGTCTAGACTTTGGTGAAAATTTGTGCTATAATTGAAGAAGATGAGAAAAGATGGGTACTTCCCGTCTTTTTATTTCATAACAAGTAAAAAACAAAAAAATGCAAAACAGAAAAACGGCTATCGTCACAGGAGCCGGAGTAGGTATTGGAAGGGGCATAGCTCTAGAAATGGCCAAAATCGGCTATAACGTTGTAGTGGCCGACCTTAATGTTGAAAACGCCAAGCAGGTTACTGAAGAAATAGCCCAGCTTGGAGCAAAATCAATCGCAATCAAATGCGATATTTCAAAATCCGAAGAAGTTGCCGATCTTTTTGCGCAGACTGCGAAAGAATTCGGACGAGTCAATGTCCTGGTCAACAATGCTGGGATATATCCATTCACTCCTTTCGAACAAATGCAGGAATCAGATTGGGATAAGGTCATGGATGTCAATATGAAAGGAGTCTTCTTTTGCACCAAAGAAGCGATCAAAACAATGCCGGAGGGAGGAAGAATCATCAACGTTTCATCAATCGCCTCGATCCAGGGATTTTCCGGATTAGTTCATTACTGTGCCTCCAAGGGCGGAGTCAATGGAATGATAAGAGCTTTAGCATTGGAACTTGCCCCGAAAAAGATCACTGTCAACTCCGTTGCTCCCGGAGCGATCAGAACACCCGGCGCCCAATCAAACGAAGAGGCTGAAAAGCAAACGGTGGCCGGAGTTCCACTTAAGCGGATGGGAGAACCTGAAGACATTGCCAATGCGGTCGTTTTCTTAGCATCTGAAAAATCCAGCTACATTACCGGACAAGTTATCGTGGTCGATGGAGGTTGGACAATTCAGTAAAGTAGGGTTAATATATTTCGAAATATGCAAAAAACAAGGTCGCAATGACCTTGTTTTTCATTGTCTCGGTGGGCAGAAGTATTGACAATATGTAAAGTATACATTACAATTAGTAATATAAACTTAACATTTATAAAAATATGAACTACAGCCGGTTTAAAAAAATAAATGCACTTATTGCTGCTTTCATCTCAGCCACAGTAGCAATCGCAATTGTCAATAATGACCTTATTTTGGCTTTGGCCGCAATTTTAATCGGCACAGTTTTTATCATCCTAATGAAAAAAACCACCAAAATAATATTGGTTGACGAAAGAATCCAAAGCATCAGTGGAAAAGCATCCCGGCTTACATATACGATCACTACTGCTGTTCTGGCTTTTCTATCTTTGTTTTTCATAATGATCGGACGCAAGGCAATTCCTACCCAACCAAATATTGAACTTTTGGGAGTTACTTTCAGCTATATCGTTCTTTTTAATCTGGCCCTATATTCGATTTCATATAAATATCTGAGTAAAAAATATGGAGAAACAGATGACGAATAATATAAAAGTTTTCCGGGCCATGCATAATATTACCCAGGAAGAATTGGCAACCAAGATCGGCGTCACTCGCCAGACCATTATTGCTATTGAAAAGAACAAATATTTTCCCTCCTTGGAGCTAGCCTTTCGAATTGCCAATGTTTTTGAGAAAAAAATTGAAGATATTTTTATTTATTAAACTAATGCATATGGAAATTTTCAAAAAAATAGACAAAAACTTCATCATCTATTCCCTAGGGGTTGCGTTTTTAATCATTATTTTTATGTTCATTATCGTTTCGATCCAAATCGGAAGGGATGTGAAAACTCGCTGCGAGATAGCTCAAATTTTCTATGGTGGCGAATGTGTTGATGCTCTCATGAGTCAAATTGCTGACGAATCGAAAACAGCCGGCAAGAATGGCGCTATTTGGGCACTGGGACAAATTGGAGATAAAAAAGCTTTGCCTTTTCTCCAAAAGTATGACAACGGAAAACCCCTTCCTGAGCACGAACCTTGGAATGAAGGGATCAGCCAGTACGAACTTCGAAAAGCTATCAAGCTGCTTGAGAGTGAAAGAAATATTTCAGCTTTTACCTGGCGAGACTGAATTTACGGCCAATTGAGCTTAACAAAAATTACGTAATTAATTACGTAATTTTTGTTTGTTGAAAAATCGAACACATATCTTGTTTTTTATTTTCAATTTTCATAAACAAAAAGCGCCCTTTCAGGCGCATTTATTTATATTGAGCGTTATAAGCATTATGAAAAAGCTAGTAATGTTTCAATTTGTTAACCATCTGATGCTGTCGTATCTTGTCTAAAGCTTTAGCTTCGATCTGACGGATACGCTCGCGCGTAACACCGAATTCTTTGCCGACTTCTTCCAATGTGTGAGTCACTCCGTCCTCAAGTCCAAAACGAATCTTAAGAATCTTCTGTTCGCGCGGAGAGAGTTCACTAAGCACTTGTCCCACATGGCTTTTAAGAAGCTTGCGAGAAGCCACCTGATGAGGCATGACCGTCTCTGTGTCTTCAATGAAATCGCCCAAAACACTGTCATCATCACTGTCACCCACTGAGGTTTCCAAAGAAACGGTCTCTTGAGAAATTTTTTGGATGTGACGAATTTTTTCCACTTCCATATTCATCTCAGCGGCGACTTCTTCCGGCAAAGGTTCACGTCCGAGTTCCTGCACCAAACGACGCATCACTTGCGTATATTTATTTATCGTTTCAACCATGTGCACCGGAATACGAATCGTTCTGGATTGATCAGCCAGGGCGCGCGTGATTGCTTGACGAATCCACCAAGTAGCATAAGTTGAAAATTTAAATCCTTTACGATAATCGAATTTTTCCACTGCTCGAAAAAGACCTATATTTCCCTCTTGAATCAGATCAAGTAATGACAGATTATGTGAACGACCGACATATTTCTTGGCGATACTAACTACTAAACGCAAATTTGCCTCCGTAAGTTTCTGTTTGGCAATCAAATCTCCCTTTTCACTAGATTTAGCCAGACGCACTTCTTCATCAGCACTTAGCAAAGACACACGTCCGATTTCACGCAAATACATCTGCACCAAATCTGCGCTTCCATCTTCAATACCATCTGCCAGAAATGCATCTACATTTTTATCTTTTTTGCTTTTTTCATATGCCTCCACTTCCTTATCCGTATCAATCTTAAGCATCTCGTCGGACTGCACAATCTTAATACCCGCAGTTTCCAACTTTTCATAAAGATTTTCCAGCTCAGTAACTTCCTCTTCAATGTCAGGTATCAGATGAATTATTTCATCTTCAGTAACAAAACCACGCTGCTTGCCACGTTCAATAATACCTGCAACGAGTTCGGCTGTACCAATAACTTCAACTTCTTCTTTATGTTCTTCTTTATGTTTTTTGATATTCTTGATTGTCATTTTTTCTTTTTTGGGAACATTTTTAACTGGAACAACTGTTTTTTTTGCTTTTATTTTTGAAACTTTTGAAACATTGGTTTTTTTGGCAAAAACCTTCTTGTTTTGATTTTTAGATTTTGCAGTAGAATTAGATTTGCTTTTTAAAAGCTTAGTGTTTTTTTTGATCTGTTTCTTTGGAGCAGCCTTTGCAACACGTAAACCTTTAGCAATTTTTTTCGGTTGCATCTTATTTTTCGGCGCGACTTTCTTAGTAGCCGGTTTGTTAGCGACCTTCTTTTTTGTCACTTTTTTCATAATTGAAGCATATAACAGCCAAAAACCGGGACATTCCCAGTTTTTAGCCTAAGTTAATTCTTGAGAAAGTTTTGTAAACTCACTCATTAGCTCACCGAGCAGGTTTCTATCACCCGACTGTTCGGCTTTTTTGATATCTCTTATGATACTACGCAATTTCTGTTTTTGCAATTCTTTGACAAATTGTGCCATATATTGCTTTATTTGTTCTTTTATTTCTTCGCTGCTATTTTCCATTGCATCTGCACTTTCAAAACGGTATTTGCTATCGAAAGCCAGCTTAGCAAACCTGCCCCGCAGTTTCTCGTCTTCAAGCGAAAATAACATCTGTTCGAGCGCATATCCATGTTTTGCACCTTCTTTGAAAAGTGTTTGCAAAAATTTGTCTTCTTTAACATACGGATCCGTAATATATTCTTCAGCGCACCATTGCCACGCGTCCTTATCACTAAGCATGAGTCCTATTAATTTTTCTTTAACTAAATCGCTACGCTCAGCAAATGAATTATCTTCAACTACGACATCATTTGTTTCTTCATGCCGATAGGGATTGTGTTCTTTAAGAGAAGACACCGCTTCCAACACTGTTTCTTCCGCTGAATCTATTTCATGAGCTATTTTTTTAATCCAATGCATTTTTTCGATTTGGTTTTCCATATTTGCCACATGCTGCCCCAAATCCTGGACAAACTGCTTTTTTTGTTGTGGATCACGCAAATCATATTCTGAGACAGCCGCTTGAAAAAAATATTCCATCGCCGGCATTGCTGCCTCAACAGCCGAAACAAGTTTGGAAGCATCTTTTTGTACCACATCAGCTGCATCTTTTCCTTCCCCCAGTCGCACCACAGACACTTCTACATCCTTATTAAAGGCCAAATCAGCACTACGATTGAGCGCTTGATTTCCTGCACTGTCCATATCGAAAAGCATCTGGATGTTTTTAGCATATCTTTTGAGAATATCTATCTGTTTTGATGTAAGCGCGGTACCCGAAACAGCAACCGTATTGCTAAGACCTGCTTGATGTGAAGCGATCACATCCATATTACCTTCCACCAACAATACAGCATTCTTTTGTTTAATTGCTTGCTTGGCAAGATGTAAGCCATACAGCACCTCGCTTTTGTGATAAACACTCGTTTCCGGAGTATTGATATATTTGGCTTGTGATTCATCATCTCCCGGCGCCACACGTGCGCTATATCCAATCACCTTGCCCATACCATCACAAATGGGAAACATAATGCGATTACGAAAACGATCATAAAAAGAATTTTGAATTTTGAATTTTGAATTTTGAATTTGTTTAGGATTTAGGATTTCGGATTTAGGATTTTTCCTGATTATCAGTCCTGCTCTTTCAATATCTTCCACCTTATATCCTCTTTCAGTCAGAAAATTAAGCACATTACGCCAGCCCTGTGGCGCAAAACCCAAACGAAAATTGCGAATGGTATCTTCGATTAAGCCACGCTCACGCAAATAACCCATCACATTTTCTTTGCCAACACCTTTCCAGAGTTGAACTTCATAGAATTTGGTTGCCAATTCAATTATTTCTAGAATCTTTTTCTTGTCATCTGTTTTTTGCTGAGGCGCTTGATTACTAAGCTGCACACCAGCCCGTTCTGCCAATATTTTAAGCGCTTCACGGAACTCCAAACCCTCTATTTCCATGATAAAGGAAAGGATATCACCGCCTTTTTGACAACCAAAACAATGATAAATTTGCTTTTCCTCGTGTACCATAAAAGAAGGGTTTTTTTCATGATGAAAAGGACAGAGGCCTTTCCAATTTGCCCCTGCCTTAGTTAATCTGACATATTCGCCGACAACATCGACAATATTAAGCCTTGATTTTATTTCTTCGACATCTGAACGCATTATTTCCGTGTTGCTATTGCCCTTTAATACTCATTTGAAACAAGAAAATTTCAACCATCCCCATCATGAAGCATTTTCCGCAATATAGCAATATTTAAGGTAAAATTTAAGCGAAACCTCATTGTTCCGCTTCTGATAAGTAAATTTAACAAACTCATCTTTTTTATTATTTCTATTGTTTTTTATTGAGAATTTTAGTTATTGGTTTCCTTTCTTTTCCCAAGAATTACAGACATCCTCGTCTTCTTTGAAAAAATGTCCGCATTTTTTGCACACTTTATGCACCAAACTTAAAGCGGAGGAGAGAGGATTCGAACCTCCGATACCCTTTCGGATATGCCACCTTTCCAAGGTGGTGCACTAAACCGCTATGCGACTCCTCCAAAACAGTATCTAGTATATAGTATGATGTATATGGATTCCATACTATAATAATACTGGATACTGAATACTGAATACAAAATACTAAACGCTTTTTACCCCCACCAGCTGCATTCTTTCGCCTCCCGGAACACTGCCGAGTATAATAACAGTATTTTGTCCATCTTTCAAGAGTCCATCTCTTTTACTTGCCTGGACAAGAAAATCAATCGCAGAAAGCAAATTTTTCTCCTCGGTCATAAAAGGCTTTATTCCCCATACTAAAGATAACTGTCTGTATGTAAGAATATTGTTGGTTACTACCAACATTTGCTGTTCCGGACGAAAATGAGACACAAGGCGAGCAGTATAGCCACTCACACTGGCAAGCATAATCGCCGAAGCAGTACTGTTTTTTGCAAGCTCGTAGGCGCCTTTGACCAAACAAGCAAAGTCTGATTTGCATTCCAAGGAAAGTGGTTTTATCAGATCATCAAAAGGAGACTCTTCAGTGTTACGAATGATATTAGCCATAGCTTCAACACTTTCCACTGGGTATTTACCATTTGCAGATTCTCCTGAAAGCATCACGGCATCAGCATGATCAATGACGGCATTGGTCACGTCACTTACCTCGGCGCGAGTTGGGCGAGGATTTTCAATCATAGAATTTAGCATCTGAGTAGCCACAATCACTGGCTTCATATTGCTCAAACATTTTTTAATTATCTCTTTTTGGAGTACTGCCACTTTCGTGCCATCCATTTCGATTCCCAGGTCACCACGTGCTACCATAACCGCATCAGTATGTTCAATAATATCATCCAAATTCTTGATCGCTTCTTTGCGTTCTATTTTGGCAATTATTTGGGGTAGATTATCCTCTCTGCCCAAAATTTTCTTCATGCGGTCACGAAGATTTTCAATGTCCTTACCATCACTAACAAAAGAAAGTGCCACAAAATCAACCTCTGCTTTTAGTACAAACTCCAAATCTTTTTCATCTTTTTCCGTAACCGGATCAATGTGCAAAGTGGCATCAGGAATATTTACGCCTTTGTGATTTTTCACCGTTCCCCCATCAACAACCTCGCAAAGAAGCATTCCTTCACTCTTTTCCTTCACAACAACTTTAATAATCCCATCCTCAATTAAGATTTCATGCCCCACTTCAATATCATCTACAATATTCGGAACATCAAGCAGGAAAGATTTGAGATTTGAGATTTGTGATTTGTGATTTTCCAAAACAGATATATCGCCAACCTGCACCATTTCCCCTTTCTCTATCTCTATCTCTTTCTCAACTACTGTTCTAATGCGTGGTCCTTGAAGATCAGCCAAGATTCCGATTGATTGACCACTCTCTTCAGAAAGTTCACGCAAAACTTTGATGATGTTGCCATGCCATTCATATGAACCGTGGGAAAAATTGAGTCTGCCCACATTCATCCCAGCATCAATCATTTTTTTGAGCACTTCTTTGGTATCAGACACAAGCCCCAATGTGGCAACAATTTTTGTTCGCTTATCCATAAATAGTTTATAGAATTTTAAATTATGAATTTCAAATTTTGAATAAAATCCTACTGGTTGAATTTTGAAACATTCAAACATTGACAATTCAAAACTGATTCGAAATTCAAAATTAGAAATTCGAAATTTTTTCTTATGTATACATAATAAAATAAAAAACGGGTGACCGCAAAGGTCACCCGCTACAAAAGCCTGTAATCTATTTGATCAACTCAAAACCACCAATAATCGGAAGTTTTTTCATTTCTCCCTTAGCACCGTTAATGATTCCCATAATTGCCAAAACAATCAGGATAATCGTACCAATAGGAAGGATGATAAACCAGCCCAGGAAAGGAATTAATGTTCCAACAACATTAACCGCAATACAAGCCAACAAAAGATTTAGTTGCTGGTTGGCATGAAATCTTGCAAACACACTGTTTTTTGCATCAGTTACCAATGGAACGAAGAACAAGATCGGGATAATGTAACCCACGATTGCCATTGCTTTGTTCTTTTCCGCATCTGCTTTATCCACGGTTGGGGCAGCTTTCTGCTCCTGGTTTGTCTCTTCCATAGTTTTTAAAAAATGATTATTTACTTGTTATTACATAATGCATCAATCTTTAGTTCATTATAACTCATATTGAAAATATTTACAAATTACCCTAAAATTAGCAGAAATTTTGGCTAATAGCTTAAATAATCCAAACAGACCAATCTTTCATCTTTGTGATTTATTATTTCTTAAAAACCAGGCGATTGATGTTCAAAAGCAAATTATCTGTGTATATATTCCCTAACTAGCTAATGACTAACAGCCTAAGGCCTATTTCTTACACTTTAAACTCCACCACTTCTCCATCATTCATCATATAATCCTTACCAACGGTTTTGACTGCGCCGAGTTCTTTGGCTTTGCCCCAGGAACCGATTTCCAAAAGTTTATCCCAAGCAATTACATCCGCGCGGATGAATTTTTCTTGAAAGTCCGTGTGGATCGCCGCACCGGCTTCGGGAGCAGTTGCACCTTTTTTGATTGTCCAGGCGCGCGTTTCTTGTTTGCCAGTTGTGAGAAATGTTTGCAGGCCCAAAAGATCATATGCTGCCACTACCAGTTTGCCGATTTCAGATCTGAGTCCCATTTCCGCCGCCTCCTCTTCGGTCATATCGATCAGCTCTTCTTCAATCTTGATGTCCAATTTGATGTGCGGCAGTTTTTCCAAATCGTCGCTTAATTTTTGCGCCGGATCCGCCACATTGAAAACAAAGAGGAACGGTTTCATTGTCAGCAGTGACATCTCACGAATGATAATTTTGCTATTTTCTTCTTTCAATAATTCTTCCAGTCCTTCGGTTTGATTAGCAAGCTTGCCGTCTTCCAAAGTTTTTTTGATTTTTTGCACCGCTTCCAATTGTTTGTCCGCGCCCTTCTTGTTTCCTTTTTTCTCTTTCTCAACTCGAGCTTCTGTCTTAGCAACCGTTTCCATGTCAGCCAAAATAAGTTCCGTATTGATCACCTCAATGTCACCCAGCGGATCAATCTTGTTGTGCACATGCGTAATGTTGTCATTGTCAAAAACACGCACCACCTGCGCAATCGCATCCACTTCGCGGATGTTGGCCAAAAATTTATTGCCCAATCCTTCACCAACCGATGCGCCTTTCACAATCCCTGCAATGTCGACAAACTCCACCACAGCCGGCACGATTTTTTCCGTCTGTGACATTTCCGATAATTTTGCCAGACGTTCGTCCGGAACCTTCACGATTCCCACATTCGGCTCAATCGTACAGAACGGATAATTATTAATATCCACCGGGTTGCGCGTCAACGCCTTAAACAAAGTAGATTTTCCCACATTGGGCAGCCCCACGATTCCTATTTGCAATGACATAAAATTAAATGTTCATAAAGTTATAAAGTCCAAAGCTCATAAAGTACAATACAATAAAAATCAATAAAAAGCAATAAAAAAGGCGCATCGCACATAAAACAACCGAGGAAGATATCTACTACTAAAAATCCTAGACATTGAATGTCTAGGATTTTTATATCAACTTCAGTTCAAAAACATTATCTATCAAATTCTTCCTCACAATCACAAAGCCTGATATCGTAAGCATTGAATTCTCTCCCTTGAACATTTTCACCGATTATCTTAAGAATGGAACGCTGCTCCGAAGGATGTGGTACGGAAACATGGTCTATTCTCTTATTGATACGCCACACGTTTCCCTTCACATCTCTAATAAGTATAGTTCCACCTTCGCCTATTTCCATCACTTCACCCATTAATAAACCTCTTTCGGGATGCATCCAAATATCCCTTCTTTCTTGCATTTTCATCTGCTGGTAAAACGGGATTGAACGCACGAGGATGCGGTCAACTTTTCTTCCAGTCCCTGAAATAAATAAAATTTCTCCCACAACGAGACTGGTTCCGATACTTAGCAGAACAACCACACATGGCGCATATCGATAGCCGCATTTGGTGTGACGACAATTGTAGTATGCAAGCATACCAAAGGCTACCAATGAAACAATCCAAGCATATGGCAAAAGCAACAACACAAAACCGATGAAACCCCTGTCCAAATACGCATACACATCCCAATCACCCTTAACTATCCTTTCCATCATGACCGCAAAAGCCACACTTCCCAAAAACACAGAAAGACCAAAGGCCATCCATATGCCGTAATTTTTTGCCTGGAATTTCCAACGTGGTTGCGGAGTAAGATGATCTTGTTCTATCGTGCTGAGCACTTTTTCGCTCAATTTGGTCATACTGATTTTTGGATTATTTAATGACACTGCCAGATGATAATCGTTCACGAAACTGTTTCTTGGCCCTATTAATTAGCGTAGCAACAGTTCCCATCGGCTTTTGCAAAATATCGGAAATTTCTTTGTAATCTTTGTCTTCGATAAATTTGAGTACTAACACTTCGCGATAACGCTCATCCATTTTTTCCAAAATATCATGAATAGCTTTGGCATCATATTTTTTCTGCAGATCAGCTTCCACATCATGGTCGCTTGCCAAAATGTTTAGCAGTTCATTATCACCTTCATATGTCGTTGTTTTGGGACGCACGCTAACCTTTCGATAATGACTGATCACTTTGTTATGGGTAATGCGATATATCCAAGATGAAAATTTCAAATCCTGATCAAATTCATTGAGGTTGCGATATGCACTCAAAAAAACGTCTTGAAGAATATCCTCCGCGTCTTCTCTTGAGCTTGCCGAAATGCGCATGATATAGCGCATCAATTTATCTTCATACCTTTCCATCAACAATCCATAGATCTGAGGGTTTTTCAATGATTCGGCAACCAGCTCCTCATCCTTCATATGTGAAAGTGCATCACTTGGATGCAGCATCTTTTTTTCTTTCATCATTTGTGGAATGACGCACATTTCAATACGCACGCCATCACTAATTTTTTTAAATGCAGTGCCCCTCTTGGGGGACTTTCTGCATCCATAAACTATACAGCAATTCAGCAAAAACGTAAAGCATTCTTATACTATAATCCTTCTGAGCAACGGGTTGAAACGGGTTGTGATTTCATAATTTATTGTCCCTAAGTGAGCGGCAATTTCCTCTGCAGTTATTTCCTCCTCTCCCTGTCTACCTAAAAGCACAATTTCATCCTCTTGTTTTACATCTTCCAAATGAGAAACATCCACTACAAACATGTTCATTGCAACCCTACCGAGCACCCTGCAGCGAGTCTTTCTTATTAAGACTTCCCCGACATTGGAAAGTCCGCGATCAAATCCATCGCTATATCCCTGTGGAATAACTGCTATTTTTGTAGGCTTTGAAGTTATATATGTTAAACCATAACCAATCGAATATCCCGCCGGAACTGTTTTAACTTGCGCCACATGACTAATCCAGCGCATTACCGGTTTCAACGTGAAATTTTCTTTCTCAAATCTCCCTCTCAACTCTTCCGACGGCCACATGCCATATGCCCCGATTCCAGGACGTATCAAAGTGTTGGACAAATTTTTCTGTTCATATACCAACACTCCTGATGTCGCGCTCGCATGGGTTTCAAAATCTGAAAACCCAGCAGCACGAAACTTGCCAATAGCTTCGGAAAAACCGTCGATTTGTTTTTGCGCATGTGAAAAATCGGAAGTATCTTCTATGTTAGCGAAATGACAATAAAGTCCCTTAACCTCAATATTTTTGCATTGCTTAATTAGATTTATAAAAGCATCCACTTGATCAACCAACACGCCTTGGCGTCCAAGATAAGCATCTATTTTCACATGCACACCCACTCGCTTATTTTTTTTCTTAGCAATATCATCAACCATATTTAGTCTTTCTTCATCGTATATAGAAAGCGTACCCTCAAGATCAATTACTTCTTCCAGTTCATCTTTGGCAACATAGCCCAATACCAAGGCAGGTTTTTGCGTAACTTGACGAAGCAATCGCAATTCTTCCAAATCATCAACTTGAAAATAGTCGACAACATTTTCCAATAGCTTGGCGATTTCATTTTGCCCATGCCCATAGGCATTGGCCTTAATCACAGCCGCAATCTTCGTTTCGGGATGCACAAAGTTTTTGATAACTTTGAAATTATGCAACAAATTATCTTTTGATATTTCAATATATGAAAGCATACTTTTTTTCTACAACCATTTATTACGAATAAAAAGCCCGATAAGTGCTAAAACAAAAACAAAAGTAATCGCGAGAATAACCGCATATGCCCACGGCTGATTTCCCAAGGGCAACTGAACATTCATGCCATAAAAACTGGAAATCATTGTTGG
The DNA here is from genome assembly GCA_964500125.1 of uncultured Bdellovibrionales bacterium. Lineage (GTDB taxonomy): Bacteria > Patescibacteriota > Minisyncoccia > Moranbacterales > GWC2-37-73 > CAZAFB01. Next base: position 35,654 of record CAZCMV010000003.1, on the reverse strand, counting down.
AACCGTGAAAATAATTGTCAGAGCAGTGAGCACTTTCATCACGCGATTCAATTCTTGGGTCATGATGGTTGAATAGGCATTGCGAATATTGACGATGTTCTTCTGCGTCGATCTGCTGGTTTCGATCAACTGCTCCGTTTCCAAAAACAAGTCTTCCGTAAGATCTTCATCATGTTCTTCAAGCATAATGGTTCTGCCTTTGAGCAAAGTGCGCAAAGACGCGGCCGTTGGCACAAGCGCGGAAAGAAAATCATTCAGCACTTGTTCGTATTCAACAAATTTTACAATATCCTTGTTTTTGATACGGTCAATTCTAGGAAGAGCCATCCTTACAGTGCGAGCTATATTCTTCAGATGTTTTCCATATGAATCCGTGGCAGCAAGAATTAGATGCAAAAAGAAATTGACGCGATAATGTGACGATATATCTCTTTTACGACGGATGATACTTTCATATAAATCCAATTTTTCACAGGAAACCGAAAGTATGAAATCCTTTCCCAGCACTATCAACAAGGGAACAGTTATGGTCTGCCTGTCTTTTTGAACCGGAACACGCGTAAACATATATACTGTCCCATCCTCAACTTCCAAACGGGGAACCTCATATGGGTCCAAGGCATCCCGCAGATGTCCTTCCTCCAAGGAAAATTTTTCAACCAATGAAGCTATTTCTTCGTCTTTGGGAGATTCAACGCAAATCCAAGAATCAGCAATGAATTCATCTTGCTGCTTGAGCTCTCTTTTTTCTTTTGATTGGTGATAATATTTAATCATGTGCTCTCACCAAGAATCGAACTTGGATTTTGGGTACCGGAAACCCACGGTCTATCCGTTGGCCTATGAGAGCAAATTACGCTTTATTATAGCCCCTTTTATTTAATAAAAGCAACTTCTTTCAGTTCATATGAAGAAATATTATCTTTGTCGGCAAAATGAAAGGTTCCTTCAAAATTCTTACCGTCCAAGAGCAAGGGTAGCCAAAATTTGTCATCCGGCCACATGGAATAGTAGGGGATTTTGCCGTGGGTAAACCACTGCGGAAGCATTTCATTTGTCTCGACCGGCTCGCCTTCGAATTTCGTCACGGAATAGATGTGTACTTCCACTAGCGGCTTACCGTCAAATGGATTACCGTCCGGATCAAACTCGAAAAGAATGACGCCGCGCTTTTTCATATCCAGCGGCGTGATGCCGCATTCTTCAGTGAGTTCGCGCGCGGTCGCCTCGACGATCGTCTCGCCGTCCTCAACTTTCCCACCAAACCCGTTCCACAAGCCTGCCAATTTGCCGTATTTCTTTTCCCCCAGCAGGATGTGCGTGTCATTGTATACGCAACACAGTGTCAGTATTTTTTTCATATAAATATACTTTATTGTTACCCCCTCTCCCATTGGGAGAGGGGTGGGGCTTAATTCCTTGGCAAGGTGTCCCAAAGCAAATTAAACGTCAGTTTTTGCAAATCAGCCAATTCTTTCGACTCGATCAAAATTGCCATCTTTTCTTTCCACGAGGCAACCAAAATTTTATTGTTGTATATGTTCACTTCCGGAGAAAAAGTTATTTCCTCATTCGGTAGAAAGCGCGTATCGCGCATTTCTTCTTGATTATGAGAAACACGCTCGATCGACACCTTGTTTCTTGGTATGATGGCCCGGATAAAAATTCTTTTTTCAGCCCGGCGCTTATAATATTCCGGAAAAAAATTCGGCAATGCCTTGTGCATCGTTTCGGCATTGGCGTAGGCCAAAATAATCTCTTTACTGGAAAGTGTGTCTTCATACGCCTCGCGCATCCCTTTTTCACCTTCGAAAAACTGTACTTTCGGTTTGCTTGCTCCGAAGATATTCTGCATAGAAATCAACTGCGGCAGAAGTTCGCTGACTTTTTGTTTTTGTTTTTCGACTTTTTTAGCCTGTTCTTCCTTTTCTCGCTCTAGATAGGTCAAAAGGTGTCTTGGCTCCAAGGCGTTGAAATAGTTTGTCGCGCCTTTTTTATATTTACTAACCAAGCCCTTATGCATTAAGACTTCGAAAATGTCATATATGGTCGTGCGATTCAAGTCTGTTTTTTTGGCTATTTCCTGAGCTTTTGCACTGCCAACCTCAAGCAGCGCCAGATATACCTGCGATTCTTTTTCGGAAAAGTTTAGTTCAGAGAGAAGATTTTTGATCATTTTTTTATATCAGTTGTGGAAAATATATCGACATATTAAGTATATCAAATAAGCTATAAATTGTCAATTTAACAACAATTTAACACCAACTATTCCACATTATTTGACAATTTGTTGTATACTGTGGTGTTGAGATGGAAAAAGGATTGTTCATTTACAAACCAATAGTTCTCCTTAATGGTTGTGCTCTCCGGCCGGAAGCATAATCAAACAAAAAGGAGAAATACCATGGCTAAAGTATACCCACTGAATGACTTCGAAAAAGTAGTTGGAGTTGATGGAAAACTGACAGTAAAAATAAACCCTAGTCTTGAGGGCATCTCCCCAACACTCGAAATGATGACAGCAAAAAGCGTATCTGGACTAAAAAAGCTGCTTAGCTTCCAGTTCTGTTGGTTGCCGAGCGAAGTTGTTGAAGCATACAACAATGCTTCAACGCCTGAAGAGAAAAAAGAAGTTCTCGTAAAGAAAGTCTACGGCAATTGCAAGTTGAATTGCCCTGGTTGTTACGCAAAGAAGGACGACCTGTTTCAGGGTCGCGACCTGATTCATCCAGAAGCAATGATTGATCTCATTGAAGAAGCAGTACGGGATCTCGGGACCGAATCAGTAACATATCTCGGCCCCACGGAATTCTTCCGCGATGTAAACGTATTTAAACACCTCGATCGCCTTGCAACACTGGATGTTATCATTAACATCTTTGCAAAAGATCCGATGTTTGGATCTGACAAAGAAGTTGAAACGCTGTTCGGGAACATCGGAATTCACACATCCGAAGAATTTATTAAGAAGCTCGCCTCTTACAAAAAACTTCGCATTCTGTTCAACTTCCGCACCTTTGACGAAGAGCTCACCAATAAAATGGTGCGCGGTGGATACGCGGGGAAAGAAGACTACGTTGGCAATTACAAAACCGTACAGACTAGGGCTTTGCAGTTACTGTACCGCTACTTCGCAGTTGATGAGTTTGGAAAAGGAAGAGAAGCACGGCTCGTAATCATCAACACCCCGATCGTCGAGGAAACAATTGAGGAGTCCCCTGAAATCTTCAAATATTTCACAGACTTCGGGTTGCTGGTAACATCCACGACCTCAATGCAGAGCGGTTGTGGCGGAAAGATTTACAGAAGTCTTGGCAAAATGTTCCTTAGGAAGTTTGCGGAATATTACGCCACCGTTATCAATCACTCAGTGAAGCGTGGCATAATTGCACGCGAATATGTGGAAAAATACGGCCCTTCGCCGTACGCCGGCACATTTCATTGCTTCCAGTTATGCAATGGTATTCTGATGAGAGAAACTGGCGTGCCTTTCCGTTGCCCCGGCGCCGACCACAGCGAATGGAGAGACAACGTTTCTCCTGAAGATTTGGTTTCGCGTGGCATAGTGTGGGCGTGGAAAAGGACTAGAAATTATGCCGAACCGACATGCGTGAATATTGGCTGTAAAGCCAAAGATCGAATCTTTACGGATCGGTTCAATGCCCATGTTATGCAGCTTCTCAAAAAAATTGAGGAGTGAAAAAGGTTTTGGTTAAATTTAAAGGCAGAAGGAAAAATCCTTCTGCCTCTTTTTTTATTTCAAAGCTATAGTTAAGGGACATTTATCATGGTCATGTTTCTTTGCTGGGCAATATTGCCGGCCGTATTCAATAAGGCGGTACGATATTGTTCCCCATTCTTTTTCGGGCAAAAGTTCCATTAAATCTTTTTCGATTTTCACTGGATCAGTGTTATCCGTAAGACCAAGAAGTTTTGATAACCTTTTCACATGCGTGTCCACTGGAATGCCTACGACTACCCCACAAACCGCCTGGAGCACTATATTCGCCGTCTTGCGGGCAACTCCTGGCAATTCGATCATTTCCTCCATAGAACACGGAATTTTGCCCTTATGGCGATTTTTTATAATCTTCGCTGAGGCTAAAATATTCTTTGCTTTGGCCCGATAAAATCCGGTTTGATAAATATCTTTTTCAAATTCCTTTATATTTGCACGCACGTAATCATTTAATGTTTTGTATTTTTTGAAAAGTTTCTCCGTCACTTCATTTACTTTTTTGTCCGTGCACTGCGCGCTCAAAATAACTGCAACCAAAAGCTCCCAGCTATTGGAAAAGTTGAGAGCTATTTTTGCATCAGGAAAAAGTTTTCTAAGTTCACGCACAATAATTTTTGCACATTCCTTTCGCATTTTTTCTTTTTTGTCTACCCTAAGTATATTTCTTTTCATAACCTACCTCCAATTTCCTAAGACCAAACCTACTTCTAACGCCCTTTGTTCCATAATTCTATTACTTTCGATCAATAATATATGTCCCGTTTTCATATGACAACACATATCTACGTCTGTTATCATCTTGAAATGGTGCTTCCCTGTGTTCGTAGGCGTAAGTAAAAAACACTTTCGATTCCGTTCTATCGATTCTATTCAAATAATCAAACCCTGCTCTTGCCTCATCTTCAAACGTGATTCGATAACTACCAATAGTTTGCTCTTGCATGCTTTTATTTATAAATTATTACCTCTCTATTTAAGCATAACTGTGTAAAATTTCAATTGAGCAGTTTATATAAGGCAAATATTGACTTTCAATCGCATCTATTATAAAATTGACAGGTATTTTGCGGGGCGTAGTGTCAACGGCTAGCACGAGTGTTTTGGGAACATTTAGACCGGGTTCGAATCCCGGCGCCCCGACATACAGGAAAATCCACCTTTTTTGGTGGGTTTTTCTTTTAGTTGAAATAAATTCCTTGTTTCTGACTTTATGCTAAATATTTTCCATAAAAGCTTTAACCGAGTAATTATTTTTTGATATGGAACTGGGATCAGAACTAAATTTTTAAATAGCTGGATAAATTTTTTTATATCATATATTATTTAATATCCTCTAAGATACCTAACCTGGCGAAGACTAAATCATTACAGACAAGGAGGCATTTTATGAGTAGATCCATGGCTATGACTACATGGGGAACCCACAAAAAATGTGGGGGCAGAGTGCGATTTATCTATACAATGGATAAGTACACTTGTGAAAAATGTGGCCAGCTCGTAGAGGAAAAGAATATAGAAAAAGACAAAAAATAACCCACCAAACGGAAAATCCGCTTCGGTGGGTTTTCTGTTTTTATGTTCCTAAATCAGATACATAGACATAATCAGTATTCTGCTAAAATACAATTCTAACATTATCTACAACCCGCAACAGACAACAAACCACCTTTTGGATGGTTTTTTGTTTATAAAAAGCAAAATCCCCGTTGCAGGGGATTTTGCCGCTATCTTTTTGTATGTGTCTTCGTTATTTAATCCTTGCGGATTTACACAACTATTTCACAGCTTCTTTGAGAGCTTTTCCAGCGGTGAATTTTGGCACAGTCATTGCAGGAATCTGAATCTTTTCCTTGGTTTGAGGATTAATTCCTTCGCGAGCTGCGCGAGCTGAAACGCGGAATGTTCCGAAACCAGTCAAGGTAACTTTGTTTCCTTTGCGGATTTCTTCCGTAACCGTGTCGAGAAGAGTCTCAATAACACGCTCAACATCTTTTTTGGAGATGTCGTTTTTCGATGAAATTACATCGATTAATGCATCTTTGTTTACATTTGCCATGTTGCCACCTCCTTCTAGTTTTTTATGTATATGTTTATCTACATCTATTCTAGTTTTTTCCCGAAAATAAAGCAAATCACCTTATCCACAACACCTTGCTTCGCAAGGAATTTCCAATAATCAATTTTCTAATTCCAAACAAACTACAAAATTACAATTTTCTAATATTCATTTGATTATTAAAATTTGGTTATTGAGTATTGTTTGGAATTTGTTACTTGATGTTTGTTGCTTGAATTTGCACACTTTATCGTGCAAATTCAACACTTCTCGTTTCACGTATTACATTTACTTTTATTTCTCCGGGATATTTTAATTCTTGCTCTATTTTATCGGCAATTTCACGCGCCATACGCAATGCGCCCAAATCATCCACCTCTTCCGGCTTCACAAAAACACGTATTTCACGACCAGCCTGAATTGCATAAGTCTTATCAACTCCCTCAAATGAGTTAGCCGTTGATTCCAATTCTTCCAATCGCTTAAGATAATTTTCCAAAGTATCTTTACGCGCTCCCGGACGACTTGCTGAAATTGCATCTGCAGCAGCGACAATAAAAGATTCTGCCGACTCAAACGGATAATCCTCATGATGAGCCTTCACAGCATTAATAACCTCCTTGGACATACCAAACTTTTCCAATATCTTGATACCGATTTCCACATGTGTCCCTTGAATCTCATGATCTACAGCTTTACCAATATCATGCAAAAGTCCTGCTTTCTTGGCAATGTTAACATCCGCCCCTAACTCAGCAGCCAAAGCCCCTGAAAGGTGAGCCACCTCCAAGGAATGCAGCAAAGCATTTTGACCAAAACTTGTGCGATAACGTAATCTTCCCAACACACTTATTAATTTTGGATCCAAACCAGCAATTCCTAGATCATATGCCGCAGCCTCACCAGCTTCACGCACTTTATTTTCAATTTCTTTCTTGGCAAACTCAACCGCCTCCTCGATGCGAGTCGGATGAATGCGTCCATCATTGATCAATTTTTCCAAAGATATACGTGCAATCTCACGACGCACAGGATCAAACCCAGAAAGCACCACTGCTTCCGGAGTATCATCCACAATTATTTCAATACCAGTCAGACGTTCCAGCGCCTTGATATTACGTCCCTCACGCCCAATGATCCTGCCTTTTACCTCATCAGAAGGAATGGCTACTGTTGTAGTTACTATTTCCGCCGCATGAGAACCAGCATATTTTTGAATTACACCAGTCATGATATTGCGAGCTTTTTTCTCAATTTCCTCTTTGCTTTCCTTTTCTAGTTTTGCTATACGCTTAGCTATCAGATCGCGATGTTCTTCCTCCGTAAGCTGTAATAAAATATTTTTAGCCTGTTCTTTGGAAAGTCCCGCAATCTTCTCCAGTCTTTCCATTTCCTTTTTGCGAGCTTGTTCGGTCTCTCGACGGATTGCACGAATTTCCTCTGCTTTTTGTTCCAGAATTTTTTTCCCGCGATCCAAATCATCTATTTTCTGATCCAAAGTCTCTTCACGCTTAACTAATCTTTGTTCCAAGCGCAAAATCTGATCCTCGCGAACCTTTTCTTTTTTCTTGGCCTCCTCTAAGATTTCAACAGCTTTGTTTTTAGCCGAAATAACGGTTTCTTGAGCCTTTTTTTCAGCATCTTCGACCATTTTTTCAACTTTTCCCTCTGCAGTAGTAAGTTGTTTTTTGGCAATAAACTGACGAATCAAATATCCTCCAAAAACCCCAAAAACCAATGCTATTGGCAAACCAAAAGCATTTATTATGCCAATTTCCATGTTCTTTAGTTGTTGTTCAACAGATCCAAAATACCCACACCAAGCAAGCATCCTCTAGGGGATGTTTCCATATATTTCAATACAAGAAAGTAGCTTTTTTTTCTAATATGGCTCATAATCGCTTTATTTGCAGCATTTCTATCTGCTGGACACCAAAAAATATATTTTACCTCTACCGAACATGGTATATCATGCGGCATCTTTTGTCAAAAAAATATACATGCTATAATTAGCAAGAAATAAGCATAAGAAACAAAAAATATTATGTATAAACCCATTGTTTTAGTTGTTCTTGATGGCTGGGGATTAAGCAATAATTCGCAAGGAAATGTTTTGAAAGAAACAGAACTCCCCACAATAGAGAAACTTGAGCAGTTTTATCCAATGACAACACTCCAGGCTTCGGGAATTTCAGTAGGTCTTTTTTGGGGAGAAAGTGGAAACAGTGAAGTTGGACATATGGCTATTGGTTCGGGCAAAATAATATATCAGCATTTGCCACGCATAACACTCTCTGTGCAGGACAAAACTTTTTTTAGCAATCCCTCTTTGCTTAAGGCAATAAACAACGCAAAAGAAAAGGATTCTGCTTTGCATATCATGGGACTAATCGGTGAAGGAAGTGTTCATGCATATATGGAACATTTATATGCTCTCTTGGAAATGGCTAAGACAAACGGTATCGAAAAACTCTTTGTGCATGCTTTTACTGATGGGAGAGACAGCTCCCCTACTTCTGGCACAAAAGCTATAAAAGACCTTCAATCACGTATGCAGATAATAGGAATAGGCAGAATAGCAACCATTTGTGGACGCAATTGGGCTATGGATCGCAATAATAACTGGGATCGCATAGAAAAGGCATATAGACTGCTTACTGAAGGAAAAGGAATTCCATTTGAGGATCCAATACGGTGCCTTCAGGATTCTTACGCCAAAGAAATAACTGATGAATACATAGAGCCAAGTGTATTTATTGAAAACGACAAACCAATCACAACGATAAAAAACGGGGATTCTGTTATATTTTTCAATTTCCGTGAAGACAGGGCTCGTGAACTTACAAAAGCATTTGTGCTGCCATCTTTTGACAAATTCAAAAAAGAAAGTTTGGATATCGAGTTTGTGACCATGACTGAATACGAAAAAGATTTGCCGGTATCCGTAGCCTTCGGTCCAGAAGAAATAAAAAACGGATTAGGAGAAATATTAAGTGCTAACAAACTCAGACAATTGCGTATTTCGGAGACGGAAAAATATGCACATGTTACGTATTTTTTTAATGGCGGCAAAGAAGAACCCTGGCCAGGAGAAGATAGGATTCTTATTCCTTCGCCAGCAGTTTCCAAATTTGACGAAGAACCTGAGATGAGCGCGTCATTGGTCACTGAAAAACTGCTCGACGCAATAGACTCAAAGAAATATGACGTTATAATAGTAAACTACGTCAATGCTGACATGGTTGGTCATACGGGAAATTATGAAGCTTGCAAAATAGCCGTAAAAACTCTTGATAAAAATTTATCCTTACTCATTCCCAAAGTTTTATCACAAGGAGGGTGTCTTTTGATAACGGCCGACCATGGAAATGTCGAGGAATTAAAAAATATTCATACTGGAGAAATAGATACTGAACATTCAACAAATCCAGTCCCTCTTTGGTTTATCACTCCCGATAATCACTATAAAAAATCTTCAGAAGAAATAGTTCAACAACAGGGAGAAATCGGTGGCCTGCTTAATGACATAGCCCCAACAATACTCGAATTATTGGAAATTAAAAAACCTTCTGAAATGAACGGCGAAAGTCTTCTGCCAATATTAACAAGCAAAAAATAACCCACAGAATCATTGCGTTCACTTTCCCTTATGGCGCCAACTTCCCTAAAGGTTCATCGTTAGGGACTATTTCTTTTATTTTGTCTTAGCCAAGATAGATTATGGTTATTATGCCTAAGATGACTATGACGAGGGGCAAGAGATGTTTTTGTTTTGTTTTCATTTTTTTTGCGAAAAGTTTTGGTTTATGTTTTAATTCTATATCTTAGGGGGGGGGATGCCCATTAGATTATTCTAGTTAGACATTTGAAAAGTTCATCTTGAAAAGAATAATTTATTGACAATACAAAAAACCTGGTCACAAATCCAGGTTTTTGCTTAACTTGTAGGGAAATTTTTCTAAAAATTCAAGCTATTTACCAATAATTCTGTCCACAATGCCATATTTCAATGCTTCCTCGGAGCTCATGAAATAATCACGATCTGTATCTTTTTCCACTTTAGCGATCTTTTGCCCTGTGTGTTTGGCTAATAACTTATTCAGAAGATCCTTGGTTTTTAGAATATGCCTGGCATGAATATCAACATCCGAAGCTTGTCCTTGTGCGCCTCCCAAAACCTGATGGATCATCACTTCACTGTTTGGCAAAGCCATGCGTTTTCCCTTGGCGCCAGCCGCCAAAAGCATTGCTGCACCTGAAGCCGCCAATCCAACACAAATTGTTTGCACATCCGGACGAATATATTGCATGGTGTCATATACCGCCAGCGCGCTGCTGACTACACCACCAGGAGAATTGATATATAATTTCACGTCTTCCTTAGGATTTTGCTGTTCCAGAAAAAGCAACTGTGCAATAATCGCATTGGCTACCCCATCATCAATTTGCGTGCCCAAAAATATGATGCGATCCTTAAGTAAGCGGGAATAAATATCATATGCCCTCTCGCCATAATTTGTTTTTTCAATAACGGTTGGTATCAGGTATTGATTTGTTGTTTTAGTCATAATCTTAATAAATACAAAATGCAAATCTCAACGTGCAAAATATTAATTCAAAATTAAAATAACGCCGAATTTTACATTTTCATTGCCCATCTTCAATTTGTCGAAGTTACTCATTTTGATTTTTGCATTTTGATTTTCGATTTATACTGATTCCAGCAATTCAAAAACTTTCTCATTCATCAAAGTTCCTTTGACATAAGTATATACTTTCTGAATATCGATATTCTTCTTAACATCTTTGATGTCCTTATAGCGAGCCATGGTTTTATTCATTTCTTCTTCTATACGTTCATTGGGCACATTTATTTCTTCATCTTTTGCCAGTTGTTCCAAAGCTAAAGCAATAACAATCCTTTTCTGCGCTTGCGGACGCCATTCTTGCTCTATTTCTTCACGTTTTTTCTTCGTATGCTCCAAATATTTTTCCATGTCCATGCCCATACCATATAGCTGCATTTCAAATTCACCGAACATTTTTTTCACTTCCTCATCAATGAGAATCTCAGGGATCTCCACCTCTGCGCATTCTGCAAGCATTTCCAAAAGTTTCGCGCGTCTTTCTTCTTGAGCGTGCTGCTTCTTCTCCTCCAAAACGCCTTCGCGAATATTCTTTTTTAAGGCATCTACATTTTCAAACTTTCCCAAAGATTTGGCAAATTCATCTGTGATTTCCGGAGTTTTCCTTTCTTGGACCTCCTTAAGTTTGACTTGAAAAGTTGCCGGCCTGCCAGCTAGACTTTTTTCATGATAGGAATCCGGGAAATTTAGTACGAATTCTTTTTCTTCTCCTTTTTTCATCCCTACAACCTGCTCTTCAAATCCTGGGATGAAAACTTTCTTTCCCAAAATCAACGGGTGATCTTGCGCAGTTCCGTGTTCAATTGGCACACCATCCTGTAAAACCTTAAAGTCGATAACTACACTGTCGCCATCTTTAGCCTCCCGTTCAACAGTAGCCAGTTGCACACGACTATTGGCCAAGGTCTTGAGCTCTTCTTTGATTTCCTCATCTTTTACTTCAGTTTCTTGTTTGGCAAATTCCTTGTTTATCTTTTTAGCCTTTTCTCTCCAAGGATTTATTTTAATTTCAGGCATAACTGAAGTAACTACTGCGTATTCCAGATCATTACCCTCGGCAAGCTTATTAATCTGAGCCTTTGGCTGTCCGATAGCTTCTATTTTTTGCTGCACTAAAACCGCAGGATATGTTTTTTGTACGGTTTTATTGGCAGCTTCATCCAAAATCATTGCTGTTCCAACTTTCTGCTCAATCATCTTTCTTGGCGCCTTTCCGTTGCGAAAACCTTCGATCTTGATTTCCTTGGAGATATCGGCAATTGCCATTTCCAAATATTTTTGCCATTCATCCCAAGAAACAGAGATAACTATCTCCACTTGCGATTTGTCTAATTTTTTCACTTCTGATTTAATCATTTCTTTGTAAAAATTATCCGTCTTATATTTTCTCTCATCTTAATGCTTTATGAATTTGTTTGAAACAAAGGAATGAGTATCCGCCAACCGGCGGAGCGCTTCCTTGAAAAAAATCGTCAAAGCGCATAGAGACTCATTCCAATTTGAAAACAAATTGCATAAAGCAATTATATTTTCAATTTTACTTTACCAAATATTCCGTAAGTGGTGGCACAATTTGTTTCTTGCGAGATACAACTCCGACAAGTTCCAAAACAGCATCTTTCGCGACAACACCAAAAACCTGTTCAGCCACCATCTGCTCCTTTTCGCTAACGGTGTACAAAAAACAATTTTGCTTGATTATATCCACAACCATGAAAAAAATCATAGATAATCCATCAGCTTCCTTTTTTGCCTCCAATTGCTGCTTAATTTCAGCGCTCTTTTCATTAACAGTGTCAGGATCAGTGGTTTCCCAGGTGCCTACTCCTACTTTTTCACTACCCATCTCAAAAATCTTATAATCTAATGACACCATGTCCGCCACGCTTATGCCTTCCAGACTTGATTTTGCCTTAAACATATCACTCGCAAAAGATTCTATATTCAACTTGGCAATGGCGTTAAGTTTATCCGCAATGACCCTATCTTCATTAGTTGTCGTAGGAGAAGTAAAATTTAATGTATCGGAAACAATTCCTGCAAGCAAAAGCTTGGCCATTTTTTCCGAAAGAATACTTCCATTTTCTTCAAATAGTCTTGCTGCTAATGAAGAAGTGCTTCCTAAAGGCTCGCATCTGCAAAATATCGGCTTTTCCGTAGAAACCATCAATTTATGATGATCAAAAATATATTCCACTTTGCCATAATCGATATTTTCAGCAACTTGACTTGCCTCATTATGATCAACCAATGCAACAACATCTCTACCACTCAAAGTATCAATCAATTGAGGCTTCTCTTCACCCACAAATTCCAGGATAAATTTAGTTTCATTGTTAATTTCCCCGGCACGCACGGCAACAGCTTCTTTCCCTAAAGCTTTAACAAGATATTCTTGCATTGCAATAGCCGAAACAATGGAATCAGTATCAGGATTTTTATGCCCAATAACTACTATTCTATTCATATATTTATCTTCTTGTATTTGTTAGTGACAATTAGGAATAAATTAAGATTGTTTCGCGATTCATTTTCTCTTATTCTAAAACTTCCTCGCTTTCCACATCCCCCTGTTCTTCCGCATTTTCATCTTCTACTTCTACATTATCTTGCACGGACCCTCCGCCAAGAACATCGATCTTCCAACCGGTAAGCTTAGCTGCCAAACGGACATTTTGTCCTTTCTTGCCAATAGCCAAAGAAAGCTGGTCTTCCGGAACCGTAACTGTAGCCTCTTTTTTCTCCTCATTTGCCTCCACATTTAGAACTTTGGCAGGACTCAAAGCTGCAGCTATAAATTTGGCAATATTCTCGCTCCATTCGATGATATCAATCTTTTCTCCACCAAGCTCATCAATGACAGCCTGTACGCGTGTTCCTTTTTGTCCCACACATGAACCAATTGGATCAATTCCCTCTTCTTCTGAAACTACCGCTATTTTAGACCTTGAGCCAGCCTCGCGTGCGATTGATTTTATAACAACGGTACCAACAAATATTTCCGGGACTTCCAATTCAAAGAGTTTACGCACCATCTCCGGATGCGTACGACTCAATATTATACCAGGACCTTTAGGATCAGATTCGACTCTGTGCATATATACTTTCAAACGCTGTCCTATGCGATAACGTTCTTCTCGTACTTGCTCGTTCGGTAAAAGCACACCGACTGATTTACCAAGATCAATATAAACATTACGTCCTTCAATTCTTTGTACTGTTCCGCTAAGCACTTCTCCTTCTTTTTCTTTATATTCCGAAAACATAGCATCACGCTCAGCTTCACGAATACGCTGGATGATGACTTGTTTGGCGGTTTGAGCAGCTACACGACCATAATCACTATGAGACTCAAGCTCGAGTTCAATCACATCGCCAATTTGTGCATCTTTTTTGATCTTTTTTGCTTCTTCCAGGAGCATATCTCTTTCCACATTATATCTGGGCAATTTTTCTTCGCCTTCAGCCATTTCTTCTTCAATACTTTCACGTACATTTTTTTCTTCCTCCTCGCTTTCAGGCTCGGCAAAATCGCGCACAGTTTCATCAACAACATCTTTCACTAAAAAGAATTTCATATCTCCCGAAACCGGACTGAATTCTGCCCGAATTCTCTGGCCCCTCTTGCCATAATCCTTTTTATAGGCGGCGGCCAAAGCAGCCTCGATAGTTTCAATAACTTTGTCTTTGGAAATTCCTTTTTCTTCAGCAATCTGCATAATAGCACTGCCGAATTCGCCGAGTCTTCCGCTCTGACTTTGCGATTCTTCTTCTTGTTTTTTCTTTCTTGGCATAAATTTATATTCTATTAATTATACACTTAATACGAATTTACCAGCATGCTAATTTCAATGCTTTTATATTTGCACATTCGTAAATTCCTAACAGGTTCACATTTTGTAAGGCTATGAAAAAAGTCCGCTTCTCTAGCGAACTTTCCTGAAAACCCACCACAAAGCCATTATAGCTAAAAAAAGACATTATGTCAAATACCTGAATTAGCACTAAAAATAGCTTGTATGGCCTTTATTATTATCAATCCGGAGAGTCCCACAATTATCCCAACTCCAGAATAGACCATATTTCTCTTTGCTGTTTCTATGATTTTCGTATCACCAGTGGAAACTAAATATTGTATCCCGGAAATAACAAAAGCAATTACTCCAAAAACAGCAAATATACCTAAAAGCCAATTCATAAGATTAACCGCTATCTCTTGCACTGTCTTATCTGGCAGTCCGGTGTTTGAGGGAATGCAAACGCCGCTTTGCATTGTAAATCCAGATTCACAAGAAGCTTCTCCTACACTTAAGGTGGGAGAAACAACACTTTGTTTAGTTGTATTTGAAGAAGAAGTTGTATTTGTCGGTGTCTTCACACATTGTATTGTCTTATATCCGGCAGTTAGCACCTCTTGGCAATTTTTGCAACCACTGTTGGTACATTCTGCCTTATCTTTATATATGTAAGGAAGATCATCCGCCTCTGCCTGTAAGACTGACAAAAACAAGGCTATAAAAAAGAGTAGGAAAAAATTTTTTGAAAGCAATTTCATAATTTGTTTTTTATTCTTGATTCAATTATACGACATGAAAATAACAAAAACAAGCTCCCCAAGAAGCCTGTTTTCGTGAAAAATATTTTTCAAGAAATTTGATCAGAATTCGCCCCCTCCAGTAAGTAATTTTTGCATGGCGGCGAAAATAACCAAACCAAGCAAAGCAACCAATACGCCCACGATTGAATACAACATAGCTTTCTTGGCACGATCAATCATAGTCTGATCTCCCGTAGATGTAAGATACAAAATACCGGAAATAACAAAACCAATAACACCAAAAATTCCCACCATCATCAACAACCATCTCATTAAATTCGTAATAATTTCCGTAATAGAGCCTGATGGAAGCCCGGTATTGTCAGGGTTTTTTATTTGAGCAAAAACACTAACAGGCAAAATAAGTGCTGCGGAAGCAACTGAATAGGAAATATTTTTAATTAAATTCATAGCGCACCTCCTTTCATTTTTATTTTTATTTTAATTACCATTCAAAATTCCTGAAATAAATCTTATTATTATCAATCCTGTTATCCCTACAATCATTCCAACAATTCCCCATTGAAAAGATTTCTTTGCTTTTTCAATCATATTTTCATTACCTGCAGCAAAAAAATACATAACCCCAGATATCAACATTGTTATTATAACAATAAAAGAAAAAATAGACAACAAAAAATTCAAGATGCGTAATCCTATCTGAGAAATTGTTGGCGCACTTGAAATCACTCCTGCGTACGCTATATTGATTAATTCATAATTCATATTTTACAATTCACAATTCATCACAAATCGCCATGCGGAACAATTCTAAAAGGTGATTTTTTTGAAGGCATCTGTTTTTTTTCGATGGGCAATTGTTGCGGCGAAGAAAAACTTACACTACCTCCATTAGCATTTTGCGACAACATTGATTTTGGAACAATCCTGGCAGGCGTGGCGGCTCCTGCTGCATTTTCGATTATTTTTTCTTGTGTTTGATTGCTTGGTTTTTTTTGTATAACATCAGCAAAGTTCGACGGAACAGCCGTGGAATGAACAGACACTTGTGGTTTCGGCGAAAATTTTTCCGTTTTTCCCTTACCGACAAAATCAGACACGGAGTTTTCTCCAAAAAACTGATTTATTTTTGTTTCTTGATTTGGCGACATTGCATTAACTCCAGTCATGTCAACAGATTGTTGTGTAACACGTGTATTTTGATTTGAAAAATTACGCAAATTGCTTTGTCTGAATATTGTTTGCGCAGAGGTTTCCATTTCTTTTGTTTCTTTAACTTCTTTTTTTTCTTTCAATGTTCTCATTCCATCCATGAAACCACCCTCCTGTCCAATACCACCCGTTCCGGGTCCTGTTTTTCTCGTATCTTGTTTTTGTCCGCTGCCAACTTCTCGCCTTGCTATGTTCTCATCATTTCTATTCATTTGCCCACCTCGACTCGCAAGATGATTTATTGATTGACGCAAAACAGAAGTTTCCATTTGAATATTAGAGCTGCCCTCTAATTCAAACACAACTTCTTGTTTTTCCGGATCAACATTAAGCAACATGCCTTCGTCCAAGGATTTAAGCACAAGTGAAAGTTTCTTCCTTTCGATTGCAGTCAGAATTTTTGTGTTCTCACTATGAAAAAGATAATTTCCACGATCAAATGCTTCATGTTTTCCCGATCCCATTTGTTCGCAATAATCACTGATCCAATTCTTGATTGAGGGTTTCACTGGATTTGGAGTAATCCGTAATCGCAACTGATTTGCTGTTATTGATTGCTCACCAAGATTTGGATATCGAGAAAGCGCATTTTCCAAAGATAATTTGATTATATTGGTTGTTTTAAAAGATGCTTCTTTTATTTGAGAAGTATTTGCTGTTAATATTTGGTATATGATAATCTTTTCCACGTCTTTTAATTCGGAATTGGTCAATCTTGAGATCCTTCTTTGCAGTTCAACCGCTATATTTTCCTTAGAGATGTTTCTAAAAAAAAGTTCGCGCACCAATCTTGATATTTTCATTGCCTCTTCATCGGAAAGATCATATTTTTCAGCCACATTTTTCAATGTAAACGCAACATTAGGAGCAAGGATTTTATCCTTTTCTTGTTCTGGCAAAGCATTAAAAATATCCCATCTTTTTTTTCTAACATCAGCAGAATCTGCCCTTCCAAATACTGAAGGGGTGATCATGGGAAAATATATAGGATTTGTTATTTTTTGATTATTTTCTTGATTATACATTTTGAATATACTAACATAAAAGATAACTCATTTGATCGATTATAAAACATCGAACCTGAACATCACAAAGAGAAATATCGGTGTTGATATATTATTTTATGGAGGAGTAGGTCCTGGATCAAAACCTTCGTCAGCGTATTTTCTTTGATTTGAAATACTCAGGTGTCTGTGCATTTCCTGATGTCGCTGATAATCGCCAGCGATATTGTCTAATATAAAGTTTTGAAGATTAGTATTTGTTCCTATTTTGCTATGCAACTTGTGCTGCTTTCCAAGACCTTCAGCATTAAGGGAGCCCAGACGCTCTTCATATATTTCTTTTTCAGTTTTTCCATAAGCAAATGAATTTGCATCAAGCACACCATACTTCACGTCATGATCCAAGATAAGATCCATGCGATTCTCTTTCTTCATCTTCGCTTCAAAACTTTTTCTTATCTTATCAGCCTTTTGTTTTCCATCAGAAGTTGACACATCTATCCCATCAAGTGCACTTACCAGTGCATCATTGTAATGATCCTTATTCTCGAAAATAGCGCCTACATTTTCGATTTTATCAACAATCTTAGTTCGCGCTTCAGCATCATTACCTACAGCAGCAAGTGCCTTTTTCATTCTATCAATATTATTGAGATCGCCTTTTTCATTCATGTGCATCGCGGCCGCAATTCGTGTAACCTCATCATTAGACGTAAGATCTCTCTCAATCTGACTTGCTCCCAGTCCTGATTTTTTATATTCTTCCATTTTGTCCGCAATAAGTTTGCGCCTCCTGTTTTCTGTAGCAGATCTCATACCAGAAGAACCACCCGTCATCAATCCCGCCCATTGGGCCTCACGCGCCTCACGCGCATCTGTTCCGCCATATCTCGAAACTTTAACACCAAAAAGTGTACCGCTCTTTTGGAACTTTGCTATTCCCGCCTTTACGCCACCAGGGACACCAGTGGCATTTACCAATGCTTTTGTTCCTCTCCATGGTTGTTTTCCGGCCCATTTTGCCAAATCCTGTCCCCTTTTCTGTACATCACCTGCAAATTCAATGCTGAATTTCTGCGCAACTCCCATGAACATCCAGAGAATCACTATCGGAACAATGAAAAAAGCTGCCGCCGCTATCCAATTTGCGTCAGCTCCAACATTTGCACTGTTATCTTCCGCCGCTTTTCTGAAACTACTCATGGCACTACTATTAGCACCAAGACTTTGCATCATTTTAAGTGTGACTGCTAATCCGAAAGTCATTATTGGAGCAAAAAAAGAATATTTCAAGAGCATATCCCACCATTGTTTGGCATATTTTGCTGTGTCTGGAAAAACATAACCCACAAAACCAACCGGTGAAAACATCACCAAAACAGAAAGAACAATAAGTCTTACTAAAAATAATACCGCGATCATCATTAAAGTAATGCCGAAGATAAAAGTAAATATTATTGCTGCGATAAGATACGGTACTTGATATTCAGCAGCTCTTTCAGGAATAAGCAAGTCCTTTAAGCCAGAACTTGACGCTAGCGTTGCAGCAATGCTTGCTCCTTCTGAACCACCAAATATATTATTGAGCAACCAATACATCATCACATTAGAAATATCAATAAAAAACCTGGCTATGGGAAAGCTGAAATTCACCAAAAGAGCCATAATGATTATTTTGACGATAATTTTTTTGATATGATATTTTTCGATCTGAAAAATGGTTGCAAAAGCTGAAAAAAGAAGGGTGAAAATGAAAAAAAGATTGAGAAAATCGCGCACCATTACCCAAACTTCTCGCACTGCCGTGCTGTCCAAATATAAAGCATTGTTTTCTACTTTCAAAAGAGCATCCAGCATTACTCCCGGTATTATTAACAGCCATCCGACAAAAGTAAGAATTGCACCAAGAATGTATTTTATGCCAACTACTAGCATGTTCCCCATAGCTTCACCAGCACCAGAAGCCCCCGATGTGAGAACTTTAGCGGCATAATAAGTAGGGATTAACACAGCGTCAGCGTGATTGAAAGTTGTGAATACACCCAAAAAACTCACGATAAAAATAGCGAGTAATGATATGGCTGTTTTTCTATTTCTGCGGAAAAAATCCATAAACGGAAATAATGGGTGATTTTTATTTTCAACTATTTTTTTGTAGCTATGCACAAAATAATTATATCACATAACCACCAAAACAAAAACAAGACAACGATCAAACGTTGCCTTGTGTGTTTCATTTTTATTGCAGTTTATCCTAATATATAAAGCCCTTGATCACCCTGCTTGAGGCAGAAATAGTTCGCCTGCTTTTCTTACCCCAACCGACATAATTCATTTCCGAAACAGTAATCGTATCACCACTTACTTTTTCTACCAAAGCAACGTGGCCATAATAACGACTTTCCGTTGTAACCATAATCGCTCCCGGACGCGGTTTCCTTCCGGTCGCATATCCCATGGATTTAGCATGATAAAGCCAGGTTCCGGCATTTCCACCCCAAGGAACATAACGTTTTTGGGCAATATACCATGTGCAATAGCCATATGGAAATTTGTGACCGGCACCAGCCTTACCACCAAGTACCTTGCCACTGGAGACTTCCGGCGTTCCTCCAGTCGATGTGGCATATTGTCTTCTTTCAATACCAGTCCCCTGATTTGAAGATTCGGTGGTTTGTTGAGGCGCTACACCTTGACCGTCAGGAATAACAATGTCCTCACCAACTTTCAAATCACCGTTCGCCGGGAGTTCATTGAAGGCGATAATCCTGCCACGATCAGCTTTATATTTTGCCGCAATAGAATCAATAGTGTCCCCACTTTTCACTTTGTGCGAAAGTCCTGAAACCGGCAAGATAAATATTGTATCTCCCGGCATTATAGAATCTACATTATCAATGTCATTGGCCCAAAGAATTGTGTTAATAGAAATCTTGTTCTTGAGAGCTATTGAGCTTATCGTATCACCTTCCTGAACTGTATACATTTTAACTCCACCGTCTTCTTCAGGGTCTTTGGCTTGATTGGGGATTAATGCAGAAGCATACAATCCTTGGTTTTGATTTGGCATCTGAGCAATAGTTTCTTCCTTATACTGAGGATCAACAGCCATCGGCGCTTTAGCTAAAGGAACCAAAGCTAGATCATTTTCTCTGTTTTCTTGACCTTTCGTTTTAACTCCAACTGAAGAATCGGTGCTATTTTCCCAATATCCATTGAGAACTCCCTGCTCACCCCTTCCGGATGCAGCATTCGTCGCAGACACCAAAAGAGCGCTCGAGATAACAACTGCAAAAGCACTATAATGGCGTAAAAGATGTAATAATTTTACGCTGCGATGCCTTTTAATAAAATCAGCAATCGCCCGTTGATATATATAAAGTTTGGTATGAAGCTTGTTTGCATCAACAGCACGAAAAAGCCGCCTAATTTTTTGAAAACGTTGTTTGGTACTAATAGTACGCAATCCTTCCAAGACTGGAGATTTAGAGCTAATAGGGAAAATAAAACAGCCCCTCTCGGCCCATCATCTGCAATCCTAATTTTTAACTGCTTACCAGTATACTCATAGTGAGATTTTTGTCAATTGAGTTATGCACAAATTTTATATTTTTTGCTTTATTTAAAGCAATTATTGTTAGGTTACTTTTACTCTAAAATTTGTTTGAGTTATAATTAAATCAGTCAGAACACTCTAACTTTCCTAACATTCCCAAATACCCCATGAATCTTCAAAAGCTCCTATGCGACTATCTTGAATATCTCGAAATAGAGCTCAATCGCTCGCCTAAAACCATTGAAAACTACAGTCATTATCTGAAACGTTTTTTCGATTGGGCAAAAATAAACAAGCCCGACCAAATCAGTGCTGATTTAGTTCGCAGTTATCGTCTATATCTTAACCGACTTACAGATGAAACCAATCAAACGCTCAAAAAAGCAACCCAAAACTACCATATCATTGCTCTGCGCAACTTTCTCAAATATCTTGCCAAAAGGGATATAGCTTCACTTTCAGCCGAAAAAATAGATGTAGGGAAAAATCCCGCCAATGAAGTCGGGTTTCTGCAAGCAGAAGAAGTAACAAGATTATTGGAAAGTGCCAGCAGTTCTGATGTAAAATCGTTGCGCGACCGAGCTATTTTGGAGCTGCTTTTTTCTTCAGGTCTGCGTGTTTCCGAAATATCCTCTCTCAAACGCAATCAAATCAATCTTGACCGTCAAGAATTCAGTATCCGCGGCAAAGGAAACAAAATACGCGTCGTTTTTATTTCCGATAGCGCCAAAAAAGCATTGGAAAAATATTCAGAAAAACGAATCGACATAGATGACGCTCTTTTTGTCCGTTTTTCCAGAAATGCAGTCATATATTCGGACGGAAGTGCAAATTTAACTCCACGCTCCATCCAAAGAATCGTCAAGAAATATGCGACTAAAGCCGGCATCGTCAAAGATGTGCATCCGCACACTTTGCGCCACAGTTTTGCAACAGACCTACTTGCCAACGGTGCCGACATAAGATCCGTGCAAGCAATGCTTGGGCATTCATCCATCACCACCACCCAAATCTACACTCATGTTACCAACCAGGGACTCAAGGATATCCACAAAAAATTCCACAGTAAGAAAAAATGACACACCGGTGTCACTTTTTCTTATTTAAAAGCATTAACAATATGTCCTATCAGTCTTATCTGTCTTATTTTTTAAATTTTCTTCAATTTTGCATATTCCTTGCTTAATCTTTTTATTCCCGCTTTTTTGAAAACCACAGTCACAATCTCTTCATCCGAAGAAACCACAATTCCTTCTCCAAACTCCCCATGCGCCACCTTCTCTCCATCTCGGAAAGAAGCCCTGCTTGAGACTTGAGATTTGGGAGTCGAGATCTGAGATTTGTTCGAAAATTTATAATTCGAAATTTGAAATTTATTTGTTTCTTGTTTCTTATTTCTTGTTTCTTCCATCTTGTATTTCATCTCTTGTTCACATCGTTCCACTAGCTCCTTCGGTATATCATCCAAAAATCTCGACGGTGGATTCACTTGCGTTGCACCAAAAATAGTTCGCTGCCTGGTAAACAACAAATATATTTTTTCTTTGGCACGTGTGAGCCCCACATACATGAGTCGCCTCTCTTCTTCCATATCTTCATAAGAAAGCTGGCTACGCGAGTGCGGCATAATTCCTTCTTCAAGCCCGATAATAAAAACTGTTGGGAACTCCAAGCCCTTGGCGCTGTGCATGGTCATAAGGTGAACTGCATCCTGATTTTGATCCACATTATCCACATCCGAAGCCAACGCAACCTCTTCCAAAAAAGCAGCTAATTTATCCTCCACATCATTAGCTTCTTCACTGTCATATTTTTGTGCAACTGAAATTAACTCCCTCACATTCTCCCATCTAACCTCTCCTTCTGTTCCCTCTTTTAATAACATCGCTTCATAGCCACTCTCCGCAAAAACTTTTTGAATAAAATCAGACAAAGATATCCTGTTTCTTATTTCATCCATCCTCACAATAAACTCACAAAACTTTTTAATCGCATCGACTTTAACTTTTCCCAATCCTGAATCAACCTGATTTCCCAGGTCTCCCCGATATCCCATTATAATTGGATTCATTTCCATTTCTCTTGCAATCTTCACCCATTTATCAAGCGTCGCTTTTCCAAGGTTGCGTTTCGGTTCATTGACGATGCGTTCCAAAGAAACAACATCGCTATTATTGAATATCAAACGCAAATAGGCAACCATATCTTTGATTTCTTTGCGTTGATAAAATTTGATGCCCCCGATAATGCGATACGGAATCGAGCGGCGCAAAAAAACTTCTTCCACCATACGTGACTGGGCATTAGTGCGATAAAGCACAACATAGTCAGCATAGCGTTTTGTGCCCTTGGCATTCATTATTTCTCTTGCAATAAATTCCGCTTCTTCTTTTTCATCCTCCGCTTCATATGAAGTAATCAAGTGTCCTTCTTTTTTCTCTGTCCACAATTTTTTATCTTTGCGATTGATGTTTTTGGAGATCACACCATATGCCGCATCCAATATGATCTGCGATGAACGATAATTCTGTTCCAGATGAATTACTTTTGCTTCCGGATAATCCTTTTCGAAATCCAAAATATTTTTAATATCTGCCCCGCGAAATTTGTAAATCGACTGCCAGTCATCCCCCACGACGCACAAATTGCGATGTTTGCTCGCCAACAAATTCACCAGCACATATTGCGCCTTATTCGTATCTTGATATTCATCAACCATGATGAATTGAAAAATAAGCTGATATTTTTCCAGCACCAACGGAAATTTTTTGAACAACTTCACGGTCAGCAAAATAATGTCGTCAAAATCCAAACCATTGCTTGCTTTCAATTCTTGTTGATATTTAACAAAAGTTTTCGCAACCAGTTCTTCGTAATAACCGTTCGCCTCTTGGGCAAATTGCTCAGCCTCAATCAAATCATTCTTAGCATTACTGATCGCACCTAAAAATGCTTTGGGATGAAACTGGGTTGTATCAATTTCCAATTCTTTCATCACTCGCTTCATCAAAGCTTGCTGATCTTGATCATCCAGAATGTGAAATGACTTGGCATAACCGAGCATTTCAATTTCACTGCGCAAAATCCGCACACAAATCGAATGGAATGTTCCGATCAGTGGCAGCTTCGAATTATACATTCCCCGCATCCCCCTAACATCACCAACAACACCAAGGATTTTGCCGATTCGTTCGCGCATTTCTTGCGCAGCTTTATTGGTGAAAGTAACCGCTAAGATATTTTGCGACCTCACTTTGGCATTTTGAATCAAATATGCGACGCGGTGTGTCAACGTCTTGGTCTTGCCTGATCCCGCTCCGGCAATAATCAAAAGCGGCCCCTTTACCGTCTCCACCGCTTCCCTTTGTTCTTTATTCAAACCCAAAAGTATATCTTGCATATTTTATATGTCTTATTTGTCCTATTTTTCTTATTTGATCATTTCCCCAACCTCACCAATCACCCTAATTTCCAAAAACCGCCACAAGCTTTTTCCAATCCTCCACTCCCAATTCCTGTGCCCTGACAGACTTGGAAAATCCCTTCTCTGCCAATTTTTCTTCAACTGTTTTTTTGTCCAATTGCAAACTGCTTGCCAAATTATTTGCCAACGTTTTTCTCTTCGCCGAAAACCCAGCTCTCACAATCCGGAAGAATTTTTTTGACTCCTCTTTTTTACTAATTACTGATTGCTGATTACTGATTACTATTTTTATAACCGCGCTTTCCACCTTCGGTGCCGGATCAAAAGCCTCTCGCGGAACAGTGAACAGATATTCTGGCTGCGCATAATATTGCACCGCCACTGCCAAAATACTCATTTCTCCTGCGCTCGCACAAATCCTCTCCGCCACTTCTTTTTGCACCATTAAAATCATTTCGCTCGGCGGATATTTCGTTTCCAAAAACAATTTAATGATCGGCGCAGTTATGTAGTACGGAATATTTGCTACTAGCTTATAGCTTTTAGCTTCACTAGCTTTTAGGAAAATGTGATCTTCTATTAACTGCGGTAAGTTAATTTTTAAAATATCCCCATGGATGATTTCCGTGTTTTCAAAATTACGTAATTTATTACGTAATAAATCTATCAAACGGTCATCCAACTCAATTGCAATTACTTTTTTGCAAACTGCTGCTAACTTTTCCGTCAGCACACCTTGTCCTGGACCTATTTCGATCACCAAATTATCATTTGAAAGATTTGCACTTTCAACAATCCGCTGCAAAACAGATTCATCTTTCAAAAAATTCTGCCCCAATGATTTTTTAGCTTTAATCATAAAAATATATCTAATGGAATTGTCATTTATTTTTTGACCGTTAATTACAACAGCAATTATGAGCTTTTGATCATTGTTTCAGACCAAAAGCGCGTCAAAAAATAAATGACAATCTCAACTAAACCTAGTTTGTAATTTCTTCCATCTTAACATTTACCACCCCTTGCCCCAAATCAGCAATCTTGGCAAAAGCAACTTTGTCCAAATCAATAATTCTTCCAGGCCCAAACGGTCCTCGATCGTTTATTTTTACAATCACTGATTTGCCATTGCCTTTGTTGGTAACTTTCACATAACTTCCCATAGGCAGCCATGGATTAGCGGCACTCAGTGTTCCCGTATGAGCATACCAACTCGCCCCACCCGTATGGGCTTTTCCTACTTTAACATATGTTCCCTGCGTCACAATTTCATCAACCGGCTTTTTAGTAATATTTTGCTCAAGCATCTTACGCGATATTTCCTCACCATCATGGTATACAACCTTGTATTTTATTTCATTGATTCCTTTTTCTCCTTTCTGGGTTACTTTTTTGATTCGCCAACTCAAAGAGTCATCTTCTTTTGTAATCGTTTTATAATTAACTGATTTTTCCACAACCTCTTCTTTGAGTATAACGTGAACCACGGTTATTTTCATACCATCAGCCAAAGCTACATTTCGTGCCGGCCTAGTAATATCATCTTCCAATAAATTAATATCCTTTTGCTCCCATACAGCCTGTTCTACATTACGACTTGTTGTATACACATCGAATGTTTTCCCTTTTTCTGCAATAGTAATCTTTTTCGTACGCATGATCACAATTTTGCCCCCCGAATATATTTTTCTGTCCTGTGCGGGAACCACCAAATCCCTATCTGCAATTTTAATATTCAATTTATTCAACACGCCTCCGACAGTTTCTTCTTCTGCATTTGCTTGAAAACAAAGCCCATCATCACAAACCGTAATAACCTTTTTATTATCTTGCGCAAATATTTCATTAACATTCAAAAACAATGCTACTAAAATAATAAAAATCACGGATACTTTCCGCAGCTTTTTGCAAATATTTTTTTTATTTTTACAACCAAATCTAACCATAAAAAAACTTATCTCATTCCAGATTCATGTCTCGCAAATCAAGACAGCTAATCCGAAATCCAGATGAGTACTAAAATGCTCCACAAATATCTTGAACGTCTTGAAGCAAATTTAGAATGACCTTTATAAAATTCTGCGAATCTTGCTAGTATTCATTCCTGAACCTATATTGAATCGCTTCAGCAATATGTTTGGAATTTATGTTTTCCTCGCCAACAAGATCAGCAATCGTACGTGCAACCTTTATAATTCGATGATAACCACGCGCGCTTAAACGATAAGTTTCCACCGCTTGTTTCAGCAAAGCACGACAATCATCCCCCAGTACGCACATTTCCTTGATATGATTCGGACGCATTTCACTATTGGTCATAATATTAACACTTGCTGAATCAAATCTTTTCCTTTGAATCTCTCTTGCCCTTTCTACCCTTTCGCGTATGTCTTTGCTCGATTCTCCAACAGAATTATCCTCCAATTTTTCAAACTTAAGTCGCGGCACTTCAATATGCAGATCAATACGATCCATGATCGGTCCGGAAATTTTTTGTTGATATCGTACTCTCTGTGAACTAGTGCAACTGCATATTTTCTCAGGATCAGTAGCATTCCCACATGGACACGGATTCATCGCAGCAATTAGGATAAATCTAGCGGGATAATGCAACGAGCCACGTACGCGCGAGATGGTTATTGTACCATCCTCAAGCGGCTGGCGCAAATTCTCCAAGACGCTTTTGGGAAACTCCGCAAATTCATCAAGAAAAAGCACACCTCGATGTGCTAAACTTATTTCTCCTGGTCTTGGATATGTTCCACCGCCAACCAAAGAAATAGCACTAGCACTGTGATGCGGACTACGATATGGCCTCGTTGAAACAAGCGCTTCATCTTTTCCAAGTTTTCCTGCTATAGAAAATATTTTAGTCACTTCCAAAGATTCATTCATGGTAAGTCTGGGTAAAATTGTAGGAACCGCTTTGGCAAGCAATGTTTTACCACTACCTGGAGGACCATTCATGATCACATTGTGCCCGCCAGCCGCTGCGATCTCTAAAGCTCGCTTTGCATGTTCTTGTCCTTTCACATGAGCCATATCTACATCATATTCGGAAAAACTAAAAAATTCCTCAAAGTTAATTCCTTCGTGTGGCATGAGCTTGCGATTGCCCGCAAAATGCTCAACAATTTCCAAAAGTGATTTCACTCCAAACACTTCTATTCCTTCCACAATTGCTGCCTCGGCAGCATTTTCTTCCGGCACAAATAACTCCTTAAATCCTCTTTCTTTGGCAAGCAATGCAATTGGTAATATACCTTGAATTGAACGCACCGACCCATCCAAAGACAATTCTCCAGCAAAAATTTTCTCACGTGAATCAATAATCAGCTGCTTTGTTGCTAACAAAAAACCGAGCGCAATCGGCAAGTCATATATAGCGCTCATCTTGGGCAGATTGGCTGGAGCTAAATTGACAGTAATTCGCCCACACTGATGTGGCGGACGAAAGCCACTGTTTTTGATCGCACTGGAAACTCTATCGCGCGATTCTTTAACTGCCATGTCAGGCAAACCAACGATTGTAAAAGCATGAAGTCCAGCACCAAGCACGTCAACTTCCACTTCAACAATCTCACCATCAAGACCAACTGTCGCAGCTGAAAATATTTTAGAAGCCATAGATTTAAAATATTTAAACAAGCTAGGATAAACATCTTATACCACTTCGTTCATCACGGCAGTATTTCCAGCTTCCCCATGATCTTCTTCAGCCAAATCATCTTTCGTAGCTCCACCATAGGAAATATTTTTTTGCCTTTCTTCGTTTCTTTCTCTTTCGGCAAGAATAAATATATAAATTGAACCAACAGCAAACACTTCTGTCGGCAAAATATCCAGAATTGGGAATAATTCAATACAAATAGATCCTACAAGCAAACTGCTTCTTCGTAGCATTCGTTGTTTCATTCTGTCCATATTTCCTCCCTCAGCTTGCAAAACTAACAAATTCATAAAACCATTGAAGATATCAACACAAAAGGAAATTACAGACCCTGTTCCCGGAAGCACATCCGTGAGTCCTGACCAATCAATTATAAAATCATCACCGCCAGAAACTATAAGAGCCATAATAAGTGGAGCATCTTTCAATAAGTCAACTTTTCCAAAAAGTTTAAACATATTCAAGGGATTTATAAAAGCAGCAACCAACACTTTGGAATCCGCAGCAATTTCAGAAAAAGCTGATATTTTCCTTTTGGCAACATTTGCTTTTGAATTAACCACAATCTTTTTTTCTTTCCCGTTCATGTTAGACAAATATCTTCTCCTGTCATTAAGAAGTCCTCTTCTTTGCGATTCCAGTCCTCTAGTATTTTCCTGCTCTCTTTTTCTTGGCTCTAGAAGTCTTCCCCTGGCATTGGTTCTGGGAAAATTGGCAGCTTTTTGAGAATAATAAGGCTGTTCCTGATTTTTTTGATCACTAAAATTACCCTCTTTATCATAACTATCGATATTTTTATTTGCAAAAGGTTGGTCTTGAAAATTTCTGACAGCAGAAAAACCGGACTCTAATTTTTGGTCCGTTTTTCTTTTTTCATTTCTTCTTCTTTCACCCAACATGCGCCTACGCAACTCCTCTTGCTGATCACGCTGAGCATAAGAGCGCTGTTCCATAAACCAAAATATTTAACATTTTCCTATAATAATTCTTCATCAAACTCCTTTTTTGCCTGTTCGATTTCCAAAAGTTGACGTGGATCTGAAGTAATAATTTGATCCTCACTATAAGAAGCAATGACTTTTATCGCCACATGTTTCGCTCCAGCAAATAATATTCCTTCACCAACATTGCTTTCCAAAAGAATGAATTTTTCTTGTTCTGTAAGAAAAAAGGTTTCCGAAATAACATCAATTGCCGCTGGTGACTGACGGAGAAGTAATTGCAGTGAAGAATTAGTAACAATAGGTTTTCCATATCTGGAAGTCATAAAATCTGCAATATCCTGAGTTATTGTTGTAAGTCCGGTATAATATTTGCGACAACGTTTGGCAATTCCGAACAAAAAAGATGCTGCATCTTCGTTTTGCATCATTACCCAAGCTTCATCAACCACCACTACGCGTTTTTTTAGTTCGCTCCGCATTTGATTCCAGATATACTGCAACACCAGATACATAGCTATTGGCCTAAGTTGATCTTCAAGATCACGAATATTAAAAACTACTAGCTGATTATTTATTTGAACATTAGTAGGCTTGTTTAATATGCCGGCAAAAATACCTTCGGTGTATTTTTCCATACGCAACGCCAAAGATTCACCTCCTTGCGTATTGCGAATTACGGCATAAAGATCTGACATAGTTGGAAAAGAGTTCGGCGTAAAAGATTGGAAATTAGATTGTGGCGTAATATCACGCATCGCATATGTTTCACGAATAGCCATATCCAAAATAGAATCCTCCTCTGGGGTAACACTTCCAAGCATAATATGCAAAAGACCTATCAAACTGGCAATGTTGTTACGAATTACATCTTCCGGATCTTCATCAATTCCCACCCGGGGAAGATCAAATGGGTTAATATGATAATCTGAATTCAAAGACATTTTAATAAACGTACCTCCTACTGTCTCACAAAGATATTTATATTCATTTTCTGGATCAATTACAATCACATTTGTCCCCACCATCATTGAACGGAATATTTCCAGTTTAACTGCATAACTCTTTCCGCTTCCCGACTTGGCAAAAACGACCATATTCGCATTTTCCATTTTGAAGCGATCAAAAAGAATAAGACTGTTGTTATGCCTGTTGATACCATATAAAATCCCGTCATCGGAAGAAAGGTCTGCTGAAACAAAAGGAAATGTCGTAGAAAGTGGCGAAGTGTTCAAATTATTAGCAATATCCAATTCATCATTGGCAAGCGGTAAAGTTGAAGAATAACCCTGCTCTACTTTCATTACAGATGGTTTCACATAAACCAATTGTGCCTCCAATATGGACTGAATTTCCTGATGATGCTTATCTATTTCTTCAGCATTATTACCATAAATCGTAATATACAAACCGAACCGAAAAAATTTTTCAGTGCCTTGCATGAGTTTGTCACGAAGATCTTCCACATCATTTAAAGCTGTCTCCAACATCGGATCACGCACTTTACCGCTAGTTTCTTCAATATGAATCTGAGACTGCACCTGAGTAGTAGTCTTACGCAAAGTTTTCAATATTTCCGCAGTATCCACAGGGTGAATAAACATCGAAATATCCATCGGAAAATCAATATTGATAATGGGAGAAAACCAATTTGCTTGCAAATAGCGAGGATAGGTCACCACGAACAAAGTTCTAGCATAGGTTTCTCCTATCTGAATCATATTGGGACTTATCTTTATAGCAGATGGCGCAATTAGATCGCGGATAGTAGCAACACCGCTTTGATAAAGTTTTTCATTCTCCAGTAATTGATCGTTAACAGGAGCTTTGTTTTTTGATGATATTATATTAAACATAATTTATTTTAGTATAATTCAATATTTTCTATATTTTTTAGAATTGTCGTTTGATGCGTTGTTGGATTATAAGCATTATATAATAATTCAATCAACTCCTCCGTTTTGAGCGGCACCGCTGTAACACCAGTGCCACTGATTCCCGTAATAACATGGTCGACTCGCTGCCATAATTGGTTTTTATACGTTTCAAAAAGCTCTCTTTTATATACAATATTCTGCTTTGGATTGCTTCCACCAAAAAAACGATCGAAAAAACTCTGCTTCAAGTTTTCAATGGGAGAAAACGGCACCACAATATAAAATGATTTAGTCATTATATTGGAAATCTCTGCTAAATTTTTTATGAAAGATGAATATTCAGATAACTGAAATTGCATCATTTCACTAACAATATGCGCTTCCTGCTTCTTCAAATAATCCAAGTATGGCACAATGTTTAATTTTCGGGATACAATCTCAATTTGAATCGGAAAATCAATAGAATTGAGAAAATTTTGATATTGATTAATGGCAATATCTTGTTCTTCTGTTGATTTTAGATCAAAATTTATAGAAGAAACCAAAAGAACGGCGCGAAGCGAACCGTTTTTTAATACAATCACCCCGTCACGCACTTCTTCCACATCAACAAATTTTTGTGTACTTGCCCCTGCTGATCCACCAGCAAGCGAGTTTGAGTGCAATAATTCCATTTTCTGTTTTTATTTACTATGAATTACACCTTTACATATTCAAAAAATCTCCCCAATTTTTTTGAGCCCTATTATTTCCCTTACCAGCCTGATATTTCTGTTGATTTTTTGCAATTAGTTCAAGCGCCTCCTTATCTCTTGCTGCTCCCTCAGTATCTACTACGTGCGCAAGACTGCTTATCTGTTCCCTGGAAAGAATATGTTCCTGACTTTGAAAGTGTTCTATTGGCTTTTTATCTTTTTTTACTGCATTTGCCTTAATATTAGGCATTCTCCGCCACACATATATCTTTGGAGCAAATAAAAACATAAACCCATGACCAACAAATCCTCCTAAAGACTGCCCAAAAGGTTTATAAAAAGCAAGTGCCACAAAAACAAGTGCCACAGGAACAGCCAAAATAAAGAACAATACTTTTACTGATATCAAAACCCACATCAAAAAAAGCGCTGCACCCATTCCTAGCATCCAAAAAAGTTGCTTAGCCGTAAGCGGTCCAGCCACCTTGTCTTCTACATCAATATATTGTGGGACATTAGTAATCATAAAAATATTATCTTAAGCCAAAAGTTTTGCTATTTGCCCAACAATAACCAAAGAAGAAAATGCCACTAAAATACCAATAACTGAATATTTGAAAATCTTTTTGCCAGAATCTATACGATTTTGGTCACCTGCAGATGTTAAATACATAATTCCTCCAATGAGCAGCATAATTATTGCAAGCGTACCAAAAATTCCCAAGAGGAAATTCAGCACATTCAAAGCTATTTGTGAAAGTGTCAAACCTTCGCCAGGCACAGATGTCCACCCCAATATCTTGGATATCTCCTTGAGAAACGAGGGGGCCGCGATTCCAATTGCCAAACCAGCCATTGCCATAGTAATCGTCTTTTTTGCCATTTCCATCATACCTGCTTGTCCGGCAGAAATGACATACAAAATTGCGCCAATAACAATAAACACCAAAGCCAACACAACAATTATACCTCTTGCCCAGCTCAAAACAGCTCCTAGAAATTCTTCCACCGTATCATATTGCAAAGGATTGGTTATACTCACAGAGCCGCTGGAATTTAGTCCTGTTTCTTCCCCTACTTTAGTTTTATCCTTATCATCCTTATTTTCCTTATTTTCTCCACAAGTCCACCAGACAACCCCTGTCTCATTGTTTGAATCCGCATAACTTTTTCCCGTCTTACAAGCGTTTTTACAAACATCACTCCCCTTTTCACCCGAAGCGCAAATTTGTCCATCAATTAGCTTTGCTTGACAAGTGTCGTCACCAATTTTTTCTTTGCAATACAAACCTTGCCCACAATCTGCCTGTTCCAAACATTTTCCATTAGCACCTATTTTATGATCAGCATAATTTCCAGCGCACCAATAGCCTTCAACATCAAATTGAAATTTCCCATTTTCGCATATATCTCTGCATTCTTGCTCACTACTACATGTGGCATCTATATTAGCATCGACTGCATGCGCATAAAACAAGACAGAAAAAAATAAGATTCCTAAAATTACACTCTTCATTTTCTTTTTATTATTATTTTATCTTAACCATAATGCCTATTGACTCGAACAATTAAACGTGCGCCATGCCTTCATTTCAGAGGAATGTGACACACCTATTCCCAGATCAGCTTTTGTAGCTAATAAAGTCATTATTGTATTCACAATAATAACAGCACCCAACATAACTACTACACCCACAAGCGCATATTTTATGGCGTTTTTAGCCATACCCATCATTCCCGGATTGCCCATGGATACGATATACAAAATACCGGCAACAGTTATTGAAAAAATCGCCACAACAACCATAATTCCAATTCCCCACTTAACCACTTCATAGATACCTAAAATTATATCACATAAAGTACACATATTTTCTTCACTTCTTCCACAACTAACAAGCGCGGCAAAAGCCGAAAATGGCATCAAAAAAATAATCATTCCAAAAAATAGCAGCGCTTTAATCTTAATACTATTCATAAAACTATTCTGAAAATATTTTTATAGACTATTGTCTGCTCTTTTGCATAGTTTGGCTAATTCTGTTCGCAGCCAAAACAACTGCGTCAGAAATACTTGCAGACCCCTTATTGACAGAATCTATCATTTCAGTCAAATAACTCTCTGCCTGTTCCGGACTTACTTTATACCAATTTTTAGCAATAAAATTTCCATACGCAAAAGATCCTAACAAAAAATCGTTTTTTTGTGCATCTAATAAATCCTTCCTCGCAGCCACTTGTCCAGTGTTTTTTGTGTATTCAAGAGCTGGGTCAATTGAAACAGGAAATTGCGCAGACAATCCAGTAACCGCGTTGCTCAAAGTGATTGATCCATTATTTTTCATAGTCAAAAATTTAACAAATTCCCAAGCCTCGTGAACACGAACATCATTGGAAATTTGTTTTTTTTGTTTTGCATCACTGTTTGCTGCAGATGAATCATAAGAAATTTTATTCTTAGAAACAGCATACCCCCAATAATTGGCGTAATTAGAAGGCTTATCAACATTCACTTGGGGCAAAGGAGCAATTCCAAAATTAAGTTTAGCATTTTTACTCTTAATTGTTGAAATATGCCAAGGATAATTTATCATCATGGCTAGATTTCCTTCGTGAAAAGCATCTATTGAATAATGCATGCGTGGATTCCAAGAATATGAAGGCATTCCCGCTTTTGAAAATTGAGTATAAAACTGTAAGACATTTTCTCCTGAAATACCGGTTTTTCCATCCGCATCTACAACACTCTGATAAAAACGTGCGCTTGATTTACTTTCATCAATCATGCTAATTCCGTTTTGCATCATCAAAACAGAGATTATATCTGCCGAGCGATTTATATTATAAGCAGTGCCAAATGCTGCTCCGCTTTGTTTTATTTCACCATTATCATCTATCTTGGTCATCTTAATAGCATACTCAAGAAATTCATTCCAATTTTTAGGAGGAGCTGAAATGGCAGCAGCATTAAAAAGATCTTTATTGTAATATAGAGCAAGTGAACCTACTGTAAGCGGTATCGCATAAACCTTATCATCTTTCACGAAATCATTATAAACCACATCTACAAATTGATTTTGAAAGTCAGAAACATTAATCAAAGATTCTTTAGCTGGCTCAAGTTTGTCCTCAAAAGAAGGCAGCCAATTATTATTTATCAAGAAAATATCCGGTCCATTTCCCGAGGCCATTGCGTCTAGAACATCTTGTTTATAATTATCAATTGATAGTTTTCTGTATTTTATTTCACCTATGTGCGAATTCTTTTTTTTGTATTCGCTTATTATTTTATCAAAAGCATCAGCTCCGTCATTCAAGCCCCATATTTCAAGACTAACTTTATAACTCTGACGAGAATCTTGTCCGCCACATCCAGACAAAAACAAAGTCATTGGAAACAATAACGCCACAAACAATATTAATGCTATCTTTTTTCTAAAATAAAACATTTTTTGATTTTTATTTTTTTGCGACAATCGCATAATGAAACTCGCCAGCGGAAATACGCGTTAACTCGGAAAAACCTTCTTCTTGAAGAAACTTTACAGCCTCATTCTCAGGAATTCTCAAAAACATTTCTGGACCGAAAGATTCCCTGTGATTATTCCATTCTACTAAAAGGATCCTACCGCCTTTTCTAAGAACACGATAGGCTTCTTTTACGATATTATTTTTATTTTTGTTTTGGAATAGCATATCTTTAATAACCACAAAATCAACTGATTCATCCTCAAGACTTGATCCTCTTTTGTTTTCCAAATTTACTCTTTTGATTTGTATATTCAAAACTCTTTCCATCTTGGCTTTGCTATTTACTGCTTCCAAAGCCGATGGAAGTACATCTAAAGAATAAACCTTTCCATCTCCTTCTAAGGCTTGCGCCAAAGGCAAGGAAAAATAACCATTTCCACAACCAAAATCGGCAATTTCACTATCTGGCAATAAGTGCAACTGCTTTATTATTGCTTCTGGATCAAGAAATTTCTCCTTACCATTATTTTGTCTTTCTGTTTGCATACTTGTGCAATTAACTATTGACGTGCTATAGATGTATTGTACAACACAATCTCTATTTTCACAAAATCGTCTGCTAATACAAATGGAAGGGTGCCAGAGAGGTCGAATGGGACTGACTCGAAATCAGTTGTCTCGGCAACGGGACCGTGGGTTCGAATCCCACTCCTTCCGCACAAAGCTCAAGAGGTAGAGAGACCCAAGGTCTCCGCAAAATGAGCAACAAAAAAACAGCAGTTTTTGACCGCTGTTTTTTTGTTTT
>CAZCMV010000002.1:73004-107356 GCA_964500125.1 uncultured Bdellovibrionales bacterium | reverse complement strand
TCAGCAATCATAATTTTTGAGTTATCCTCCTTCTGACGGGTTGTTTTTTTGTTTTCAAAATCTAAACTTTTCCTAAGAAAGCATACTTAGTTCTGACTAGGATTAAATTCTATAGTTTGCACATATTTTCCAACTTTTGGATTATCAGTGAATGTCCCTGGAAAAAATGCTAGTGAATTTGGATATATCATTGTTTCTAATTGACCTGAAAAAGATGCAACTAGATGCAATCCAACCATATCCATTTCCTGCTTAGTTAATATCCTATCTAAAGTACCTTTCCCATAATGACTTTCGTTGTATAACTCCAGCGTCTTTTTATCATCCAATATATCGATGGATATTTTTGATCCTTTGTCTTTAACAAGCTGTTTTGTGATATTTTTTATATCCTCCTTGAAGATGTCGTTCTTAATATTAACTGGATCTACTAGGATTATATAATTTATTCCTCCGTCATATCTTTTTCCTGAAACCTCGTGAACTATTTCATATTTTGGAATTTTTATTTCTGGTTGTTTTGGTTGACTATTCTCGATAGTATTAATTTGAGGTGCTTCAGTTTTAGTTTCCTGAGTTACTATTTTTTCTTCTGTAGGTTGCTGTGATTGTTTGTTTTCGACCGCAACTTTTTCCTGATTCGGAGCTTGCTTATTTTCAGATTTATTTCCTCCATAAATAAATATAGCAAGAATGATCACTCCAACAATTGCAAAACCTTGTTTTTCTTTACTCCAATTTGTTTTATGAGTTGTATACCATATGGCAAATAGTGGCCAAATTACTAATGCAATTATGATGCCCCACCATTTTTTGTACCATTCTTTTTTCTGGCTCTCTCCCTCGCCAGCAGGGTTTAGTCGGTTTTCCATACTTAATTTTTAATGAATTAAGCTGGTTGGGATAACATAAAGCTCCCCACCAGCGATGTCTTGCGACACCCGCACGCCTTTCGACGCACGACCGACTAAAGTGCTCTGGATGGAGAGCTTGATATACTTTAGTCGGTATTTTATGCCATACCTCAGGATTTCTCTTGAGGGTTAGGCAATTAAATTGTAACTTCATTATTACATTTTAAAGGAACTTTATCAATACTGCAGTTATTTTATGGTGGTCTCATCTTTTTTGGCTAGAATTAGCTTTTTATTAATAAATATCAATCTACTTTTCAGCCCTGCTAATAACTCTCGTTTTTCATCAATTTTTCCTTCCCTTAGAACATATTTGGCATAAGTTCTGATGTCAAAATTTTCTTGAAGCCTCGCTTCTTTTTCTTTGCCTTGCATCATCAGCACAGTTTTTTGGAATTGGTTGTATCTTTCGATTTCTTCTTCAAATTGTTTTCGAAGTCCAATTTCATCAATCGCCAATTCGTCCACGATTTTCACCAGATCATTTATTAAATCTATTTCTTTGGCATATCCAGCTTTGCAGTGCAGGTCTCTCGATTTGGTGCATCCATAATAGATATGTTTATTCAATCCGCCATTTTTCAGCTGCTTGTATTTTTCCGTGGCGGTAATTCCCGAACCGCAGTGTCCGCAAGTCAATAGTTTAGTGAAGGCAAACTCGCGACCTTCTCTGACAATTCGATCTCGTTTGAGTTGTTCTTGGGTAAGCTCGAATAATTCCTTGGTAATAAGAGGCTCATGATTTCCTTGATACCAATTTCCACTATCCTTGGGATATTCGAATGGTCCGTAATAAAAGGTGTTTTGAAGAAGTCGATAAATGTTGCTTAGTGAAAGATTTT
The DNA here is from genome assembly GCA_964500125.1 of uncultured Bdellovibrionales bacterium. Taxonomy (GTDB): domain Bacteria; phylum Patescibacteriota; class Minisyncoccia; order Moranbacterales; family GWC2-37-73; genus CAZAFB01. The sequence continues at coordinate 105,600 of CAZCMV010000002.1, read as the reverse complement.
TATTGCTCTTGCCTTTGAAGTTTAATTCGAATCTAAGCCAGTGATAAATCTTTCTTCCGCTCCAGTGATCGTATCCAACTTTTTCAAACATCTTTTTAAGAATTGGTCCGCGAATAGGATCAATAACAACTCGGCAATTCCTTTCTGATAATCTTTCATTGAGGTATCCTGTTGGTGTGCAAGTTGGCCAGATGCCCATTTCACATCTTGCTCGAAGTCCTCGCTTTACATTAATCCCTCGATTATCATTTTCTAGTTTTGCTTGCGAGCATAAAATCATCAGCAAAAATTTTTCATTGGGAGAATTTTTGAATTGCTGACCATAAGTTCTGATTTCCATCAGAAGTTTTTGGTCCATGAGATCGACGAGTGTTCCAAGATCTCCTGCATTTCTACTCAGACGATCTGGTGCCCAAGTTAAGATTCCATTAAATTTTCCTCTCCGAACATCTTCTATCATTTCATTGAAAACTGGGCGTTGTGCCGAATCTTTGGCTGAATGGCTCTCGCGTCTTATTTCTACAATTTCCAAATTCTCACGCTCGGCGATTTGGAGCATTTCTTTAATCTGGGAATCGATTGAAAGCACCTGCCGTTCCTCGGATTCTGTTGATTTTCTCGCGTACAGGCAATATTTGACCTTAGTCGGTTCTGCCTCTTGCTGGCCTTGAAAACCCTTGGAAATCCCTATTTTTTGCTCTACGGTTGCATTATTCATATGGTTTATTGGTTTACCCAATGAATGACGCAATACCCAAATAAAGTCCAGACCCTTCGGAAATCGCTTAATTTTATCTATAAAACGCATTGAAAGGATTTTTTGCAAATACTCTTGGTCGTGGCCTATCCATTTTTACAGCCTCTCTAGCAACCACTGTAAAGGCATCCACCAAATCATCGTGTTTTTCTTTTCCAAATCCCACTAGATTTTCAATTAACTCCTCAGCACCTTCTTCAGGAAAAATAATTCTACCTGTCGGAATTAAATTACTGATAGACATAAGGCGTGCGCGTTTGTCGGATGTTATTTTAATGCTTTCCGCTTTATAACCATCATTATTGAGTTGTTCAATAACAACTCGCTGATAACCAACATCTTCAACGTATATAATTCTATTGCCAAGATATTGAATTGAATCATATTGCAACTTTATTTCTTCGATAGTATCTGTAAAATTTATCTTTCTATTTATTGGGTTTGGCAGTATGTAAATATAAAAATTATCACCCCAGCCGTATATGGCAGCTAACACTATAGCTGTGTAGTCAGCTGCTGTTGTTTGTGATATTGCAAGATCAACACCAAGTATAACCCTTCTTGGCTTTTTGTCTGGAAGTGATGAATAATATTTGATTTGATCAAATGAGACAATTTGATCATCATCTGGAACAATTTCCAAAAGATACTCTCGTCTCCATGCAATTTCACTACCCAATCTTTTTCTTTCCTTTTCGATTTCTTTTAGATTTGTATATTTGCCAGTCCAAAGAATATTTCCATTTTCATCAATAAGCGGATACGACTTAAAAACTCCTTCAGATTTTTTCTCATCAATGTCGCGTTTTAAATGCATTAAAAGAGAATCCTCGTGTAAAAGATTTCCAACAATAACAAGTTTTGTACCTCTATCTCCAGCTGGAATTATCTCTCCCTTGAGCCAATCATATGTTTTTTGTCGACCTTCTTTTGTTTTTGTTGAAGCCATGTTTTCAACATCATCACCGATTATAAGATCTGGTCGATATTCTGCATGGCGATGTCCACGCACCTTTTGTTCCATTGATACAGCCGTAATGCGTGCATTTAGATTGGAAAATACAAGTGATGATAAACCCCACTCGTCATCCTCATGGAATGGCCCTAAATCATTTTTTAGCAACGTGTTATTTTCTAACTCCTGTTTAAGATTAGACATGTGCTGTTTTGCTTGAATTTTTGTTTGGCATACTATTAGTACAAATTTTTTCTGTTGTTTGCCAAGAATTGCCCATATGGGATATGAAGTTGTAATTATTGTTGACTTTCCAGATCCACGAAAAGCAACTATATATAAATTTTCCACCTTTTCATTTTCAGTAAGTGAGAAAATTTCTTTTTGGAAATTAGCTGTTGGATATTTCACATAATGAGCAAAATAGAAATGAAAAAACATAAAATGACTTTCTCTGACAATTTTAATCCTAATGTTTATGTCAGAAATCATCTTGTTAAAGATTTTTATAATTTTTTTATTTTCTTTTATCATTCTTTTTTGTGTTAAAAGATGCTAAGCGCAAAGCCTCTCTTACAACACTAGCTTGCTCTGGTGTTAGTTTTTCCTGCTTTTCATTTTTTGTTGTTACTTCAACTCGTTCTCTGAATTTATCATGCCTGTGATTGAGCCAGAACCTGATTGCCGAAAAATTCTTTTCTTTTATTAATGATATGAGTTGAGATTCACTCATGTCATTTACTAAGGCTTCGCCTTCGGATAATGCCGCATCTAGTGTTTTGCGAAACTTCTTGTCCTTATCTCGCCAGCGATAAACAGTAGCGCGAGAAACTCCAGCTTTCTCGCAAGCCACTTGAATAATTGGCACTTTCCTTAGATTTTCTAAGAAAAGTTTTTTGATATTATTGCTTTTCATATTAGTTTAGCCTTAATACCAAAAGCCTTCTCGAATCGATCAATGATAGTCTGACAATATTCAGGATCGAGTTCAATCATCACACATTTTCTCTTAGTCTGCTCACACGCTATTCCAGTACTTCCTGATCCTGCGCATGGTTCGTAAATCGTGTCGCCGATAGAAGTGCTATTGAGGATTAATCTGCGCATAAGACTTAATGGCTTTTGCGTCGCATGAAGTGGACTTTTGTTAGGCTTAGGACAATATAAAACAGACTTGTCTTGGGATTTTTTAAATTCATGTACTCCGTGCCAACCATAAGCAATGAGTTCATGCATAGGCAGATAATCTTTGCGTCCTATTACAGCGTGACTTTTTATCCATATGAGAAGTTGAGAAAAATGAATTCCTGCTTGTTCCATGCCGTCGCGCAGTGCAAAAAGCATTTTGTCTGAATTGAAAATATAAAAACTATTTTTACGAGCCAGATGTGGAATGACAGGAGCAAATAATTTTTTTACAAACTCAGCATATTTTGTTTCGGAAACGAAACCGTCATTGAGAATATCTTTATCAACTTTTATCTTGCAGAAATTCTTTTTACTGGCTGCAAAATCTATACCATAAGGAATATCCGAGATTACTGCATTTATTTTTTTGTTTCCAATTGCGCGATTTATAAGCTCAACATCTTGCGCATCACCAACTGCTAGGATATGCTCGCCAAGCTTGTATATGTCGCCATACTTAATTGAGTTTTTTTGCTTTTTTGTGCGCATATTTTTCATAGCGATTAATTATTAACTGACAAAATTTAGGCTCAAGTTCGCAGGTATAAACTTTTCGTCCAAGCATTTCTCCAGCGAGAAGAGTACTGCCACTTCCACCATAAATATCCAAGATAATCTCTCCTGGACGCGTGCATCTGCGAATTGCTTTTTCATGTAGAGTTGGTGGCTTTGAAGTAGGATGTTCATATTCATTTCTCGCAAGTCTTTTTACCAACCAGATGTCGAGCAAATCCAAAACATCATCGATCAGTCGATTTCCAGTTCCAACTTCTTTGTTCATGACTTCATTGAGGCCTTGTGCGCTTTTGGATAAATATGGTCTTCCAGTAGTTCCATAAACAGTGGGTTCATAGCACTTAGAAAATGCTATGTTTGGTGTTGGATTTTGTCCGTTTTTCAACCACATATTTACACGTCTGTTTTCAATGCCAAGCTCGCGGTAAAGTTCTTGTATAAGCCAAATGTAAGAAGAATCGCACCAATAGAAATAGTGTGCGTCATTTTTGGCAAATGATATGGAATTTTGCATTCCGAGTTTTAGAAACTCTTTATACTCCGCATCGGTTTTTTTATCACTAACTTTTCCTCCATAGTTCTGCTTGCCGCCAATGCCTTTGTCATAGCTGAGACCAATATTGTAAATTGGATCATTGTATATCATCGAGGCTTTCTCATTATTCATTAATTTTTTTATAACTTTTGAATCATGGGAATTTCCACATAAGAGTCTGTGTGATCCGAGAACAAACAGGTCTCCCTCCTTTATGTTTGTATTCTTGATTTTTTCTAATTCCTTTTCTTCGTTAAAGTAATCATTCTCAGTTTCAGCATTGTCATCAAAGATGTGCATAAGATCATCTTCGCCAAAGCCAATATTCAAAAGCATATCCATGTCGAAGACTTTTAGCTTTTCAAAATCCCAATCTCCACTAACGGCATTGCTAGTTAGCAAATATTGCTCATATTCTTTTTCTGTTAATTTACGATTTGGCACTCGCACATCAATTTCTTCGTTTTCTCGACCAAGAAGTTGCAGGACTTTAATTCTTTGATGTCCTGCGATAATTTTGCCATCTTTGTCAATGGCAGGAATTTCCACTAGGTTGAATTTCTTGAGACTTTTCTTTAAGTCCTCAAGTTGTTTCTCGCTTATGGCACGAGGGTTCTTCTCATAAGGGAGAAGTTCTTTGACTGGGCGTTTTTCGGTACGCCAAACCAGTTTTTGAGTCATATTTATGAAAATTAATAATAAAAAAAGCCCATATTATAGGGCACATTCAAAACGAATATGTTCTATAATATGGGCACGTTGAGGTAAAAACCTCGTTGCTAAGCGGTTGTTTGCTCACCTAGCTTCTGCCTAGTTTACACTAAGCATGCGAATATTCCATCACGTATGTTTCATGGAGAAAGCCATGTACTTTTTTCAAGGTATGTTTATATTATAGCACAACTTGTCAAACAGGTAAACTTTGGCTTATTTTAGACATTTTTTCCATTTTACTTAAACTTGGTTTTATTGTAAACTAATGGTAAGTTAGAATATATGAAAAAAAATATGAGAAAATCCGATGAACTTCCCGAAATACTTACCTTGCAAGAAGCATGTAATTTATTGAATTGCCATCCAAACACACTTCGCAATTGGGATAATGAGGGTTTATTAAAAGCAATTCGTTTTGGAAGGCGCGGAGACAGAAGATACAGAAAAGAGGATATTTTATCAATTATCAAAAAACAAAATCATGACTCCAAGAAATAAGGATATTCAAGCCAGACCTTTCTTGAAATGGGTTGGTGGCAAAGCTCAGTTATTGTCTCAATTTGAACAATACTATCCAAAAGATTTCAATAATTACTTCGAGCCTTTTATTGGGGGTGGCGCTTTGTTTTTTAATCTGAGCCCAACAAAAGCTCATATAAACGACGTCAATGCAACACTTATTTCTGCATATAAGAATATAAAAAATAAGCCCGAGGAAGTGATGAAAATTCTTAAGAAGCTGGAGAATGAATATAAAAATGGAAATGAAGAAAGTAAAAAGGAGCTTTTTTATAAGATAAGGGATAAATTCAACAACACATCGGATACTGAACTCAAAAAGAGTGCTTATCTTATTTTTCTAAATAAGACTTGTTTTAATGGGATGTATAGAGAAAATTCAAAAGGTGGTTTTAATACTCCATTTGGAAAAGCAAAAAATCCAACTATTCTTGATCGGGAAAATATTTTATTGGTATCAAAGGTTTTGCAGCATACAAAATTAACATCTGTTTCATTTGAAAAGGCTGTTGCGGAAGCAAAAAAAGGAGACTTTGTTTATTTCGACCCACCATACCATCCATTAACCGAAACAGCTAAATTTACCAGTTATCATAGGGATAGTTTTACAAAAGAAGACCAGTTGAAACTCAGAGATGTTTTCGATGAGCTTGATAAAAGGGGTTGCTATGTAATGTTGAGCAATTCGCACACCCCATTCATAAATGACATATATAAAAAATATCGTCGCGAGACTGTCATGGCAAATAGAGCTATAAATTGCAAAGCCAGTGGAAGAGGAAAAATTAAAGAGCTCTTGATTTTGAATTATTAGAATAACATATAAAAATGGCTAAGAAAATATTATCATCAGTAAAAGAAATGCCATTTTTTAAGGCAGATAGTTTTGTTCTTTATAATGCGGACGCCCTGGAAGTACTTAATCAATTGCCAGAAAATTCGATTGATATGATTTTTGCAGATCCACCATATTTTCTTTCTGGAGGGACTTTCACATGTCAGAACGGTAAAATGGTTAGCGTAAAGAAGGGAGATTGGGATTTGAGTAAAGGTGTTGAAGATGATTTTAATTTTCATTTAGCATGGATTGAAGCGTGCAAAAAAGTTTTGAAGCCACATGGGACTATTTGGATAAGTGGAACATATCATTCAATTTATCAATGCGGATTTGCCCTGCAGAAACATGGATTTAGGATTCTCAATGATATTTCTTGGTTCAAGCCAAATGCTTCACCAAACCTAAGCTGTCGATTTTTTACTGCAAGTCATGAGACACTGCTATGGGCACGCAAAGATAAAAAAGCTAGTCATGTATTCAACTATGATTTGATGAAAAATGGAGATTGGCCTGAAGACCAAATAAAAAAGCAGAATTTACAGATGCGCTCAGTATGGTCAATAAACACTCCCAAAAAAGAAGAGAAGTTTTTTGGCAAACATCCCACTCAAAAACCGCTTGACCTGCTCAATAGAATTGTCTTAGCTAGCACGAATAAAAATGATGTGATTCTAGATCCTTTCACTGGCAGTTCCACAACTGGCATAGCAGCAGTGAAAAACGGAAGAAAGTTCATAGGGATTGACCTCGATAAAAAATATTTAGACTTATCAATAAAAAGATTTAATCAATTAAAAACAATTCAATGAAAAACCTAGATTTTTACAAAAATTTTTTAAACTGCAATGGAGATGACGAAGTGTTTGAGTGTCTTATAAAAAATCTAAAACCGAGCATTCTGCTATGGTCTTATTTTGTAAATTGGGACAAAGTTTTTGATAATACCAAGAAAATTGAAATTGCTTTGAATAATTTGAACTATCTTGTTGGCAAGGAGAATTTTGATGACGAGTTTAGATTTTTGGTTAAGCAAAATCCAGAGGCGATAAAAGCACTTCCTGCATTGGTTGTCAGAGATGGTAACAGTAGTTCTAAATTTCAAATTTTAGTTGACTACAAACACAAAAAGTTTGTCTATGAAGAATATGATTTTGGAAAGGAAAATCCAACCGATGAGGATATAGAAAAATACCTTGTGTTTATGAAAGAGTCTGGCTTAAAAGATTTGATTTCTTCACAAAAAATAAAAAGTCTTGTCGACTATATGATTGGAGTTGAGGCGGGATTGGATAGTAATGGAAGAAAAAATAGAGGTGGTCATTGTATGGAGAATATAGTTGAATTTTTCATTGATGATTTGTGTAAGCGAAATGGCTTTGAATATTTAAAAGAGGCTACTGCTGAAAAAATCAAGTTGCAGTGGGGTTTTGATGTTCCAGTAGACAAATCTTCGCGTAGATATGATTTTGTTGTTAAGAATGGTATAGAGCTGTTCATTTTTGAGACTAACTTTTATGGAGGCGGCGGTTCCAAGCTAAAATCTACAGCTGGTGAATACAGAAATCTTTTCGATGTCTTGGATGGAAAATATAAGTTCATCTGGATCACTGATGGTCTTGGTTGGAAAACTACGCAGCGACCATTGCGAGAAACATTTGATCATAACGATTACATTTTTACTTTAGATATGATTGAAAAAGGGATTTTAGATGAATTGTTAAAAGCGAAATAAGTCATCCGGTATGCAATTGTTAAGCTATGAGTATTTATTTTTCAGATCATTTTAAGGTTCAAGAAAAAGACCTCGAAAAATACGGGGCTTTTAATATTTCTCTAGTTACAGATTTACCGCTATTTATCGATCCATTTTTATTATTTAATAGTAAGAAGGATAAATATCAACAACTACATGAGAGCATAATAAAATATCTTACTTTTCTCAAAGATAAATCCACATCGCAAGTCATAGACAATGGCGCGCTTAAGGCATGGTATGTTTTTAAAGAAGTCGAACAAAATTGGCTAGGTTTTTCTGTTGCAGGAAATAAAGGAAGTGCTCTTGGTCCAGATTTTGGTCGAGCCCTTAATGCTAATCTATATAATATTTTTCATGAATTTGGTGAGGAAAAAGTTAGCCAAGGAAGTCATTTGGAAAAGCTGTGTCTAATAAAGGATGGCGTGGGAAAGGATAATATAAGTGATTTTGCAACAAATTTAATAAAGGAGTTTTTGCTCGAGTATACCCAAGAGTTTTCTCGCAAATACATTGATAAAAATTCAAGAGCTATTTTTAAGGTCAAGCGGGTTCGATTTAATTATAAAACAGAATCATGGGAGGATGTAGAATTTGATTTACCAAAATTTAAAAATGATTTTGTTATCCTTACGCCAAAGGACTTACTAACAAAAGATGACACATGGATAAACAAAAGAGATTTATTTGAAGGGTTTGAGCGAATACCAGATGCAATTGCTGATGATGAGCTGAGATTTAAAATTAATAACTATTTCCTAAGTTGCCTACCAAAAAATCCCAAGAAGAAGAAAGAACCGACAAAACAAGAGAAGGCTGAAGCCGCTTTTGCAACAATAAAAGAGTTTCCACAATTAATTGATTATTACATAAAAGCAAAAGAAGAAGATGGCAGCATCGCGGAGAATATTAGTGGAGAAAAAGTTCTTTTTTCTCAAAATTTTTATGTAAACAATGTCCAGCAATTCGTTGCTGGTTTAAGTGAAACAGATTTTTATACAGCTCCTCAAAATAGCTACGAGGAAGCCAGAAGAAAAATTGAAATTTTGAAGGAATATATTGAAAACAATGATGGATACAAACTTTTTTATCACGACGGAGAAAGAATAAAGGGTGAAAAAGATTTGCAATTATTATTCGGACTTGTTTGCCATGAGACTACAGAATTTGATGTAAATCGTGAGGTAAATAATGGCAGGGGTCCTGTTGATTTTAAATTATCTAAAGGTAGTTTCGATAAGACATTGGTTGAGTTTAAGTTGGCAAACAATAAAAAATTAGAACAAAATTTACAAAGACAAGTTGAAATATATCAAAAAGCTAATAAAACAAATCTATCTTTTAAGGTGATAATTTATTTTACTGAAGATGAATATAAAAGAGTTGTTGCCATTTTGAAAAAGATAAATTTATCAAATAAGGAAAATATCGTTTTAATCGACGGCAGAAAAGATAATAAGATATCTGCTTCTAATGCTTAGATGACCATGATTAAGGGAATTACACTTAAGGAAAATGACGAAAAAAGCAGCATGATTTGTTATGTTGATGATTTTTCCGATGAGCTTAAAAGCGAAGTAAGGAATATGCTTAGTAGTATTTTTCATGGTAAAAAAGATGCTAGTGAAAACGAGGGCATACATGGGTATAAAAGTACAATTTCCAATTTTCTAGAAAGATACAAAAAGCAAACTAAAAATACTCAAAAAGGAATGATTGGAGAACTTCTCGTTCATTTGCTTATTCCAAAATACATTGAGTATATGGAATCAATTTCTATTCTCAAAAACAAAGAGGAGCAAAGTATAAAAAAAGGTTTTGATGTCGTTTATTTCGATAAGAGTAAGCTTTGGTATTGTGAAGTAAAATCAGGAGGTGATGTTAGCAAGACGACGGCAGATGAACATAATAAAATTTTGTTAGATAGAGCAAAAAATCAAATAAAGGAAACTGCTGTATGCAAAAGAAGTACACTGTGGGACAGTGTCTTGATGGACGTTCATTTGACTATCTTTAATGAAAAAAGGCAGCTTAGAATAAAGGAGCTACTAAAAAATGATCATCCGAATTTTGAAAATAGAAACCTTAGTAGAAACATAATTCTATCATCTGTTTTATATAAACATTTAGATGATCGAATAGATTTTGATAAAGTTGTTGAGTATAGAAACAGTCTTCTTGGTGAAGATTGTTTTTCTGAATTGATTGTGTTTTCTATCCAAAAACATACTTATATAAAAATTGAAGAGTTTCTAATTTCAGAACTATCAGAGATATGAGTACTGATAAAATCACATTAAAACAGATTCAATTAAGGGATACTATCGATGGAACCCTATTTCTTGGTGCTTATGAAAAATTGATAAATTATAAGCATGAATTACTAACAGATGAAGAAAAATTTTCACTGTTAAGATTCGCTGTTATTTTCCTCAATCATGGAGAGCATGCATTGGAGAAATTCGGATACAGAATTATTTTGAGATATTCTAATGCCTTTAATGACTACCAACCTTTATACGATATCGCGATTAATAAGAACTATATACCGGTTGCAAAATTTATTGAGCAAAAACATTTTAAGTTAAGTGATGAGGAAAGCAATTTTCATAATTTGTTAATGTCAGCGTATAAGGAGAATTTTAAAAAAGGAAGTTTATACTTGTCGCAGGGACAGAAAGAGTTAGATAAATTTTCAACGATTAATAGTGATTACATAGTGGTTGCTCCAACATCTTATGGAAAATCAGAGATTATCATTGCAAGGGTTGAGAATAATCTTTCAAAAAAGATTTGTATTATTGTTCCAAGTAAAGCACTGCTATCACAGACCAGGAAGAGATTGATAAGAAATGAAAAAATAAGGAATGAATCAAAAAAAATCATTACCCATCCAGACATGTTTAATGGTACCGATGACTCGTATATTGCCGTCTTAACTCAGGAGAGATTGTTGCGTCTTTTACAAAAAAACGACGGGTCATTTTTTGATTTTGTTTTTGTTGATGAAGCACACAACATATTGAGTGATGAATCACGTTCTATTCTTTTGATTCAAGATTTACTTGTTTTGAAAAAAAGAAATCCAGCTACAATATTTAATTTCTTTACTCCATTTTTGGCTAATCCAGAAGAATTAAAAATATTGTCAGAAAATACATCAATAGAGGCAAAGAAATTAAATGAATTTATAAAAGTTGAAAGATATTATATCTTCGATTTGAATAGCGGAAATCTTAATTTGTATGACCAATTTTTGAATAAATTCTTTCCTGTAACTGAATATAATTTACATAGCGATATTGATTTTATAAATATAAATAAATCAAAGAAGAATATTATATATTTAAATAGACCCAGAGATATTGAAAAATTCTCTTTGAGTATAAATAATGAAAAACCCATTCAAATAACTGAAGATATTGAAGTTGCTCAAAAAGCCTTATCTGAATTTTTGCATAAGGATTACAATCTTTTGAATAGTATAAAAAATGGCGTCGTATACCATCATGGTGGAATGCCCGATATTGTACGTATGTACGTGGAGGACATTTTTTCCAAAGATAATAGCATTGAATTTATCGTTACCAGTTCAACTCTATTGGAGGGAGTAAATATTCCAGCTGAAAAAATATTTTTACTGACAACAAAAATAGGAAATAGAAATTTTAATCCATCAGAACTAAAAAATATTATTGGTAGAGTTTGCCGATTTAGTGAGGTATTTAATTCTGAAAATGGAAATCTAAACTTATTAGAGCCAGAAATTTATATAGTTAAAGGAGAATACTCCGCACAAAATGCTAATGTTGAAAACTTTATAGAAAAAGGTGTTAAAGAAAATAAAATAATAGAAGATTCTGTTGAAAATATATTGATTAAGAAAAATAATTCAGATATAGAACTGACTGATGATGAAAGAGTTCATTTAAAGGAAGAATTGGAATATCTTGAAAATATTGAACCAGGAACTACCAATGTTACTGAAATAAGGTATGTTAAATCAGAAATAGCCAAGTCTTGTTATAAAAACAATGTTCATGATTTTGATATTTTTTTGAATGAGGAAATTCTTATAAAAAATGAGGCTGCCAATAGAACCTTATCTAATATTGACAACGCAAATGATCTTATTAGTGCAATTGTGAAAATATTTCTAGACAACATAAAGAAAGTTGACACTAAAAAACATAGTAATTTTGAACGCTTAAAGAATGAACCTGCACAGAAGTTTTATTCAATGTTTTTAGATTGGCGGGCATCAGGAACTTCTTATAATGAGATGATTCGCAGTTTCATTTATTATTGGGACAACTTAAGTGATAAGATTATTTATTTTGGTAAAAGATGGGGTGAAATAAAGCGAGATGAAAATTATACGCTCCCATTGCATGTTGACTTGAGTAAAAAAACAGCACCTCAAAAGGTTAATTTGGCGATATTGCGCATAAAAGAAGAGCAGGATTTTGTAGAGTATGAATTAATGAAATATGTTGAAGTATTAAATGATTTGGGATTTTTGAATAATGAATTTTATGAAAAAATAAAGTATGGAAGCAATAATCCTAATGTTATCCAACTATTGAAAGATGGATTTTCAGTTGAATTAGCCAAGCGTTTGGTTACGGACACATACAATGATTATATTGATTTTACTAATGACGGTACTGAAATAAAGAATTCAATTGTTGATAAAATGAAAAAAGAAAAAGAAAATGAGATATTAATATTTGAGATTAAGTATCATATTAACGTCTCATAGTATTAAATATGGAAGAGGATATGAAATTGAAAAAATACGAAAAGGAGCAGTCATTATTTACTGAATGGCTTAATGAAATGCGAGAAAAAAATGATGCATATTTTGAAGTTATCACAGAAATCATGCCATTATTTATAGAATTCTCTAAGAGTCATAAACACAAAAAGACTATCCTTGCTTTATCAGCATTTCACACTCATTTATCAACTTTAAAAAATGCCATTATAGATCTATCAGATGCAGAAAATATTTATAGCGTAAAGGCACTTTATAGAATATATTTGGAGCATTGGATGAAAGGAATATATATTTGGTCAAGATATATAAGTGAGAAAAACGATGATGTTGGAGTTGAATACAATAGCCTTGGCAAAATTGGAGAACAGTTAAAATATGGCAATTCCGTTAAGCAAGTATCTATAATTCTTGATGCTGAAACAAAGAATTTGGATGTCTGGGATACATTATGCAAATTCGATCCAAATCTCAGCAAGCTCAACAAAAAAGAGATAATTGAGAACACGACAAAGTTTGAATACAAGAATATTGCAAAATATCTTTCGGATAATAAAGCTCCAGGTGCAGACTGGATCTCCATGATTATTCCAGAATATTCAGAGCTTTCTTCATATGTTCATGGCGGTCCAAGTGCTACTGAGGAATATGCAAAGTTGTATGGTGGACAATTTAAAGCATATAGAGGGATGATAAGGTTTGTATTCAACACATGCAGGATGTTCTCATATTCACTTTTTATGCTAATGCTCAAAGATATTGACGAACAAAAAAAGAAACAACTAATTCCATTATTATTAAAGCTTCAAGATAAGGAAGGGATAATATAAGAAAATGATTAATTTTAAACATCTTCAAGACTATATCTACTACAGTGAGCTATACGACCGCATGACTATCGATGAGTGCGAATGTTGGGATAGTAAGGTTTATGATGCTCATGCAAAATCAGACAAAAAGTTCGATCCAACAAAACCATCCCGAAGACTTCATGGTGGGCTACTTGCTGATCTTCATTTGTATTTTGTTAAAGGCGAACGCTATCTTGATAAAGAAACAACAATCAACGAATGGATGAAACGTGATCAGACAAAAGATGAGAAACTGGAAAATGCCATTGAGCCAAAGGGTGTGCGCTGTCTTCATTGCAGCAGACCACTAACAAATTGCACTTCTCGTGATTTAATGACGGACTCCAAGGGCAATGAAGAAGTTGTCTTTTTGTTTGAATGCGACAAGTGCAATAAGCGTAGAGCCTATTGGGAAAATGGGATTGAATGGCGACCAAAACCAGTGTTATGTGAGAAATGCAATTCAGAAATGGAATCCAGTCATGTCAAAAAGGACGATATTATTGAAACAACCTATTATTGTCCTCAGTGTCATCACAAGACTGTTGATAGTATGGATTTCAGCACAAAAGAAGCAGTTATTGATCCAAACTTTGAATCAAAGCGGAAGAAATACTGCCTTTCAAAAGAAGAAGGCATCGAATATTCTTTTGGAAAACAACATTTGGAAGCGGCAACCAATCTCATGAAAAAGGTTGAAGAAAGAGAGGAGAACAGCGACCTCTACAATGCTATTGCAAAAATGAATAAGCTTACTGTTGCGGAGCTTCAAAGCTTTCTTGATCCAGTCATAGAAAAAGCTGGTTATGCCAAGCTTGAGTTTGAAAAGCCAGACATTCAAAAGGATGTGGTTTTAGGATTTGGCATTCAAGATGCCAAATCTGGCAGAAGTGACCGTGAAAGCATTTATGATCTTCAAAGGCTTCTCAAAACTGCCTTGAAGCCCACAAATTGGCGCCTGATGAGCGATGGAGTGAGCTACCGCCTTGGATACCTCCAAGGTCGCCTAAAGGGCGTAGAAGGTGAAGAAAACCTCCGAAAGCTTGTTGAAAAAGATATAAAAGATAAGTTGCAAAAAAATGGGAAAAAGTAAAGACATAGAAAGAATTTTAGATAAGGTTACCGACCATTATCTTAAATCTGGAGATTTCAATGGCATAACGCTTGAAAATTTATACGAGTCAACCTCACTCAAAGAAGATGAATTTAAATCTAATATTTTAAAATTGATACAGGAACGAAGAATTGATTTGATTTGGGAGGGTGATATTCCAAATCCACACATCAAACCATTTCCTGCCCCAGAGGTTGATAAGCAAGTTAAAAAACTACATGAGATAAACATAGATGATCATATTAGAAAATCAGAAGAAAGCGCGGAAATATTTGGCGAGGGAAAAATTAAAATCAGTTTTATTCAAGGAACTGGATGCTGTGTTTATCCAGCACCAAAACATCTAAAAAATAAAGTTGATTGGAAAAAATATTCCTCTCGACCATTTACCTTGCGCTTAGCTATGGGTGAATGGCAGCTGAGACCATATTTTTTTGAACTTGGAATTTTAGCAATTTATAGAAATGACCCAAGATACACATATAGAACAGATGATATAACAGGATCAATTAGTTATGAAGATGAGAAATCACTTAATCCATCTGACCAAATAATTATAGATCACTTTGGTTTCGGTTTTGGGGAGGGTGATGTTAGATCGGTTGCTGTTTTACTTACTGACTTAGCAAAACTAACTCCAGAGCATCAACAGATTTGGAAGGCAAAAATATTAAATGGGTATTATAAATATAAATTACACCCAGATTTTCGAAAGTCTGTTCTTGGTTATTTTTACGAAAAAGAGTCTATTTTTTCTGCATTCATTGAAGAGCTGAAAGTTGTAAAGTTAATGACAGAAAAAATTAGTGGAGTATCGTTGGTCAAGAATACATTTGATTATAATGAAAAACCTGAAAATTTTGGTTTCCTTATTTTACCCACATTGAGAGAATATGAACTATTTTGTCACACATTAGATCGCATGATGAGTGATAACTTAAACAAAAAATTTTTTGAAGATAAACTTGATGAAGCTGACCTTGCAGAAGGTGAAACCATGGAAAAGATTGATAATCAACTCATTCGAAAATTGGAAATTTGGATTAATAAAACCGTTCGTTTTTCTGACCATGGCCCAAAAGATGAAATGTTCAAAATTTTTCGTGAAATACGTAGTCTTAGATCAAAACCTGCACATTCTCATTTTAAAAACGAGTGGGATTTGAAATTTTATGAAGATCAGAAGAAACTGATAAAAAAGGCATATAAATCAATAAGAACGCTAAGACTTATTTTAGCCAATCACAAAGCCACTAAGTCAGTAGAAGTTCCAGACTGGCTATTTAAAGGCGAAATTAGAACATTTTAACAAATCTGCGTGTTGAGGTCAGACTAACCAAAATAAGACAATGAGGTGTCTTATTCCTCAAAATGAGACAGGGGCTGTCCCGTGTCTCATTTGTCTCATTTTACCCTCAAAAACCCGACCCGACCTCTCCAATCCGCATGTTTTGACAAAGCCCTAAAAAAGCCTTATACTGATTGAAAGTTGTGGGTTCCAGACCGATGTAGCCCGCCAGTTTTATCCTTTACACAAGGCAATTTTGATGATATGCTAAAATAAGCAAATTATTTAAAACAAATCAATATGGCAACAGAACTGTTAATTTCAATTATTGCCGTTTTTTTTTCAATTTTTTCCCTTTCTTTAGCCATAATTTCACTAAAGAAGCTTAGCACTCTTAAGAATAAGTGTGAAATACTTTTTGCAGGAAAAAAAGGTGCCGATCTTGAAGAAATAATCCTAGGTCAAGCAGAAGAATTGAAACTGCTTGATGGTGAAATTCAAAATTTGTTCGAAATATCAAATAAAATCCACAATTTGGCTTCCAAAAGCGTCCATAAGATAAGTCTTCTGCGTTTTAATCCCTTTAAGGATATCGGCGGAGACCAAAGCTTCGCCTTAGCATTGCTTGATGGGAAAAATGATGGCATAGTTATATCTTCCTTGCATACTAGAGAGGGAACTCGCGTCTATTCCAAACCAATAAAAAAAGGTGTCGGTGACGGCTATGCGCTTACCGATGAAGAAACAAGAGCGATTGAAGAGGCAAAAAGAACGCGACCCACAAAAATATAAGTAAATTTATTTTATCATACTCAAACATTCATGGAAAAAATCGTCAAAATCCCATCTGCAGTAACAGTCAAAAAACTCAGCGAGTTGCTTGATTTACCAGTGGCTAAAATAATTACCGAGCTACTTAAAAACAAAATTCTTGCAACCATAAACGAAGAGATTGATTTTGACACAGCCAGCATTATCGCTTCAGAGCTCGGATTCGAAACCGAAGAAGATTTAGAAGTCTCGGGTGACGAAATGACTATCGAAAAATTGATTGAGATATGCAAAAAAGAAAAAGAGTCAGGTAAAAACCTACGCCAACGTCCTCCAGTTGTAACAATTTTGGGACACGTTGACCATGGAAAGACTACTCTTTTGGACACTATCCGCAAAACTAGCGTAGCCACCAAAGAAGCTGGGGGCATCACCCAGCATATCAGCGCCTATCAAGCCAAGAAAAAGGGACAATTAATAACTTTTATTGATACTCCTGGTCATGAGGCTTTTAGCGCCATGCGCGAGCGTGGCGTCAGCATTGCCGATATTGCCGTTTTGGTCGTTGCTGCCGACGATGGAGTACGTCCACAGACTAAGGAGGTTATTGAATATCTTAAAGAAAAGAAAATTCCTACTGTTGTTGCCATAAATAAAATTGATAAACCAGAAATAAATCTGCAAAGAGTAAAGCAAGAACTAGCTGATAATGGTATTTTGATTGAGCAATGGGGGGGTGACGTGCTCAGCGTAGAAGTGAGCGCCAAGCAAAACATAGGTATTGATAATCTTTTGGAAAATATTTTGCTCGTTGCTGAAGTCGAAGACTTTCGCGCAGATGACAAAAGAGACGCCCTTGCAGTTGTTTTGGAAGCCCATCTTGATCCCCACAAAGGACCGATCGCCACAATTTTAGTACGCACAGGAATGATTAAAGTTGGTCAGGATATCGTTGCTGGCTCAACTTGGGGAAGAATAAGAAAGATTGAAGATTTCTCCGGAAAAAACCTTATTACTGCTGGACCTTCCACTCCTGTAACTGTCATGGGTCTCGGAGATGCTCCGCAAACAAACGACGTATTGCAAGTGGTAAATGGAAAAGCCTTAGCCAGACTAAAATCAAAAGAAATTACCACTGGATCATCAGATTCAAAAGGTAAACTTACCCAGCAAAAAATATTGAAAAAAATCGAGGATGATAAACTGCTCAAATTCAACATCGTACTAAAATCAGACGTGCAAGGATCATTGGAAGCAATAGAACAAATTTTATCAACTATAGTTTCAGATGAAGTAACGCTTAACTACATTGGCACAGGTATTGGAAGCGTTACCGAATCAGACGTCAAACTTGCTGCTTCTGCAGGAGCCATGGTTTTTGCCTTTAGCGTGGAAACAACTCCAGTTGCTAAAAGATTAGCTGAAGCTAATAGCGTCGAAATAAAGAAATATAAAGTCATTTATGAGCTGGTTGATGCCATTAAACGCGAAATGGCCTCTCTTTTACCACCGGAAATAATTCGCACCGACCTTGGACGCTTGTCTGTGTTGGCCATTTTCAAAACAGGCAAAAGAGACATGATCGTTGGTGGACGCGTTATTGACGGCAAAATTTCTAAAGGCTCTCTTATTGAAGTACTACGCGATGGACAAGCGCTTGGCACTGGACGTCTTGCCAATTTACAACAAAACAAACAGCCCGCAAGCGATGTAAACAAAGGAAATGAATGCGGCGTAACCTTTGAAGGCGCTCTAAAGATCAAAGAAGGTGACATTCTTATTTCTTACACAGAAGAAGAGAAAAAACGCACACTCTAAATATTCTCTAAATCCCTAAGCCACCTTTAGCACACCCATGGAACGTATCCGCAAAATCAATTCGCTTATCCAACAACATATATCAACTCTAATCACTCGGCATATAGATTTAAAGCCAGGAGTTTTTATCACCATTCCCAAGGTTGACACTTCACCTGACCTGCGATATACTCGCGTATCGGTAAGCATATATCCCAGCAAAGAATCACATTATGCAATGGAAACACTAAAAAAAGAGAAGCATGTCTTGCAAAAGGAGCTAAATCGCTTGCTACACATGAAACCGTTGCCTCGTATAACTTTTTTTGAAGATACCACGGAACAGCAAGCAGACATAATTGAAAAAATTCTTCGCGATATTCATGATGAATGATTCTACCATAGGAATATCCTGCCGATAATACTTCCATTTTCTGAAATATCAATCAATTCCTATGCATGCATTCCAGGAAAAATTTCACACGTTGGATTATATTATAAAAAAAGCAGACTCTGTGCTGCTTTTTGCGCATTCCAGTCCGGACGGAGATACCTCAGGCGCAGTTTTAGCACTAAAATCATATTTAAATTCAGTTGGAAAAAAAGTGTCCGTGGCCTGTAATGATCCCTTACCAGGTTTTTTACAAAAGATTACCAATGAAAAATTCATCCATCCGTCCCATCTTGATTTTTCAAATTTTGATGCCGCAATTGGTTGTGACAGCGTGGAAAGGGGTTTTGATTCCATCATGCCAAGCCTTAATGATCGCACTGTCACTGTTATATTCGATCATCATCCTGATATTACTCTTGAAGCAGACCTGACAATTATTGATGCTTCCTATTCTTCGACTTGTCAACTAATCTATGATTATCTCGAACACGCCAAAATTTCAATTTCCAAAGACATTGCCACTTTTCTACTAATGGGGATTCTTTCCGATACAGGAAACTTTCAACATTCCAACACTACACCACGCGTTATTCAAATAGCTTCAATACTTCTTAGTCATGGCGCTTCTTTCTCTAAAATAATTAAGACTGCTATTGAAGACAAAAAACTTTCCACATTGAAACTATGGGGACGCGCTTTTGACAAGGCACGTATAAATCCCCATAGCGGAATGATCTCCACAGCTCTTACCAAAGAGGACGTTGACGAATGCAACGCTTCGACGGAAGATATTTCCGCAGTAGCTTCGATATTAAATACTGTGCCCGGAACTAAATTTGCTCTTGTACTTTCAGAAAGAGGAGACGGCAAAATAAAGGGCAGTCTGCGCAGCGAAGCTTACAAGGGCGTTGATGTTTCCGAAATCGCCCATCGCTTCTGCGGTGGCGGACACAAACTTGCCAGTGGTTTTGAAGTCACCGGCAAAATCGTCGAGACCAAAGAAGGTTGGGAAATAATCTAAGAAAAATCCTAAGTACAAATTTCCAATTGTCAAATAAAATTCCAAATCAAAATATCAAAATTTTTACATTTTAGCCATTGGTCACTTATTTGAAATTTAGATTTTGTCATTTGGATTTAAATCTGAATACAAACCTGCAACCTTTTTGTGTTACAATAGTATTAATCTAATACATAAAATAAGATCGAATGCTTATTGGTTGTCATGTTTCCATTGCAGGCGGAATCGATAAGGCTCCTCAAAGAGCCCGCGATTTGGGTTGCGAAGCGATGCAAATCTTCACCCGTTCCCCACAAGGCGGCAAAGCCCCAACTCTAACAGATGAAATTGTTTCTGAATTTAAACTAAAAGCTAAAAGCTATAAGCTAAAAGCTACGTTTGTACATACCCCTTACTACATAAATTTTGCATCTGCAAATAACCGAATCCGCTACGGATCAGTCAGTGTTATTCGCGACGAATTGGAACGCGCATCACTCATAGGCGCAAAATATGTGATGACTCATTTGGGCAGCGCCGGAGAACTTTCCGAAAAGCAGGCGTCAGAAAAAACAATCGGGATGATCTCCAAATCTCTTGATGGATATGATGGAAGCGCTGAGTTGTTGATTGAAAATAGTGCCGGTGCTGGAAAAATAATCGGAGACACTTTCGCTGAAATTGCAGAAATTATAAAAGGCGTCAACCACCCCAAGCTCACTGGTATTTGTTTAGACACCCAACATTCTTTTGCTTCTGGATATGATTGGCGCGATTTCAAAAACGCTTTGCAAAAAATCGATTCTGAAATAGGTTTGGAAAAAATAAAATTGATTCACCTTAACGACTCTCAAACAGAACTTGCTTCACATAAAGACAGACATGATCACATCGGCAAAGGACTAATCGGAATTGATGCTTTCAAAAATATCGTATCATTTGCCAAAGAAAAAAACATTGATTTGATTTTGGAAACCGAACACGACCTCGTCAAAGAAGACGTCGACCTACTCAAAAGTTTGCGCGACACAACATCCTAAAATCCCTAACTTCCCCAAACATGCTTATTGCCATTATCTCCGACACTCACGACAACATCCCAAATATCCAAAAAGTTTTGAATTATTGCCGTGAACATAAAATAGAAAAATTAATTCATTGCGGTGATCTTGCCGAAATTGAAACGCTTGATTTCATCAAGGAAAATTTTGCCGGTGATATCTTTTGGACTTTTGGCAACATGGATCGCGGCCACGCAGCCGACTATCCCTTTGCGGACGGCAAATATAAATCAATCAATATTTTTTCCAAACACGGTGAAGTTGAAATTGCTGGCAAAAAAATCGCTTTTGTCCATTTTCCAGAATATGCCAAACGCCTTTGTGAAGATGGACGTTTTGATTATGTTTTCTATGGCCACACTCACAAACCTTGGACTGAAAAAATTCAAGGAGAAAATAAATATGGTAATCCGCCAGCTGGCGGAAAGGAGTGTGAAATGCTCAACCCTGGCAACGTCGCCAATCAATACTATCCCCCGACCTTTGCAGTATGGGACTCACTGAATGACAAATTCAGCCTAATCAGAATAAACGAGTTAAAATTAAAGTAGCCATTTCTGAATTTTGTATTTTAATTTTTCATTTTGATTTTTGCATTTTGCATTATCAATCGAAGTAAACGCGACCTTAAGACTTATGTTAAATAAAAAACAAAGATTAGACCAGTTAAATGCATTAATGTCCATGTGCTCCAATTGTGCTCTTCGCGCAGGTTGCACGCGCGTCGTTCCCGGTGAAGGAAACCCTGAAGCCGAAATCATGTTTATTGGTGAGGCTCCAGGAAAAAAAGAAGATGAATTAGGTCGACCCTTCGTTGGCGCAGCCGGAAAGTTTCTCGATGAAATGCTTGCTTCAATAAACTTGAAAAGAGAAGATGTATACATCGCCAATGTGTGCAAATGTCGCCCGGAAAATAATCGCGATCCGCTTCCCGAAGAAATCCAAACTTGTTGGCCATGGCTCGAAAAACAAATAGAAATTATCGATCCAAAATTGATTGTAACTCTGGGCAGACATTCTTTGGGTAGATTTTTCCCTGACGTTAAGATTTCTGAAATACATGGCAAAGCATTTCGGCGAGATTTTCCCAATATTGGCAAAAGGGTTTTTTGCGCTCTCTACCATCCCGCCGCCGCACTCTACAACGGCGGCATGCGCGAAACATTACTTAAGGATTTCAAACGAATCCCGAAAATAATCGCAAAGATAAAAGAATCCCCTTAATCTCCCAAATTATCCTAATCACCCAAACAAAAAATCTCCTCCCTTGGAGATTTTATTTGTACCGCGGGCGAGACTCGAACTCGCAAGGGATTACTCCCGAGGGATTTTAAGTCCCTTGTGTATACCATTCCACCACCGCGGCAAAATACCAGCGCTGTCATTGAGGTCCGAAGCGGAGTTGAACCGCTGTACGAGGTTTTGCAGACCTCTGCCTAACCGCTCGGCCATCGGACCATTTTTTATCCTTTACTTGACCAGCCTATCAAATATTACCTCCTTAGTCAATTAGATAAAACAAAAACGCCCCACAAAGAGGGCGTTTTTGCATATATTTGACACTTTTTGTTAGTCTACAACTTGGGCTACAAGGTTACGACGTCCAAACTGGAACGCTTCAGCCTTGGTTTCCACGTAAATATCGATTTTGTTGCCTTTAATGGCACCCCCACGATCTTCACATACATAAGTACCCATGTTTTCAATTTCCAATTTTGTTCCAAAAGGAAAGTTTTTAGGACAAGCAATGGTTCTTTTTTCCTGAACTTTTACTCCGGAAGCAGTAACTCCATCACTTTTCCCACACTCATCAGCCGCAGCCGTATAAGCAGAAGCATTGATGGTGAATTTTTCCTTGGAAAGATTTTCCCACAAACCACTCTGTTTTTCTTTCCATCGAGCCAAAACTACATCAAGACGTTCATCCCGAGGGACTTCCTGTTGTACATTTTCTTCAACAGGTACTGCTTCATTTTCCTGATCCTTTGAAGCATTATCTTCTGCAGCAAGCGCAATGTTACGCTTAAGAAAGCTATTTATAAGTGATATTGTTGATTTTGTGTTTGTATCAGTGTCAATCGTGTCGCTTGCCTTAGCATTAGGAATAAGGATCGCCAAAAATATGATGGCAGCGGCGACAATGGCGCTGAAAATACGCATCAGAAACAGAAATAATGGTTATCCAGCATTTGCTTATTTGCCTTGCATCGATTACCATATTTGGCTTTTTAAGGCCAAATAATATGGTTGGAAACCAAATTAAGACATTTTTACAAATAACTGGGTCGACACATTTCTTTTTCACTGTCGACAACCGATAATAGCACTTTCCTGCCTTTGGGTCAAGCATATAATCATATTTTTGGCTCAGATAAGCCTTTTTTGTCAAAAAACTTTATCTAAAACCACGTTTTTTGGCTTAAATAAAAGAAATTTCAAAAAAGTCTTTCTAGCTTCTGCAACCATCCAATATTTCCAGATCATAAGTAACAAATGACTTCAAACAAACAACCAAAAAACCTCAGCCAAATAAGACTGAGGTTTTTGAATATTTTGCTTTATTTGATAGTTAAACTATCGAATAAAATTTTTCTTTCGGCGCCCCACATATTGGACAATTATCGGGTTCTTCTCCAATAAATACGTTGCCGCAGATCTTGCATATTTTGTATTCAATCAAATCAATATCTTCACCTGCCTCAATCTTAGCCAGGGCCTCGCTATACATTCGTTGATGGATTTTTTCAACCTCATTCGCGCTATTGAAAGATATTTCCGCACCCTTTTCTCCTTCTTCCCGAGCCTCTTTGACAAATCCAGGATACATTGTCTCGAATTCATGAGTCTCCCCGTCAATCGCAACCTTGAGATTTTCGGCTGTACTCTTTATTTCACCCAATGTTCTAAGATGATTTAAAGCATGAATAGTTTCTCCTTCAGCAGCCACCCGAAATAATCTTGCTACCCCTGGCTTTCCCTCCGCTTCCGCAACTTTGGCAAAGGCCAGATATTTTCTGTTAGCCTGAGATTCACCGG
The DNA here is from genome assembly GCA_964500125.1 of uncultured Bdellovibrionales bacterium. Taxonomy (GTDB): domain Bacteria; phylum Patescibacteriota; class Minisyncoccia; order Moranbacterales; family GWC2-37-73; genus CAZAFB01. Next base: position 81,736 of record CAZCMV010000002.1, on the reverse strand, counting down.
CAAAGGCAGCTTTGAGATTTTCTTGTGTCTTACTCATAATCTTTATTTTTTAATTATTAGCCTAAACATTATATCACAGTCCACAAAAAAATTTTTACCACATCTTCCTCAGACTCACCTTTTATTTTTCAAAATACTTTTTCAAAATTTCGATGGCACCATAAAATGCTTTGCCGCGATGGTTTATGTTGATTAATTCTTCAGGATCAAGCTCCGCGTTGGTCTTTTCATAATTATGATCTTTTGAAAGAAAGATTGGCGCATAACCGAAAGATTTTATTCCTCGTTCTTCAAATGCAATTCTCCCATGCCATTCTCCCGAAACCGTTTCCACAAAATGCGTATTTGGATCATATACAGCCACAGTGCAATTATAATGGCAACCTCTTTGTTCTTCGGGTATGTCTTTCATTTCGGCAAGCAATTTTGCAATGTTGGTTGCATCAGTTTTTTCTTCGGAGTATCTTGCAGAATATACTCCGGGCATTCCTCCAAGCACATCCACACAAAGGCCACTGTCATCCGCAAGCGTCAGCATCCCAAGTTTTTCCCCAACAATAATAGCCTTAACAAGTGCATTGCCTTCAAAGCTTTTTGCGTTTTCCAGAATTTCAAAATCTCCAAGCTGCTCCCTAAATTCTCCCAGAAAATGCAATTCAAAATCCGTAGTTGCAAAGATCTTTTTTAGTTCATTTATTTTACCCTTGTTTTCAGTTGCAATAAGGATAGCTTTTTTAAAATTTGTCATAACTCAAAAGTTTTTTAAAAGACTGCTTATTTTAATTTCCTGATTTGTCCGTAGCCCCAAATCACTTGGACAGATGTTTTTCTACTCCATTGCTTATCTTGACTTAATCCGACAATAACCGTTAATCTCTTGTTTCCATTTTTGAATAAAACTGTTTTTGAATCACCGAAAGTCATTTCATTTTAAGTATCAGCCGCCCATCCTTTTCTAACAAGATCCTCTTTGTATTTTGCATAAATCTCATTACATATTCATTGTATCACAAACAAAAAAACACGACTTCGGGAGTCGTGTTTTTTGTTTGTGTCAGTTAGTATTGGCGTTCGAACTATTATGCAAAATTCTAAAGCAGCGACTTCAAATAATTATCTGCTTCCAGATAAAAATTCTCTTGCTCCTAGTTTTGTTTGTTAATTAATTACACTTTACCAAATTAAAAAGTGGACAGCCTCTTTTTCGAGAGTGTCCACTTTTGGAATATAGATCAAGGTCAGCACCCCGATAATCGGAAACTTGCTATTTTATTGGAAGCAGAGATGCTTCTTTGGTTTTTCGTTCTTTGTTGGCGTTATACTCATAATCCGCTTGAGCAATAGCGCTATATGGATCCACGGCGCTACGAGTCAAATCGTCGTAAGTTTTTTTATAACCCGATACCGCGCTGACAGTATCAACCGTTCCATAAGCCAACGACGCCGGAAAACTTGCAAGCCCCAACAATGATGGCAATGAAAACACCCTGTCCACAAGATCTCCAAACATCACTCTCACCGAGTGCGTTCCCGCAATCGGCAACGTGAGCATCGGTCCTTGCGGTATTTGCAAGATACCACCGAGAAAGTCGCTGAATCCGGTTTTTCTCTGTTTCGGGATTCCCGCATAGGAAGCCAGGTCACAGAAACCCAGCGTCGGCGCGTTAACAACCGCCCTGAGAATACCTATTGCAAAACATTGCAAATCGAATTCCAGCAAACACCGTGCAGTATTACCTGGAATGTTTACGTATTCAATAAAATTACTGATACCGTCCCTTACGGGCTCAGGCAATGCCCAGTCATATGCGTCGGACACAGGTCTGAAAATTCGCCAGTACATAAAATCATTGAAAGCAAACATAGCCCGATTAACCGGCTCGATCGGATCGGAAATTTCGGCTTGTTCTTCCTTTTTATTGCCCGTATCGTCTTCGACATCTTCCCTGGTAACAGATATTGCTTCGCCGATTTCCGTCTTCTCCGCGATTGGCTCCTCTGTTGCCTCAACATCATCGATCTTGTTCTTTTCCAATCCCGCAATCAATGCCCCCATTCTGTCTTCTTCCTGAGGCTCGACAGCTGCGGCTGAATCATTGTTGTTCTCCGCCTCGACGATGATTTCGGGAACTTGTTCAGCCAGAGCAGCACTATCAGCGTCCAAGGCAAACGACGTCCCAGTCATCAAAAATACTGCCGCCATTACGAACAAGCCGATTACTGCCCTTACACAACAACATTTCATGATGCCCTCCTTTGATGTTATTACTGCCTGGTTGTACAACCAAAAACATCCCTCAAACCACCTTTCCATTCTTTTTACAACGAACTATTGCCTATTTTGAGGCTACAGGCAAAAAATGGCTATGTCAAGCTGAAAACGTTTTTCGATTAATGCTCCGGGGGAAGCAAAAGGGTCAAGCACCTTATTCAAAAAAACCAGAGTTATATATTATTTTAGATAAAACAAAAAAGGATAAAGCAAACATATTTTTTAGCAAGCTTAGCAATTAGAGCCGGATTTAAAATCGCCTAGCTGCGTTAAGCAACTAGGCGATTAATTTGTCTTTAAATGAAGACTTATTATTCCAATATTTCTTTGTAAATGTTGAAATGGCTTATTAATGGCAATTTTTTCTTAGTAACTGTCATAGCTAGCAACGTCACCATTAATTGTTGCAATTCTCGAAATTGCATATGTTGTTTTTTCTTTTCGGGATGTTTCATCGTAGACAACTATCTCCACTTCAAAATAGTCATCACCGATATCTACAATCTTACCATACCACTTATAATCTCTGTCTGCTTTGCGAATATGATAGAAATCTCCGCATGAAGCCAATGCAATCTTTTTTCCCTTTAAAGAAATAAGTTTATCTCGCATATTAGCCATTTGAAATCCCCCTTTTGAAAGTTATTTTGTTTTAAAGGTATTTCTATTCATCTTCCAGGATTTGGAATCGCCTCTTTTTCTAACATTGTAGAAGTTTTAATGTAGTATATTTTTTAATATTTGTCAAATTTACCACTAATAGTTTATCAATAGGGAAATGAAGGGATCAGGTACCTTAACAAACCAAAAACAGGCTTTTTGCGCCTGTTTTTAATGTCTTGATCCGGTTAATATATGACGTTCAAACTGGATTTATGAAAAAAGTATTAATCTGAGATATAATTTTTTATTTAAACTTAACATAGCAGCCTTTTTCTTGCTGATCATACGTATTTACTATTTCCTTTAATTTTGTGTTTACAATCTCAAGACAGCGCACTGAAATTTCTTCATCTTTTTCACTATCACAGTTATCTCGCTTATATTTAGACCAAACAGCAGTGGAATTATTCATTTCTTCCTTGGCCTCATTAATACAGTTTTCTAATTGATCCATCCTTTTCAATTCTTTCATATCTTCTTCATTATCATTTTCTATTTCTCTATCTTTTTCTTCTTTATATTTAGAAACTTCAAAAGATAGCTCTTTATTTTTTTGTTCAATTAATGATTCCTCTTTTTTGGGCAAAAAATAAATATAGCAATAACCAATTAATAACACTGCAGCTAGTATTCCTACTATAATACTGATCTTTAAAGCTTTGTCTAATTTTGCAGATTTGTTTTCCATATTAATTTGAGAAATGCCTTCCACAAGTTTTCATACAAAACGATTCAATTCTGCCGCCTTCTTCAACTTGAATACATTTATCGTAACAAGCTTCAAATTCTGTTTTATACGATTTGTTATATTTAAACACATAGTATACGCAAGACATAGAAACAGCTACAATTCCCAATATCATAGTAATTTTTAACATTTTATCCATAGTTTTATTAGTAAAATTATTTGTTTATTTCAATATCTACCAACTTACCCTCAAGGAAAAAAATGTCTGCTGAATATGCCTCTAGATAAACATGATCATCATCAATCTCACCCTTTATTTCAAGCTCTGGCTTAAAGACATTTTTTATTTCAACAATAACTAAAAATTCATGCAAGCTAGCCTTGTTATCCATATTACTTCTTATGAAATTTTCCTGCGCTTCGTCTATTTCAAATATCCCAAGACAATCAAATAAATTATCGAATTTGATAAAAATTTTTCCGTTTTTATTATATAAATCTTCGATATCTCCTTCTAATAAAAACTTTTTATTTACTTTATCCTGAATATCTTTTGTAAATTTAAAATCTTCGTCAGAAAAAATGATTGGATCATATTTATCAATAAAATTTTTCTTTTCAATAGATTCTTCTGTTTTTTCAGCTGCTAATTCATCAGTTTTTTTATCTTTAGAATCACTAAAAAAAATCCCATAGCCAATAACACAAATTATCAAAAGTATTCCCAAATTTTTTCCTACACTTTTAACTTTTTCAATTATCTCCTCCCTTTTTCTTCTTTTAAACTCTTCCGCTATTTCCGCCTCTTCTTTTTCATTAAAAATTAAGTCGGAATCATCTTTCTTATTAAACATAATTTTTAAAAATTATTAACTATTTTTTAGGTAATCGTCCACCACTTGCCAAGCAATCATCTAGTGAATTATACGATGTAAAATTTTTAGTATTTTTATGAAACAAGGTGCCCTCTTCATGACAAATCCCTGTTGAACTTTTTTTGACAGTCGGATCTCCCATCAACGAACAACCAGACAACAAAACTGTGCTAAATAATAATGCTACTAGTAAAAATGATTTGCCTAAAATTATTTTCATATTATTAAAAAATATTACTCATAGTAATCACTATCCTCATAATCCGATTCGTATTCCACACCTTGTTGCTCTTCAGCATAACTTTCACATCCCTCAATGAACGAGTTCGAATTACCACCACAATCACCTGGATCATCTATTCCATTTTCTTCTGCCCATTCATAACCAGCTTCATGACCAGAGCAATCATCTGTACATTCATATCCATGAAAACTCGGGCTTTCGTAAACATAAGAATCCTCACCCTCATCTTTTGCTGGTGGAACATATTCATAAGCTGGCTTTTCGTCAAACTGTGCACTATCATATTTTGCTGAATTATTATAAGGCACTGACTTAGAACCTTTTTCTGTCGAGCATCCAGACAAAACAAAAACAGCCAAAAAGACTGCCCCTAAAAACACTAATTCGCTTTTCGCCTTGCTAAACATGGCTTTATACAAATATAAATCTATTTCCATAATATACCCTTGTCTCATAAATGCAAGCGCAATGCTTGATTTTTTCGCTTATTTAGAGGAAGATATAGACATATTTAAATTTATATTCTCATATGCCACGAATAAAAAGGAGCTCGAATTTTCCTAATTTAAAGTATAAAGAGCAAATAATTAATTTGTCCACCAATGAAGAATTTAATAATGAGGTAAAAAAAATACGAAAATTATTTTTTATTCCCGTAAGGGGTTTCAAGAACTATGCTCAATATGATGATTGGGTTGAAAAAAACAAGTTCTGTGACGAAATTGATCCGGCATGGAAATTCTATGATTCATCAATCAAGCTAACAAAAAAATACTATGAGGATCTTTGCAAAAAATACAAAGACGACGAACTAAAATTACTAGAACAATGGCTTGATTTTTGTGTTGGAGGTGACTCCCTCGCAGTATTTGAAAGATTCGGCTTAAAAAGAAGGTCTTTAAATCATTTAAAACAATATGTATTTTTTGGAAAAGAAAAATATGTAAGAAGATTTTATGATGACGAGCAAACTTACGGGAGCATTCTATTCACACAAAAAGATACATACCGACCAGAAATCAGCAGCCTTTTTGAAGATTTTGAAGATTTGTCAGCTGTATTGCTAATTTTTCCAGAAACTACAAAGGCTGATTTAACAAAAACTATTAATTATTGTTGGGATTCAATTGAAAGATGTACGGATAAACGAGATGGTAATGCCCCAAAAAATATAAAAAGAAGGATTTATAAAAATAGAGACAAAAAAATTTTATCCTTGCATAAAAAAGGTCTTACCTCTAGAGAAATAGCAGCTGAAATTGGTATGCAACATGATGGAAGCTGGCCATATATAAGAACTATTATTAGTAGAAGCAAGAAGCGTGACATGAAAAAACAAAAATAATGTCACACCAGTAAATTTTATTTCGATTTAAAATTAACCCAGGATATCCTGGGTTTTTTAATTTTCTAAATTTACATTTATGTACTATAAAACTCGAGACAGTGAGACGGATACGGTCCTGTCATTACAAAACCATGAAAAGCATTTGATTTCGACATGCGAAGAATGCAGTTTGGAAGAATTAAGGGATTTAAATGACGCTGCGTGTCCAAATTGTGGAGAGAATATGATTTTATATGACGATTAATTCATTCGAACATGCATGTCTAGATCAGACATTTCTTAACCAAAAAACACGGCTTAAACACCGTGTTTTTAATTTGAGCGGGTAACGGGAATCGAACCCGTATTTCATCCTTGGCAAGGATGTATAATAACCATTATACGATACCCGCATGCCATGCTGACGCATGGAAATTCCAATTCTCAATATCCAATTTCCAATGAAATTAAAATTTCAAATTCATTCAAAATTCGAAATTCATAATTCAAAATTCTTTTTGGTGGGACTGGCTGGAATCGAACCAGCGACCAAGCGATTATGAGTCGCCTGCTCTAACCGCTGAGCTACAGTCCCAGCTCTCGCTAATGTGCCGAAGGGCAGAATTGAACTGCCGACACAAGGATTTTCAGTCCTCTGCTCTACCACTGAGCTACTTCGGCATCTACAATCTTCTCAAACGCAACTCAAACATTTTTCCTTTTGAGATTTACATTTTGCATTTGTAATGTGGGTGATAGTGGACTCGAACCACTGACCCCTTCTTTGTAAGAGAAGTGCTCTAACCAACTGAGCTAATCACCCATACCGCGCTACGCGCGCAATGACCAAACTTCAAATTCTTTGATTATTGTCCACCAGTTGGCGGATTTGAATCTTGAGCCTTGTTTATATCTTGTAACTTATTTCTCGGTTATTTCAAGACTGTGGGCGAAAGAGGACTCGAACCTCCAAGGGATTGCTCCCACATGCACCTCAAGCATGCGCGTATACCAGTTCCGCCATCCGCCCGACAATAACCAATTATATTTGCCTCGCTGAAACTTTAACAAAGGCAAACTCCATCCCCTTAAAGAACTTAGCTAGAGCTAAGTCCCTAATCTTGTCTTATTCTCCTTTTTTTTCCTTCACCTCTTCAACTTCAGCACTTTTCGCTTCCGAAGCAACAATTTCTTCTTCCGTTTCTGGAATAACCTCTTCCTTTTTTTCTCCCGGCTTCAAAAAATCTTTCGGAGCAGCATATTTCAAACGCAAAGATTTTAGCGATCTTTCACGAGTAAAATATAGTTTTGAGCGACGAACTTTCGCACGCTTTACCATTTCTATCTTATCAATAATCGGGGAATACAAAGGCAAAACCAATTCAACACCTGTGCCATTGGAAACTTTACGGACCGTAATCATCGGCGAAGAACTCTGCTTTCCTTTTATAGAAATAATCATCCCCTCAAAAATCTGGGTTCTTTCCTTGCCTCCTTCATTAATTTTTCTGTGAACCTTAACTACATCTCCGGCACGAAGCTCAGGCATTTCTTTTGTCCTGAGAGATGAGTTGAATTCTTGCATAGCCTTATTCATACGGATTTCATTCCCCTATATATCTGGATAGTCTAATCCCTATCAGTTTATTTATCGGGAAAAAACAATATTAAAATTAGCGCTTATAAAGCTTTTTTAGCATAATGCATTTCAATTAATCCGTCAACCCTTTTCATATCCTCCGGAATTGGTGCCTGAAAGGCATATTTTTGACCCAAATATTCAAATTCCAAGCGAAAAGCATGCAACATTTGCCTATCTACATCAACTTTTTTTGTTTTACTTGAGTCATATAATTTATCGCCCACAATGGGATGCCCAATCAAAGCCAAATGAACTCTAATTTGATGCATTCTGCCAGTCTTAGGTTTTGCCTCAACCAATGAAATTTCTTTTTTTTGAGCCAAAAAAAGATAATCAGTCACAGCTTCGCGAATTTTGGTTTTAGTATTTAATTTTGCCACAACTTGCTTCCGATAATCTGCTGATTTTGCAATAGCAGCCTTGATAGTTCCACTTTTTTCTTTAGGCAAGCCATAAACAATCGCCAAATATGTTTTTTGAATCTTTCTTTTAGCAAACATCTCTTTTAGCACAGCAAAAGATTCTTTCTTTTTAGCCACAATCATAACTCCTGAGGTTTCTCTGTCCAAACGATGCACTATTCCCGGACGTAATTCCGCATCCTTAGATCCATCATGCACATCTGCAATTTCAGGATATTTGGCAATCAACCAATTGGCTAAAGTGTCTATTTCTCGCAATTTTCCTGGATGCACTTGAATCCCTGCAGGTTTGTTCAATACGATAAAATTTTCATCTTCATAAATTATGGAAACCTGCACATTTTCATTAGCAACCAATTTATTTTTTGGCGTAACTAATCCGATTTCCAATTCATCGCCTTCCTTTATTATATAAGCTGCCTTTTCCTTTTTTTTATCAACCAAAACATTACCTTCCTTTATCTGCCTAATTATCTCGCCTCTGCTCATCGAAAAAAATTCCTTTGCAAGGAATTTATCGAGACGCACTCCAGCACTTTCAGTTGTGATAATTATTTTCCTCATTTATAAACACAGCGAATTTTACCGGCTTGCCGCGT
>CAZCMV010000002.1:0-72904 GCA_964500125.1 uncultured Bdellovibrionales bacterium | reverse complement strand
GATGAGCGTAGCGAATTTTACCGGCTTGCCGCGTGATGAGCGTAGCGAATTTTACCGGCTTGCCGCGTGATGAGCGTAGCGAATTTTACGCGGTGCCCAGGAGAGGACTCGAACCTCCACGGATTGCTCCACCAGTTCCTAAGACTGGCGTGTATACCAATTCCACCACCTGGGCATTATATAAACCAAAAAGAACAAAAATTTGTACCATCACCATATCCAAAATAATGACCTCAGGATCTGATGGTAAAAAATTTTTTATTCTTTTTGCAAATAACTAGATCTAGCTTATTAACGATAAAATTCTTTCCTTCTCTTTCTGCACCGTTGGACTATCTTCATATTCTCCATGATGCCTAGTTGCATCGCCATACGTTTCCTTCTTGTGATCCAAGTGCAGATTGATAACCAACTTCATTCCTTCCATATGTACATACGCATGAAAACGCGGATATCCTCCTCTGGCCATCTCCATTATAAAACTCATCTCGGCCCCTTCCCGACGCTGAAAAGCATATCCGGCTCGCCGCATGATATTCACTGCATTTTCCCTCGAATTTTCAACAACCAACTTCATATATTAATTTTTGTGTAAATCTAATTGGCCTCGCCACACAGCAATCACAAATATTCGCCCCCGAACCAAATCCGTCGGGGCACCGAGAATCGAACTCGGTCTACACCCACCCGAAGGGCGCGTACTACCGGTATACTATGCCCCGCCTCAACAAATCCCACTCTACCTTATTTTTTCAAACAAATCAACAGCGGACTCTATTTTACCCAATGCTTGTTTTTGATTTCCTTGTCATCTTCTTCTTTCTTTTCTTCAATTTTTTCCTTCGCCATTTCACGAAGTAAATCAAGTTCTTCATTCATCAATTCTTTCGCGCGATTCAACAAATATTCACGCTCATTCCTAGAAGCATCTTCAATAACTTCGGAAAGCAGCACGTCAAGGATCGCTCCGATTTTAGGACCGGGCGTGATTGATAATTCTTTCATCAAATCATTGCCATTGATCTTGAGCATCTTCACCGACACCGCATCTTGGGAAACTTTTTCAATCATGTATTCCAGGTGTCGCAATTTATATGGCTTTGCTTTTGGCACGCCACTTCCCAATCGATCGGAAATTCTCACGTCCATCAAATCTTTCACATTTTCCAAGCCAACTTTTTTGATCAATCTTCGCACACTCGCTTCACCAACTTCTTCGGGATTGTAATAGAACATGTGATTGTCGATAAGCAAAACAACTTTATCAATGATGTCATTCGAAAAACGAAGGCGCGTCAAAATTTTTCGCGCCACACGCGCACCCACATGATCATGATTATAAAATGTTGCATATAGTCCTTCACCTCGTTTTGTTTGCGGTTTGGCAATATCATGCAGCAGCGCCGCCAAGCGCACTTCCAATTTTTTCGAAGGACAATGTTTAAGTGAGAGCAAAAGATGCTTATATATTGTATATATATGATGCCTGTTTTGTGACACACCAACTCCCTGTTCCAATTCCGGAATGACATATTCAAGCAATCCTGTTTTGTGAAGCATATCAATCCCCTCCGCAGGATTATCCGACAAAATTATTTTTACAAGTTCATCTTTGATTCGTTCCAATGCAACATGCGAAATAAGTTTAGAATTTTTTTTCACCGCTTCAAAAGTTTTCTTTTCTATTTCAAATCCGAGTTGCGCGTGAAATCTCACTGCGCGCATCATGCGTAGTGCGTCTTCATTAAATCGTTCGTCGGCATCACCAACCGCACGAATTATTTTTTTCTTAATATCATCTTGTCCGCAAAATAAATCGACAATTTTAAAACTATTGTTTTTATTTGTTCGTACATTTGTATTGTTCGTAATTCGTAGAGCAACTGCGTTCATCGTGAAATCACGACGGCTCAAATCCTCTTCTAATGTCTCGGCAAATTTTACTTCGTCAGGACGACGTCTGTCTGAATAAGTAGTTTCAATACGATAGGTTGTAACTTCCACCACATCATGCTCGCGATTTGGATTTACAAATCCATTTTCAATAAATTTTTCAACTTTCACACCAACTGTTCCGAAATCATTTTCATAAAAACTATCCGGAAAAATTTTCAACAATTCTTCCGGTTTGGCATTCGTAGTAACATCCCAATCTTTCGGCTCAATGTCCATAATTAAATCACGCACACATCCTCCGACAATATACGCTTCATATCTCTCTTGTTCTATTTTTTGCAAGACCTCAAGCACTTGCTGAGGTATTTTGTTGATCATATTATTTGTGGCTTATGCCACGTGATTGCGAAGCAATTTTACGTGGTGCGCTTGGCAGGAATCGAACCTACGACGCCCGCCTTAGGACGGCGGCGCTCTATCCACTGAGCTACAAGCGCATTTATTATAATTTGTGGAGATACGGGGATTCGAACCCCGCACCTCTTCCATGCCATGGAAGCGCTCTACCAAATGAGCTATATCCCCTCATAAACCTTTTATAAGAATATATTCAAATTTTATTCAGGTCAACCTAGTAAATTTATTATCTTTTTATTATAAAATAAATATATATTTTTGTCAATGCCTATTTAATCACTCTAAATGTTCCACGTGGAACATTTATCAATTAAAATTATTCTATTCAAAGCCTTGATAATAAAAATAGCTTGAACGCGAATAAACACCAACATTTACCTCTAAATCTTTTTGCTTTATTTAAAGCAAAATAAATATAATGTTCCACGTGGAACATTTTTTCATATAATTAAACCCTTACTCATTTTTTAAATACGTAACCCAAAATAGCGCTAATGATTAAAAACAACTTCTATTACCAACATCTCCATCAAAAACATGGAGTTTTGCATTTTCCAATAATCTATAATTGTTCCACGTGGAACAATTTATGTTTTCAAAATACCTACTTTTCAACCATTGAGATTATAGCATCATACTTTCTATGCTAGTTTTTTTGCTCTTGATATTTTCTTATCCATTAAATAATGACTTAAAAATGTTCCACGTGGAACATTTATCAAAATAATCCTCTATCCATTGCAATAAACGCTATTTTGCTTGAATAAGCAGTAACGCCCCAGATTTACACCCAAATCTTTTTTGCTTTATTTAAGCCATAATATTAATTGTTCCACGTGAAACAAATCAATAGTAGTTTTCCATAAACAAACATTTTGGAATTAATAAATATTCTTTTATTAGGGAAAAAATATCTCAACTTCCTTTTTAGATTATCTGCAATTAAACCAGATTGAAATTATTTTCCACTATTTTTAATTATAAACTTGCCTTGCCATTCTTTGGAAAACCTCAAGCGATATAGACACTCCAGTAAAATACAAAAAATGATTTAGCACGCCAAATGACAGGTCAATCCAGTATAAAAATAATGTTCCACGTGGAACATTTATCACCACAAACCCGCATTTATCATTAAACAAGACCCTTTAGCTTGATCAAGCATAACTTTTCAGAATTTATATCCAAATCTTTTTGTTTAATTTAAGCCTTAATATAAATTGTTCCACGTGGAACATTATTTTCTTAACCCATAAATCCCCTTTTTGCCATTCTTAAAATTTTGTTCCACGTGGAACAATTTTATTTAAAAAGAATATTTTTAAAAAGCAATTAACAAAAAAGCAAAAATCATTTACTTTCTTGTCAAAGGGCGCTCTGTTCTGACTGTTAAAAATAATTTGCAATTGTTCCACGTGGAACATTTTTTTTCAAGACCCAAAATGGTTAAATTTATTATTTATCCAATATAAAGGTGTGCATATTAAATTTAAAGCAAAATCTTTATGGCTTAATATAGCCAAAAATTGCTTAATGTTCCACGTGGAACATTGATAAAATAGAAAGGAGGAGAATGACTATTAAAAAATATCAAAGCAAAAAAACCTAGAAATTCAATCTTCAAGCTATTATTATCTTATTGTACATTTTCCCCAGTAATTCACTTTCTAAGCACAACTCCTGACTCGAACAATCCAAATTATAACATAATTTTGTATTATATCAAAATATTTCTTCCTCTGCAAAATTTTTTTTCAACAAACAATCCATGGTCAGGCGAAATAATAGCTCGACAGAAAGCTTTTTCCATGTTAAACTAATTATATAACAAAAATATTCTACAAACTACATGATGTTTTCATGGCATCAATATGTTTTTTGTGTAAAAATCGCTTATGCAAATTCAATATTACGGACATTCCTGCTTTAAATTTACAGTCAAGCCCGCAGGACGAGCAACTGAAGACGTCGTTTTCTTTATTGATCCTTTTGATAAAAGCATTGGACTTCGTCCGCCACAAGGACACGCTGACGTTGTTTTTGTTTCGCACCAGCATAGTGATCACAACAATGTAGATGCGCTCAAGAACAATCAGATTATAATAGATGCTCCTGGCGAATATTCAGTAAAGGGAATCAGTGTTATCGGAATTGATGTTCCTCATGATGATCAGGAAGGTTCTTTACGCGGCAGAGTTACTGCCTTCATCATGGAAACCGAAGATCTCAAGATTTGTCACTTAAGCGATCTCGGTGGGGATCTTCATGGAAAAGAGATTGAAGAAATAGATGGAGTCGATATATTAATGATTCCAGTAGGCGGAAAATACACCCTTGACAGCAAAAAAGCTGCAGAACTTTGCAGAAAAATTGAACCAGCTATCATTATTCCCATGCACTACAAAATAGCAGGCTCTACTTTAGATGTCGCAGATGAAACAAAATTTTGTGAAGAAATAGGATCTTTCCCGAAAGAGCTTGTGTCCAAACTTACCATTAAAAAGAAGGATCTGGAAGGAAGACATGTGGATGTTGTCCGCATGAATCCCGAGGCTTGATTAATGAGATAAGGATTTATATTTTTTGCGTAGTTTCGCGTACTTATTTCACGAAATTTCGCACTGTGTGGCTATGAATATCAACAAAAAAATAGAAGAGATACACTCAATGCCAGAAAATATACGCCTTAAATATGCTTGGGGTTTTGTAAGTGTCTGTATGATATTTGTCATCGGAATTTGGGTTATTTCAGTTCGTTCAATGTTTCATCAAGAAAATTCAGTTAAAGATTTATTAAAAATAAAAGAAGATATTAAAGAAGCCACTGAAAATACACATTCCATTTCGGAGCTACTCCCTCAACAAGCTGATTTAGAACAAACAAACTTTTCGTCAGAAGGCGTATTACCGACGGAAAACAAAGACCAATCCATAAATTCAGAACAACCAGAAGAACAAGAAGACTTTCAAAAAACATCCGATTCTATCTCTACAAAAAAGTCTACTGACTATCCTCAATGATAATGACGAGACAAATTACAAATAAAGCTCCGAAATAAACACACACTTGATTTAAAAATAATTTAAAAGCTCTGCAGATGAGATTCTTTTGCTGAATTTCTGTGCCGAGCAAAATTCAATAATAATGGCAAAGAATATCAAACAGAACTCTCTGGAATTCCACCAAGAAAACATCCAGCCACGCACCCTCACACAAGAAGTGCAACAATCATATCTTGATTATGCAATGAGCGTGATCGTTTCGCGCGCTCTACCTGACGTACGCGATGGTCTCAAGCCAGTACATCGCCGCATTCTCTACTCAATGTGGGATAGTGGCTTGCGTCCAAATGCCAAATTTCGCAAGTCCGCCACTGTGGTCGGTGAGGTGTTGGGAAAATATCATCCGCACGGCGATGGTGCTGTTTATGATTCGATGGTACGTTTGGCCCAAGATTTTTCCATGCGCTATCCGTTGGTCTGGGGACAAGGAAACTTCGGTTCTATGGATGGAGACAGTGCTGCTGCTTACCGTTACACAGAAGCAAAGTTGCAACATATTGCCGAGGAAATGCTTTTTGATATTGAAAAAGACACGGTTGACTTTGTGCCTAACTTTGATGGCGTGCATAAAGAACCAGTGGTACTTCCCGCTAAACTTCCGCAACTTCTTTTGAATGGAACGATGGGTATCGCTGTAGGCATGGCCACCAACATTCCGCCACACAATTTGGGCGAACTCGTTGATGCAATCGGACACCTCATTGATAATCCAGATGCTACGGTTGATGATTTAATGCAATTCGTGAAAGGTCCAGATTTTCCAACCGGCGGTATCATTTACAACTCTCCTGAGATTAAAGAGGCTTATTCAACAGGTAAAGGAAAAATCGTAACCCGCGCCAAAACAGAAATTGTGGAAACAAAGGCTGGCGCATTTCAAATCATTGTTAGCGAAATTACCTATGCCACTAACAAGGCGACTCTTATTTCTAAAATTGCCGATTTAGTCAAAGAAGGTAAATTGATAGGCATCAAAGATCTGCGTGATGAATCAAGCAAAGATGGCGTACGTATTGTGATTGAACTCAAGAAAGACGCTTTCCCGCAAAAGATCTTGAACAAGCTTTTTGCCGTTACGGATTTACAAAAGAATTTCAACGTAAACATGCTTGCTTTGGTTGACGGAATCGATCCGCAAATTCTCAGCCTCAAAGCGATTTTGGAACACCACATCACACACCGCCAAAACGTGGTAACGCGCCGCACTCAATATGATCTCAAAAAAGCAAAAGAACGCGCACATATACTTGAAGGATTGAAAACTGCGCTGGACCACATTGACGCAGTTATTGAAACAATAAAGAAATCTTCGACCAAGGAAATAGCACATGAGAATTTGATGAAAAAATTCAAGCTCTCCGAAATTCAAGCCAGCGCTATTTTGGAAATGCGCTTGCAAACCCTGGCAGGCCTGGAAAGAAAAAAGATCGAAGACGAGTTGGATGAAAAATTAAAACTCATTGCCAAACTTGAAGAATTACTCAAAGATCCAAAAAAGATTTTGGGCGTTGTCAAAGATGAACTCATCGCACTCAAAGAAAAATATGGCGACGAAAGAAAAACGCGCTTTATGAAAACCGGTATCAAAGAATTCAAGCAAGAAGACTTAATTCCGAACGAAGAAGCGATTATCACACTTTCCCAAGACGGATATATTAAGCGCATGAACCCAACGGTGTATAAGGTGCAAAAACGCGGAGGTAAAGGGGTAATTGGAGCAACAACAAGAGAAGGTGACATCATTGAACAAGTAACTAGCGTTATGGCTCATGATAATTTGATGTTTTTTACCGACACTGGCAAAGTCTTCCAAACGAAAGCATATGAAATTCCCGAATCATCCAGAACAGCAAAAGGTCAGGCAATTGTCAATTTCTTGCAAATATCCCCTGAAGAAAAAATTACAGCCATGATTCCTTATAACAAAGATGATGGATACAAATTTTTCTTCATGACAACTCGCATGGGTGTGGTGAAAAAAACTAAGATTGAAGATTTCGACAACGTGAGAAGAAGCGGCCTTATCGCCATCACTTTGGAAAAAGGCGACACCCTCAACTGGGTCAAACCAACCAGTGGCACCGATGAAATCAACATCTCCACTTCCCAAGGTCAAGCGATTCGCTTCAAAGAAACAGATGTGCGCCCGATGGGACGAAGCGCCGCCGGTGTACGCGGCATCAAGCTGAAGGGAAGCGACTATGTTGTCGGCATGGATGCAATGCTCAAACAGCAGCAAGGAAATCAGCTTCTAATCATCACTGAAAACGGTTATGGCAAACGCACTGATGTCAAATTCTATAAAATTCAAAAACGCGGCGGCAGTGGTATCAAGACAGCCAGTGTCACTTCCAAAACAGGACGCCTTGCCGGAGCGAACATCATCAATGTGGACGATATCGAAGGTGACTTGTTGATTACCTCCGAACAAGGGCAGATCATCCGCATCCCGCTCAAAAGTATTTCCGTCCTCGGTCGCGCCACCCAAGGGGTACGCATCATGAAACCCCAGCCGGGAGACAAGATATCCGCATCAGCAGTATTATAAATCTCACAGAACCGCCTTGCGGCGGTTCTGTTTTTTATTAAATATTGCCAAATTCGAACAACCGTGTTATCATTTTAGCATCATTAATCAAGCATACATTGGTTTTCGGCTTATTTTTGCCAAAATAAAGGCAAAATTTATACCAAAACTCATGTATCGCACCAAACGCTATGGCACTTACACACAAGCAAAAGGTAAAAGTGACTGACCCTGTAAAACGTCACGAAAAAGACACCGGTTCTCCGGAATATCAGATTGCTTTGTTCACCGAGAAGATCAAAAAGCTTACTTCTCACCTTAAAAAGAACAAAAAAGATTTCCATTCCCGCCGCGGCCTACTCAAAATGGTTGCCAAAAGAAGGAAATTAATGGCTTATCTTGCAAAAACCGACGAAAAGACATACAAGAAGATCGTTAAGGAGCTTGGTCTGAAAGGATAGGTGCTGATTTGCACGGATAAGAAACGGATTATCACGGGGCACGGATTTACTGTAAAGATATCCGTGCTCTATTTTGTAAGAAATAAATGTAAGCTGAATTTTATATGATTAAACTAAAAGAGCAGCGCGTTGGCGTACTTGTGGACATTCAAAACCTCTACTATAGCGCCAAAGCTATTCATGGCAAGAAAGTTAACTTCGGCAAAGTGCTTGAGGAAGCCATTGCTGACAGAAAATTCATTCGCGCCATTGCTTATGGCATCCGCACTATTGAAGGTCAGGAAGAAAAATTCTTTGAAGCATTAGAAAAGCAAGGTTTTGAAGTAAAAACGAAAGACTTGCAAGTTTTTCCCGGCGGACAAAAGAAAGGGGATTGGGACGTGGGAATTGCCGTTGACGCCATCAAAATGTCTAAAAGTCTTGATGCAATAGTGCTTATTTCCGGTGACGGAGATTATGTTCCCGTTGTACAATACGTCCAAAGTACTACTGGCTGCCGAGTAGAAGGTATGGCCTTTCTGGAAAGCACCAGTGTCAAACTGATAGAATCTCTGGATGACTTCACCAATTTATCGGAAAATAAGAAGAAGTTTTTGATCTAGGTTCTGATTTTAGGTTCTAAGTTCTAGGTTTTAGATAAAAGAGCGCTTAGGTGCGTTCTTTTTGATTTTATTCGAGTCATTAGAGTGCAAATTGGTATATTGGAGTCACTCTATGCATTTGGATTGACAAAAAAGCCTTTTTAAGACACACTACATACAGTTACTAACAATTAAAAAGCTTTTGCTAGTGCGTCGTAGATACAATATCGTATTAAAACACTAAATCCAAAATACTAAATCCTAAAAAATCAAATTTCAGATGTAAAAAAACCAATCTGTTTTAAACATTTGGACATTGGAATTTGATCACTGTTTAGAAATTAGATATTGGAAATTAGAAATTTAAGACAATATCGTGTTTATAACGTCATTAGCTCAAGGCTAATACGTTTCTTTATGGAACAAAAGAAGTGGTCCCTCCAAATTGGTGGGCGTGTTCTTGAAATCGAAACCGGCCTCATGGCTAAGCAAGCCAGCGGTGCGGTAACTGTGCGTTATGGCGATACGGTTGTTTTGGCAACTGCCGTGATGAGTAAAGGGGCTTCCAAAATCAACGGGTATTTCCCGCTTATGGTCGACTACGAAGAACGCTACTATGCAGCAGGTAAAATTAAGGGTTCTCGCTTTATTAAACGTGAAGGACGTCCTTCCGATGACGCCATCCTTACTGGCCGCGTTGTTGACCGCACCATCCGTCCACTTTTTAATGGTCGCATGCGTAACGAAGTACAGGTTGTGGTCACCGTACTTTCCATCGATGGCGAAAATGATCCGGATGTAATATCCATGATTGCCGCCTCAGCAGCTCTTTCTCTTTCTGATATTCCCTGGAACGGCCCAATTGGGGCTGTCCGCGTCGGTCGTCTTAACGGCGAACTAATTCTCAATCCTGTAAATGGAGAACTGGCAGAAGGAGACATCGACCTGATTATTTCCGGAAGCAAAGAAAAAATCAACATGGTTGAAGCAGGCATGAAAGAAGTGTCTGAAGAAGATGTTGTCCGAGCTTTCGCTTTCGGACATGAAGCTATCAAAAAAATTGCGACCTTTATTGAAGACATTAGCAAAGAAGTAGGTAAGCCGAAAGCTGAGCCCGTACTTCTTGCCGGCACACCGGAGTTCGAAGCAGAAATTAAAGAACTTTTTCTCAAGGAAAATTTGAGCGAAATTCTCTATAATAAAAACAAGAAAGTGATTGAGTCTGCAATTAAGGAGGTAAAGGAAAAGATCAATGTCTATATTGATGAAAAATATGCTGCTGAAGATACAAACAGACTCAAGGAAATCGCCGAACAAGTTTTTGAAGAAGCTTCCGATGAAATCGTGCACGAAAATATTCTGAAAAAAGGACAGCGCCCAGATGGACGCAAACTTGATGAAGTACGCCACATTGATTGCCGCATTGGGCTTTTGCCAAGAACTCATGGCAGCGCGCTTTTCACTCGTGGTGAAACACAGGCATTGACAATCACAACCCTAGGCTCACCTGGGGACGAACAGGTAATTGATACTATGGAGGTTGATACCAAAAAGAGATATATTCACCATTACAACTTCCCACCTTTTTCCGTAGGTGAAGTTCGCCCAATGCGCGGACCAGGCAGAAGAGAAGTTGGACATGGCGCACTTGCTGAAAGAGCTTTGGTTCCGGTGCTTCCTTCTAAGGATGACTTCCCCTATACCACTTTGCTTGTCAGTGAAATCTTGGAATCCAACGGCTCATCATCCATGGCTTCGACTTGTGGATCCACATTGTCACTTATGGATGCCGGCGTACCTATCAAGCGTCCGGTCAGTGGCATCGCCATGGGAATTATCGTGGGCAAAGACAACGAATTTAAAGTGCTTACGGATATACAAGGACTAGAAGATCACTACGGCGACATGGATTTCAAAGCCGCGGGAACAGAAAAAGGGATTACCGCACTTCAAATGGACGTTAAGGTTGATGGCATTACAGTTGAAATGCTTGAAGCTGTCTTAAAACAATCGAAAATCAACCGCGCAGGAATTCTCGCTATTATGCTGGACACTATTGCCGCGCCACGTGAGAACATGTCGCAATATGCACCCCGTATTATCACGATGCACATTAATCCTGCTAAGATCCGCAACGTGATAGGCACTGGAGGTAAGATTATTAATGAAATTATTGATGAAACAGGCGTGCAGATCGATATTGAAGATGATGGATCCGTCTTCATCACTTCTGCTGATGAAGCTTCCGCACTCAAGGCGCAACAATGGATTGATAACTTGACCCACGAAGTAAAGCCAGGCGAAACATTTAATGCGAAAGTTACCAGAATCATGAACTTTGGAGCATTTGCTGAAATTTTACCCGGTCAAGAAGGCTTGATTCACATTTCCGAGCTTGCTGATCATCGCGTAGAAAAAGTCGAGGACATTGTTAAGGTAGGCGATATTGTGCCGGTAAAAGTGAAAAATATCGACGATCAAGGGCGCATCAATCTTTCCGTCAAGGCTGTGGCTAAAATCATGAAATAGTTGTTGGCGAAAAAAAGGATAAGTTGTATAATGGGACTACAGCCTGACTGTAGTCCTTATTTTTTATATTAAAAACAAAAATATGTTCGGCAATAAAAAAAACATACAAGCTTCCACAACAAACAAACCTTACATAAGAACCATGCAACAAGATCTTGTTGGAATTTCCTTTTCCGGCAACAATCCGCCTTCAAATGAAGAAGGTCTCGCAATAAATAATAAATCAGGAGAGTCTGCAGAAAATCTTTCCGCAAAAAATACAGGGATTAAACCGTTGGAAAAAACTTCAAATCCAAGTCCTTTTTTATCAGAAGCACCCATTCAAGAACTATACCCCTCGCAAGAATCTAAAGAAAAGGCTCATCAAATGCAACTTGAACCACCTAGAGAACCAATCACATTCACAAATATTCCCCCTGAAAACAATGCTTCTTCAAACATATCGGACGACAATCAAAAACATAAAAAAAATAAAAAAATTGGCACTGCAACATTAATCACCATTTCAATTTTAATTATAGCCATTATCGCAGCACCTATTTTTTATTACTTTGCAAAGAAAAATAATTCGGAAGAAAACATATCGCTAGAAAAAAACGAGCCAACTGATGAACCAGATGAAAAGGAAATTGTAGCAATAACTCCCGTTTTAGAAAAATATTCAATACAACAACCGAACTATTTCAAAATAGATATGTCCAACTCAAATCCTGAGCAAATAAGAACTGCTCTGAAAGATTTGCTTTTGGACATCGAAAAAACCACTAACACGACACTATTAGAGTTCATCATAACAGACTCAAACAATAATCCCATATCCTTTCCTATTTTTGCCATAGCTGCAAATATAACTTTTTCCAATGAAATAAAAGCCAATTTTGAAGAAGATTTTTCCTTTTTTGTTTTTAATGATAATGGTGATATGCGTCTTGGACTATCACTAACACCAAAAAATGAACCTTTAGCTTTAGATCAGCTTCATTCTCAAGAAAGTTCTTTATTGAGTAATTTGGTACCTCTATACTTATCGGGAGAAGCTGTTGAAATCAAAAGCGAAGACAATTTTAAAAGTAGTCATTATAAAAACCATGAGATTCGCTATATTAACATATCTAAAGAAAAAAACATTTCCCTTGATTATACCTCGAACAAAAAAAATATAATACTCGCCACAAGTAAGGAAACCATGCGAGCTATTATAGATAAAATAAGCTCGAATCAATCCACAGAAAATTCTTCCACTATTGAGGCGAATTAAAGCAATTTTTTGATAGATTGCAACTCGTATGTGGATAACTTGTGGAAAACTATGGGCAAAACAGAAAGTAATTTATTTTTTCTAACTATAAAAATACACGCTTTCGATATCCATACTGAAGATATTCATAAATACACATTATTGAAGCCAAAATATAAATTTTTAGTTTCATAAAATTGACTCCCCACATTTTTTCTGCTATAATGGATACATAAGTTTCTTAAAAACATATACCGTTGCGAGATGGTGGAAGAATTCCAATCACAATTTCCCCCTATTTGTGGTTGGAACTCTTCTACTATTCAAGTGTTTTGAATAACATTTCAAAACCGCCTTCGTATTTCAAAAATCCTGAGCGGAGGACCCTAAAAACAAAAATAAAAAAATCTTTTTCAAAAAACAAAAATAAAAAAGAAAAAGAAAAGTTCTTTCTAAAAACAAAGGTCAAAAGACCAGAGAACGGTAGAAGAAAGACTCTTGTGAAAAATAAAACTCAGGGACAAGCAGTCAAAAAAATAAACATGTACACAAAATACATGTTATGGGTAAACTCGATGCCACTTCACCCGGGCTAAAAGTTTCAGATTAACATGTTGGTACATGACAAACATCCGGCGCTGCCGCCACATATTACATATTTTGGGCGCTTGCAGCGCCGGGTAACCATACCACGGAAATGATTTTAATAAGAGAAGTGCCCGGATAGGGTGTTTTTTTGTATCTAAATAGCTGATTTATGAGTATTTTCAGAAAAAGCAATGACAAGCGTCATAAAACAGGTTCTTTTGGAGAAGAAGCGGCGGCTTTATTTTTACAAAAGAAAGGCTATAAGATAATTGAGACAAATTACCACAATAGCCGAGGCAGACAATTGGGAGAGATCGACATTATCGCCACTGACAAAAAAACTCTCGTCTTTGCAGAAGTAAAAACGCGCACTATATCAAAAAATACCAATGCTTTTCCGGCTGAAGCAAATATTACGCGAGACAAACTTCATAAGCTCAACAAAATTGCCCAGGCTTACTTAAAATATAAAAACTTATGGGATAGCCCGTTCCGTTTTGACGCAATTTCTGTTTATGTTGACAAAGATTCTCGCGAAATAGCTAAGATTTGCCATATTTGCGACATTTTTTTCTAGACAAAGTTGTAATACTTGCTATACTAAAAAAGCAATGCCAATTAAAAAACTAACCCATATAAAATAACTCATATGTCTATTAATCAAAAAATTATTGAGGAACTGAAACAACAATTGTTAGCACAAAAAAGCCAGCTGGAAAATGAACTTTCCCGCATAGGGGATCCCACAGATACCAAGGGAGATTATCAGACCAGATTTAATGAAATAGGCCCCGACGAAGACGAAAATGCCTCCGAAGTTGAAGAATATACTGACAATCTTGCTCTTGAAAATACTCTAGAAAAACAACTCAGAGAAATTGAAGAATCATTGGAGAGGATTAAGCTCGGCACCTATGGAAAATGCGAAAATTGTAAAAAAGACATAAGTGAAGAAAGATTACGCGCCTATCCAGCTGCCAAAACATGTATAGAATGCTAGCCATAACAGAATTTACCAACAAAAAAATCTTTTTAGCTTTATTTTTGTTTATTTTGGTTTTTTTTGATTTTGCCGTTAAACAACTAATCCGCTCTTTTGGCGGATTTTTTGTTTGCAATGCGGGTATTTCTTGGGGATTATATCCTAATTTATCTATTTTTTGGCCAATAATAGCCTTGTTTTTAATTTTTGTTTATTTTTATTTTTGCAACAAAGAAATATATAAGATACCCTTGCTATTAATCATTTCGGGTGGAATAGCTAATTTATTAGATAGATTTTTTTTAGGTTGCGTTATTGATTATATCAAAATTCCTGTTTTTCATTTTCCTCTTTTTAATCTCGCAGATGTGTGGATAACTTGTGGATTTATCCTTTTATGCTTCTCCTTAAGCAAAAAATAAAAATTGCTTGTGTATAAATTGTGGATAATCTATAAATAAACTCTTTTTATTTGTTGATAACCTTTTGAGATCTTGTATATTAGTTTGGTTAAAAATTTTTATTTTTGTCATAAAAAAGTTATGAACAAGTCTAAACACTACAAAAAAGATCTTTATTCAATAATATTTTAGAATAATTTATTATTAAAGAAGCCTTTATTTATATTTATCCACTTATCCAATCTCCTAATAATAGTAATAATATTTTTAATTATATTATATATAGAATATATAATTAGAAGAGATCAAAAAAAACTTATTAAAAAAGATTGACCAGATATTGAAATAATATGTTTTGTTTTTAAATCATTCATGTGTTATAATCTATTTGCAATATTTATAAAACAAAATATGAAAAAAGAAGTTATTTTCAACAGTTTATTTGCAATATTTATTGTCGTTATTTATTCGATTTTTCCCACAAAAAATAATTTTCAAAATATTGCAGTAACCATATCTTTCTTCTTATTGGTCCCATTTTTTTTCAATTTAATTGTTACAAAAAAACCTCTTAGAGAGATAGGTATTTGTTTAGGTGAATGGAGAAAAGGTTTTTTATACGGTTTCATTTCCTTGCTTATAGCACTGTTGTTTTTTTATGTGGTTTTTTATTATACAGAATTTTCATTGCAGTATATTTTGGAAGGAGAAATTCAGGCAAACTTTTTTAAATTTTTATTTTATGAATTTTCACTAGTACTTCCTTTTGTAGTATTTTATGAATTTTTTTTCAGGGGATTTCTGATGCTTTCCTTGAAAAAACAAATAGGTTATTTTGCAATATTAGCGCAAACAATTGTTTTTTTTCTACTTCTTGTACTTACAAATTCTCTTGATTGGTATTTTGTACCTTATTTAATATTTTCCTTATTTTCAGGAATTATTGTATTTAAGAGCAAGTCTTTGGTTTATTCTACTATTGCGCATATTATTTTTTTGATCATAGTTGATGCAAGTGTTATAGCGATTAAGTGAGGATAATATTTTTTAATTAAATTATATGAATTCTTTTTTTAAAACAAAAAAAATAATATTTATTTTTTATTTAACTTTTCAAGTTATTGTTTTAATTTTATCTCCACTTTTTTCTTTGGCAGCTGATCCAGTAGTTGGGGGAAGGATACAATTATTACGCCCCTCTGATTTAAAAGAGGCATACTCAGCTTCTATGAAAAAACAAGGCGTGGAAGTTAAGGTGACATTTGATAATCTAACAGCCAGAACCGGAGATAAGATAGTGGCACAAGCCTTACCACAGGGATTTAAAGAAGATTCTGATGAACTTTATTATACTTGGTATTTAAAAAGAGAGGGCTGTGAATTAGGATCTTCAGGTGGTTCATGTGATAGGGATAATGATGGCAAGATTACAGTTAATGATTGGAAGATAGAGGCTGCTAAAATAATTGCTAAAGGAGACTTTGATAAGGAGAATGATACTGATTATAATAGCTCTAGTGATTCCAATAGTGATGGGTATGAGGTTAGTCCTGATCCTGGTGATTGGGAAATGCCATATAAATCTCAAAATGATGTGGATATAGAGGATTGTTATATTCAAGATTTTGAAAAAGGAAGATTTTATGAGTTAAGAAAAACGATCCCTGTTTATTCTTGTGAATCAGGAGGATCTGTGGCTTGTGGTAAAAATGAGTTGATAACTTGTGAATCCGGTACTCGCAATATATGTGCAGAGACTGACGATTATGAGTGCAAAGTGGAAAGTGATGAGGATGTTGAAAATTTTCAAGCTAGAGTTAAGTGTCCTCAAATCAGTGGTTTAGCTTCGACACAACAAAAAAATCCGGTTTGCGGACAATCAAATAGGACTATTTTTGAATATATTGTCAACGATTCTGCAAATAAGGAGTTTATATGCAATATTTTAAAAGAGGATCTGAGTGCTGGAGGGATGTGTTCTGTTATATCAACAGGATCGCCAACCTGTACTTTCAAGAAATCTAATAATCTTTGTAAGCATTTGTTTCCAACCCAAGTTGCTCCTAAGGATCTTCGTGGTTCAAATATAAAAACTGGAGACGGGGATTTTGAAATGGCTGAGGAGAAATTTTGGGGAACTGATCCAAATAATAAGTCTACTGCCGAAAACGGTATTCCGGACGAGGCTAATGTGCTTGGTTTGGGAGCGAAGTCATTTTCTTGGACTTATAGGTCTGGGGATCAGGTAGGGCTTGCTGTTGAGGGTATTAGTGCTGTTGCTACCAAGCATGATGACAATGCCTATATGAGAACTTGGGCTTTCTCAAATAATGTTTGTAAGAAATTTAGTGATGAAATAAAAAAGAAGAGAGCTTTTTATGTTGAATATCAAAAAGTTCCTCAAATTGACACAGGATTCCTCACGGTTGATTTTGATTTAAATGATTGTCTTGAAGAAAATCTTTTGGATCCGACCGGAGGTGGTGTTGGAAATTTAGAAGTAAATGTTTTAGCTAATCCAAGTAGAGCAAATAATGATTCTACGCGCACCGGCACGGGTGATAATATAAAAGCACAAACGACCGTCAGTGGAACAGATGATGTTTCTTCTCTTTATTATGAGTGGACCGTTGAGGCAAGTAATGATGGAACAAAAGCGCCCTTGGATGATAAATGGATTGATGTCACAAATAAATTAGAAAAACATTCAACAATGAAAGGTTTTGGTATTAATGAGTTTGAATTTAAGGCTGAATTTCCAGATGACATTTTTTATGGTTCCAATAGACTGGTACAATATATAAGAATAAAAGCCAAGGTATCTGAAAATTCTTCGGAACAAAATAGGATAGGTAGGGGATCAGCTATTGTACAATTAACTAAATCTAGCACTGATATAGATGCTTATCTGGTAAAAGCGGATGATGATGGTAAGATTAGTTTAAAAAAGGATAGTGAGATTTGTACAGAGGGAGAGGAACTTGCAGAATGTCCTATAATAGAAAATTCCATAATAGGTTTAGCTATTCCTAATAAGGATGGTCAATTAGTGAATTTTTCTTGGAAAATAAACAAAGAAAATGTTTTTTGCAATAGTGAACATTCTTCTGAATGCAAAGAAACGGGTAGTAACATTATATTTTTTCCAGCAGTTGGAACAGACGGAGAAATATTTGAAGCCGAAGTTACATTCAAAGACACGAAAACAAAAATGGCTCAAACAGTGAATAGAAAATTTAAGATAGTGCAACCATCTGTGAATATAGAATCTGCGAATAAGGATTTAGTGTGGCCCAAACAACTGGGAATATACAAAGATATGGAGGGAAATGAAACCGCTGATAATAGTAGTATTCTTTTTGAAACGATTCAAGGAAACAGCGTGTTTATGAAGGCTGCTTTCACGCCATCATGGATAAGCAGCTATGCGACTTATTTTTGGGAAGTTGATGGTGATCAATATGCAAACAGTGAAAACCTTGAGTTTCTTGCAGAAAATGGGGAGGGCTCTACTTACGATGTTTCAATAGAAGCTGTTTATGCTATGGCGACAGATGAAGAGCAGGTTTTGAATGTGAGAAAAGCCCTTTATAATATTTGGGGAGTTTCCGCACAAGATGCAACGGAAAGGTATTTGGACTCCTCGGCGGAGGTGGAAGTTGTTCAAAGTTATGATGAATTAGCCAAGGCAAAAGGAGGATTAATGGCAAGTCTGGTAAGCAATCTTCCAGGAGAGATGATGTTTTTGTTGAGACTTGCATTAACTGCTGTCTTGATGATTGTTGTTATGGGAGCTATTTTCTATGTCACACCGGGATTGGGTAAAAATAAAACTGTTTGAGAATAGAAACGGAGTCAAGTTTAAGAAGACGTAAATAATAGATGAATATAAAAACAAAAAAAAGAAAACCAAGAAAACTGGTCAGATATTTTTTTCTTTGCTTCTGTCTGAGTATATCTTTTTGCTTTCTCTTGTCTCAGCATGCTCAAGCAGCATTTGAATACAAACTTCTCGAACAATTTCCGGGATTCTTTAATGCTGGTTCATCACCTTCTTTTCCTGACCTTCTTTCTGCTATTTACAAATTCTTTATTTGGACCGTAGGTATTGCAGCTTTTTTCATGCTTACTGTGGGAGGTTTTCTTTATGTAACTAGTGCAGGAAACAATGCTTCCATAACCACTGCTAAAAATATCATAACCGATGCTATTATTGGATTGGTTGCAGTGCTTACAGCATATATTTTGCTTTATGTTATCAATCCGGATTTGGTAAAATTGAATCTTAATTTGATTTCTTTGAATTTAAATGAATTAAGGACGGAACAAAGTGAAACTAGAAGCGTCACTGGAGGAGGTCGTTCAGACAAAAAATGCACTCCTGAAACAAAAACACCTTGTTCCGTAGAAACACTGAGTAATACTTGTTTTGGAGCAGCAGCAAAAAAGGCCTCATCCATATGCCACTTGGAAAGTGAAGGAGTGCCTGCCCTGGAAAGCACATCCGATGTTTGTATACATAATGGAAAAAAACAAGCATTTTCCGTGGGTCTTTTTCAAGTTAATTTAATTGCAAACGGATATAGGATTCCTGGATGTGACAAGCTTTTTAATACATACGGCGGTGGCATGCAAGGAAAAAGGATAGGGAACAAAGGATATGATTGTGAAGTGAAAAGCGGCAAAGAAGCACAATATGAAGAATGCAAAAGAAAATTAAAAGATGCTAGTTTCAATATACAAATATCTTGTAAGATTCTAAGATTGGGTTGGAATCAATGGAGCACTAATAAGTCATGCCATTTTTAAAAAAATATGAGAAAAAAAAGAATAATAATAATTGTAATTATTCTGATATTGATTAGCGCAGGAGTTGTTTTTTTCATGTTACCGAAACAAGACAAAGGTTTTGAAAAAACAAACAGCACAAATCCTTCGAATATATCAGAAAACGTGCAGAATAATTTTGATAGTAGTGCAATATATTCTGATTCTGCAGAAAAATTTTCAGGAACCATTACTTTCAGAGAAAAACAAAATTTTAACACTACCTATTTTGAGGAAGATAATAATTTTGTTATTCTTATATTAGCCAAAGAAAATGAAAACGATGCTCGTGATGAGGCGGAAAAAGACTTTTTGCAAACACTCAAAATAAATGAAGAGGAAGCATGCAAGTTGGATGTATATTTGACTTTTCCATACAATGTAAACAATGAATTGGCGGGGGAAAATTATGGACTTAGTTTTTGTCCGAACGGAAAATCTTTTTTTTGATAATGACAGAATAAATTCTTTATAAAAATGATCAAAAAAATATTTATTATAACTCTGATCGTATTAGGAATCACCCTGTTTTTTTGGGGTGTGTATAATTTTGCTTTTAGTAATAAAAATGCTAAAAATGCTAATATTGAAGACACAAACGTTTCTATAAAAAAAGAAGGCGATATGTTTTCAGATATCGGAACTGACAAAAAAGGAATTGTTGCAGCTGTTTCCGATGAGGGCGTTGTTAGTGCTGCTTATGTTAAAGATTCTGAAATGATTAGGTACTATGCTGTTGATGGAAGGGTTTGGGACGTTAATACGGATGCTTCCGGAAAAAAAAGCGTTGCAGACGAAGAGTTAGTTGGACTTCAAAGTGTTACTTGGTCACCTGATGGCGTTCAAGTGATATCTACGTTTGATAAAAAAGGCAAGACGGAATTTTATACGTATAACTATGCTAACGGTAAGGGTACTAAGTTAAAAGAAAACCTTGATACAGTGAAATGGGATGGAATCGGAGCGAAAATAATATATAAATATTTCGATTCGCAAAAAAAAGAAAGAACGCTGAATGTGGCCGATCCGGACGGCAGCAATTGGAAAAAAATTGTTGATATTCCATTTAAGCATGTGAGTGTTTCGGCTGTGCCGCAATCTTCAAATATTTCTTTTTGGAATTCCCCCTGGGCATCTGAAGAAACGCAACTTTTTGTGGTAGGCATAGGCGGAACCGATTTGAAAAAAATATTCGGAGGAAAATTTGGAGCCGATTATTTATGGTCGCCAAATGGACAACACGCTATTATCAGCAGTCTTGAAGAAGAAAACAGCAAGAAAATTGTTCTGGGCATAATTGACAAGAATGGCGAATATAAAAACTTGGGAATTCCTACATTTGCATCTAAGTGTGTTTGGTCGTCGGACAATAAAACCGTATATTATGCTTTGCCGGGTGGGATTCCTGAGAATGTTGTGATTCCTAACGATTATCTTGCAGAAAAATTTAATACAGTTGATACTTTTTGGAAGATAAACATTGAAACAGGAAAAAAGGAAAGAATTGTTGAACTCAATGAATTGTCTGAGAAATATGATGCTTCCAAGATTTTTCTTTCCAATAACGAAGATGCATTGTTTTTTATAAACAAAATAGATTCCAAGATTTATAAAATAAAACTATAGAAAATAAACATATGAAAAGCAAGAAATTTTTTCTTTGCTTCTGCCTGAGTATATCTTTTTGCTTTCTCTTGTCTCAGCATGCTCAAGCAGCATTTGAATACAAACTTCTCGAACAATTTCCGGGATTCTTTAATGCTGGTTCATCACCTTCTTTTCCTGACCTTCTTTCTGCTATTTACAAATTCTTTATTTGGACCGTAGGTATTGCAGCTTTTTTCATGCTTACTGTGGGAGGTTTTCTTTATGTAACTAGTGCAGGAAACAATGCTTCCATAACCACTGCTAAAAATATCATAACCGATGCTATTATTGGATTGGTTGCAGTGCTTACAGCATATATTTTGCTTTATGTTATCAATCCGGATTTGGTAAAATTGAATCTTAATTTGATTTCAGTAGAAGTAAATACGGCATCAATGCCAAATGCTGCAGAAGGACCTGTGAAATTTTCGGATGGTAATGATAATAGCGTTGCAAAAGGTCAGGTATTAGATGCTGCGGAAAAATTAAAAAATAGCGGTTGTCGTTATTGTAATCCCAAGTATGGTTGTTCGAGAAATGGCTGTAAGGGAAATCCTCCCTATACTGATTGTTCAAATTTTGTTGAAAATGCCTATAAAAACGCCGGATGCAAATCCCCCGGTGGTTCTACGGGGCAAATGGCTAGTCGTACCAAAGGATGTGTTCCCCAAAGCTCTTTACATACAGGAGATGCGGTTGTCATAAGAAGCCCATCGTCTTTTTCCGGAGGACATGTGTTTATTTGTAAAAATGAGGGATGTACGGTTAAGATTCATGCTGCAGGAACAAAAACTGGTTTAGTTAATGGTAATGTTACTTCCAAAGATATGGCCAACTGCAAAGGTGTTATAAGAGCGTCTGATTATTGTAAATAAAAAAACAATATGAATAAAAAAATAGTTTTAATTGCAATTTCAGTGTTAAGTATTATATCAATAGTGGTAATTGCCATTGCAGTTTATTTTGATAAAAAAAATAATGTTTTTGTTGAACCAAAAAATGATCAACAGCAATTATCTGAAATGCCAATAGTGGAAAGACCCGTGAATAACGAAATTTCAGATATTGAAAAATCTGAAAAGGGGAGCAAAGAAAATGAAATCAGGGATTCATTTTCTAAATTTGTTTCTTCGCCAATCAGCAAAGAGACAGTGTGGTTAGATTCTGCCGGAACTTCTGCAAAACTCGATGAATTTGCCAAGGCGATTAATTTAAATATAGAAGACAATTTATACAGTTTGCTTGAAACGAATGATTATAGCAATTTCGTGTGCTCCTTCAGTTCCCAGGAAACTTTTAAAGGCATGGGAATCCTGTTAAAGATTAAGTTGATGGAAGGTTATGAAGGAGATCTTTATATGGATGAAGTTAGCTTCATGAAGAATTGGGAGAAAACCATGTTGCAAGATGTTAAATCAGTTATTTTTCCGGAAATTAGTTTTTCTCCGGAGCATTTACAGCAAGAACTGATGTTTGATGGTAAATATCAAAGATATGCCAAGGTAAGGATGCCTGATGATCAAGTTAGCAGTATTTCTTATGAAATAGTGGATGATTTTATAATAATAACCAATTCAGTGAAATGTTTAAATGAAATAAAGCAGCAAGTATATGATACAGGAAGTTAGATTAGGAAAGCAATTTCGCATAATATCCAAAAAACAAAAGCCAGATCATTTTTCCAATAAGGCGTATCAATCAATCCGTGCATAAGAAGAGCAACAAAAATGCCCAAAAGCGTCCAAGCAAGCAAGGCATTTTTTTGTTTGGTTTTAAATGCAAGTGATTTCAAGACAAGTAAGACTAAAAGAATAAAACCAATAAATCCAAGCAAACCAGTCTGTAGCCAAAATGCCAAATATAAATTATGCGGCTCTGGCACGGCCCATTCCAAATAAGGTGGGAAATATTTTTGATAGGCCAGATATTTTGCTTGAAAGTTTCCTGGACCTATGCCATAAAGCGGATTATCAAGCAATATTTTTGTTGCTGATTGCCAAATCATGAAGCGGGAAGCCAAGGATGATCTTTCCGGTACATGCGACAAATAAGTGATTTGGGTAGCACTAAACAAACTAAGTGACAGCAAAAAAGTAAAACCAAACAGAAGTATTAATCTGGCAGTGTAGCGAAAAAGACCACTCCGGATAAAAAAGAAGGCCAAAGGTAAAGAAAAAAGGACTGCAATCATCGCACCTGCTGATTTTGTTAATGTTAAAGTAATAATTATAAAAACAGTTAAAATTGAATATAGCAAGGACTTATCAAGTAAATCTTCTTTCTTTGCTTTGATGAAAAAATAAGTGCCGAGAAAAACTCCTGGCATGATGTACATCGCCAAGTGATTGGGTGATTCATAGAAGGCTTTTAGGCGGCTATCGTAAGTAAAAATTCCTAGGATGGCGTAGGATAAAGCTATTGCTGAAACAAAAGTAGTTGAAACGAACAAAGAAAGTAAAATAGTGTCCAGTTGAGATTCTTTATTTTGCAAATTTATGGCCGCAAAAAAACCAAAGATGGCAGGTAATAAAATCCATTGAATAAAAATAGAAAATGATCTTGGTGAAAAGCCGTTGTGCCAAATTGACAAAAGGCAGCCGAAAATTATTAGCAAAGTGAAAAAAATAATAAGTCGGTTGTTTTTTAAAAATAAAAAAGCATTTTTGAGAGAAGTGTGTGAAATTATTACTAGCAAGGAAAACAAGGAAATTAGCAAAAGAAGATTTAGAGGTAGACTAAAAAAAGAAAACTTAACAAGATATAGAGGCAAGCTGACAATAGTGAGACAGATAGAAATAATTATAGGATCATATTTTTTTTTCATACGGTGTGCTAAAAGCGCTTATAATAAGAAAAACAGGCAATACATGAACTGAAAATATTGGGTTTTCTACCAAGGAATGCGCAGCAAAAACAATGATACTTAAAAATCCAGCAACTGCGAAAAGATCTGTTCTTGATGTCGCAAGGAATGACTTTATTGTAGCAAATAAAAATGTAATAAAGAAAAGAAGTGAAATAAGGCCTGTTTCGGCGGCAATGTCCAAATAAAGGCTGTGTGCATAGATGGGTTCGCGATAATCTGCGCTTGGTTTTATTTCTAATGCATAATTTCCGATGCCTACGCCCATAGGATGAGAAGCGATAACAGAAAAAGCGGCTTGCCAAGTTTGAATTCTTCCAGCATTGGAGCCCTCAGAGGACGAAAATGAGCTTATCAGACGATTTCCAATTGGCCCGCAGACAGATACTAAAATGACCACAAAAATGATTCCTGTGCCTATTATCGTTCCCCTGGAGAGATTTGGGCGATGATTTAGAAACAGCCAAAGTATAAAAAAGAAAAAGGCTAAAAGTAATCCCAAATATCCCCCTCGAGAGAAAGTTAGCAGATTTGTCGCCAAAAGTATAAAGGCGAAGCAGAGCCAAAAATAACGAAAGCGCTTGCTTTTTAAATATATAGATATGGCAAAGGGCAAAGTCATTCCGGTAAAGAAAGCCAACATGTGTGGATCGGGAAAAACGGAAATTGCGCGAAAGTAATCTCTGCCAGCGATATTAACAAACCAGCTGGGATAATCTTGGACGGCAGCTGCAAAAGATTTGCCTAAAAATAAAGGTGAAATATAATGACCCCAAAATTGAGCCAAGAGACTTTTGTCAACGAAATATTGAGCGGTAAACTGAATAAGTCCAAGAAATGAAATTGAGGAAGCTCCTAAAACTAAGGCTTTAATAAGGGAAAATTTGCTTCTAGGATTTGTTGCCAAATCTGCTACTACAAAATAAATTGGGACAAAGGAAAGCAAAAATAACAGTTTTCTGAGTCCCCAAGTTGGATATTGGGCAAAAAGTAGGGAAAATAAGCCAAAAAATAAAAAAACAAGCAAACAAAGAGATTGCAAACGCAGATTAATTTTGAAATTACGCGAAAAAAGGCTTTCAATAAGCCATATAATGAAAATAAACAAGGAAAAAATGCGCGCTGAAGCCAGATCAACCCCTTCGATTGGATTTATGGCAATTTGCCAAGGAAGATATAATAAAAATATGCCGAGCAAGATTTGAGACATAATTTGCATGAATAGAAATTGGCTTTCTAGAGCCTTTTCCATGAGCATAGCAAACGTAGCGCCCGGATGCAAGTTTGAGAAAAATTTCCAAAGTGTTTTTGAATATATTTGTCCTGAGATTGATAATATTGCTTCTTTTGCAGTTTTTTATTTTCAGCGCTCTTGCCACACCAATGAAGAATTTTTATTTTTGGTTCAAGCAAGATTTGTTTGTCAAGCATTTTTATCCGTCGACATAAATCAATATCTTCGTAATACATAAAAAAAGCTTCATCGAAGCCCTTTATTTTTCCAAAAAGTTTTTTTGATATCAAAAATGAACATCCACTTACCCAATCAACCGATCTTGTGGCGTTGCTTTTCCACATTAAATTACTTTTATCTAAGCCAATATTTGATTTAATGATATTCCAAGGAGTAATTTCAATTCCAGCACTCCAAGGTTGCACTTCCTTTTTTTCAGTTAACAGTCTTGTGCCAATAATCGCTATACTTTTATCCTCAAAAAGTTTTTTTATTAACTGGAAATTAAAAGATAGTAATTCAGTATCAGGATTAAGAAACCATAGCAATTTCCCATTGGCTTTGGCTGCGCCAATATTATTCGCTTTGCCGAAACCGCAATTATTATTATTTTCAATAACTGAAACTTTGTGAAGGGAAAGATTTAAAATTTTTTGATCATTGTTTACTATGATTATTTCATAAGAAAGATTAGTCAGGAAAGATTCTACAGATGAAATACATCTGTCTAGATATTTACGACTGCGATAATTTACGATGATTATAGAAATATCCATTGTCCAAAGAATTACAATTCTATTACGAATATACAAATTTGTAAGCAAAGCAAGATTCGTATATTTCTATTTGGTTAATCTTTCCGCATCAGCATACGCTCTGGCCACAGTCGAAACAACTTTTGAAGGGCTACTTTTTTGATTGTGCTTATTTTTTATTTTTCTTAACCACAAATAAAAGTGCATCCAGGGTTTTATGAAAAAAGGTGTGTTCTTGTGAAAAAACAAAATCCCTGAAAGCACCAGCCAATAAGTCTTAAAAGAAATGTTACGGCTGCTTTGTTCATCATGAATTATTTTTACCGAAGGGTCAACGAGTAATTCAAAGCCTGCTTGTTTTGCGCGCCAAGAAAAGTCAGCATCTTCATAGTAAAGAAAAAACTTTTCGTCGAAAAGACCTATTTTTTCACAAAGTTTTTGACTTATGAGCATTGCGCAACCGCATATGTAGGCAGATTGATATGGTTTGGAATCGGAAGGTGCAAATTTATGCAGGGTTTTCATTTTCCACCAATCTATTTTTCCTCCTGCGAACCAAATTGAGCCGTCGGGGCGCTTAATCAAAGGACTTATTATGCCGATACGCGGATTTTTTTTTGCATTTTCGATTAATTTGGAAAGAGTATTTTTTTCTAAATAGGCGTCATTATTGAGCGCTAGAACATAATCAGCAAATTTTTCAAAAGCTAGGCGCATGCCAAGATTTGTCGCTGCACCAAAACCGATATTTTCAGCATTCATGATTAATTTTACAGAGGGATATTTTCTTCGTAGTAGCTCCAAGGAGCCGTCGGTTGAATGATTATCGACTACTATTATGTCAAAATTTGGATAATTTGAATTAAAAACACAAGAAAGACACTTTTCTAGCGTTCTAATTCCGTTAAAATTTGTTATGACTATGGAAACTTTTGGCATTTTAGCGTTGATTAGATAATTATTCATAGGAAATTGAAGGAGATGTTTGTTTTCTTGAAACTATGCTGAGTAATTCTTTGGCTGTAATGGTTTTTGTTAACCAAAGAAATAAACAATAGACAAGGGAACTTCCAACGGCGGCAAAGATGAAATTTTGGCCGTGGAAAAAAAATAGAAAAATAGCCATCATAACTCCGGAGGCAAAAATTCCGAAAGCATTTTTGAATTTGGGCATATAATGGACATGTTTGGCGGTTAAATAGAAAGTAAGTAAAACCACCATTGCTTCTGTTGCTACAGAAATAGAAGCGGCAGCAATGTAGGAAAATTTAGGGATGAGAATGACATTTGCCGCAATATTGAATACGGCGCAAACAGATAATGAATACATCAATGTCTTTTGCTTGGCTGCAGCAATCAGGATGTTATTGAAGAAGTTTCCAAAGAATATGAATGCTAAAGCAAAAATAAGGATGCGAAGTGTTGTGGCTGATTCGATAAATTCGGCACCACCGATAATGGTAACTATTTTTTCAGCCAAAAAGAATCCGCCAATAACAATAGGTACAACCATTAATACAAATACTTTGAAAGTTTCATTTGAAATGCGACAGAACTCTTTGTGGTTGGAAAAGATATGAAGAGACATTATCGGTAACATTAAACCGATAATCATGGAAGGAAAGAAGGTTATATTTTCAATTACTTTGTAGGCGGCATTATATATGCCTACATCGCTGCTGCTTTTAAGTATGGATAGCAGAATTGTATCCATTTTGAAATAGAAAAAAGTTATGATTACAGCTATGCCCATTGGCAATGATTCTTTCAGAAATTTTTTCCAATAAGTGAAATCAAAGCTCAGACGTAGTTTCACAAATTTTCTGGCAGCAATGAGGACAAGAGTGAAATTAACAAACATGGAAAAAAGTATTGAACAGACGATGGCAACAAAACCAAGATTCATTTTAATCGCGGTGTAGATTACTGCCACTTGAACGATTTTGCCAATGATTTCAGCAATGGCTACACGGTCCATGGAAAGATGCTTCTGAAAAACACCATTGAGTACCATATATGTTGAGGAAAATACAAAAGAAGCCCCTGCGATGATAATGCCGGTTTTCACTTGGGTAGAATATGGAAGGAAAATGACAAATAAGGGGGTCAATAAAAGGACTACGAGTGAGCTGATTGCTCTCAGAGTGAAAACATTGTTGATTATATAAGCTTCGTCTGCGCCTTGGCGGGAAATTTCTCTTGCTGTAATTGAATAAAGTCCAAGATCGGCAATAGAACCAAAGAAAGAGAAAAAGGCGATTACTGTTGCATAGTCGCCAAAACCATCCTTTCCTAAGTAGCGCATCACAAGCCCTATGGCTACCAGTGCCAGAACCGTAGAAAGCACTTTCGCCGCGGCATTAACCACGACATTGTATGCGATTTTTCTTGCAATAGCCATGCTGTACTGTAGTATGAATTTGCTAATCAGAATCGCATCAGATAAATAAGATGCGAATCCTCAAGAAAATTTACTAACCGATCATTCCTGCTGGCTTAATTACCACCTTGCGACTTTCACCTTCTCCAATGCTTTCGGTTACAACAGAAGAATTTTTAGAAAGTTCTATGTGCACAATCCTTCTTTCGTATGTTGACATTGGGCGTAAAATTATAGAGCGTCTTTCTGATAATGCTTGAGCGGCGGCTTGATTTGCCAGTTCTATAATGGATTGATTTTTCCCTTGACGATAGTTATTTATGTCAATAATAAAACGCACTTTATCTTCAAGCTTCTTGCGAACGACTAATCTTGCCAAGTGTTGAATTGCTTGTAAATTTATTCCACCTTGACCTATGAGCAGATTGGAGTCATTTTCGCTTTGTATGTTACATACGATGTTTGTATCTTCATCCTTGGAAATATCCATTGATACAGAAACCTTAAAACCCATATGTTCAAAAAGTTCCTCAATAGATTTTTTGATTATGATTTGCATTTTTTCTTCCATATTCTTGAAATATAAATATTAGGCCTTGGAAACTTTGAGCTTTTTTTTCTGCAAAATTATTTGTTGTACTAGCATAAAAAGAGTTGAGGAAAGCCAATATAGGGCTAATCCTGCGGGAAATTTAATTCCGATTACCAGGGTAAGAACTGGTCCCAAATACAGCATCTGTTTGCTCATCATTTGAGCGATGTCAGGCTCATCAGAATTGGAAGGTTTAACTTTATCCTTTGATTGATGCTGGTTTTTTTGCATCAGCATCTTAGTTTGGAAATATTGAGCAAGGGCAGCAAGTGCAGCAATAGGAATGCTTGGTTTTGTTAGGTCGATAATAGAAATGAAGAGCTGGTTTATGTTTCCAGGGTTTGGAATAAAAGAATAAAGTTCTTCCGAAGAAACTATTAATCCTTGTGAAGAGATGGAAAAAAGAATTCGATAAATCGCTATTAAAAAGACCAATTGCACTATTAAGGGTAAACATCCGGAAAAAGGATTAGTTTTGTGTTGCTTGTACAAAGCCATCATTTCTTTGGTTTGTCTTTCCTTATCATCTTTATATTTTTGTTGGAGCTCTTTTATTTTTGGCTGCAATTCTTGGATCTTCTGTTGAGACTCTATCTGTTTTCTATATACTGGAACAAGAATAAAGCGTAGCAATATGGTTGTAACAATAATTGCAATACCAAAATCGCTTCCGGGCAGAAAATTGTATAAAAACACTAATAAATTATAAAGAGGCTGATAGATTAGTTCGTGAAAAAATGGCATAATTTTTCTTTTTAAGAGAGCACTTTTGATTTATTTAATAATTGATTGATAATCGGTTCTAAATTACGAGAACACACCTCTTTTTCTTTGGCGCTATAACCGATTACAATATTAAAGCCGGGTTTTAATGTTTTTATTGATGGTTTTATTGCTGCGCGCATTATTCTTTTCAATCTATTGCGCTCCACCGCGGTTTTGGCGCAGCTTTTGCTTATCACAAAGCCTATTTTTGTTGCAGATTCTTTTGTCGGCAAAATCTTTACAAAAATGCCGCGCAAAGAATATACGGTCCCTTTGGCGAAGACTTCTTGAAAATCATCGCTATTTTTGAGTCGTAATTCTTTGGGCAGCATAGTTTTGTTTAAACAGAAAGCTTTTTACGGCCTTTTTGTCGTCGACTCTTGATAATTTTTGCTCCATTAGGGGTTTCCATTCTTTTCAGAAAGCCATGGCGGCGTTTTCTTTTTAGCTTCTTTGGTTGATAAGTCCTTTTCATACTTGATATAGGAATTTAGTAATTATATTCAGTACTAAGCAAAAGTGTACCAATTTAGCGTAAAAAAGTCAATAAATTAATCGAAAAGCAGGCCAAGGGAAAGATGTGGATGTAATCATTATTTATCCACAGGTTATTAACAGTATACATTTTTAAAACTGCTGGTGTGGATAACTTGACGATGTTATACTTTTTCATACATAATGAATGCATGGAACGTATGAATAACAAGGAGCTTTGGGAGGCTGTCTTGGGGGAGATAGAGCTTTCGATTTCGAAAGCTAATTTTGTGACGTGGTTTAAAAACACGTCTATTCTTTCAAATGAGTCGGGAAAAATAGTAATTGCTGTTCCTAATGGTTTTGCAAAAGAATGGTTAGAAAACAAATATAACGCCTATATATATAGGGCACTTCGTAATTACCAAACTGATGTAAAGGAAATAAGTTGTATTATTAATGCCCCTGAAGTATCTGCCGAAACTGAAAATAAAACCCTTGATTCAATCGTTTTAAAGCAAGAGCCAGTTAGGATTGTATCTGGACAACAAACAAGTGAGCCAAAAAAAACGACTCCTGTTGCAATTGGTTTTGAAAGCAATATTAACTCTCGTTATACTTTTGAAAACTTTATTGTTGGTGAAAATAATGAGTTGGCACGCGCCGCTTGTTATGCGGTTTCCCAGAATTTAGGTAGAGTGTATAATCCGCTTTTTATATACGGCGGAGTAGGGTTGGGTAAAACACACTTGTTGCAATCAATTGGTAATGAAATTTTACGCAAATATCCCGAAAGAAAAGTAAAATACATCACCTCCGAAAGATTTGCTAATGAATTAATTGAATCGATTCGAAATCAGAATATTAACGAGTTCAAAGCCTCCTATCAAGAGATAGATTTGCTTATTATTGATGATGTACAATTTCTTTCTGGCAAGGAAAAAACTCAAAATGAATTTTTTCACATCTTTAATGCGTTATACCAGATAAATAAACAAATCGTAATCAGTTCCGATCGTCCACCTAAGGCAATTGCAACATTGGAGGAGCGCTTGCGTTCGAGATTTGAAGGGGGCATGATTGCTGATATCAGCGCACCTGATATTGAAACGCGTACAGCTATTCTTAAAGCAAAGCTGGCGGAAAAGCATTTTTATTTGGATGATGAAACGATGTTTTTTGTTGTTGAACATGTAAGGAAT
The DNA here is from genome assembly GCA_964500125.1 of uncultured Bdellovibrionales bacterium. Taxonomy (GTDB): domain Bacteria; phylum Patescibacteriota; class Minisyncoccia; order Moranbacterales; family GWC2-37-73; genus CAZAFB01. Next base: position 41,483 of record CAZCMV010000002.1, on the reverse strand, counting down.
AATATTCGTGAATTGGAAGGAGCTCTTAATCGTATAATTGCGGCTTGTGAATTTAATAAAAAACTTCCGACCCTGGAATTTGTCAAACAAACTTTATCTGAAATAATTTCTTCAGGCAAGAAAAAGGGAGTGCAGATGCAAGATGTAATCAACGTGGTGTCTGCCTATTTTTTCATTCCGGTAAAGAGCCTCATAGATAAAGGAAGAAAAAAAGAAGTTGCTCGTGCCCGCCAGATCGCAATGTATATTATGCGTAGCGAGCTAAATGCTTCTTATCCGGGAATTGGTGAGCAATTTGGAGGACGTGACCACACAACTGTATTACATGCGTTTGAAAAAATAAATCGTGAGTTAGAAACAGATGAAAAATTAAAGGAAGATTTGATGATGATAAGGGAGAAATTGTATAGTTTGTCTTAAGATAATTTCTAGAATTTCTTTACATATGTATATGCGAACTTTGTGTTGGCATATGCGGAAAATTTGCAAAACTAATCCGAATAAAGCGAGAAACGAATATGAAAGTCACTTGTACTCAGGAAAATTTCAAAAAAGCAATATATAACACTGAACGAGTGGTGGGCAAACAAATAGCCTTGCCTATTTTGGAAAATATTCTTTTGGAAACAGAGCAAGGAATGCTTAAGGTTTCGGCAACTAATTTGGAAATAGGCGTTTTTCTAAAGATAGGCGCCAAGATAGAGGAGGCGGGAAAAATTACCGTGCCAGCCAAGTTGCTTAGCAATTTCGTGAATAACCTTTCTGCTGATGGCACTATATCTCTGGTGCTCAAAGATCAAATCTTGCAAATTTCCAGTGGTTCTTCCAAAGCTCGCATGAAAGGTTTGCAAGCACATGATTTTCCGATAATTCCCGAAATGGAAGGTGATTTCCTTTTTTCGATAGATGCTCAGGAATTAAGAGAACATTTATCCAAATTGATTACGTGTGTTTCCTTGGATTCAACTAGGCCGGAGTTAACAGGTATCAATATGATGTTGTTTGCAGACGAGGTGCACCTTGCTGCTACGGATAGTTTTCGTTTAGCGGAAAGCGTGCTTGTCGCAAAACCTAAAGATACGCAAATATATGCAGCTTTTTTGGAAAAAAATCCTTCTGCAATTGTTCCGATGCATACGATGGCTGAAGTTTTACGTGTTATTGGTCAACAAACTCAGGAAGTGTTGGTGGGAATTGAAGAAAGTCAGATATTCTTTCAAGTTGATAATGTGCGAATTGTGTCACGTCTGATTAACGGTAAATATCCTCCTTATAAACAAATTATCCCTCAATCTTTCAAGACAAAGATAGTTTTAGAAAAAGATGAAGTACTTCGCGCAGTTAAGCTTGCCGGAGTTTTTACGAGCAACAAGGCCGGCGAAGTGCATATTTCTGCGGAAGCCAATGAGCAACAAGTTTCAGTGCAGTCACGCGCAGAAGATATTGGTGATAATCAAACTATTCTGAGAGCAAGAATAGAAGGTCCGGACATAAAAATCATATTCAATCCAAGATATATGGTTGATGGAGTTCAAGCTGTTTCATCTGCACGTCTGATGTTAATGCTTAATGACAGTGCTTCTCCTGCTGTTTTGAAAATTACCGAAGGTGACGATAATAAAGTTGTAGATTCTTTTACCTACGTTATCATGCCGATAAGAAGCTAAAGAGGCGACTCTAATTTACGAATTCCGCCATCCGCCAACTGGCGGAGGCGGACACTCTAATGACCCGAATGGATTTATTAGAGTCATTAGGGTGACAAATTAGCGTATTAGAGTCGCTCTTACATACGATAATGAAAAAAATAGGTTCTTTTTTAGCCAAAAAGACTCTCAGAAGGAGCGGTCCGCTGGATGAGCAGAGCGTTTTTTTTGTTTTTCGTGATATCATCAAGCGCGAATATGGCCGACAAGGATCACAATATATCAAGCCCAAAATGCTCAAAGGAAACAAATTGATTATCCATGTTGATTCTTCCGTTTGGGCAAATGAAATTTGGCTTAACAGGGCATATATTCTTGCTCAAATCAACAAGGAATTAGGCAGCGAAGAACTTTTGGAGATTTCAGTTTCCTGACTACACTTGCCAAAATAGTATATACGTGCTAAAAATACCTAAGTAATAATTACAAACTGTTACGAGACAATTCGGATATAATTCGGATATAATTCGTACATAAATTAAGATATGCCAATCAAAAAATCTGCCAAGAAATACATGCGCGTAACTGACCGCAAGACTCTTAAGAATAGAGCTGCCAAAGGTGTTTTCAAGAGCGCAATCAAGAAAACCAATGAAGCTGTAACTAAAGGAGACATTGCTGAAGCTCAGAAATGGCTAAAGGCTGCTCAGAAAGCTCTCGACAAGGCTGCTCAGAAGGATGTGATCAAGAAAAACACCGCTGCACGCAAAAAGAGCCGTCTCAACGCAACCGTAAAGAAACTGGCTCTCAAAAAATAGTTTCTGAAATAATCTTGCAACAAAAACGCCAAAAATAGATGGCGTTTTTTTGTTTTTTTAAAATAAAGAAGAAAATAATTTTTTAGTGCGTGTCAAAATATCACATACTTAGATTTAGAATCTATTGCAATAAATTGACGCAAAACAAAGCTGATGGTCAATGGATAGGTTTTATATTGAAGCAATGAAAGTGTCTAATGCCAAGATGAGATCGACTTTGCCGGTTTTGGCGGCGTGGTCGATGTCGGCAAGTTGAGAGAACAGAGATTTTATTTTTTCAAGTGAAAGTTGGCGCACGTGGGGAAGGGATTTCTGGACAACAAATGGATGTAATTTGGTTTCTTTGGCGATGTTGAAATGATTTGTGTTGCCGCGCTCCACACAGTCGGCAATTTTGAGCAAGTTGCGGATTTGGTAAACATACATCGACAAAATATAATAAGCATCTTCACCCTTGGCAATTTGTTGATGAAAGAGCTCAAGCGCTCTTTTTTTGTTGCCACTGGTCAGAGCCTCAATGGTTTCGAAAATCGTCGAATCTAATTTGGCCTTTACGAGTAATTCTATATCTCGGGGTGTTATTTTCCCGTCTTTGGAATAAGAGGCAAGCTTAAAAAGTTCATTTTCCAGCGCATTAAGGTCGTTGCCGACATATGTTGCAAGCATATCCGCAGTTTTGAGATCAATCGTAACGGTAGGATTTATTTCGGAAGTTTTTTTGATAATCCATTTGGAAATTTCTGCATTGGAAAGCGGCGCAAATTCCTGCTTTTTGGCGGCCTTGTAAAGGTATTTAAAGAGAGAGCCGTTCTTTTTGGGATCTTTCGTTTCCCAAAAAAGCATCACGGTATCTTCGTCATCAGCAAGGCCTGAGTAGTTTTTGAGAAGCGCTACAATTTCTTTTTGTGTGTCGCTTGAAGTTTCACTGATGGCATCTCGGATAATAATAAAACGTTTAGAGGAGAATAAACCACCGGTGGAAATAGCGTCTTGGACTGAAGAAAGAGTTATTTTTTCACCAAAGTCAAGAACGCTCAGGCCGAAGCCTGAGCTATCTTTTGCCAAGAATTTGTCCTTGAGCTGTCTGATTTTTTCTTGTGAGCGGAAAGAATCCGCACCGTAGAAGAAAAGGATCATGGTTATTTCAAATTCTAAATCATAATATTTAAGTCCTAAGCAACATCAAATAACACAAATCCGAAAGATTAAAACGCGGAGATTTTGAAATTTTAAAATTCTAATTTCAAATTTGTTTAGGATTTAAGATTTCGAAATTGAGATTTTTATGCTTGTGGTGTCCAGCGCAATGTTTGTCCTGGCTCTAAAATATCCACCCAAATCTGTCCAGGAACGAATTTTACTTCTTGTCCTGATTGGTCATAGAAATATAGTTTGCTGTCTATTTTTGATTTATCCTTTTTCCAAGTGCCCTTTATTTCCTGACCATTGATGTAATAGTAAGCCTCTCCGCTGTCGGTAGTGTCATACCATGGATCACCAAGCTGTACGTTGTTGTATTGTCCCTCAATCTGTTCAGATGTTGCAATCAATACGACAACATTTTTTGGTGCGATTCTTTTTCCGTTGTTGCGATCAGTGTCTGCGGTTGCTCCCCATGTGCGTTTGTAGCTGTTAGTTTCCTTGTCATAATCATATTCCACGGCGAATGGTCCGGCAAATGCTACGCGCAAATTTCCGCCGCCAGGACGTTGGTCAAGAGCTACTTCTTCTTGATGCGGATATCCGACAAATTTTCCTTCCATGCGATATCCGAAATCCTTAGCTCCTTTTAGCAGTTCGGAAAATTTGGCATATCCTGTATCAACGCCACGCATGGTTCCAGTAGCTTCCTTACGGTAGCAATATTGACCAGCTGACTTACCAGCATCGTTATTGCAGTTCATGTCATCAACAATGCCACTATTGAGGCGATCTTTGAATTCTGGAATGTCCGAGCGTCCCCAATGAACAAAAATTGCATCCATTCCTTTTGCTATATGCACGAAATCATGACGGGCGCTGCGCATTGAACCGACATCATCAGGGTCGCCACAGATATAAATACCCATGAGGCGGGTAATTGTTGCAGTTATAACGGGCATTTCAATTACCATATCTGCATCGGAAAATCCTGCAGCAGGTCTTGCTGAAACATCGGCTGGTTGCATGACTGCGACTGGTCGGCGATTCCAATTCTCACAAGCTAGTCCTGATATAGGACTTACATTGCCGCTGTTAGCAGACTGCTTAGATTCCTCATTGGAATCCTTATTTACCTGAATCTGCTTTACATTTTTGCTGCGCAAAGCATTTCTTCCTACGGTGAAGTACAGGATTGCTCCCGCAATCACTGCCGCAATAATAATAATCACGGCGATTTGTTTTTTACCCATCGAATTACATCGTTAAATTGTTATATGGTCACATTGTTAAAGTAAATAGTTGCTTAAGCTAGTAATGTAGCAGTGTGACCATTTAGCAATATTACTTTTGGCATGTGGGACAATAGAATGTGCTACGTCCGGACATGACTAATTTCTCCACAATTGTATCACATTTTTTGCATTTTTGCCCACTTCTTTTATACACCATCAAAACTTTCTGAAAAGAACCTTTTTGACCGAAGCCATCTCGGTAATCACTAACCGAGGTACCGCGCATTTGAATGGCTTTTTTAAGTATTTTTACGATACTTTTATGTAAATGCATGATTTCTTTTTCAGATAAATCGCCAGCTTTTCTGTCTGGTCTTATTTTACAATCAAACAATATTTCAGAAGCATAAATATTGCCGATTCCGGCAATTAAAGTTTGGTCTAGCAATAAGTTTTTGAGAGGCTTATTTTTGTGCTGGCCTAATAGGGAAGACAAAACAGATTTTGTAAAATTTTTATCTAGAGGCTCCACACCAAGATTGAAATTTTCCAAAACCACTTCGGATGTCGGCATCAATTTAATAGTACCGAACTTGCGGATGTCGTGAAATTCCAAAGCCCCGTTTTTCTTAAGAAAAAAAACATGATGCAAATGTTTGCTTTTCACTTTCCTTTTTTCACCCTTAACTATCAATATTTTTCCTGTCATTCTTAGATGTAACAGTAGTGATTCTTTTGAAGATAAATCAAGTACAATAAATTTACTCAGTCTGCGTACGGCGACTATTTTTTTGCCTTTGATATTTTTCTCCAGTAATGCGGGAGATATGGAATCAATCGCGCGTTTCCAGTCAGTCCAAAAACCGGTGATTGTGTCACCGGCAAGTTTTTGCAAATCATTAACGACAGTTTGTACTTCGGGTAATTCAGGCATTGGCGCTTCGCTAAAATCAAAAATCAAAATTCAAAAATCAAAATTATAAATACAAGCATGATAAAAAAAGTTCCATTTACATTTTACATTTTGCATTTATATGGTTCCCCAATTATCTCCCACGTTCACGTCTACAATCAAAGGAACACTGAGTACAAGAACATTTTCCATTAATTCTTTTACTTTTTTTGCAATTTTCTCCACTAAATCTTCTCGTACCTCCAAGATTACTTCGTCGTGTATTTGCAGGAGCATAGTTACTTCTTGATTGTTTTTAAAGGCTTCAAACACTTTTACCATGGAAAGCTTCATAATATCGGCAGCAAGGCCTTGGATGGGCATATTGATGGCCATACGCTCGGCAGAAGCGGCAACTTGGAAATTAGGTGATTTAATTTCAGGCAAATTGCGACGCCTGCCGAGTAATGTTTCCACCCAGCCATTATTGCGCACAAATTCTCGAGTTTCTTTCATATAACGGGCTACGTCGGAAAAATTTTCCATGTAGGCGTTAATGAATTTTTGCGCTTCCTCTCTGGAAATGCCGGCAGACTGAGAAAAACCAAACGAACTCATGCCATAAATGATACCGAAATTAAGCGCCTTGGCACTAGAGCGCATTTTTTCGGTTACTTGTGAAGGCGTGACTTTGTTCACTTCCGCTGCAGTCAAACGATGAATATCATCACCGCGTCGGAAAGCCTCGATCATTTTTTTATCACCACTTACATGTGCAACGCAGCGCAAATCAATTTGAGAATAATCGGCACTGATCAACTTGTATCCTTCTTTGGCCACAAACGCAGTGCGTAGTAATTGTCCCAAATCCGTTCTAATTGGAATATTTTGCAAATTTGGATCTGCAGAAGACAAACGACCAGTAGCAGTAACGGCCTGGTTGAAAGTGGTGTGAATGCGCGAATTTTCATCAACCATGGTTGGCAACGTATCAAGATAAGTCGTTTTTAACTTAAATAATTCTCGATATTCCTCGATTTTTTCAATAATCTTGTGCTCGCTGCGTAGCTTTTCCAATTCGGCGGCAGCAGTAGAATAACCGGTTTTGCCCTTTTTGATATCAACAGTAGGCAGTTGCAGCGTGTTAAACAAAATATCGGCAAGTTGAGAAGGGGAGTTGATATTAAATTCTTTTGTGGCAAGTTCGTGAATTGATTTTTCCAAATTTTCCAAACGCTTACCGAGTTTTTCGGCGATACCTTCGAACACGAGCGTGTTTAAGGTGATTCCCTCCAATTCCATCTCGGCCAATATTTCCACCAAAGGCATTTCAATTTTTTCAAAAACTTCTGCAACCGTATGATGGTCGCTACTTTTTTGCTGCTCACTGATTGTCACCAGTTCTTTTTGCAACGAGGCGTGCAATTTGAAAACATAATCGGCTTGTTTGCATGTGCGGTCGGAAAATTCTTTTTCATCAGGTAGTTCCAGCATGGAAAGTTGTTTACCTTTTGTTTCTTGAAAAAGTTCTTCGCCGAGATATTCCAGCGTGAGTGTGGAAAGGACTACCGGCTTTCCCGGATCAAGCACATAGGCAGCAATCATGGTATCGAAAGCAATGTTGGCAAGTTTGATATTTTCTTTCGCTAATATTTTGTAAATTGTCTTTATATCATGGCCGATTTTTTTGATAGCAGCGTTTTCCAGAATATCTTTTATACTGTTTGAGTTAGAGGAAGCAAAGGGGATATAAGCTGCACGGCCGGTTTTCCAAGAAAAAGCCACGCCTTTCAATGCGTTTTCTCGCACATCAAGCGCGATAGACAACGCTTCTTGTTTACCCAATTTCTCAAAAGTCATTTCGGATTCAGTCTCTCCCAAAATTTCATACTTAAAATCCTTCACCCCCTTGGATTTTGTATTTTTGTTCGCAGATTTGAATTTATCATTCGTAGTTTCGAATCGGTCAGCAGGAAGCCTTTTAACCAGACTATAAAAATTAAGCTCTCCAAAAAGTGTCACCAGTTTATCGCGATCAAAATCATGCAAAACAGTTTTTTCCAGTTCCAGTTGCACCGGCGCATTGCGATCTATCGTTGCCAGTTCCTTGCTGAGCAGCGCTTGCGCTTTGTCGCGCGCAAGTTTTTCTTTGACTGCGCCTTTGATTTCTTCAAGATGTTCATACACACCCTCAATTGAACCGTACTGCGAAAGCAGCGTAATTGCCGTTTTTTCACCGATGCCTTTCACACCTGGAATATTATCGCTCGGGTCGCCGCGAAGACCTTTATAATCAATCAGCTGTTCTGGTGTGAGTCCGCCATATCTTTGGGTGGCAGCGGCAGTGTCATAGATGATGGCATCGCTTAGCCCGCGGCGCATGGTGTATACTTTTGTGTTTTCATCGATGAGCTGCAGCGTGTCCATATCACCCGTAACAATAATAGTTTCTACATTGTTATCTAGATTTCCAGCTTGTTTAGCCAAAGTGCCGATCACATCGTCAGCTTCAAAGCCAGCTTTTTCATAGATCGGAATATTGAAAGTTTCAACCACTTTTTTCACCAAGGGAATTTGGGCATACAATTCATCATCGGCTTTCACACGATTAGCCTTATATTCTTCGAATTTTTCATGACGAAAAGTAGGTGCGGCTAAATCAAAAGAAGCGGCAATATAGTCTGGCTTAAACTTTTCAATTACGCTAAGCAGCGTTGAGGTGAAACCATACACTGCATTAACCAGCTCGCCTTTTTTGGTCGTGAGAGGCGGCAAAGCATGATACGCCCGATGAATAATGGCATTACCGTCGATGAGAATGAGTTTCTTGAGGTTATTTTTCATAGTCCTTTAGTATATATGAGAGTTAAAATAATACAAATATGCAGTTATTATGCTGAATTTATTTCAGTATCCTTCTTTTTTCTTAAGCTTTTCCAGAGCAGGTTAAAAATAGCCCGTTGCGTCTGGGCAATTTGTTTTGACTCAATAACGACAGCTACCTTTTCTTCGCCTAGGGATATAATAACAACCTTATCTTGATAAATATTTATTTCATTATTAATAGGAAAATTTTTCCTATTAATCATAATTGTTTCGCGTAGCTCCTTTTTATTGTCCGCAAGGTGATTATGCATATGCTCATCAGTCGGCATGATAAGCTTCTCTTTGATTTTTTTTGCAACCCTCTTTTTGATATAATTATTTATTTCGATTTTTGAAAATATTTCATAAACCCCTTTAAATGTGGAAAAACCTAAAATTTCCTCTCCTTTTGGGCTGTTAAGAATTTCATAATAAGCTGATAATAATCCATCTTTACCTTCATAAAATTTAATTTTAGGTCTTTCGGTTCCCTTGGAGGCGAGCAAAGACAGATCTGGAATAAGACTATCAAGAATTTTCCTTTGTTTGTCGATCATTCTCTTTAATTTTTTAGGCTCAACGCCGCAGTAAAGCTTTCTTTTTCCAGAAATTGAAATTTCAAAAACTCCCTTGTCAATCATTTCGCCAAGAAATTCATATATGGTGCCTCTTTTGACTCCTGATTTCTGGGCCAATTTTGCAATGGTGGCAGGTCCTGTTTCCAGGGAAACCAAATAAAGCCTAGCTTCTTTTTCGCTAAGACCTAGTTTCTGTAATGACTTGAGGCTGGTAGACATATTTGTTCAAAAATACCGACACTTTATCCACATATAGTGTATAACCCTGTGGATAATATGTAAATAGTGTTAATAAAGTGGGGAAAAATGTCGGAAAATAATCTAAAAAATAGTGTCGGAAAAATATTGACAAAACATGAAAAAACTGCTAGTATAAGCCGTTAGCATGAAGCTGACAAAGTAAATTAACAATCAAAAACAATCAAAAAGGATAATAGAGCCATGAGCAAAAAAATAAGTAAAGAGGATGCCGATTTATTATTGAATTGGCTGGAAAAGCATTCAGGTGCGCGCCCATTTGGAGAAGGTAAAAGCAATAAGCCCCGGGATTACAGCAATCATTACAATGTAAATTCTTACAAGGCAAATAGCTTTTATTCTTGCCATGATCTGATATGTGTAGGTGTACATAGGGAATTGTTTCCATTATTTAAAAAGGCAGTAAAAAACGACAGTCATTCCGATCGATATGGGCACGAGGGACTGTCGCTTCATTTTCCGGAAGAGAATGAGATACTTTCACCGATTTACTTTAAAATATGCAAGTTGGTAGAAAAATATTTTATTCTAGGATATACCTTGTCAGCAGTTTACGATGAGATGCATCATGTAAGAGATTATTCCGGCTTCTATGAAAAGAGCATGCGTTTTGCTGATTTTGGACCGCTATGGAGCGCTTTGTGGACTTTAGACATCAAAATGGGAATTGATTCCACACGCGATTACATGGTAAGAATCGGCGAATGTATAACCATGACGGAATTAATAAATGACTCCATGATGATTGCGTGCAGGCTTGCTTGTAGTAGGGTTTATGGAAAAAAGGCAATTAATGGAATGTCGATTGAGGATTTAGTTGAAATGACGAGAAAAGAAGAAAAAACAATTGCAAGAAGACAAAAAAATGAAAAGCACTATTTTTCTTCACGATGCAAGAATGAGATTATCGGATTGCTTACAGAAGAAGAGGCACAAGAGGAAGAGAGAAAGCGTGATGAAGAGCGCCGAAAATTTTTAAGAAAAACATTACCCGCACTTCAAAAGCTTATCAGAAAAATGTTGATTGAAATTTCAAATGAAATAAGATCATGTTGCTGAATTAAAATGGTCAATAAACAAAACCCCAAGAGCCTGACCGGTTCTTTTTCGTTCTGTTGCGAAATATGTCAGAATTTCATCCGTTTTTATTCCTTAAATTCGTTCATATCAGATATTAAAAATATACAATGCCGGAAAAATAATACAATAAAAAGAGCCTGTAATGGCTCTTTTGTTAATATAAAAAACCCGATGAATATCGGGTTTTTTGGTGAGTTATCTGTTTTCGCGATACTTTTGCATTTTTTCTGCGGCGTCTTGAGCATCTTTTGCGAATTCGGTGGTTCCATCAGGATAAACCACCATTTGACCCTGCCCCTCCTTTTTGTCCTCGGTGGCAGGTTCTTGCTGAGGCATAAACGGTTCTTTTAAGCTCATTTTTTTGTTTTTAACAAATTAAATAAAAAAGACGGATGTTGTTCACCCGTCTTTCCAATAAATCAATTGTAGCACAGAAAAAGAATAAAATCAACCCAATTCATTCAAAGAAAGTTTTCTCTCTTTGGCGAAAGTTTTTGCCAGCCCTTTCTTTTCCTCAGTTTTGGCATACTTGAGCGAGATTTTCAGTGCATATGCTATCTGATCCAAAAGAATTTCTTTCGGGTTAGGATAAAGTTTCTTCAGCAAGCGTACTGCATGCTTATCAGCTTCTTTTTCCGCCATGACTGAAAAGGCAGAAGTGTCATTTGCAAGAGCCCCTTTTTCTAAGAAATAGTTATGGAAGAATATGTGGCCGATTTCATGGGCAAGGACAGCGTACGCTCGCTTTAGGCCACGATCTGTGTGCATCATTCTGCCAAGCTTTTTGTTTATTACAACGCGGTGGTCCGTTTCGATGGTCCAGGTTTGGGCTAAAAAATAAACACCCTGAACTATACGGAAATTTATATTCTGTAGACTTTCTCCAGACAAAAGTTTTGTCACCATTTTTTCCAGTGTGCTTTTAAAATTGGAATCTCCCACATATCGCATTTCATTCTCCTTTCCGTGATGTTGTATTGTTAAAGAGGGATTATAGGATAACACAAATACGAAATTTGTCAATGCTTGCATTTTAGGTATAAATGAGCTATGGTGAATTACCTCTGAACACAGGGGAAAATTACAAAATCCTGAATTTGCAGGAAAAGGAGAGAAACATGGTAACTACAATTGTCAAAGAAGTAGTCAAAAATAAAACAGGAGAAGGCGTCCTAAGTATAGAAGAGACGTTGGGTGTTTGTAAAAACAAACTTGAGGAGAACTGCTTTGTTTATGTGCAAGGTGGTGATGTGAAAAAACCTTTCGGTAATTATAGAAAAGTCGATCCGGGCACAAAACAAGCCTTGTCGGCCATAGAAAGGCGTATTAAAACCATGTTGGCAGAAGAAAAATCGGTCGTCATAAAATACGACAATAGAGGTGCTAACATAAAAGAGGGCAAAATCGAGGAGGAACTAGCTAAGCAAGAAAAAACCGGCTGGCTCACTCGATAGAGCTCATCATTATAAAAAAGGGCGAAACCGCAAAGGTTTCGCCTAATTTTTTTAACAAATTGATTTTCGTTAGTTTATTGAAATTTTGCGCTTTTTTTCATCAAGCCATTCAAAATCTAGCCACTTTGCCGTTTCGGGTATTATGTCTTTCACATTTTCCGGCCATTCGATGATGGTGACAGTATTTTCTTTACCTGCAAAATCTTGAAAGCCAAGTTCAAGAAGATCATCGGAATTTATTCTGTATGCATCGATATGGAAAATGCGAAGAATTTTGAATTTTGAATTTTGAATTTTGAATCCGTCATCATCCTTAAATTCTTTATTCGCTATTCTTATTCTGAATTCCAGATTCTCAACTCTGTATTCTTTGATTATATTAAATGTCGGGCTTGTATAAGGTCCTTCGGCGCCAAGCGTTTCCAAAAGACCTTGAGCAAATGTCGTTTTGCCTGCGCCTAGATCACCAGATAAACAAATAATCTCGCCACCTTTAAAATCACTCGCTATTTCTTGGGCGAGTTTTTTCGTTTCTTGAATTGATTTTGTCAGGACTTCTTTCATAACGAGATAATATAACAAAATTATAGAAAAAGAAAAGGGTCCCAAGGGTGATCCTATAGGACTATTGTCAAAATAAATATTTTATGTTAGAGTGTTTTTGAAGTAATTATTAAGAAAAATTAATAACGAGATGAATAAATCTCATGATATTTCTTAATAATTTCCTCATTTTTGAGGAAATTTTTGTATTACGCATCATTTAATAATAATCGACAGAGATGCGCTGTCATTTTTATCTAAAAATATGGCAAAAAAGACTATTTTAGACAAATTAGCGGAAGAGGTAGACAAAATCAAGGACGAGGTTGCAAGCGATGAGGGTAATATGCTTGTTGATACTGGTGATAAGTCTAAAATTTTAGAAAGTGACTCTCCAATGGGAGCGCTTTTGGAAGCGAATCCGATTGAGATTCCGCAGGTTGGTGATGTTCTGGAAGGATCTGTTCTGGAAGTTTCTTCTAATTCACTCCTACTTGATTTAGGTGTGCTTGGCACTGGTATCGTACTTGGAAAAGAGATAAAAGACGGATTGAGCGGCGGAAAATTGAAAAAGGGCGACAAGGTTACTGCTACTTTGGTCGATTTGGAAAATGAAGATGGCTATATTGAACTTTCGATAAGAGAAGCCTCATATGAAAGAGCTTGGGAAGATTTGACCCGTCGTTGTGGTGAGCAAGAGGTGTTTAATACGAAAGTAATAGACGCTAATAAGGGAGGTTTAATGGTTGAGGTAAATGGAATCACTGGATTTATTCCTGTTTCTCAACTTGCTAGCGAACATTATCCGCGTGTGGAAGATGGAGACAAAAATAAAATCTTGGAATTGCTTAAGAAACTTGTTGGAAAAGAACTTACAGTTAGGATTCTGGATGCTGACCGTGAGACTGAAAAACTTATTGTCAGTGAAAGAGCAGCGATGAGTGAGAAGGAAAAAGAAGTTATTTCCCAAATGAATATTGGAGACGTTATTGAAGGTGAGGTTAGTGGAGTTGTTGATTTTGGTGCTTTTATTAAATTTTTTCCACAATCAAAAGAAGAGTCAGGCAGGGAAAGCGATAAACTGGAAGGACTTGTTCATATTTCCGAACTTGCTTGGCAACTTATTGATGATCCTCGCATGATTGTAAAAACGGGAGATAAGGTGCGAGCAAAGGTTATTGGTATTGATGATCGCCGTATCTCACTGTCTATGAAGGCGTTGGAAAAGGATCCTTGGACGGAAATTGGCAAAAAGTACAAGTCCGGAGACATCGTGGAAGGAAAAGTTGATAAAATTAATCCTTTTGGAGCATTCGTATATCTCGATCAGGATATTCATGGATTGGCTCATGTAAGCGAATTTCAGGAAGTTTATCCTGGCAAGCGCATGGATGAAGTGCTTCACGCTGGTGAAACTTATAAATGGAAAATTCTTGCTATTGAACCAAAAGAGCACCGCATGGGATTGATTATTGTGAAAGAATAGTTCAAAGGTTTTTAGCAAATATTCATTGCAAAACCCGCTTTTTGGCGGGTTTTTGCTTGACCTAAAAATATTATTGTAATAAAATTAGTAATCTTATGCTATAGTTTTATCATAAACATTCTTATTAAAAAAATGGATACAAAGAGACTATTTATCATCTCAGGACCATCAGGAGCTGGCGAAGACTCCATAATTAATGGTTTGGAAAAAATATTTCCCATTGAGCGTGTAATAACTACAACTACCCGAGATAAGCGCCCAGGGGAATTCATGGGCAATCCATATTATTTTATTTCAAAGGAGGAGTTTATTGCTAAAAGGTATAAAGGTGGTTTTGCTGAATGGGCACAGCAATATAATGGAAATTTATATGGTGTTACTAAAGAGGAAATAGAAAGAGTTTCGCAGTCAGGAAAAGTGGGAATTTGGAAAATAGAATACAAGGGGGTTGAAACAGCCAAAAAAATTTATCCACAGATAAAGGCAATATTCGTTAATGCGCCAAGCTTGGAAATATTAGCTGACAGAATCAGAAGGCGTGATGGAGTTAGTGAAGAATATATTCAAGAGCGCATGGAATACACCAAAGAATGGCTCAAACACACGGACATTTACGATTATACAGTAATTAATGAAGAAGGAAAACTAGATGAAGCTATCCAAAAAGTAGCCGAAATTATAGAAAAAAATAGTTAAGTTTTTATATGGCCAAATTAGTCAAAACAATACAGAATACAGCCTACAAACATGAGCTTTGGCAAAAAGGTACTAAAATCATCGTTTGTGTTTCTGGCGGACCGGATAGCGTCTGCCTTTTGCATGTGCTTGCTTTTTTGGCTCCAAAATACAATTTTTCGCTCCGAATCGCCCATGTCAACTATGGCTTGCGTGGGGAAGATTCTCAGGCTGACGAAGCTTTTGTGAGGGATTTGGCAAAGAAATATAATTTACCGATAAATGTTTTGTGCTCAAACAAGCCAAAAATGACAAGCGAGGAGCAAATGCGCAATTTTCGCTATGCTTTTTTCGAAAAAATGCGCAAAAAATACGATTTTGACCTTATTGCTGTGGCACATAACCGGGATGATCAAGTTGAAACCGTGCTTATGCGTATTATTCGTGGCAGCGGATTAAAAGGTCTTTCAGCCATGCAAGCGCGAAGCGGAGCCACAATCAGGCCTCTCCTGCAGATTTCCCGCCAAATTATTTTGGCTTATCTAAAGGAAAATAAGCTTAAGTACCGAATCGACAAAAGCAATTTGGATATCAAATATCTGAGAAATAAGGTCCGAAATAGACTTCTTCCCTATCTTGAGCGCGATTTTAACCCTTCAATTAGGGAAACAATCGCTCGCTGGTCAGAGCATGTGGCTGCCGATTACGCGCTTTTGGAAGAATCCGGAAGTTATGCTTATTTATGCAATAAAAATATCGACGGAAAAGTATCACTATCTGTGGAGCGTATTGAAACATTGCATATTTCAAAACAAAGATTGCTTTTGCGAAAGTGCCTTGCTGAAGCAAAAGGTTCCAACAAAGGAATTACAGCTTCCAATGTTGAGGAGTTGCTCAAGATAGTAAAAAGTACTAAAAATAAGCCACAAAGAGCCATTATGGCTAACTTGAAAATAGAACGTAAAGGTGATATCATCGGTATAGCTAAAAAGAACTAATAATTTATTATAAAAAAGGATAAATATGGAGAAGATGATCAAGAATATTGCGATTATAATGATGATTTTTTTGCTAATTTCAGGTATAATGATTCTTTATAACGCTCCTACTCAAAAGCCTAGCGAAATTTCTCTTAGCGAACTTGCTACGCAAATAAACGAAGGGAAAGTCAAAAGTGTGGAGGTTAGCAATAATGATTTAGCTATTGAGCTTGCTGACGGAACAAAAGAGAAATCTTTTAAGGAATCGCAGAGTTCTCTTACTCAGACTTTAGACAACTATGATGTAGACAAAGAAAAATTGAAAGGAGTTCAGATTGAAATAAAACAATCTTCAAAATTCGGAGAGTGGATGGGGATAATTCTTCCCTTCTTGCTCCCATTTTTGTTGATAGGATTTTTTTTGTGGTTTATGATGCGTCAAGCGCAGCGAGGAAATTCACAAGCGCTTTCTTTTGGTATGAGCAAAGCAAGAATGTTGGATCCAAAAGACAAGAAAAAAAGAACTACTTTTGCTGATGTGGCTGGTTCAAAAGAGGCTAAAGAGGAACTTGGTGAGGTTGTTGATTTTTTGCGTCACCCAAAGAAATTTTTACAAGCCGGAGCTAAAATTCCAAAGGGCGTTCTTTTGCTCGGGCCTCCCGGAACTGGAAAAACTTTGATTGCCAAAGCTGTCGCGGGTGAAGCTGGTGTTCCATTTTTTAATATCAGCGGTAGTGAATTTGTAGAGATGTTTGTTGGTGTAGGAGCAAGTCGTGTTCGTGATCTTTTTAAACAAGCCAAAAAAAATGCTCCAGCAATCGTTTTTATCGATGAAATAGATGCGGTTGGTCGTCATCGTGGTGCCGGTCTTGGTGGCGGTCATGATGAGCGGGAACAGACTTTGAATCAGATTTTGGTTGAGATGGATGGTTTCGAAAGTAATGCTAGCATTATTGTGCTTGCGGCGACTAATCGTCCGGATGTACTTGATCCTGCATTACTCCGCCCAGGGCGTTTTGATCGTCGTGTTACTATGGATTTGCCTGATATTTCAGAACGGGAAGAGATTCTTAAGATTCATTCCAAAAATAAGCCATTGGAAAAAAATATAAATATGCATACCTTGGCTGAAAGAACCCCCGGATTTTCTGGCGCTGATTTGGGTAATTTGGTCAATGAAGCTGCTATTCTTTCCGTGAGAAGAGGAAAAAAACAGATTGGTATAGATGAGTTAAAAGAGTCTGTTGAAAAAGTAATTCTTGGTCCAGAAAGACGTAGTAAGGTAATTAACAAAAAAGAAAAAGAAATAGTTGCTTTTCATGAGGCTGGACACGCCATTGTAGCATCAAGTCTGCCAAATGCTGATCCGGTGCAAAAAGTTTCCATAATTTCACGTGGTCAGGCCGGGGGATATACACTCTCTGTGCCAACAGAAGACAGGAGTTTGCATTCCCTTGCTTATTTCAAGGATGAGTTGGCGACACTTTTGGGAGGTCGTGTTGCTGAGAAAATTTTTTGTGGAGACATAACAACAGGAGCTTCAAGTGATTTAGAGCGTGCTACTAGAATCGCCCGAAGCTTAGTAACCAGATATGGCATGAGCGCACTTGGTTCTCGTACTTTTGGAAAGAAAGAAGACCTTGTTTTTTTGGGTCGTGAAATAAACGAAGAAAAGGATTATTCTGAAGAAACTGCGCAAAAAATAGATGTAGAAGTTTCTCGTTTTATTGAGGAGGCTTATGAAAAGGCGAATAGAATTATTGTGGAGAAAAAAGAATTGATACAAAAATTGGTGCAGCTCTTATTGGAAAAAGAAACAATCGAAAAAGAGGAATACGATGTTATAGTTGGAATAGAAAAAATCCAAGAATAAATGGAAAGTGCTCAAAAATTAAAAATATGAAAAATAAGATAGATTACGGCTCTATTTTGAAAAGATCTTGGAGTCTTGTTTGGAACAATCATTTTATGTGGATGCTTGGTTTTTTTATCGTACTTGGAAGTAGCATTAGTACAGTATCTTTTGAAGATGAAAGAGGGGAGTCATTTTCGAATTATTTTCAGGAGCATATTTTTTTAGCGACCGGTTTATTTCTTTCGTTGGTAGTTATTTGCGTATTGCTCTATGTACTATCGATTTTAAGTCATATTGCTGTGATCAAAGGAGCTACTGAAACGAAAATATATGCTCAGATGAAATTTACCAAAATAATAACAAGTGGCAGAAGTTTTTTTTGGAGACTCTTGCTGCTTGATCTGATTTTTTTCTTTTTCTTGTTTGGAGTAACAATTTCTATTATTTTGCCAATAGTTATGTTGTTTTCGATAAAGGCTTTTGTGATTGGCGTATTAATGTCTCTATTTGCTGTTGTTATATTAATTCCTGTATTAATTGGGGCTTATTTCATAAAAAAATTTGCTGTCTTAAGTATTGTTTTGGCTAATTTAAAAATACGTCGTTCCATTGAGTTTGGTTATGCAACATTAGTTTCTAATTTTAAAAAGAGCTTTGTGCTAGGAGTTTTTATGGTGGCAATTTCTTGTTTGATTTTTATATCTATTTTTGCCATAACTTTTACATTAATTGTGCAAAGCATACTGGCGGGAATTGTTGTTTATTTTTTATTCGGTTTTCCCGGAATTGTTCCGATAATTTTAATTTTGTTATTTTTATTATTTGCGGGTATATTTTTTGTGGCATCATTAAAATCCTCATGGGTAGTCGTTGTTTGGACTTTGTTTTTTCGGGAAATCAGTGCTCTTAAGAGCGAAGAAAAAGTAAATGAAATTAGAGAAGTGGAAAATTTGATAGAGTCAATTCAACCAGAGGGTTGTGCCTAGATAGATATGTCTGCTATGCTCGAAAAAACATGAGATTACTTAACTCAACTGGCTAGACTTGTCTGCCTGGGAATGGTAAAATCGCATTAGTTTTTATTCAGGGTGTATAGCTCAGTTGGTTAGAGCGCTACATTGACATTGTAGAGGTCTCCCGTTCGAGTCGGGATATACCCACAAAGTTTTTGATATTTCTAGCAAGGATGACACAGCAGCATTGCAAAAAATCTGTGACCTTAGCTTCTTTTGAATAAAGGTTTTCTATTGGCGATGACTATGCCTCTTATCTTTTATGTTTTTTTAATTGGTAGCTATTCCATTGATTAGGCTTTTAGTTACCTTTGTAACCACTGTGCCGGCAAGTGCCGTAATAAGCTCAGGGGAAGTTGTAGCGTTCATAAACCAGTTATTTGCCATTTGATCAATTCCTTCCATTGCACTCTGATATTGCGATCCCGGAGTGACTATTTTCCCGTCTACCTTTTTTGGTAGATAACCATTTGTGTTTGCTTCTTTTATGGCAACAGTTTTTAAGCGGTCAAGTTCTTTTTCGTGGGCAACTGTAGCAGAAAGTGAGTAGCAATAGGGATTATTATAGCAGGAGAGAAAAGCAGAAAAAGCCTTAAAATTTCCCTTGGAAAAGAGATCTTGACGTGGGTCATCGACATAGTTGTTTATGTTGGTGGTAGAATTTTTTTTGTTACCATATAGTGTTGTCTCGGCTTGTTTTTTAAGATAATTGTCATAAGATTGTCCAACTCCTTCATAATTCAAATTGGAAAGTCTACCCGCACTAACACTATTAAAAAAGGAGTTCATATATACTTTAGCATCTTTCTCAGTTGCCGTGTAAAGATAGTCATTCCAATCTGTTACAAACATAGGCTTACCATCGTTTCCGCTGCTAACAATGTTAGAGATTATTTGATTCATCATTTCGATGGCAGCAACTTTTAATATGGGCACCAGGTATCTGTCAGTAACCTCATTCATCCACATTCCATCAGTTGCTACGGCTGTAATCGTTGTCTCTATAGTTGTGAAAATTGACTCAATTGTTGTCATGATATCGTTTGGCATATCAAAAGGATCATGAACTATCCACTGAGCTCTTGCTGTTTTAGTAACTGTTATTGATGAGGCAAAAATAATGAAAAGAATTATCAAAAAAAATGTTGTAAATTTGTTTTTTGTTTCCATTTTATTTTTTATTCCGTTAGACTTAATGTTCCATTGGCCTCCTGAAGAAAAGTGTATGTTAATTCTATAAGCATTCTGGCTCGTGATATCACAATTATTCTAGTTATAGAATCTTCTATTTTTGGAAGTGAAGGATCTCTTAGTGCCAGGTATCCATTTACTAGCTGAAGGAGTTTTATGTGCAAATCAACAAGGGACTCAGGAACTTCTATGCTTTCAGCTTGCTTGCAAGCTATATCCAAACTTGATGCCAAAGTACGAAAATAATCATAATCAGGAGAATCGCTAGAAAGTTCTCCTAATTTATCAGAAAAAGTATTTTTGAAAGAATCAAAATCCGCAGTCGAAGTTATTGTTTTTGGAAGATTGCTAAAAAGTAGGTAGAGTATATCTCTAACATATTTGTCATTGTCTTTTTTTATTTGTTCCAGCCTTTCTTGTTCGGAGAGATTTTTGTAATTTTGACTTTTTATATTCAAAGTATCGCGGTCTATTTTAGGAAGATTTTCAAAAGTTATAGCAGGACCTATTTTATCGCTTAGATTTGATGATACAAGGTCATTTATTTCATCTGCTGAGATTGCTTCTTGAGAGTTTTCTTTTGAGGAAAAAAATTGACTTACTGTTGTTGAAAAGCTTTCGGTCAAACTCGCTTCATCGAAGGCGGATAAATTCTCTGTTGTATTTGAATCCAAAATTCGATCTCCGGGAGCTGCTTTCAGGGGATCATATCCGCTTTTTATTTCTACCCCATCAGAATAGCTATCACCATCAGAATCTGGATTATTTGGATTAGTTCCGTAAGATTTTTCTTCTTCATCGCTCAAACCATCCTGGTCAGAATCACCAAAAATATTCTTGTTGATTGATGTTTGAATTTGCCCCGCCACAAAACAACTGAAAAAGATAAATATAAACAGGAAAGTAGAAAGTATAATGGTCTTTTTTCTTTTATTCATCGCTTTTTTATTTTAGTACATTATAACATATGGCAATTTTTTGTACAATAAATTATTGGACTGGACAAAACTTGATTTTTATATATAATTGGTTACGTACATAAAAAACAAGCGGGTATCGTATAATGGTTTCTTATGTCAGCCTTCCAAGCTGAAGATGGGGGTTCGATTCCCCCTACCCGCTCACTCAAAAAAACAGGCCATGTTTGAGGCCTGTTTTTGTATCTCGAAAAACCGGAATCATGATATACTTGGCTTATAATAATTTGTGCAATCTTTTTATGTCAGACTTTGAAACACAGTTTAATAAAAATATCGTAGGTGGAAAATCAGAGCAGGAAAAAAAGCAGGCACATGAAAAATTACAGCAAGAATTGGAGGAAAATTCATACAAAGACACAAAACCATATGAGATTGAGCCATCTAAAAAGGATAGACAAATTATAGATTTTGCAATAAATGCAGTTGATAAAATAATTGCATCTTATGGTGGAACTCCAAAATCTTTTTTGCCTGAAAAAATTTTTATATTAAAAGAAGGCGCTGTTAGTGAAATTACAGATGGTAAATTAAGAGAGGGATTTCATTCATTGCTTAAGCAAAGAATCGTAGTCGAGAGGGGCGAATCGGATGTCCATTTTGCAACTACTGTTGTTCATGAACTTCTTCATCTTAAATCATTTAAGGCAGCGCAAATAATTGATGGTGAGATTGAGCCTTATCGAGCAGGAATAACTGTTTTTGATAGATCTGCTGAAAATGAATATTTTGCCAAAATTGAAGAGGCGATTGTTTCAGAAGTTACACGTCAGTTTTATACAAATGAAATTTGTAGAAACTCTTTATTTAAATCAGAAGTTGAAAAAACTGAAAAAATAAAGGTTTGGATAAAAAAAGATTTACAACTTAGTGGGATGGATGAAACAAAACAGCAAAGAATTATGGAAGAAATTTTTTTCATTCCTGACGCCGATGATATCTTAGAATTTCTTAATGGCGAAGTTGATAGTGATGATCCAGAGATGTATAAAATTGGATATGTAAACGGCGCTTTTAGGGTGCTTATGGAAAATGGCGATGTCAAATTATCTGAAAGATATGTTGAAAGAAAAGCGCTTTATGATCTTTTAGACGAGATTGTTGAAAAATCAGACGGAGAAATTAAAAACAGAAAAGAAATATTTGATGAATTTGCTAAAGCTAATTTTAGTGGAAAATTATTGCCACTTGCCAGAATTATTGAAAATACATTAGGAAAAGGCTCTTTTCGAGAAATAGCTGAAAAATTCAAAGTTCAATGGTGAATATCGATGATGATTTTTCCCATAAACAAGACCTCTATCTATATCCAGTTCCAACCGCATTAACTAAGTAACTCACTTTCAACAGCTCTTCGAGGCGGTTTTTGTGTTTTTTTATTCGTTCGTGTACAATTGGCGTGATACAGAAGGAAGAAATAGCAATCCTCAAAAAGCAACATATAAACAAAATTGTTCTGGCAAAGTCAATTATGTTTTTCAGCGGGAGCTATCTAATAGTGTTCAATAGTTTCAAACGATATCGCTAATTAAAAAACTAATGATAAAAAACAAATGGAACTAAAAATCGAAACAACTAATCAGGGAACAGGTGATCGCGTAGTAAAAAACGGGGATACCATTGATGTTCATTACATTGGAAAATTGGAAAACGGTACCAAGTTTGATTCCAGTATTGATCGAGGACAACCATTCGAGTTTATTATCGGACAAGGAATGGTGATTCAAGGCTGGGAGCAGGGACTTTTAGGTATGAAAGTTGGCGAGAAACGCACCTTGACCATTCCATCAGAACTCGGTTATGGCGCTCAAGGAGCTGGCGGCGTAATTCCTCCGAATGCAACGTTGATTTTCGATGTTGAATTAGTTGCTATTAAATAAGAAACTCTAAATAAGAATAGGCATCTCAAGGACTCTAATGTTGGTATTGAGATAAAAATATGCTTAATATCAACAGAAAACAGCTTATTGGGTTTGCAAAAGACGAATATGGGGATGATGAAGACGACAGCAATTTTGGTTGTTAGCCGCGGGATCATGTAGACATACAAGTATCCAAACATATAAGCATTCAAGCACGGTCAGGGTTCTCTTCGGAGGACCCTTTTGAACGTTTAGGCGGGTAGTTTTGTAATAAGAGTATCCAATAAAGCGACTCTGATATCTCAAGTGGACACTCTAATGACTCAAGTGGTCAATGCAAGCAATTTATAATTAATAACATAATGATATATGGAACAAGGAAATTTGCCCGTAAAAAGCGAATGGATGCGACCGAAATATGTAATTATGCTTCTGGCAGTTCTTCTTGTTGGAGTGATTGCCATAGTTTCGATTTTGCGCGACAGGATTGTAAATCCGATCAATAATCAAATAACCGTCGTGGGTCGTGCGTCCGTTCCATATGTGCCGGATACTGCTTTGGTGACTTTGGGGGTGCAAATTGACAAAGCACCTACAGCGCAAGATGCTCTCAATCAACTAAATGCCAGAGTGGCCAAAATTACGGTAGCTATGGAATTAGTTTCTGTGAAAAAGGAAAACGTGAGTACCCAGTCATATTCAGTAGTACCGCAATATGATTTTGCCAACAATGTTTCGACACTTTCCGGATATAGTGCAAATCAACAGCTGAATATAAAAATTGAAGGAATTGGGGACAATGTTGAACAGGTAAGCAAAATAATTTCAGAAGCAAACAAGGCTGGCGCCAATCAAATTATGGGAATTGATTTCACGGTCTCAAATGCCGATGAACTCAAAGAAAAAGCGAGAGTAGCTGCGATTCAAGATGCACGCGCCAAAGCTCCGGAATTAGCCAAGGCTGCAGGAATAAATCTAGGCAAAATTGCAGGATGGTATGAATCTATAATTAAGGAGCCTGCAAATTCTCAACTAAATTTGGGGTATGGTGGTTCAGGTGGCGCTGAAGGGAGAGGTACGCAATCTTTATCGCAGGTTCCTTCCGGCATGCAGGAAATAATCGTTGAAGTGGGGGTTAATTATGTTATAAAATAGGTGACTTTAATATAAAGATAGACATACGAATTACTCAAATGTTTCAACAACAAACAAAGGCTATCCAGAAGGGTAGCTTTTGGTTTATACTTAAATACATAGGCGACTCTAATTTACGAATTCCGCCAGCTGGCGGACACTCGAATGGCACGAATAGTTTTTAAAATAGTATTTATAATAGTAATTCTGGCTTTGATTGGTGGGGGTGGGTGGTTTGGGTATGGGAAAGTGAAGCAATATCGAGAAAATAATTCCAAGAAAGTATCCATATTAGCACTTTCTGAAAGTAGTAATCCTAGTGACAACACGATAAATTCTGGGCAAGAAGCTACTGCTATAAATGGTAGTGAAGAAAATACAGAAAATATTCAGCAAATAGATAATGTAAGTAAAGACATTGCAAAAGAGGGTGCCGATAATAAAACTGCTAAGACTGATATAAAAAAAAGTAATAATAATGATGATGAAAATAAAACAAAATCGCAAAGTGCGGGTAAAACAAAAGTCAATTTAATTTCTTGGGGTTATAAAAGTACAAACAATCGTAAGATTGATACGATTATCGTGCATTCATCTTATGACGCGCTAGGTGGTGATGTCTATGATGTGGAGGGCATACTGAAAGAATATAAACAATATGGTGTTTCGGCGCACTATCTCATTGGTCGCGACGGCACCATTTGGCAACTTGTCGCAGAAAAAAATATCGCCTATCATGCGGGAGAAAGCAGCGTGCCGGACGGTCGCACAGGTGTAAATAATTTTTCCATTGGTATCGAAATGGTTAACACGGAAAAAGATAATTATACTGATGATCAATACTCAGCTCTCAATTCTCTTATCGTGAATCTGAAAAAGAAATATTCAATCAAATATGTTTTGGGTCACAAAGACATCGCACCGGGGAGAAAAACAGACCCGTGGGGGATGGACTGGAGTAAGGTTGATAAATAGATTAACAATTATTTATTAACGAGTTCGCGGGTTAACGAGTTGAGAATAACTCTTTAACACATTAACTCGTTAATTATTCAATAATGAATTTATTGATAGTATTAGACGGTAACGACATTAAACTTGTTCTCAAAGACGCGGATAAAATAATCAGCGAGGCTTCTTGGCATGGGGAACATTCGCTTTCTGAGCAATTGCTTTCGGAAATCGACGCGTTGTTACAAAAAAGTGGTGTGAAAAAAGAACAGGTGAAAAAAGTTGAAACCGAAGTGAGCGAAACGACTGGTGTTACTTCCAAAAGAATCGTCGAAACCATCGCCGAGGCGTGGAATGCGGGGAGGGAAATGAGCAAAGAATAATTTATTTTTGTGGTATAATCGAAACATAATCGGACTTCAAAAACAAAAAATGAAAAATCAAAAAGTGGGAATATTACTTGGTACGATTATTTTGGTCATCATCGCCATTACGGTGGGAGTGTTTGTGTGGGAGGTGGATAAGGGGCAGGAAATTGATCAAATTGCAGGTGTTGCTTTGCCATCTAATATAAAACAAGGCATTAAAAATCAACAAGAAACAAATGCCGAAGGCGATTGTTTCTCAGAGGAAAATGTGAAAAATATAAAATGGCAAGAATTTAAAAGCGATAAATTTAGATTTCAGGTTCAGTATCCAGCTAGTTTTAGTTTGTATGAACAGGATGCAGATGCGCAAAAATTTGCACAACAACCAGATGTATATTTTTACGTAGCCTTTAGACCTTCGCAAAATAATCTAAAAAATAATCAGGACTGTGTACATTCTAACGAATTTTCTATGTTTGTTTCTAAAAATAAAAGTGGTTTAGATGATTATATTGAAAATGCTAAAATTACTAATGGTGCTGTTGAAAATAGTTTTGAGTTAATGGGTATGGAAACTATCAGTGATCTTGAAGCGAAGGTGATAAAAACGTGTGACCAAGGAGGAAACTGCAATAAGGATATTTTTTTGAATGACAAAAAATATATTTATAGCATTAGAATAAAAAATTACTTCACTTCAGAGAATGCGCTTGATAAGGAAATATCAGACCGTATGCTTTCAACATTTAAATTTGACAATTAATCTTTCTTGCCATTGTATCTAGTATTTTAAAGCCCTGCTTGATTTTTCAAGCAGGGCTTTATTTCTACCAATTATGCACTATCTCCACAAGTTGTAGTTGGTATCTCTTGTGTAGGGATCATTTCCGGATCCCTCCCATCCGTAAGGATCTACTGGGATGCCATCTTTTTGAACTTCAAAATGAAGATGGTACGACCCAGGCGATCCTGTATCGCCAGAGTGACCGATCGCTGTTTGTCCTCTGTAAACTGGCTGGTTTTCGGTTACGTTTTGACTGCTGAGGTGCAGGTAATATGTTTTGTAACCATCCTGGCGCTCTATTTCAACAGTATTGTAATTTTGAGCGTTTTGAACTCCGGGAAAACTTGAGGGTAAGTGGGCTACGCCATCAGTAGCAGCGTATACTGGGGTATTGTTCGCTACCTTGTAATCATATCCCGGATGACCGTTGTAACAGAGATAATAAACTCCTGCACCAGAGATTCCATCATAGTTGAATCCCAACCCAAAAGCTGAATTATCAGACTTGGGATAGCAGGTGGTACCAGAATACGGAGTCTGGATCTCGCTAGTTTCACCCTTAAAGGTTTTCACTTGGTGATCAGTGTCTTCATATTGCGCCGTTCCGCTATGGTCAAACACGGAACTCACTGGCGCGTTATACGCGTTGTAGCTGGTAAGAGGAAATGATAATAGCTTGAATACGGCTTTCATCTCCTTTGCGGCAGTCATGCTTACCGTCTTGGGATTTGTCGTATCATTGTTTCCTCCGTCTATCCAATACACAAATTCCCAGCCATCCGCCGCCGAAGCCGTCAGTTGCACATCTCCCGAAAAGCTCCCCGTGCAAACACCATTGGTACACGTCAAACTTCCCGAGCTGCTGGTAACTGTCCCACCCGCAGAAGGATTGAGGTTGACAGTAAGTTGATATGTTGGACTGAAGAAGTTCGAAGCAGGCACAATCACCTGAGACGTTGTTCCGTTATAAAGAAAGTTGCAATGATAATCGCTACGTTGGAAGTATGTTCCGTCGTTGAGAATGTTGATATCGGAATTTTCCTTGCAGGAACTTTGGCAGTAAGAATTGCCAAGGGCAAATACGATGGTGTCGTATGAGTTGTCGTATATGATATCATTTCCATTACCGAATATGTCATCAACTGAATCAATATACATATATTGTACGGGATTCGTAGTTTTGTAGGCTGTGGCTCCCCACATATATACCGGACCATCATTGTAGAAGAGCAAAAAAGTGCGTCCGTAAACCCATGCTGTAGTAAATGCATGCTGGTACGTTACGCCATTGTAAGTAAATGGCAGAGTATATGGACCAGAATTTTGCGGACAAACAGCGATTGCCGTAGTACATATGTTGGTAAGTGACAGAAAGATGAACAGAAGAATTGCAACCATCTTTTTCATTGTTTTCTCCTTTTCGAACCGGTATTTGGTGTAAGTCTTTCAGTGATTTTTCCTTAGACAGAAGCAAATTCATCCAATCTCCATTCCCACCACCTCCTTTTGGATTTTTAAACAACAAGATCCCAGAATACGCCAAAAAAAACGGTTGTCAAGGGAAATATGGTAAATGTTAACAACCTGTGGATAACTTTGGATAACAGATTGAGGTCAAGGCTTGACAGGGCCAAAAAAAACTGATAGATTGTTTATACATTCACGATTTAGGACTGAAATACTTCACTTTTGCAATTCTTATATCTCGCCCATTTTCGGGTGAAAATGTGTCAAGGGGAATGGCGAATCTACAATTCAATAAATAAATAAGCGCTAATAACTAAGCTCATTGAGATGCTTTCCTGCTTCCAAGAAATTTTCGAAGCCAGGGAATTCCAATGAGAGGTGTTTTTATGTCTCAAGAAAAAAAGACCCTCAAAGTGAAGGAGTCCTATTCTCCTTCGTCGTCGCTATCGCGTCGAAAGTTTTTCAAGAAACAGCTTATGGTCTCGTTGCCGAATCTTATCGAAGCGCAGATCGACTCGTACAAATGGGTGCTCGATAAGGGTATTAAGGAACTTTTGGACGAGGTTAATCCGATCGGTGATTTCACCGGCAAGGATTTGGAACTCTCTATAGTAGATTATTACCTCGATGAACCGAAATACGACGAGGCAATTGCAAGGAATAAAAACATTTCCTACGAAGCACCGCTTCGCGCTAAGGCTAGGTTGACTATCAAGAAAACCGGCGAAGTGAAAGAGCAGGAAATTTATTTGGGTGACTTTCCAGTAATGACTGAGCGTGGCACATTCGTGATCAATGGTGTGGAACGTGTGGTAGTAAGTCAGCTGATCCGCAGCTCCGGAGTATTCTTCAATATGGAATATCAGCGCGGCAAGAAATTGTTCGGTGCCAAAATTATTCCAAACCGTGGCGCATGGTTGGAAATAGATACGGCGCTTGATGGAGTGGTTTCCGTACGTATTGACAGAAAACGCAAAGTGCCGATTACGGCGCTGCTGCGTGCTTTTGGTATGCAAAAAGACGAAGAAATTTTGGCGGCTTTTGCGGATATTGATAACGGCGAGGTTAAATTTATTGAGACCACTCTTTCCAAAGATATCACCAAGAATCAGGGTGAAGGATTTAAGGAAATATATAAGCGTATTCGTCCGGGAGATTTGGCAACCGAAGAAAATGCCAAACAATTGGTCGAATCGATGTTCTTCAATTTTGAAAAATATGACTTCGGTAGCGTGGGACGTTATCGTTTGAATCAGCGTTTGCTAGTGGATCGTGCGGACAGCGAAGAAAACCGTATCTTGCGCATGGATGATTTGATTCTGATTATCAAAGAAATCATTCGTCTTAATAATGATCCGATGGCGATCGCTGATGATATTGATCACTTGGGCAATCGTCGCGTGCGCGGAGTGGGTGAACTTATTCAAAACAAGCTGCGCATCGGTATGGCTCGTATGGCTCGCAACATCAAAGATCGTATGAGTACTTGCGATGTGGCAACCGTAGTGCCAGGACAACTGATCAATTCTCGCCCGGTAGCTGCTGCGATCAAAGAATTCTTTTCTAGTTCTCAACTTTCACAGTTTATGGATCAAGTAAATCCGTTGGCTGAATTGGAACATAAGCGTCTTTTGTCTGCGATGGGTCCGGGAGGACTTACAAGAGAGCGTGCTGGATTTGAAGTGCGTGATGTGCATCATTCACATTATGGTCGCATTTGCCCGGTGGAAACTCCGGAAGGTCCGAACATTGGTTTGGTGGGACACATGTCCACTTATGCACGTGTCAACGAATTTGGTTTCTTGGAAACCCCATATATAAAGGTGTTGACTTCGATGCCAAGCGACAGTAAGGATTTGGAAAATCGTATTTTGGCGGAAGATGTCTCCGGTGTGGGCAAGGCTAGCGAAAAGATCAATGCGGATATGGCCAAGAAATTGGCAAAATCTAGAAGCCAGGAAGTTCGCATCAAACCATATGTGACTCGCGAAGTAGAATATATCAATGCGACAGTGGAAGATCGCAATATTATCGGTCACGCTTGTATTGATATGGATGAGAATTACAATATTTTAGAAGAGTTTGTGGAAGCTCGCGTGAAAGGACATCCTGAAATGATTGAAGCACAAAGTCTTACCTATTTAGATGTAAGTGCCAAACAGTGCATTTCGGTAGCAACATCCTTGATTCCGTTTTTGGAACACGATGATGCCAACCGCGCGCTGATGGGTTCAAACATGCAACGTCAGGCAGTGCCTTGTATCGTGCCACAATCTCCAATTGTGGGAACCGGTATCGAAGACAAAGCTGCCGGTGACTCCGGACAGGTAGTGCTTGCTGCTAATGATGGTGAAGTGATTGAAGTGGATGCAGCGCACATAGTGGTTAAGGAACAAGCGCCTGCAGGAGTAAAGAAAGACCACATCAAACGCGAATATGTGCTGCAAAGCTTTCAGAAATCAAATGCTTTCACTAGCATGAGTCAAGCGCCACGTGTAACCAAAGGACAAATGGTTAAGAAAGGCGACCTTCTGGCCGATGGCGCGGCAACTGACAACGGTGAATTGGCACTTGGACAAAATATGGTGGTGGCTTTCATTCCGTGGGACGGCTACAACTTTGAAGATGCTATTATCCTTTCGGAAAGACTGTTGCAAGAAGATCGTTACAGTTCGATTCATATTGAAGATTTCTCTATTGACGTACGTGACACTAAACTCGGAAGCGAAGTCGTGACGCGCGATATTCCGAACATTGGTGAAGAACGCCTCAAGAATCTTGATGAAACCGGAATTATCCGCATCGGTGCGGAAGTTTCTTCCGGAGATATTTTGATTGGTAAGATTACTCCGAAAGGTGAAGGAGATTTAACACCGGAAGAAAGATTGCTTCGCGCGATCTTTGGTGAAAAATCCAAAGACGTGAAGGACTCTTCACTCTATCTGCCGCACGGTGAGCACGGAAAGATCGTGGATATCAAGATTCTTTCTCGCGAACAAGGCGACAAGTTGCCGACAGGTGTGATCAAACAAATTCAAGTTTCAATGGCACAATTGCGTAAGGTATCAGTGGGTGACAAGCTTGCTGGACGTCATGGAAACAAAGGTGTGATCTCTCGCATTGCACCGATTGAAGATATGCCATATCTACCTGATGGAACACCGGTTGATGTGATTCTTAATCCATTGGGCGTGGCCAGTCGTATGAATATCGGTCAGATTTTGGAAACTCATCTTGGTTGGGCCGCTTTGAAACTTGGCTATAAAGCAGCAACTCCTGTGCTTGAGGGAGTGACGGAAGATCAGATTAAAGAAGAATTGCGCGCAGCCGGACTTCCGGAAAGCGGCAAGGTTCGTTTGATCGACGGAAAGACAGGTGAATATTTTGATAATGAAACAACGGTCGGTGTGATGTATGTGATGAAACTGAACCACTTGGTGGAAGACAAGATTCACATGCGTTCGATCGGACCATACTCCTTGATCACTCAGCAGCCGCTTGGCGGTAAGGCACAGTTTGGTGGACAGCGCTTCGGAGAAATGGAAGTGTGGGCTTTGGAAGGTTATGGCGCAGCTTATACCTTGCAAGAAATGTTGACCATCAAATCAGACGATGTGCTCGGACGCAGCAAAGCATATGAATCAATAATTAAGGGCGAAAAAATCAAGAGTCCAAACATTCCGGCATCTTTCCATGTGCTGGTTAATGAACTTAAAGGACTTTGCTTGGATGTGGAATTGGTCGGCTCCAAGCTTGCGGAATCTTCTGACGAAGAAGAGGAAGAAAACAAGCCCGAAGAAGATATTGATCAGATCTAATAATTAATTAATCTGACGATTATCATTCAATAAATAAACTTATGGAAAATATTACAAAGGTAAGTGATTTCAACAGCGTGCGTCTTAAGCTGGCAAGTCCTGAAGACATCACCAATTGGTCGCACGGAGAAGTAACCAAGCCGGAGACTATCAATTATCGTACTCAGCGATATGAAAAAGACGGACTTTTCTGTGAAAAGATTTTCGGACCTTCCAAGGACTGGGAATGTTATTGTGGAAAATATAAACGTATTCGTTATAAAGGTATTGTCTGTGACAAATGCGGCGTGGAGGTGACTCGCTCTATCGTGCGTCGCGAACGCATGGGTCATATTAGTTTGGCTGTGCCGGTTTCGCACATTTGGTTTTTACGTGGCGTACCTTCCAAAATCGGTTTGGCACTGGGAGTTTCTTTGCAAAGTTTGGAAAAGGTTGTTTATTTCTCTTCTTATATTGTGAAAAATGTTGATGAGAAAATCCGCACTTCGGTTTTGGATCAATTGGAGGCAGAATATAAGACCAAACAGAAAGAAGTGAAAGGTGGTAAAGTGGATCGTGTTGGCTCAACCGACGAAGTATTGGAAGAACTCAAGGAACAATATCGCGGCCTCAAGGAAGAACTCAAAAATCTTAAGCCGCTGCAGATTCTTTCCGAACTTGAATATTTCAATCTTTCCACTCGTTTTGGACAGGTTTTCTCTGCCGGTATTGGTTCCGAAGCGATTCGCGAAATTTTGGAGAAAATGGATGTTGAGAAAGCTATCAAGCAAATCAAAACTGAACTGGATAATGATGAAGTGACAGATCGCAAAAAAGCTTTCAAACGTTTGAAATTGCTTCAGGGATTTCAAAAAGCTGGCCTTAAGCTAGAATGGATGTTGCTTAAGGCTATTCCAGTTATTCCGCCAGATCTTCGTCCGATGGTTGCGCTCGACGGAGGACGTTTTGCAACTTCTGATCTTAACGATCTCTATCGTCGTATTATCAATCGCAATAATCGTCTCAAAAAATTAATGGAGCTTGGTGCACCGGAGGTTATTACTCGCAATGAAAAACGTATGCTGCAAGAAGCGGTGGACGCACTTTTTGACAATAGTGCTCGCAAGGGACAGGCTAGTGTAGCTGCTTCCACAGGACAAAGAAGAGCATTGCGATCACTAGCTGATGCGCTAAAAGGAAAGCAAGGACGCTTCCGTCAGAACTTGCTCGGAAAACGTGTGGACTATTCTGGTCGTAGTGTGATTGTGGTTGGTCCGCAGCTTAAGCTTCATCAATGCGGTCTGCCGAAGAAAATGGCGCTTGAACTTTTCAAGCCGTTCATTATCAACAAACTTATCGAAAAAGAATTTGCACATAATGTTCGCACCGCTGGTCGTATGGTGGATGCGGAAGCGGAAGAAGCATATGAAATCCTCGACGAAATCATCGAGCATCACTATGTACTTTTGAACCGCGCCCCAACCCTGCACCGTTTATCGATCCAGGCATTTCAGCCAGTATTGATCGAAGGAAAAGCTATTCAAGTACATCCAATGGTATGTGCCGCGTTCAATGCAGACTTCGACGGTGACCAGATGGCTGTGCATGTGCCTCTCACGGATCAAGCGCGTGAAGAAAGCCGCAACGTGATGCTCTCTGCAAAGAACTTGCTCAAGCCTGCTTCGGGAGAACCGATTGCTGTGCCGTCGCAAGATATTGTGCTTGGTGCATATTACATGACTCACACGAAAGATGGCTTGAAGGGTGAAGACAAGGCGTTCTCTTCGATGGAAGAAGTTATTCTGGCTTTCCAATCGGGCATCATTGCTATCAATGCAAAAATAAAGATGCTTTGGGATGGTCAAATGATTGAAACTTCCGCCGGACGCGTGCTACTTAACGACATCGTACCGGAAGAGCTGCGCTTTGTGAATGAAGAAATGACCAAGAAGGATTTGAAAGTTTTGGTGGCTAAGGTTTTGAGCATGTATGGTCAGGAGAAGACGGCGCAATTCATTGATCGTATCAAACATTTGGGATTCCGCATGGCTGGACGCAGTGGTATCAGTTGGGGTATGGATGATCTCAAAGTGCCGGAAGAGAAATATGACATCATGAAAAAAGCGGAAGCTGATGTGGAAGCAATCAATCAGCAATACAACATGGGTCTTTTGACCGAAGAAGAACGCAAGAGCCGCGCTGTGGAAGTATGGAATCGCGCGAAGAATCAAATCGCGGATGTGGTTAGCGCTTCACTTGACAAAGAAGGACCTGTTTATTCCATGGTTCATTCCAAAGCTCGCGGATCCGAATCGGTAGTAGTGCAGATGATGGGTATGAAGGGCTTGGTGGCAGGACCGACCGGTGAAACGATCGAACTGCCGGTAAAGAGCTCCTTCAAAGAAGGTTTCAACGTGTTGGAATATTTCATTTCGACTCACGGTGCACGTAAAGGTATGGCCGACACCGCTCTCCGTACTGCTACTGCTGGATATCTCACTCGTCGTTTGGTTGATGTGGCGCAAGATATCATTGTGCGTGAAGAAGATTGTGGCGACAAAGAAGGCGCATATCTATATAAAGCAGATTCCGATAAGATTGGTCAAAGTTTTGCTGCTCGCGTGGAAGGACGTTTCACTGTTGAAGATGTGAAAAATGAAAAGGGAGAAGTTCTGGCAAAGAAAGGCAAATGTGTGACCAAGGAAGAAGCTAAGGAAATTGAAAAAGCAAATGTGGAGAAAGTGAAGATCCGTAGTGTAGCAACTTGCAAGACACGTCGTGGTGTTTGTCAGAAATGCTATGGTGTTGACTTGGGACGCAGTGATATTGTGGCAATTGGACAAGCCGTGGGAACGGTGGCCGCACAGGCTATCGGTGAACCAGGAACGCAGTTGACGATGCGTACGTTCCATATCGGAGGTGTTGCTGGATCTGACATTACGCAAGGTCTTCCACGTGTGGAAGAAATCTTCGAATGTCGTCCGCCGAAAGGTGAAGCGATTATTTCCGAAGTGGACGGTGTGGTTACCGACATCATCAATGAGAACAAGAAGACGGTGACAGTGCGCATCCAAACCCAAGGCAAGAAACAGGAAGATGTTGATTATCTCGTGCCTGCCGGCTCAACCATTTTGGTGAGCAAAGGACAACTTGTGGGCAAGGGAACGCAAATCAATGAAGGACACATCGACCTCAAGAAACTATATCAAACCATGGGACAGGAAGAAGTCCATCGCTACATCATCCGCGAAATCCAAGAGATTTATGCATCACAAGGTGAAGGAATTAATGACAAGCACATTGAAGTAGTGATCCGCCAGATGTTCAGCCGCGTCAAGATTCTCAATCCTGGTGATACTGATCTTTTGCCAGGAGACATCGTGGAACGCGATCAATTCAATGAAGCTAATGAAGAAGCAATTGCCAACGGTGGCGAGGTAGCTGAAGGAGAGATCATGATCATGGGTATCACAAAAGTAGCCCTTTCAACCGAATCCTTCCTCTCAGCCGCATCCTTCCAGGAAACAGCACGCGTGCTGATCAATGCCGCAGTTACCGGCAAAGATGACAAACTCCGCGGTCTCAAGGAAAACGTGATCATCGGACGTTTGATTCCTGCAGGAACGGGGTATAGAAAATAGCTATTCAGGTATTAGCTAGTTAGCTAGTCAGGAAAAGCGAGTTTCAAATAGAAAAAAGAGAGCTTCGGCTCTCTTTTTTCGTGTCTTGAAAGCAAAGGAAAATGTGGGTGGGAAGGAAATATGGGGCGACGAAAACCCAAGCAAGATTATGGTAAGATTTTTAAAATAATTTTTCAATAGTTTTTTTGCAGAGTGGTACGAGAAGATTACTACTATTTTTTGCTTTTTTTAAGCCAAAAAAATAGAAAAAAGTTATGCACAGGCAAAGAGTTGACAGTGATAAAGCAGTAGTGATAGAATAACATTGGTTATGTTTAAAAAGTTAAAAAGTCTATAAAGTTTATAACATAAAATAGAAAATAAAAAGCTAAAAGAAAGTTAAAGGAAAAATAAAAAATGAGAAATAATAAAATACAAAAAGAAAAAACATTGCTTCCGTCGGAAATTATTGAACAAAAGATATTTTTGATTCGCGGAAGGAGAGTGATGCTAGATAAGGACTTGGCGTTTATTTATGGAGTGGAAACCAGAGTTTTTAATCAGGCTGTTAAGAGAAATATAAAAAGATTCCCTAACGATTTCATGTTTCAACTTAAAAAAGAAGAGGCCCATTCTTTAAGATCACAATTTGTGACCTTAAAAAGAGGCGAGCATTACAAATATTTGCCGTATGTGTTTACGGAGCAAGGGGTGGCGATGTTGTCGAGTGTATTGAATAGTGACAGGGCGATTGAGGTCAATATTCAAATAATAAGGACTTTCGTGAAATTGCGTGAGATGATTGTCAGTAATAAAGAGCTTAGGGTCAGACTGGATAAATTAGAAGACAGCTACAACAAGAAGTTTAAAGTTATATTTGATACACTTCGTAAATTGCTGGAGGATAATAATGAAACAAGAGAAATTGAAAATACAAGGGAAATAGGATTTAAGTGTAAAAGTAAAAAACCTACCAGGCCTACCAAGTCTACTAAATTTATCAAGTCTAAAAAATAATTTTTTAATATTTAGATTACGAAGCTTATTCGTATATTCGTAATAGATTCGTAATTCGTAGGATTTATGAAATTGACTTCCAAACAAAAGATGATTGTCGATGCAATCAGAGAGCTGAGCAATAATACTAAAAAGCAGCCGACAAGTTATCGTGTGCACAAATATCTTGAATCCAAGGGAATTCCTGACAGCATGAAATCGGTGATGCAAGTGATTGAAGCATTGGAGAAAAAAGATTTGATTACGCGTGATGAGCAGCGCAAGTTGTATTTGGTGGAAAATGAAAACTATGGCGATGCACAAAACGTTTTTGCAATTCCACTCTATGGTTTGGCTTCCTGCGGTGAAGCGTTGGCTTATGCCGATGAGGGCGCTGATGATTTTTTGCAAATATCCAAGAGTCTTTTCTATCGCACCAAACCGGAGCAGTTGTTTGCGGTCAAGGCACTTGGAGATTCTATGAACAAGGAGAATATCAGTGATGGTGATTATGTAATTTTTGAAAAAGCGCAGCCGGACCAAGATTTTGAAGGCAAGATTGTGGTGGCGGTGATCAATGGCATGGCGACAATTAAGCGATATAAAAAAGCAGGTGATGGAGTGATCGGACTTTTTCCGCATTCCACCAATGAAACGCATCACCCGATATTCCTTTCGGAAACGGACAGTGTATTTGTTGCCGGCGTGTTCAAGCGGGTTTTGCCGGTGTCGTTCGTTAGCATCTGAGAATATAAAATCACAAAATGCAATCTTGTCATTCCGAACTCTAAAAGGGACATTGAATGTACAAATAATTGTTTACTTGAGTTGAATGCGTGAGTTTTAAATTTCTATAAATCATAAGCAATGTTTTTGGAAATATTTATCACAATTATTATTTTGGCATGCCTGCTCTATTTGCTTGGCGCGGTGACTCTAGTGCTTTTTTATGATGCCAGGTTGCGAAAATTATATCGATTAAGGCAGCAAATTGAATTACAAATAGAATCTCTTCCTAGATCAATGGCAGTAAAACATGCCAAGATATTTCGCTTGGAACAGGAATATTTTCTAGCCACTAATCGTATTGAGGTAAGGCGTAATTTTATTATTTCACGGATGCTAAATATACAGCCAAAAAAAAGACTTTCTGGGCTGGATTGGCAGGCAAATGTATGATATAATCATGGCATATGGGACGCAAAAAAAAGCAACAAAATAACGAACAAAATTCAACTCTTTCAATACTCTCAGGGGATGTCAAGCGCAGCATCGTGGCTGTAATATTATTTACCCTGGCTATTATTTTTGTACTTGGATTTATTGGAAATTCAGGAGTATTGGGTAAATTATTTAATCAAATTGCCGGGTTGCTTTTTGGTTGGGGTAAATGGTTTGCTCCGGTTGTTTTTGTATGTGCTGGAATTATCTTATTATTCCGCAAAGAGACGCTTTTTTATGTATCTAAACTCATTGGAATTTTCGTTGCTTTTTTGAGCTTACTTGGTTTTTTGCATATTTTTTATGAAAAAGAAAATATGCTTTTTCATGCGAAGGTCGGAGCTGGTGGTGGATATATTGGATATCTTTTCGATGTTACTTTGATAAAATTGGTGGGAAATATTGGAGCTGGCGTAGTATTGTTTGCTTTATTGGCTATGGGAATTTTTGTTGCCTTTAATTTCTCAATTATTGCTTTGATTCGCAAATTTTATAGAGAAAAAATTTCCGAAGAGAAAGAATCTGAGGAAAATGAAATTGATGAGATTGACAAAGAAGAGAGTGAGGAAGAAAAAAAACCAGAAAAAAAGATTGAATACGTTGGTGACTCCGACTATGATGAGGAGGAAGAAGAGGTTAATAAAAATCGAAGTGCAAAGAGGGAAAGCGTGCTCAAAAAAGTATCAGACTGGATACCTAAAAAGGGTAAGAAAAATGATGAAGAAGATAACGAATATGAATGGGAGCTCCCCCCGATCGGTCTTTTGGAAAAAACTTCGGGTAAAGCGGAAAGTGGTGATACGCAAAAAAATCAAAGAAAAATTCAGGAAACTTTTCGTCACTTCGGCATTGAAGTTGAAAATGATGAAATTAAAGTCGGACCAACTGTTACGCAATACAGTTTCAAGCCGGCTGTTGGTGTTAAGCTTAGTAGAATAACTTCACTTAGCGACGACTTAGCTTTGGCGCTAGCTTCACATCCTATTAGAATTGAAGCGCCTATTCCTGGAAAATCGCTTATTGGCATTGAAGTGAAAAATAAATCCGTTGCGCAAGTACGTTTGCCGGAGCTTCTTAATAGCAGTGAATTTATTAATAGTCAGTCTAATCTTACAATTGCTTTGGGAAAGGATGTGAGTGGAAATTATATTGTTGGGGATCTTAAAAAGATGCCACACCTTATGATTGCAGGTATGACTGGCAGCGGAAAAAGTGTTTGTGCAAATACTATTTTGCTATCGCTTTTATATCAAAACTCTCCAGAGGATCTTAAACTAATTTTGGTCGATCCAAAAAGAGTCGAACTTTCTTTATATAATGGCATCCCGCATTTGTTGGCAGATGTGATTGTAGAAAATGGCAAGGTTGTCAGTGCTTTAAAATGGGCTATTGGTGAGATGGAAAGAAGATACAAGCTTCTACAAACGACGGGATCACGAGATATAACCTCTTTTAATCAAAAGGCGGAAGCAGGAGAAACTCGCACGATTGTTGATCAGGATACGGGTGAGGTGACGGAAGAACCTGTGGAAAAAATTCCATATATTGTGATAATGATTGATGAGTTGGCTGATCTTATGGCGACACACGGCAAGGAAGTAGAAGGCGCAATCATTCGATTAGCTCAGATGGCACGTGCAGTAGGAATTCATTTGATTGTTTCCACTCAACGTCCGAGCGTGGAAGTTATTACGGGCCTTATCAAGGCAAATATTGCAACACGCATCGCCTTCAAGGTAGCAACGCAAATAGACTCTCGTACTATTCTTGATGCGTCTGGCGCAGAAAAATTGCTAGGATATGGCGATATGTTATATTCTTCTACGGCTGTTGGGGGTATGCGCAGGTTACAGGGTGTTTATATAACAGAAGCGGAAGTAAAAAAGGTGGTTGATTTTATTATCAAACAGAAAAAGGAGAAAATAGTTGATAACTTGGATGATGAAATTGTAGAAAAAGAAGATAATATCGGAAAATCAGGCAGAAATGTTTTCAGTGGTTTAGATTTTGATTCTAAAAGCAATGAAAATGATAATGATGATCCGCTTTATGAAGACGCCAAGCGTACGGTTATGGAAACAAAAAAAGCATCTACATCATTCTTGCAACGCAAATTTCGTATTGGCTACTCACGTGCAGCAAGACTTATTGATATGCTTGAGGATAGGGGAATAGTCGGACCGCAAGATGGTTCAAAACCTCGTGAGGTATACATTGATGATGAAGATGATACTGACTACGAAGACGAGATTCAAGATCAGCAGAAGAGGGATAAATGGCAAATGTGATATAAATGCGACTCGAATAACTCGAATCCGTCTCCGTTTTTGGGAAACGTCGACGGTCACTCTAATGACTCGAATAAAATTAAACTATTCGTGACATTCGAGTGCTCATTCGTAAATTAGAGTCGCTGATATTTATGATGAGATTTACGACTAAGAAAATTGAATCATTGACTTTGGGTGAGCGCTTGAAAAAGATGCGCAATGATCGTCGTTTAGGATCCAATGATGTTGCCAAAATGACTAAAGTGCAGGCAAAATATCTGCAATATTTGGAAGAGGGTGAATATACTAAATTGCCAGCAGATGTATATGTGAAAGGATTTTTGCGAAGTATGGCAATATTCTTTGGAGTTTCTGAAAATGCATTAATAAAACAATATGAAAGAGAAAAAGGCATCCAAGTAAACATAGGAAAAACAACTTCTAAAGAGTTATCGCCAGAACCCATAAAATACTCGGGATTTGCCATAACTCCTAAAATATTGATAGCTGGCATAATAGTTATAGCCGTGTTATCTGGATTTTGTTACCTGTATTTTGAAGTCAATAATTTTGTTTCAGTACCGCGCTTAGTGATTCTAAAACCAAGTGATGGTGCTATGATTGATGGTAGTATGGTTCATGTTGTGGGTGTTGCTGAAAAAGACTCAGTGGTTTCTTTGAACGGACAATTTGTTTTGGTAAACGAAAATGGTGAATTTAGCGAAGACGTTACTTTGCAAAA
Organism: uncultured Bdellovibrionales bacterium; assembly: GCA_964500125.1. Lineage (GTDB taxonomy): Bacteria > Patescibacteriota > Minisyncoccia > Moranbacterales > GWC2-37-73 > CAZAFB01. The sequence continues at coordinate 1,585 of CAZCMV010000002.1, read as the reverse complement.
CGGAGTTAATAAGATAACGGTTATTGCTAAAAATAAGTTTGATAAAGAATCTGTGCAATCTGTAAATATAAGCGCAAATGTTACTCAGCCAGAGACTCCTCAGCAAAATAATAATGATTCTGAAGAAGGAATAGGCAATCAGCAGCAAGAAAATCAGGAAACTTTTTCATTGGAAATTAATGTAGCCTCCAAAGGTATTAGTGTGAGAATAGAGGATAATGTCGGAGTATTATTTGACGCAAATATGGATCCAAAAACCCCTGTAACCTTGGAAGCTAAAGGTGATGTGAAGATATCTTCAACCAAAGGAAGTAAAACTAACGTAAAAATAGATAGTAATGATTTGGGTGCTCTTAGTGCGAGCGCGGGCACTGTTAAGAATGTAGCGTTTAATAAGGAGGGCAGAAAATAAAGGGGGATAAAACGAAAATAATTTTCAAGATGGCGCATCGCATCCAGAAGTTGCGACGCATATCTTGCATAAAAAAATGGCAAAGAAAACAGAAACAGCTGCGTCAGAGGGGAAGCACAGTCTTGATCAAGTAGTTGAAGAAATCAAGGAGAAATTTGGTGATGGTATGATTATGAAGTTGGGGGATGTGCGCAAGGTTGATGTGGAGGCGATTCCTACTGGCTCGATATCGCTGGATATCGCCTTGGGAATTGGCGGGGTGCCACGAGGGCGCATCATTGAAGTGTATGGGCCGGAGTCTTCCGGAAAAACAACTTTAGCTTTGCATATCATTGCAAATGCCCAAAAGACAGGTAATGGAACTGCGGCTTTTGTTGATGCGGAACATGCATTGGATCCGGAATATGCCAAAAAGATCGGTGTGAAAATAAATGAACTACTTATTTCCCAGCCGGATACAGGAGAACAAGCATTGGATATTGTGGAGACATTGGTGCGCAGCGGAGCAGTTGATGTTATTGTTGTGGACTCAGTTGCAGCTTTGGTACCTAAAGCTGAAATCGAAGGTGAGATGGGTGATCAACATGTTGGTCGTCAGGCACGACTCATGAGTCAAGCATTGCGTAAGCTTACGGCAATTGTTTCACGTTCCAACACGATCGTTATTTTCATCAATCAGATTCGCATGAAGATTGGCGTGATGTTTGGTAATCCGGAAACAACATCCGGAGGACAGGCGCTCAAATTTTATTCTTCTGTTCGCCTGGAAGTTCGTCGTAGTGCGCAAATCAAGAAAGGTGAAGATATTGTTGGTAATCGTACCAAAGTGAAAGTTGTGAAAAACAAAGTTGCACCACCATTTAAGACTGCTGAATTTGATATTATGTATAACGAAGGAATTTCACTCGCTGGAGATCTTGTCGATGCAGGCGTTAAATATGAAGCAGTGAAAAAATCAGGTAATACATATTCTTTTGAAGAAACGAAATTGGGAACAGGACGTGAAAATGCCAAAACTTTTCTCAAAGAAAATCCGAAGATTGGTGAAAAGATTTCCAAAGCAATCTTGTCTAAGGTTAAGGAATAGAGATAGTTTTTATTTACTAGCTCTGCGCATGCGGCTCTTTGTCAAAACGTGTGGTGATTAATCATCATAAATGGCAAGAAAGCGAG
>CAZCMV010000001.1:0-119824 GCA_964500125.1 uncultured Bdellovibrionales bacterium | reverse complement strand
GAGCTGGGTTCAAACCGTCGTGAGACAGGTTGGTCTCTATCTGCTGTAGGCGTGATTGCTTGAAGGAATTCTTTCCTAGTACGAGAGGACCGGAAAGAACGAACCTCTGGTGTATCAGTTGGATCGCCAGATCCACTGCTGAGTAGCTATGTTCGGACGAGATAACCGCTGAAAGCATCTAAGCGGGAAGCTCCTCCTGAGATAAGGCAATACCAGTGCGTAGCACTGGAAATTTCAATGACCAAGTTAAAAATTCCAAACAATTTTCAATAACCAATTTCCAAATCCCAAACAACTGCGTTTGAATTTTGGTGATTGAGATTTGAATTTTGTTTGGTGCTTGTTTCTTGTGATTTGGAATTTCCAATGCTATGCATTGGAGGATTTCCTAGAAGACTACTAGGTTGATAGGCTTCAGGTGTAAGTCCAGTAATGGATTGAGCCGAGAAGTACTAATAAATCCTTTAATCTTTCTGAATATTTCGGTTAACAGTTAACAATTACTTATAGATAGCATATTTTAAAAAGTGTTATTTTGACAAATCTTTCCAAATAGCAAGCAATCATTGATTTGTGTTTGGTAATTTGGGATTACAAATAGCGCGGTGTATTTATAATGTTAGATGATATTGTCTTGGTGGCTCTTGCGAAGTGGAAACACCTCTTTCCATACCGAACAGAGCAGTTAAGCGCTTCAGCGCCGATGGTACCTGGATGTGATGTCCTGGGAGAGTAGGTCGCCGCCAAGACTATGCAATTTAACTTTCAATAAAGGGTATATCTGTAAAGCTTTTTCTGATTTTTGATGTATCAGAAAAAGGTTAGTACAGAGAATGTGTCTTTGGGCGTTTTGGGTGTAGGACCTGCATAATTTTGCTATTGGATAAAAAATTAATTTATCCTTCTTGTGATAATTAATTATTATATTTTTTAGTTAGACCTTAATGATAAGAGTCTTTTTTGGGTATGGAAATTTTAACTTAAATTATAGTGATGGTTTGCATGTAATATGAGTAATATGTTTCTATGCTTGATAAAAAGCTGATATTTAAATATACTATATCTGTGGAGTAGATTGCATAAAGTCATAATTTTTGTAGTATTATGTTGCAAAATGAATATTTCGAAATAAAAGGAAAAAGAAAGCTTTCAGGTACGATTGATGTGTGTGGTAGTAAAAACGCGACCACGCCCATTTTGGCAGCGACACTTTTAACTGATCAGCCATGCACGATTTCCAATGTGCCACTTATTGAAGACGTATATCGCATGCTGGAAATTTTGGAGAGTATGGGTGTGAGCGTTGGTTGGGTAGGTGAAAGATCGGTGCAAGTGTGCGCCAAAAATTTGTCTCCGGAGAAAATGAATTTGGATTTGGTGAAAAAACTCCGCTCCTCCATTTTGCTTTTGGGATCTTTAAGTGCACGCGTGGGAAAATTTAGAATTGCGCATCCGGGAGGATGTGTGATTGGTAAGCGTCCGGTCGGTACTCATTTCGATGCTTTAGAAAAAATGGGCGTACATACAACTCAAGACGAATCTTGTTACAATGTTGATGCAAGCCTTAGGAAAGCTTCTCTAGTGGTTTTGCGGGAATTTTCGGTTACCGCCACTGAAAACGCCATGATGTTGGCGGCAGCGCTTCCGGGAAAGACTGTCATTAAGATCGCTGCAGCCGAGCCGCATGTGGAAGACTTGGGAAGGTTTTTGATTTCAATGGGCGCTAAAATTGAGGGATTGGGAACACACACTTTGACAATCGAAGGAAATAAAATATTGAAGGGAACAAATCATGAGATTATTCCTGATGCCAATGAGGCGGCGACATTTTTGATTATGGGCGTGGCAACCAAAAGTCCTATTCGTGTGCAGAATGCTCGTGAGAACGATTTGGATTTGGTGTTGGAGAGACTGCGTCAATTCGGTGCTGATTTTAAAATTGAAAAAGATGTGATAGAAGTGATTCCCACTGAAAATCTCAGAGCCATTGAAAAAATCGATACGCGTACGTATCCGGGAATACCGACTGATATTCAAGCGCCGTTGGGAGTGTTGGCGACGCAGGCCGAGGGCGAGACGATGATTTTCGATACGCTTTTTGAAGGACGCTTTAATTATGTCAGCGAATTGGAAAAGATGGGTGTGCATGCTACGATATTGAATCCGCACCAAGTCGTGATCAAAGGACCTGTGAAATTGAAGGCCAGCAATATCAAGAGTTATGATTTGCGTGCCGGAGCGTCTTTGATTATCGCGGCGCTCTGTGCAAATGGAACAAGTGTGATTGAAGACATATACCAGGTGGACAGGGGATATGAAAAGATTGAAGAAAGGTTGCAAAAATTAGGAGCGGAGATTAAAAGGGTAGCTTCTTAGGTATTAGCTTGTTAGCTTTTTAGGAAATGCAAAATACGTTCATATTTTAATATATTGAAGTGATTGAATAATTTATCCATATGAACAAGGAATTTAAAGCGGGAAGAGATTATATTGGTGTTGGTGGAGGAGTATTGATATTCAATAAAAAGAAAGAGGTATTGTTGATGAAGCGTAGCAAAAATGCAAAAAATGAGGCTGGATGGTGGTCAAAGCCTGGTGGCTCCATTGAATATGGTGAAAAAGCGGTTGCTATGGCAAAACGGGAGATAAAAGAGGAAATTGGAATTGATATTGATATTTGGGGGCAGCTTCCGCATACTGATCATATAATAAAAAAAGAAAATCAGCATTGGATAGCAATAAATTTTTTGGCAGATTTGAAAAAAGGGGAAGCTAAAAATATGGAACCAGAAAAGTGTGATGATGTGCGATGGTTTTCTTTAGACAACCTTCCTACTAAAATGGTGCAAACTACGTGCGAGGGAATTAGGAATTATAAACAAAAAAGATATATAAAGTTGAAGTAATTTTGAATTTTGCATTGTCATTTTGATTTTTGACTTTTGCATTTTGATTTTGAAATATGTTTATTCGAAAAATGGGTGTGGATCTGGGAACCGCCAATACTTTGGTATTTGTTCCTGGTAAAGGAATAGTCGTTAATGAGCCATCGGTGGTGGCTGTTTCAATGATTGAGAATAAGGTTTTGGCGGTTGGAAACGAAGCTAAGGAAATGTTGGGACGCACACCTGACAATATCATGGCTTCGCGACCAATGAAAGATGGCGTGATTGCCGACTATCGTGTAACAGAAGCGATGCTGCGCTATTTTATAAACAAGATTAGCGGCAAGTTTCGTTTAGTGCGTCCCGAAGTGATGATTTCTATTCCTGCTGGGGTTACTTCAACGGAGCGTCGTGCGGTTGTGGACGCGGCGGTAAAAGCAGGTGCTAAATCCGCCTATGTTGTGAAAGAACCATTACTTGCTGCAATTGGCGCAGGTATTCCAATCCATAATGCGCAGGGGAACATGATTATTAATATTGGCGGTGGTACTTCGGAAATTGCGGTGATTTCTTTGGGTGGCGTGGTGGCGGCACATAGTGCGCGTGTGGGTGGTAATCGTTTTGATCAAGCAATTTCAGACTATATCAAGCGCAAACATGGCTTGGCGATTGGTGATCGTACGGCTGAAGAAATTAAGATTGAGATTGGCAGTGCAATTGCGCAAGTGAAAGAGGAATACATGGATGTGCGCGGACGTGATTTAATGGGAGGTTTGCCAAAGACTGTGCGTATTTCTTCTAATGAGGTGACAGAGGCTTTGCAAGATGAACTTCGCGAAGTGATCAATGCGGTGAAGAAAGTTTTCCAAGAAACGCCGCCGGAATTGGCTGCGGACATAATGGATAAAGGTATGGTGCTTTCAGGTGGGGGGGCTCTTTTGCGCAATCTCGATCAATTGATTACCAAGACAATCGGAGTGCCTACCTATGTTGCTGATGACCCGCTTTTTTGTGTGATCAAGGGAATTGGCATGGCTTTGGATAATTTGGATTTGTATAAAAAGACAGTTCTATTGGCTAAATAAGGCGACTCTAATACTCGAATTTTCACTCGAATGACCCGAATTGTTATTGGAGTCATTAGAGTGCTTATTAGTAAATTAGAGTCGCTTATGATTATTGGTATCGACGCCTCCCGTGCTTTTTTGGATAAGCGCACAGGGATAGAGGAATATTCTTATCAGGTTATTAGGCATCTTTTGGATGAACTTCGTGATTACGAAGTAGTTTTGTATATTAGAAAAAATCAAAAATCAAAAATCAAAAATCAAAATGAAAGTGCGGATATAAAAGATGGGGAAATTGTAATTCCAGCGAATTGGAGAGTCAGGGTTGTAAAAATGCCGAGACTTTGGACGCAGGTAGGATTGGCTTGGGAAATGTTGATTCATCCGGTTGATGCGCTTTTTGTGCCGGCGCATACTGTGCCTTGGATTCATCCGAAAAATACAGTTGTTACAATACATGGACTTGAATATGAATTCTGCCCAAATGCATATTCTTTTTGGGAACGACTGTATATGCGCTTAAGCATAAAAATGTCTTGCAAGTGGGCCAATAAAATTATCTCCGTTTCGCAAAATACAAGGTTTGATTTGGAGCGGTTATATAGAGTTTCGGAGAATAAGATTGAGGTAGTGTATGAAGGATACGAGAAGAATTTCGAATTTCGAATTTCGAATTTCGAATCAAATCAGAATTTTAAAAATTCAAAATTTGAAACATTGGAAATTCAATCAAAATTAAAAATTAAAAATTCAAAATTCTTGTTATTCATTGGGCGGATTGAAGAGCGGAAGAACGTGGTAAATATTGTTAAGGCATTTGAAATTCTGAAGGAAAAATATCAGGTGTTGCATAAATTAGTTTTAGCAGGAAAGCCTGGCTATGGCTATGAAAAAATAAGGTCTCAGGTTCTAGGTTCTAGGTTTCAGGATGATATAATGGAACTTGGTTACGTTAGTGATGGAGAGAAGTTTGAGTTAATGAAAAGTGCGGAGGCGTTTGTGTTTCCAACATTATATGAAGGCTTTGGCATTCCGGTTTTGGAAGCACAGAGCGTGGGTTGCCCAGTTATTGCCGGTCGCAATTCTTCCATACCGGAAGTTGCTGAGGAGAGTGCAGTCTTGGTGGATGTGCATGACGCCCAATCCATTGCCAAAGCCATGGCTTTGCTTATCGATGATCGCTCTTTGCGCGAAGAATATGTGCAAAGGGGATTGGAAAATGTGAAGAGATTCAGTTGGGAAAAATGCGCGGAAGAAATTGCCGGTATTTTGAAGTGATAATTATATCAAACTTAAAACTTCTTATTGCTCCGTAATGTCTTTTTCGCTATCACCCTCGGAAATATTGCCAACTCGTGTTGCTACTAATTTATCATCTTTTCTTTCTATGGAAATGAGTTGACCGGGGTCAATTCCTGCAAATTTATCATGGGTAAATGTTTTTACAATTCCTCCCGTGAGCGCGTCGTGTGTAACAATAATTACCCTGTATTTTTTGTCACCAACTTTTTTAAGGTGACTTAGTGTATCAATCATTCTTTTATTCACTTCTGCAAAACTTTCAAATTTTTCAATTTCGTCCACATAACTTTTGGGCCACATTGCTTTTACTTCATCAGGAATGTTTTTGATTGCATCAGATGTGAAATAATCAGGATAACCAAGATTATTTGGATTTGACAATGACTTTTCGATTTTAAATTTAACTTCACCATATTCTATTTCTCCGCCATTCATCAAAGGTTCAAAAAGTGGCCAAGAGAAATTTTTAACCTCCCCCAATTTTTCAAAAGTTTTGATCCCGTATTCGTCAGAAGCTTTTTTCGTTCTAAGCTTGATGCCCTTTTCTTGCAGAACCTCGCTGATTATTCTGGCTGTTTCGAGCGTTCTGCCCGTTGGAGATGACCAAATAGCAACTTCTTCATCCGATTCAACCTCAGCTGCGATTTTTTCAGCTGTCTTTTCTATTATTTCAGTAGCCTCAATTTTTCCTTTTAAGATTTCTTCGCCTGTTTTTTGACCATCGACATATCGGCCAATGGTGTTCAAGTCGTCGGCAGTTTTTACATCATTCCATTCGGGTTGTCGATAAGATGATGGGCCATGACGAACAATATTAACTTTCAATTCTTTTTTGCTTAGATTTGGTTCTGGGCTTAATCGTTCCATATAAATTCTTTTTTTCTTAATATGTCTTTCACGTGATTTATAAAACGAGTGGCAATTTCAATTTCATGGCCTGGAAACCAGCGTGGATAAATTCTCACAATTCCAAGCCAACCAATGACAATAGGCATGAATTTGCGGAGTTCTTTGTCGCCTGATTTTTCTTCGTAAATTCTTAGCCATGTTTCAGTCAAATCCTTGAAATACTTGTTTCCTGTTGAATGATAATACCAAAGATACTCAGTAATGAACCAACCAACATCAATGGCGGGATCGCCCCATGGTATGCGAGAAAAATCGATTATAAATATGTTGCCATCATCTTTGAAAAAAATATTAGCTCCCCAAAAGTCACCATGTAGTGCCGTTAATCTATCAAATCGGCCCATGCACGCCTTGATATTTTCATACATCAATGAAATCATTTCCTTTTGTCCTTCCAAATCAAGAATTTTATAATCATCTGGAAATTCAGAAAGTACCATGATTGATAACTCCGGACTAATGAGCATATTTCGTAGCCCATCATCATATACTGCTTTGAGCTTATCTCTATCCTTTGAGGGGTGTTTGACCGAATGTATTTCTATCAGCTTGTCGGCAATAGCGTTAAGTTGTTTCTTGTCCTCTTTATCTACTGATTTTTTGTTAATGTTTCCATTCAATAATGTAGAGTAACTCGTGCCTATTCCACCGAATTCTTGAAGATGGAAAACTTTTGTTGAATCTGTTATTTCCGGAAGCATTATTTCTTCATGTTCGTTCTGAATGACAACCCCGACAGAAGCAGGATTATTTCTAGCCCTTTGCCCCATACCATTGCTAATCATTAAGGACATAATATGACGCTCGGGAAATTCAAAGCCCAGGTCGTGAGACCTGACATATTTTAAAAAGAAAGATTTGCCGTCGGTCGTGCTTAATTTGAAGCCGTCAGAATGATAACCGCCACCGATTTTTTCGATTTCAGAAAAAGTTATTTGTTTACCAAGCTTTTCTGATACAAGTTTTGAGAAAGTATCTAAGTTAATATCATTCATAAGCTCATTTAAAAAATATAAAATAATTCATCTTTTAAGCCATGTTGAATTCTCGGTGATTATCGGGGAATAAATGGGGCTTTTTCGCAATTGCGTATAACTCGTTTGTATATCATTGATGCTTTAATAATAGCAAAAAAAGACCAGAAATGCTAATACTCTGTGCGAAAGAGGGTGGGCGAGGGGCGATTGAAGGATATGGGGATAATTGGTATAATAGGGATAGTTGGAGCTAAGGTAAAATTGGCTTGTTTTAGTTAATTTTTGAGAAGACATATGGATAACAAAGAACTAAAAGTGGCATTGGTGCATGATTTTCTCAACCAATATGGTGGGGCAGAAAGGGTTTTGAAAGTATTTGGTGAGATGTATCCCGAGGCGCCTATCTATACGCTTTTGTATGACCGAAAAAAAATGCGCGGAATGATTGATGAGAAACGCATAAAAACTTCTTATTTACAAAAATTTCCTAATTTTTTGCGCAGACGTCATCGTTGGCTTCTGCCATTTTTCATGGTTATGCCTGAGGCGTTCGATCTTCGCGACTATGATTTGGTCATTTCTTCTTCCGGGGCATGGACCAAGGGAATTGTGACCAAGTTGGATACAATCCATGTGGCCTATTTGCATTCCCCGATGCGTTTTGTTTGGGATTACAATGATAAATATGCCAAGGAAATAAAACAAAAGAAGTTGTCGCTTTTGGCACGGGTTGTTTTGAACTATGTGCGGGTATGGGATCGTTTGGCGGCGGACCGGCCTGATTATTTGATTGCTAATTCTAGATACACTCAAAAGCGCATCCAAAAGTATTATCGGAGAGAAGCGGAGGTTATATATCCACCAGTTGCACAAGAGACATGTAACATGAAGCATGAAACATGTAACAAAATGCAAAATGCAAGAGACGAGGGCTTGAAAAATACCAAATACCAAATACTAAATACTAAATACTTCTTGGTTGTTTCTCGGCTTTCTCCATACAAACGGGTGGATATTGTGGTGGAGGCTTTCAATAAGTTAAAGTTACCGCTTGTGGTTGTGGGTGAAGGGGAGCAATTGGAGCATTTGCGCAAAATTGCCAAAGAAAACGTGAAGATTGTCGGTTGGAAAAATGATGAGGAAATAGCTGAATTATATGCCAATGCACGCGCTTTTATTTTCCCGGCGGAAGATGATTTTGGCATTACGGCAGTGGAAGCAATGTTTTGCGGTGTGCCGGTTATTGCCTATCGCAGTGGAGGAGTATGTGAAACAGTTATCGAAGGAAAAACCGGTGAGTTTTTTGATGCCCAAACCCCGGAAGTGTTAGCTGATGGAGTACGGAGATTTTTGGAGAAAGAAGGGGAATATGACAGGGAAGTTGTAAGAGCTAGAGCGGGAGAGTTTAGCAGGGAGAGATTTATTGAGAAATTTGGGGAATATATTGATAGAATCATTAATAAATCTTAAATCTTAAATCTAAATATCAAATTTCCAATAAAATCTAAAATCCAAAATTCAAATTTTTTATCATTGAGACTTTAAAATTTATTTGTTATTAGGATTTTAGATTTTAGATTTTTTGCATGAAATTTATTGGTAACAACAAAATAGTTGAATCGCTTAGTCGGAGTCTGCAGACCGGAAATGTCGCACAGGCTTATCTTTTTTCCGGTCCGGAACATGTGGGCAAGAAAACTTTGGCTGAGGTTTTTGCGCGTGCTCTGATAATCGGGATGGATAAATTGGAGCTAGCTTTGGAAAATGACAAGGCGTATGCAATGGATTTTATTTTGATTGAGCCGGAAAGGGAAGAAAAGAAAGGCATTATAAAAATCAAAGATATCTCAGTTGAAAAAATAAGAGAAGTTCAAGAACTGTTGGCGCAATATCCCTATGGTGGCAAGAAAAAAGTATTGATTATTGATGATGCACATCGTCTCACAATTGGCGCGCAAAACGCTCTGCTCAAGACCCTGGAAGAGCCAAATTCTACATCTGTTTTGATCTTGGTAACGCATCAGCCAGGGAGGATTTTGTCAACTTTGCATTCGCGCATGCAAAAAATCAATTTTTCTTTGGTTGAGAATAATATAGACAATGAAATGGTTGAGCTGGCCATGGGCAGGCCGGGAATGGTAAAATTACTTGAAGGGAGTGCTGATTTGTTGGAAAGATTAAAAGATGGTGAGATGTTTTTCAGGAAATTAGATGGTGTAAATATGAGCGAAAGACTTTTTTTTGCGGAAAAAATATCCAAAGACGTGGCTGGTGCGATTTTGGTTTTGCAACTCTGGCTTTGGTTGATTGAGAGAGAAATTAGCAATTCGGCTGACAGGCTGTATTTAGCTTCACTTGATGAAAAATCGCAAGTATTGTCAAATTGCATTGAAGCTTTGGAAAAGACCAATGCTAGTGCGCGATTGGCGCTGGAAAGTATGTTGCTGCGACTCTAATAAGCGAATTTGCACCCTAATGACTCTAATAAATATTCCATTTGAGTCATTAGATCGTTCGCCAGCTGGCGAAATTAGTATATTAGAGTCTTAAATAAAAATGTTTGGAAGAAAGAAAAAACAAAAAAGGAGGGTACCTGAAGGTTGTCAGGTTGTGCAATTTGAAGGTAAAAAAGAAAAGGCCTCAGCCTCTTTTTGGTCGCGGATACTTTTTTTTGTTATGGCTGCGCTTTTTATCACATCTTGCTTTTGGATATTGATCATTTCTCCCTACATGCAAGTAAATGCTGTTTCCCTGGAGGGAGAAAAATCTCTTGCTAAAAGCGAAATTATTTTATTTGCCGAAAGTTTGTATGAAGGAAAGATGCTGGGTTTTTTGCCTAAAAACAATCTCCTATTATTTCCTGAACATAAAATAGAGAGATTATTGAAACAAAATTTTCGAAAAATAAGCAGTGTTGATGTTGAACGAATTTTTCCCAACAAAGTGCGCATAAAAATAGAGGAAAGAGATTCGCTTTTGGTTTGGTGTAGTGGCGGACCGTGCTATATTATTGATGAAAACGGTTTTGCGTATACGGGAGCGGATTTTGAATCTCCTGAAATCAAACAAAATAATTTGATAGTAGTAATAAACACAGGAGCTAAACCGGTTAGCTTGGGCGAACAAGTTCTGAAAGTTGAATATATAGATTTCATTATTGGCGCTAATCAAAGACTTTCCAGTGAACATAATTTTGCTATGTCCGGAGAATGTCACGCTCCTTCAGCTTTAGCCGAAGAGGTTTCTTGTAAAACAACAGATGGAGTTGATATTTCTTTATCTATGAATTTGCCACTTGAAACAACAATGAAAACGCTGGTACTTTTTATGAAAAAAGAAATTGATGATAATGAAAAAGCTAATTTGGAATATTTGGATCTTCGTTTTGAAAATCGCGTTTTTTACAAATTAAAGGGAGAGCAGCCTCAAGATGGGGAGAATGGTGAATCTATGGTTGCAGGAGAAGAAACTTCAAAAGATAAAAATGAAGACAATGATGCTAGTAGCAAGAAGAAAAAGAAAAAAAGATAATACGAATTGCTATGGAGATGGTTTCTATAACCCATGTTTTGTCCGTTTTTAGATTCTTGAATAAATTTCACGGTATACCCTAAAATAAATTCAAGATGATGCTATGGAATCAGTTAATTTAGTGTAAATATGTACGAATAAAAAACCAAGCTTTCTAACACTTGGTTTTTTTATTTTTTTATAAGCTACAATTGTGGTGTTTCGGGAATGTAGTAGACAAATATGGAATCACCCACCTTGGTTACAGGAGTATAATTGAGGATCCAGTTATAGCTCATGTCGCCCGGATTCTTTTGTTTGTGAGTGCTTTCTTGCAAGAAGCCTGCGGAAATAGCATACCAACCGGCTTCTGGAGCAAGATCGGCGTGCCAAGAAATATAACGGTCGCCAAAATAATATTGAGGATTGGAGCCTCCAAAATAGTCGACCCTAATTCTATCGATCGGAGCATTCGGATGTTCGCTATCATATTGAGCTACCCAATTGCGGAGGCGTTTGAGGTCTTGGCCCCAATCAGCATTGGAATCGGTTACATATTTGTAGCCGTTTGATGGCCCGCCTACCAATTCATTGAAATAGGACATGTAACTAGGGAAGAAAATTATCGGTTCCAGGATTACCCAAATCATAATAATGCCAAATGCTGCATAGGCAACTTTTTTGGTTGGAGAGGAAACATTACGCAAGAACTCGAATATTTTTTTGGCCGTAAGGATATATATAAATGGCAATATTGGAAATAAATGCCTAAAGCCAATATTGAGATTGCCGGTGATGCTGACATATGCATATAGTAAGACGAATCCAATCATGGAATATTGTGCAACGCCTGTTCGGAGATAATTAAGTGTTACTGCCCAAACTCTTTTCAATATATTGCCTTGCATTGCAGATATATGCTTTATGAATTGGCAGATTGTGATGATTGATGCTGAGAGTAGCAGCAAAAGCATTGGCAAAGTTTCTTTGATCAGATAAACAACAGGAAAATATGCTTTTGAGGCATGATTGGAAACTTCGCCAAGGAAATAGAAAGTGTTTCCGCCTGTTACCCGGATGAAAACCATAAATACGCCCAAAAAATATTCGCTCAGGGGTTTGAGGACTGGAATATTGCTGGTATAGATAACAAAAGCTTTTGCATATTTGCCGGCGCCTTTGTCGCTGAAAACATAATTGGAAATATCATGCAGTTTTTCCGGCGGCATTGATATGGTGTTGTACACATATAACACCCAAATGAGGATAAAGCAGATGATTATGGCTATGGCATATTTCAAGACATATTCCAAAAATTTTTTCAGAGAGTATTTCCATTGAGGGGTGGGATCATTGTCTGGTTTCTTCTGGGCAAATGCGTAGATGGTAATTATTAAACCAAACATAGGGAAAAGCATAACTGCTGAAAACTTTGTTAGTTGGGCGATTCCCAAAAAGATTCCTGCAAGAACAGTGTTTTTCCAAGAAGGCCTTTTGATAAAATGGACGAAGTAATAGAAAGAAATGAAAATAAACGCTGCTATTCCAATGTCTGTGGTAACATAGTGGCTGTGACCAAGGATATTTGGATTAAAGGCATATAAAATCAAAGCAATAAGTCCTGCGGCTGTACCTGCCAATTCACGAGTCCAACGATAAACGAAAAAACCAAGCAATACGCCGACTAGTATAATTGGAAAACGTGACCAAAAAGTTATTGCATCAGCGTCGTTGGTATGCAAAAAAGTGTTGCCCATATACCATTGCGCATTGACTCCATTCGTCCATTGGGGATCATCAACAGGAAAATTGACGTTGAGGAATTGAAGGGGTATACCTGCCAAATCCTTTAGTAGAGGAGGGTGTTCTGGATTTAAGCGCATGTCATGGTATTTTACATAAGAATAACCAGAAGGGATATGGGCTTGCTCATCCATAGTGGTTGATTCCTGTGATGAAACTACCAGAGATACAGCTACGAATGCTGTTAGAATGATGCCGACAATATACGGCGCAATTTTTTTGATTCCTGTCATTTTTTTAATGTTATTTTTTATTTTTTAATTAAAAACAAATTGAATTTTGGTCTACAAAAATTAATTTATTAAATGAGATAATATTAATTAAATATGGTAAATTTACGATGATATTTATTTGTTTATGTGTGCTACAAAGAAATCAGACTGTTTTCCTGGTATGAAGTCTATTTTTTCAAAACTTGAATTGGGATAATTTTGGTTTATTTGGTCTATTATTTTTTGATTATATTGCATCATTATCAATTCTGAAGGAGTTTCTAGCTCAGGCAACAAGTCGCTATCAGGATTGTTTTCACATACTAAAAATGAGATATTCTGTACTTTTCCTGCAGTTAGATATTTTATTGGCTCGGCGGTTACAGGGAGGCTGTCATTCATCTCTTTGCCACCTGCATTAGCAATGATATATTTTTTTGTCTCTTGTGGTAAAGTCATTAGATATTTTGCCATATAGGTAAATCTTGATTCAAACGCCGCATATTGATTTGGATTATTGCCAAAATAGACAAAATATTTGATAGGGTCGAACAATCCAATAAAAATAAAAGATCCAAGCAAAATAGTGATAGCAAATGACCTGAATCCTATGCCATAATTCCTGATTCTTGCCATAACCCAAAGTACGGGGATGGTGGCAATAATGAATACTACAGGAATTGTGCCAATGGCACGCAAGGCATGGGGGTTGCCTTCATATGCAAGAAACTCAGGAATAAGTAAAATAATTAACCAAGTCAATAAGAAGATGTAGATAGCAAGTTTTTCGTTGCGAATCTTTTCAACCAATCTAAACCAAGAGAGACGGACAATTTTTGCAATAATATAAAAAAGTCCGATTAAGAAGGAGATGCTAATTAGTGGATTTAGAATTGGATATGGTGGGTAGTTATGACGCCAATTTTGATCTCCCCAAAAATTATATTTAGCTAAGGAAAGCCCAAATGTTTTTACTAGGGTGCCCAAAAGATCGCCTTTATTCACATCTGAATTCAACACAGAAATACCTCCGGTTCGTGAAGCATAATGCTCCGGATGGAAATAGAAGAAATCCATGAGCATTGGTGCGGAGGTAATTAGCATAGCTATAATGAAAACCAAGATGTGACGCCAATAATTTTTGAGAAAGTTCTCATGGGATAAAACTAAACCAATTAAAAGCACAACCATTACTAAAGGTGAAACGCGAAAAGCAATGTAGGTATGCACGCCTAAGCCGAAAATTAGACCTGACAATATGAAGTCGCTATATTTTTTTGTGCGCAATCCTCGGAAAATAAAGTAAAAAGTGAAAGTTAGGATTAAGGGAACCATGTTGGCGCGGAATCCAATGCGGGAAAAATTGATAGCCCAATAGGAAAAGGCGGTGAAATAGGAAGCGATTAGTCCAGCACGGGAGCTTTTGAATAATTCCTTTGTAAGTAGAAAGACGCCAAATGCGGTAAGTGCTCCAAAAAGAATCGACCAAAATTTTAGCCCGAATATGGTATTACCAAAAGCTTTGATGGTAAGGGCTTGCAGATTTATAAACAAACCCTCGCGTCCGTAGTTGTTTTCATAAAAAAGTTTGTAATCCCCGGTATTGTTGGCCTTAAGAGCATCGATTCCATTGACTGCTTCGTCTGGATATATTCCGGCGGGAATGTTGTTGATATCGTATGCTCTCAGAAAAAGTGCGGCGCTGAAGATTATAGCTGCAATGATCCAAGGCGAGTATTTTTGAATTTTTTTCATTTTTGTTTTGTTCTACTAATTACGAATCATAATAATCTACATAATCTACGAATTCTTTACAATATAATTTTAACATATTTTGTAGTGAAATTCCACAAGACTTGAGTTATGCACAAAGTAAAAAGTAAAAATTGTGCAAGGTAATTTTTTTATGGTATAATTGTAAACAACAATTCAAACATGCTTATGATATTCCAATATATAAATCAACGAAGTTTTGAGTTGTTTGGTGAGTGAAATTTTTATGGTGAATAAAATAAATATAATTTAATAAAAGGTTTCTTCTATGGTACGGCGCCTATGGGAAAAAAAGTGTTAAAATATAATGATGCAGAAAAAGCAGAAAGGTATAGATTTTCTAGAGCTGGTGCAGAAATAACTCTAGGCAGAGTAAATAGTTTTGAGGAACTCAATGCGCCAGACTTAATCGAGGGGAATAAGATTTTTCTGGCTAAGACTAGAGAACTTTGGAAAGAGTTTGCTGTGCATGGTTTTCTCAAAAGAGACGAAAAGACAAATGAATTGTATGTTGATAGTAATACGGATCTTGATGGAAAATGTTGTTTGGAATTATTTAAGTTAGCCGGGATAAATAAAGATGCATTAAATGAAGATTTAAAGTATATAGCTCCTGGGGATTATGAAGAGGGTAGAATAAACCTGGATACGGGAGGAAAACATGGTGTTTCTACAGAAAGAACAATTTCTACTCAGGGTGTCGATTGGAATAAAACAGCGTTTATTGATCATCATGCAAAGGAATCCCCTTTCGGGAGTTCCGCAGCTTCTTTCGCGTATAGAATGCTTGCGGATTTGGGACTGTTTAAAAAAAACAAAAAATTGGATGCCATGATTGATTTTGTTACTAGTGTGGATAGTGGTGAATATCCTGATAATGAAAATTACTACAACAATTCCTGGAAAACAATAGCCGGACTTTATCGATATATTTCTGGACCGTGCTTGCTTAATTTTTTTTCCAAAGATAAAAATCCTGATCCCAAAAGGGAACTCACTGAAGATGAAATGAGAAAATATGGATTTGTTTCAGGTAAAAAAGATAGGGGTGAAAATCAAAAAAGAGTTGTTGAAGTGTCACGTGAAAGACTTGAGCAAATGCAAAAAGATGGGTTTTTTGTTCCATCAAAAAGATATGGTCAGATAGTTGTAAATGTGGAAAAAGATGGTAATGATAAAGGGAATGGAAATGGAAAGAAAAATATTCCAGGAGATTTTGAAGCTGTTAGAGCATTTGGCGCGGATGCTTTGGTAACTTGGGATCCTGCAAACAAGAAGTTTAAAATTTCATCATCAGTAACGCCAATAGCGGAAACATATTCACAGGGGTTGAGGGTGAGGGAACGCATGTGGGTAAAAAACAATGCTGACGAAGAAGAATTACATGTTACATTACAGGAAATATTAAATAAGATGACGGACGGGGAATTTATTCCCGAAGGAAAACTGAAGGAATATTTAGAAATTAAGAATGAAAAGAGGGAAAACAAAATAGAGTTGGATGTCAGGTATAGATTGGCTATAGAGAAGTTTGGGAGAGGTTTAGGTGAAGACATGTATAATATTTGTATTGACAATGGTGAAGATCTTTCTTCGGATGAAATAGACTTATCCGTAGCTGGTTTTATAAAAAGAGGAATTTCAGAATGGCTTGGTGGAAATAAAGAAAAGATTGGACTTCAATCTGCAGACGGAGAAGCTGTTGAATATTTAATTAAGGAAATGGCTGAAAAAATTTTTAGCGAAATTAAAAAACCTAATCAGGGTTAGTTATATTTTATGACAAGCAAAAATACTCAAAAAATATTGGAAGAAGCTTTTCGCAAATCCTCGGAGAAGCACGGGGATGGTTTAGATGTTGAAATTGATAATATACATGCGGAAAATGAAAAATATGCATTGTTCACAAAGCCTGATTTAGGAGTGTCGGACTATGTAAAAAATGAAGAAGAAAAGAGAGAGAAGGAGAAAATATTGAAAGAAGAGAAAGCAAAATATGCAATCTACACCAAGCCAGACTTAGGCGCAAATGAAGCTATTGAGGAAGTAATAAGAAGCAGGGAAGAAGAACTTGTTGTTAAAGAAAAAGAAAAAAAGAGGGAGAATCCTTTTAATGATTTAGTGAATGCAAAAATTGAGGAAATAAAAAATCGATCTCATGAAGACAATGGTTTGCTTGATAAAGATAAAGATATCTTGAAAAGGGGAGATTTTGATGTGGAAGTGTTTTTTGAAGGTTTGACTGGAAGTGAAAAGCAAGACATGATTTACTTCCTAAATCAAGCAAATGGCCCTATTTTGGCGGCAATTATAGAATGGAATAATTATCATGAAAGCAGGACGGAAAGAATAGGATTATCGGAAAGAGGGGACGAAGAAATAAAAGAAGAAGAAAAAGATCCGCTTTTGGAAAAGTTAAATAATGCGAGAAGTGCATTTGCCGATATTGAATTTCGCAATAGGCAAGAATGGGGGCCACTGAAGAAATTTTTTGCGCTCAAAAGTGACAAAGAAAGTCCGGAGGTGGGGCAAATGCGCAAGGCATATGAAGAAACTTTGAAAGAATATATTGATTCTGAAGTTAAAAAACTTGAGGAAAGTGGCAAAAAAGGTGCAGAACTCAGCAAAGATTTAGCAGAACTGTACACCATGGTTAATTATAAGGAATTTTTGAATCTATATGATGCCCGCACTGAATCAAAAATGAATTATCTTGCAGAGAAGGAAGGGAAAGGTAATGGAAAAATTGAGCGTGGTTGGAATTGGATAAAATCAAAATCGGCAAAACTTGCAGAAGGTTACAATAAATTGCCTTGGTATGTAAAACTCGGAATGGCTGGAACAGTTTTTGCTACGGGAGCTACAGCCCTAATTTCAGCTAAGAGGATGTGGGGAGCTTTCATGATGGTTTCTGTGGGAGGTATGAGTTTGGATAAATTAATGCAGCAAAAGGATAGAGGGGTCAATTGGTATGATAAAAATAAGTTTGCGCTTGGTATGATGGAGAAAGAGGGTTCTGCTGATTTTCAAAAATTAAAGGATGCTCTTTATGGCAAAGTTGATGATATAGACGGCAGGTATAGAAAATATATAAAAAGGTCAGGAATAAATAAAGTCGTTGCTTTTACTAGTGGTATATTATTTGGAGCATCTGCTACGTGCGCGGCTGTGGATTATTTTAGCGATAAGACAGCAATTCCCAATAAGCAACTCCTTCAAAAAGTTTTTGATTCTAGTGAATCTAAATTAAATACTCCGGTTACTGATTCTTTCATTAAGCCGCAGTCGATTCCTTCTCCATTTGTTGAGCATGTGCCAACGCAAGATTCGATGGTTGCTGATGATAATATCAAAGACTTTGCACGCCAAGGGGAAATCACAAAGCAGATTGTCGATGAGCCGACTGTTGAAGTTGCAGGAATGCATTTGGAAGTAACAGCGGGAAGTGGCAAGGGAATTGAAAATGTTCTTATAGAAACATTGAAAGAAAAAGGTGTGGATAATTCCGGAGCGGTAGCACATCGTATGGTTTTGGAATATGCAGATAAGCACGGTATACCATTTGATAAATTGAACCACATTAAATTTGCCGATTTTGATCTTGCAGAAGGTGGTGCAGATGGTTATCATATCGAAAATTTAAATTTTGATGGTAACGAACATGATTTTCATGATGTTGATAATAGCTCAAAGATAGAAATTTCAGATGAAGTTTCTCAGGATGATGATTATCAAAATCAAAATAATGAGAAATTGATCGATGACCGTGGTAAGGATATGAATGTTATTGATTCTGCTGAACCTGAAAAAGTTGATAATGAATACCAAGGTAATGATATTGAAGGAAGAATTGAAAATGCAGATTATTATTTTCCTGAAACTGGGAATATGGAATTTATGAAGTTTGCAAGAGAGATGAAGATTACAAATGGTGATTTTCGTACGATTGCCACAGCTTCGGCCAAGGAAATTACCAATGGTAATTTTGCAAAATGGCAATCCATTCAAAATATTCCATGTAATGATATTTTTAGTCAGCAGGAGTTGAAGTTTAACATCAATAAATTATCAATGAAATACCTTAATATTTTAAGCAAAGAAGAAATGAAACCAAAGTTTGGTGGGAAAGAAAGTCTAGGTCATTATATAGGGCGTATTTCCATGATGGCTTCTAAAAAATATGAAGATGGCTTATTGAATATGGATAACTCATATAAAATTGCCGCTTGACTGGGTTATTGCAGGGTTTTATTTGAAAATATAATTTACAATTAAAAAATTTTTTATGGATCAGATAACACAAGATCAATCTCAAGCACTGGATCAGTTAGTTAAGGATATGGGTATTGACACATTACCGGAAGATAAGCGCAATGAGTTGCTTATTAAAATGACAGAAGTGCTGCTTAAGCGCATTTTTGTGGAGACTATGGAAAAATTGGGCGAGGAAGGTCGTGCAGAATATGAAAAATTTCTGGAAAATGATAATATAAGTCCGGAGGAAGCGCAGGGTTTTTTCAAACAGCGCATACCTAATTATGATGATATGATTCAGCAGACAATTGATGGATTCAGGAGGGAGATGATGGAAGCTAATAATTCTTAATGCAAAATGCAAATATTAATTCGCCGGTTGGCGGAGCAAAATGACAATGTAAAATGAAAAATTTATTTTTGATTTTTGGAATGACATTTTGATTTTTGAATTTTGATTTTACCAATATGGAGCCAGTTAAATCAAATCTTGAACCAATTAGCGAAGATGATTTGAATTTGGAGAGACATTTGAAAAAAGACAATGTAATGGGTAATGGCAGCGAAGCAGAAATAGCACTAGTGGCAGTGGAAAAGGAAACGCCAAAGGAAGTAGTTGGCGCGGAACGAGACAATGCTTATAATAATATTTTGTCCAAAATCCAAACTCAACAGCAATCATTTGGTGTGGCTGCAGTCAGTCAGGATGCCGATGAAGTAGCAAATAAAGCTGACACTCAAGCGCAAGTACAGCATTTGGTGGATATAGCAATTAATAAGGGAGTCGTACATGCAGTCAATGTTGCCAAACATTTAGAAAATAACTATGTGCTCGATACTTTCCATGACAAGATGATGGCAGAGGAATTGCATGATGCGCTTGTTGAAAAGGGAATGTTGAAAGAACTGTGAAAATTTTCAATGGTCAATAATGTGGAATTTATAAAAAACAGAAACAAAAATGGAGACATTTGATTTCAACTATCTTTTTGTTCCGGTAGTTATTTTGTTGTCGCTGGTTGCTTTTGTGAGCGGTGTGCTTTTGGTTATACGCAGCTTTTTTCGTTATCGTGCACAAATTAATCGTTCCTTGAACATGGATATAGAGGTGGTTAAAGTCACCAAAATAAACAAGGATCATTCGCAACAAGCGCAAAATCCTCAAGTGTGGAAAGAAGAGATTGGTGCTATGGAACAATTGCTTACCACTTTGGCTAATCTAAAGGAAAAAAAGTCTTTTTTTGCTTATTTTCTATATGATAATCCCCATGTGGCTTTGGAAATAGCTAATCCTTCCAATAGTGAAGAAATTTCTTTTTATCTGATAGTACCTCGTAAATTTCGCGAGAGCATAGAAAAGCAAGTACATAGTTATTTTCCTCATGCAATGGTGGAAAAGGTTCCCGATTATACTATTTTTACATCTGGGGGATACACGTCTGCAGCAATGCTTGAGTTAAAGGATAAATATGCTTTGCCGATTCAGACATACGAACGCATGGATATTGATCCGCTTAATGAAATTTCCAATGCCTTAAGTAAATTGGAAACAGTGGAAGAGGGAGCAGCTGTGCAGTTGATTTTGAGGCCTGCAGGAACAGAATGGCGCAAGTCAGGAAGAATGATTGCGCATAGGATGCAACAAGGGAAGCAGCTTAAAGATGCATATACCAATTCCTTAGCGAAAGAAATTGCAAAAGAATCATTTAAAATATTGGCCAGCTCATCCGATCAGCAACACCAGCCCTTTTCATCGCAACAAGTTCAGCTTACACCAGAAGAACAAGAATTGGTTAAGGCAATAGAGGGAAAGACAAATAAAGCTGGTTTTTCCGTGAATATTCGCTTGCTTGCTTCGGCTTCGACGCAGCATCGTGCCGATGAAATATTGGCTCATTTGGAAAATGCATTTGCTCAATTTGAATATGCTCAGTCAAATCATTTTAGAATTGCCAAGAGGCTTAAGGAAAAAAAGATATCTTTTGATTATATCTTTAGGGCATATGATGAAGATCATGTCATGATATTAAACTCAGAAGAGATTTCCAGTATTTATCATTTTCCTATTTCCACAACGGAGACACCAAAAATCAAATGGCTCAAGGCTGGCGCAGCCCCTCCCCCGCTTAATGTTCCGCAGCAGGGAATTTTGCTTGGCCATAATGATTATCGCGGTACTAAAACGGATATAAGACTTACGGATGGCGACAGAAGGAGGCATATGTACGTTATTGGTCAGACCGGTGTTGGAAAGTCTGTGTTGCTCAAAGAAATGGCCAAACAGGATGTTAGAAACGGTAAAGGCGTCTGCGTTATTGATCCGCATGGTGATTTTGCAACAGATGTTCTGGCGGCTGTTCCCAAAGAGCGTGCCGAGGATGTGATTTATTTTGATCCTTCTGATATGGAGAGACCTTTTGGTTTAAATATGTTGGAATATTCACGTCCGGAAGAAAAAACGTTTGTGATTAATGAAATGATTAATATATTTGACCGTTTGTATGATCTAAAACAAACTGGCGGACCGATGTTTGAACAATATGTGCGTAACGCCATGTTGCTTATTATGGAAGATCCAGAATCCGGTTCGACGCTGATGGAAATTTCCAAAGTGCTTGCGGATGAGGATTTTCGCCGCATGAAGTTGACCAAATGCCAAAATCCGGTGGTGCGCGATTTTTGGATCAAGGAAGCGGAAAAAGCAGGCGGAGAAGCTGCACTGGCTAATATGGTTCCATATATTACCTCTAAACTCACCACATTCATTTCTAATGACATGATGCGTCCGATTATTGCACAACAAAAGAGTACAATGGATTTTCGCAAAGTCATGGATGAGGGCAAGATCTTGATTGTAAATTTATCCAAAGGAAAAATTGGTGAAATTAACAGTCATCTGCTCGGGCTTGTTATTGTTGGCAAGATTTTGATGGCGGCGCTTTCGCGTGTGGATATGCCGGAAGATGAGCGTAAGGATTTTTATCTCTATATCGACGAATTCCAAAATGTAACTACGGACTCTATTTCGCAGATTCTTTCTGAAGCGCGCAAATATCGCTTGTCGCTCACGATTGCGCATCAATTTATCGGTCAATTGAGTGAAGAGATTTCCAAGGCAGTGTTCGGTAATGTCGGTTCCATGTGTTCATTTCGTGTGGGACCGGAAGATGCGGAATTTTTGGAAAAGCAATTTGCCCCGGTTTTTGGTGCTCAAGATATTGTTAATGTTGACAATTACAACTTTTTTGCCAGGGTGTTGCTCAATAATGAACTTTCTAAACCTTTCAGTATGAAGACATATCCGCCAACGCCTGGCGATGAAAAATTGGCAGTGTATCTAAAAGAGCTTTCGCGTCTTACTTATGGTCGTGATGCGCGCATAGTCAACCGGGAAATCATGGAACGGGTTAAATTGGCGGAGAAGTTTTAGAAAAAAAGAAGCTGCTATTTCGAGATTGACTTAAAACAGCTGCAGGCTTTACGAGTTTGCGGTTTTGTTATAGGATGGGTGAACATAAAAATGATTTCAGTAGCTTAAAAACATTCAAAGAAAGGAGGGCAAAAGCATGTTAGTGATTTTCGACTGTGACGGCGTTCTGAGGTCAACCTGCCAAAATGCTATGTATGATGCATACAAGGCCATCGCTTTATATCTAGAAAGAGACCCGCTGGAATTTTGGCAAAATGCTGAATGTTTCAAAGGCTGGGTAAATTTAATGCGTTGGCAACACAATCTCGAAAGAATGGGTATGCCCGAAGGTAGTGATTATTCTGAAATAATAAGAATATTTCATGAAATATATGACCCGCAAATTACAGTTTTTTCGTGGGTGAATGAAATGTTGCAAGAATTGAAAAAACGTCATTGTTTGGCAGTTCTTTCAGCAGCATCTTCCACAAGTGTCAAAAAATCACTCAAAAATGTGTTGGGATATTTTGCTTATGTTCTGGGAAGTGATGATGTTAGAATGGTTAAGCCAGATCCTGAAGGAATATTTCTCATAATGAATGCGACGGGTATTGATGCTTCGGAGACAATTATGATCGGAGACACCCATGCCGATATTATAGCTGGCAAGAGTGCTAAAGTAAAAACAGCAGCTGTGACTTGGGGCATGGGAAAGAGAAGTCAGCTTGAGATTTTCAAGCCCGATTTTGTCTTTGATGATCCCATGGATCTCAAGCAACTTTGCTTTTAAATAAATGAATTTAATCAGCTCAAGGAAATTACCAAGAGCTGTTTTTTTTATTTAATTATAAAATATACACGAATGTGATAATTTGTTTGCAAGTGTTTTTGAAAAGTGGGAAAATGATAATGTGAAGTTGCTAAAAAATATTTTTTGAAAAAAATATTAGTAATTTTATGAAAGATATTGAATTGAAGTATGTCGGAAATACCGGAACCTTTAATGCAGACAGTTTTTCTTCTTCCATGGAAAGTTTATCATCAGCTATTGCAACAAATGCATCAACTTCTTTTAGAAGCAGTGGAGGCGTAAGCGTCGGAGGAGAGTGGTAGCTATGGAAATACTTAAAAATACTTTAAAATACCGCCGTGATTGGCGGTATTTGGATTATTTAATGCCTTCCACATGGTTTATTCAATAGCAATGGATTGCATTTTAGAAGGGGTTGCTATGTATATTTGATTGCTTTTTTCATTAGCAGCTATAGAGGTGGCTGAAGTGAATGATTCATTATAATATTGTTTTTTAATTTGCCCGTTAGTTTTGTTGAAAATTATTATTCGTGAATTTTGCTTATCCAAAACATAAACGCTTGACTGGTTGGTGTCTGTATATATGGCGGAAAACACAATAGGAGTAGCGGAGTTTTCGAAGTTTAAATGGTCCTGTTTTCCTTTGAAAAATTTAATTAATTTGTCTGAATATGCAAGATAAACACTGTCATCAATAGTCATGTCGCTGACAAGCGAGATGTCGGCAGTGTCTTTGAGCCAATTTGTTTTTGTGCCAAAACCACCTTCGGCGCGAGGATAACGGTATATTTGATTGCTATTGGCATCAGTTACGTATAGGTAGGTCAGATAGGTGCCAATTTCTTTTGGTTTGAAGCCAGAAGGAAATTCAATGCTATTTTCTTTAAATTGCTTTGTATTTGGACTGAAAGAAATAATTTTATTGTCAGATGTAAGTAAAAATACAAGAGATAGGTCCTTCATATAGGCAGCAGAAATAATATCACTCGATGGTAATGGCACTTGTTGTTGGTTTTCATCAATGAATAAACTGTTTTTATTGATAAAAATAGTATTGTTTTCTGTGGGTAGTATAAAAATAATATCAGTAAGTGTGTTTATTGAGGATAGGGAGGTTGAGAATGATATGTTTTTTTCATTTATCAACAGATCTTCACGACTTGGTGCCTGAGTGGTTTGTGCTTGTTCAGGAATATTATTTTTATTGGTAATAGCCGCTAGAATCATTGGAAGGATTATTATTGCTGCTATCGCTATGAGTCCCCACAATTTTTGTTTTGAATTAAGTGAAAAAAAAGTATTTTTAAGCCTTGCCAAACTTGGCAATAAACGAAATTTTTGCTCTTTTTCTTTAAATTCTTTCTTTTCTGAAGATTTTATCTGGGTCTCTTTGCGTTTTTCTAAAGTGTTTTTTATAAATCCAATCAACCTTGCAACAGTATTTGAAGCAGTTTTGAAAAACATCCCGACAAAATTTGAGATTTTTTTCATTAAGCTTTCGGATAATTGTGGAGTTTTTTCTTTTAAAACGTCCGAAAACTGTTTTTTGTAGTTTTCAAAAAAGCTGGGTCTTTCTAATTTGGTTTTAGGTTCAATTTTGGCGGATATTTCAGTTGGCGTTGAAATGATCTTCTTTTCTTTTTTTGGTTCCGAATGGACAGTTGACTCGGATTTGATTTTTGCTGGTATTTTTTCGGACAGGACGGTGGTGTGTGATTTTGTTATTTCTGGTTTTATTTTTAGTTCAGGTGTTTGTTCAATTTGTTTTTCAGGTCTCAGCTCCTCTATTGTTTTTTCAGTGTGAATAGATGATTTATGTAAGCTTTTGCGGGCTATTATTAATTTTCGGCGTAATTTGTTTTTGAGGTGCTGTAGGGAATCAGCAATGTTTTCCCAGATTGTGGATATTGATTCGCTAAAATAACTTTCTGATTTTTCAGACTGTTGCTCTCCTTTTACGTATATATGACCGGTTTTGCTATCGATATATTCGGGTTTTTCCTCAGTGGTTTGTGTATTTTTTTTGTCAGCCATGCTTTCTGCTTGTTCTGGAGAGACGAAGGCTTGCTGACTAAAGACGTTTGTGCTTTTTTCTTCTGATATGATCAATTTTTCTTTTTTTTTGTTTTTAGGGGGCAATTTTTTTTCAGAAAGTAGAACAACACCAACGTGGGTTGTGTTGGAATTATTGACCAATGCTGTTTTTAGAAATTGTATGAATTGGTTATCATCCAGTCGGTCGTTGTTTTTTTTGAGTTGCTGTGATGTGAAAAGAGAAAAAATATCCCGAGAGGCGATTATTAATCTGTCTTTTGTTTCCAATCTTCCACTTGCTACATTAACAAAAGTCTTAAGAGGGTGAGGTTCTATAATTTCAGAAGAAAGTCCATCGCTGATTTCATTAAAAGTGTCGCCGCGGGAAAGAAGTATTTTGGCTTCTCCGGATACTGAAAAATGAAGGCTGTTTTTTTCTAAAACACATATGGCAGCATCGAGATTTCCAAGCCAGTCAACGTTTCCGTGTTTGGCTATTTCCGAAAGAGCAACGTTTACCTTGTGTAAGGCAGCATCCAAACTTTCGCCAACGGAACGTCTTGGATTTATGTAATATTCTTTCTTTAATACAGAATTTAGAAAATTAACTATGTATGCTGATTCTTCACTGTATTCACGCACCTCAAAATAACCCAAAAGAGTGCCCAGTGGTTGCTGCACTATGTTCTCTGGTTCGTAGTAGAAAGATTCTATGTAAGGTTTACGAGAAGCGCTGCTAAAAGCCATTATGGGCGTATATTGCTTCTGTAGCTCCCTCTGTGTATTATTAATCTTGTCCATTTCTCGATTAGGTATAGCTCTAGTATATTATAACATACCGCGTGGAATTTTAACATCAAATAGTGAATCATTGGCAGTATCTCGGGTCCTTATTTTTTTGACGGGGTTTACGTAAGGGCATTAGTGATATATACTTAGATTTAAGGGGGTGTGAGAAATTGTACTATGGCGCATATATAAATGATAATATAAATTTATTATACCGATATGTCTGACACACTCGATGTGCTTTTTGGGTCTCGTACACGTGCGAGAATTCTGCGTTTTTTCTTACTTAATCAGGAAGGAGAATTTTCAGTCGCAGAGGTGGCAAAGCGTAATATGGTTCCTTTTGCCAGTGCACGCAAAGAATTAAATGATCTTGCTAAGATCAAATTCTTGAATTTAAAAATTAAAAAGAAAGTGCGTTCCTATTCACTTAATAATGATTATCATTTTTATCCAGAATTAAAAAGCTTAATGGCAAAGGCAAATGCTACTCCACAGTGTAAATCACTTGCTAAGGTGAAGGCTGTCGGTGATGTTAAACTTTTATTGGTAAGTGGGTTGTTTTTGAACTATCCAAAAAGTAAGGCGGATATGATATTGGTTGCCAATAACATAAATCGTGGCAAATTGCGAACGCTAATGAATGGCTTGGAGGCGGAGGTTGGCAGAGAAATCAGTTTTGTGTTGATGAATTCAGAAGAATTTAAATACCGTATGGATATGTTGGATAGATTTCTACTTGAATTTCTTGAGGGTCCACATGACGAAGTTGTCAATAAAATTCCTGGACTTAAGCGTCTGATTATAAATCTGAAAAAATATTAAAAGGCCGTACAATTTCATGGATGATTCTCCGTGTGCTGGTATGGCGCAGGACATCCTGTATTATGCAACATTTCTTTTCTAAAGAGTTTTTTCGATCAAGTGTCGTGCATTGGGCTTTAATAAGCGCTTTAATTGTAAATGCGACTCTTTGGGGTGTTTTGGCTTATTTTGTTAGACCGGTTGATTTTCCCATAGTTTTACACTACAATGCTTATTTCGGAGTGGATATGATTGGTGACTGGTGGCAAATTTATGCTTTGCCTACAATAGGAATGTGTATTATGGTGGTGAATACAATTTTAGGAATAGTTTTTTATGATCAAAAGGAAAGAGTAATATCTCATTTATTGCTTTTGGCAACCTGTATAGCACAAATTTTGTTAGCTATCGCTGCGGTTGGAATAATATTGATAAACTATTAGAAAGATAAATACCGGAATACTAATTTTTTGCTAATATAACATTAATATATAAAGCAGGAGAATAATAAATTAGCAGATGGGTTATACACTATATGAACAAAATATTTGACTTTCCTGATCCGAAGACTAAGAATCCCAAGCAACGTAAAATACAAAGAATATTGGAAATGATCCCTGGTATTCTTACTTGGAGCACATTTGTAGGCATGTTTGCTTTGTCTTTTTTGTTACCGATATGGGTCGCTGTCTTTGTTATCGCATTTGACGTGTATTGGATATGTCGAACTATCTTTATTACCTATTATTCGATTTCTGCCTATCGTAAATTTCAAACCGGCAAAAAGATTGATTGGTGGGATCGTTGTCAAAATATTAGCAATCCTACAGCATATAAAGCTATATTGCGTGAAAGGGTAGTTTCATTAAGAGAAATATTGTCAGAGAGAATAACCTTTTTTGAGAGGAGAAAAATTAAAAAAGAATTATTGAAAATAAGAACGTATTCCTGTGAAGTTGAAGATCTGGAAAGGATAAAAAATCATATTTGGGATTGGCGCAGCATTGTACATGTAGTTATGTTGCCAACTGCTAATGAACCTGCTGATGTGATTGAACCAGCAATTCAGGCTATTGCTGATTGTAATTTTCCAAATCAACAAATTATCATATTGCTTGCTACTGAAGAAAGAGAGTCTGAGCAACAACGCCTGGAAAAGGTTAATTATCTCAAGAACAAATTTCACGGTACCTTTCGCGATTTTTTGGTTACTACGCATGAAGTGGCTGATGGTGAAATGAAATGTAAGGCTTCCAATGCTACCTATGCTGCTAAAAAGTTAATGATATACCTCGATGAAAGAAATATCCCTTATGATAGGGTAATATTTTCCAATTTTGACTGTGATAGTGTTTGTCACCCTCAATATTTTGCTGCATTAACCTATGCTTATATAACGGACCCTAAGCGCTTGCAGCGTTCATATCAACCCTTGCCTATGTATCATAATAATCTTTGGGATACAAACGCTTTTGTGCGTGTGATTGTTACCAGCTCATCTTTTTGGCATATGTATCAAAGTACTCGTTTAGAAATGGTAACTTTTTCTTCACATAGTGAACCGTTCGATACCTTGGTTAAGGTCAATTTTTGGCCGGTTAATATGATCAGTGAAGATTCTATTATTTATTGGAAGTGTTTTGCTTATTATCATGGGGATTATCAAGTAAAACCTATTTACCTGCCAATTTCTTTGGATGCGGTACTTGCATCAACATATTGGAAAACAATTAAAAATCAATATAAACAAAAGAGGAGATGGGCCTATGGTGTAGAAAATTTTCCAATAATCATGCGCGCTATTTGGCCGGATAAAAAAATTAAATTGCGTAAGAAATTAGGTGTCGCTTTTGAAATGCTAGAAGGACATCATTCTTGGGCCACTTCTGCTTTGATTCTAGCTCTCTTAGGATGGCTCCCTTTGCTTATTGGAGGACCTGCTTTTAATGAAAGTGTTCTAGCGCATAATCTGCCTTTTGTAACGAGATATCTGATGATGCTTGCTATGGGTGGATTAATTGCTTCAATGTTCCTCAGTTTTATGCTTTTACCGCCACGTCCGGCAAAATATTCACGCAAAAGATATATTTATATGTTTTTGCAATGGTTTCTCACGCCTATTATAGCTCCAACATTGGGCGCTTTGCCTGCTATTGATTCGCAAACCAGAATTTTGATAAAAAAATATTTTGGAGAATTTTGGGTAACGGAAAAAATTAGGAAATAAAAAGGGTTATTTTTCTTGTTAGCCGTATTTTTATTGTGATGTTTTACGACTTGTATACATTACCATTTTTTATTGCATTTTTTATCTCGGCGCTCCTGTGTGCCTTTTTTGTTTTTATGCAAAAAAATAGGAAGTGCGACATTAGAAGGGAAAATAGGCACATACATAAAAAGCATATTTCCCGTTTTGGAGGTGTTGCAATTATTTCAGCCTTTATTCTGACAATTTTTTTAGATAAGAATTTGGTTATCACATCACAGATCTTGGGGGTTATTGTTGCCAGCATGGTTATTGTTATTGTGGGGATCTGGGACGATTTGTGTGAGCTTGACTGGAAAGTACAATTATTTTTGCAGGCGGCTATTATTGGGTTGATATTTCTTTTTGGCTTCGAGTTGTCTTATATTCCAAATCCTTTTGGCGAGGCGATTGTATTTGATGATAACATTTGGGGAACAATAACTTCTTCAGTCATTGTTTTTGTTTGGATCTTATTGCTTATGAACGCAATGAATTGGATTGATGGCATAGATGGATTTAGCGGAGGTATTTCTTTTGTCGCTTCATTAGTTATCTTTTTGCTTTCGCTTAAACCGGAAGTTAATCAGCCGCCAATAGCCATAATTGCAATTATTTTGGCTGGTGCTATTTTGGGTTTCTTGGTCTTTAATTTTTATCCGGCAAAAATATTTGCAGGGACAAGTGGATCTTTGTTTTTTGGATTTATATTGGCGGCACTGAGTATTATTGCTGGAACAAAAATTGCTACAACTCTTTTGGTTGTTGCTATTCCCGTTGTGGATGCTTTATGGGTTATTGTTGAAAGAATTAAAAAGGGCAAATCAATTTTTACTCCTGATAAGAGACATATACATCACGTACTTCTTGAACTTGGTTGGAGTCAGTTTAAAATAGTTATTTTCTTTAGTGTTGTGACAATGTTTATTGGGATTGTTGCAATTTTCACTCACGCAATAGGCAAAGCTTTTGCTATTATAATATCCTTTATTTTGATAATTGTAGCCTTTTTTTACCTAAGAATTGCTGTTTTGATCAAAGAAAGACAAAAAACATGGACAAGAAAATAAGAATAAAAATTACAAAAATATTTTCAGTTGTTTTTTTGACTATTTTAATTTTGGGTTTACTTTGGATTTTTGTTGGATTGGAAAGTTCCTTGCCTAAAGGAAACAAGATCGTTGAGATAAATATAAATAACAAAATTGTGCGAGCCGAAGTCGTTTTTGATGATGAAAAAATGCAAAAAGGATTAGGGGGGCGAGACAGTATATGTATTGATTGTGGTATGTTGTTTCAATTTCAAGAACCGGGCATTCGTTATTTTTGGATGAAAGGCATGAAATTTCCTCTTGATATTATTTGGCTTCGAAATGGCACAATTGTTCATATTGAACGTGAAATATCAGAGAATGATTCGAGAACATTTTCGTATAACAATGATGTTGATATGGTTTTGGAATTAAATGCGGGTGCAGTCGAAAGATATCAATTAAAAAAAGGTGATAAGCTTGAGTTTTAATGAATTTTTTTTGATTTTATTAAACAAAAAATCCGCAGTTGCGGACTTTTTGTTATAAAAAGAAATAATTTTCACAAAAGAGCGATTTATATTGTGATTCTATCTTTTACATCACAGACACAGAGGATGAATACTTCTGAAGATTCTTGAGTTGACCTTCACTTAATTTCTTAGACTGTTCTATGCTTTTCTGAATAAGACTTTTGCTGAATTCTATCTGTGTTCCGACATAAACATTTCCACGGTGTCCTATATTCTTACGCAGATAATCCTCGATATAAATCTTATGCTCTTTGGTTAGAGCGCTATCCGGATTTTTTTCGAGATAGTTGGCAAGTGCTCTGCGGGCTAGGTGTGTTGTTCCATTACCTTCTGCTGCTGTTTCTATGAATGCCTCAGTGGTCTCCTTGCTTGTTGCTGCGGAAGACACATTTTCCTTTGGAGATTCGGTTTTAACCTCAGCCTCTTTTTTCTCAATGGGCTTAGCTTCTTCTCCCTGGGTTGATTCAGTTGATTCCTTCGTCTTTTCTCCCTGAATTGACTCAGCTGATTCCTTCGTTTCTTGCTGGGAATCTTCTGCTATTTGGACAACATCATCTCCTTCAATTTTTTCTTCAATAGCAACACTTTCTTCTTTGTTTATCTGATTGTCACTGCGCTTAGAATATGAATAAATCCCTCCTGCGATTACAACCACAATAAAAATACTTACGATAATTCTGAGATTTTCTTGAATCCATTGCTTAAGTTGTCCTGTTTGTGATTCATCAGATTCGGAACCTGGTGTATATTCTTCCATCATAATTCGTATCACCTTCCTTTCTAGATTAAAGTTACTTCTTGGTAAAGGACGCTTTCGTTGAAGCAGTCTCTGACATAATCAGAGCTCATTTCCTTCTTCTTCTACATTCTACATAGGGCGATTAATAGCGTCAACTGGACAATATTGTAATTTTTGGCATAATTTTTCAATCATTTGGATTGTAAGATATATGTTATGCAATAAAAAATATGGGGAGCGAAAGTTTATCAGACGGTAAATTCATCCAAGTGAAAATTGAAAAAAATTTATAATATTTTTCTAAGACGAAATTTATGCGAAGATGAAACATGAAAAATGTGAAAATAAAAATTATGATTTTAAATTTGCAACTAGCAAGAAGTGTCTGAAATTAATTTTAGTTTATTGTGTATGAAATATTACGGAGTGGCAATTTAATTTTTGGAAGATGAAAATGTTTTATTTTACCCAGTGTTTTTCTATGTATTTTGATTTTCGTATTTTAATTTTTAATTTCTGCAACTGTGGATAACTTTTTCTTGTTGCATTTTGGAAATTATAATCTATAATTAAATTGTGAGAGTAAATTCTCACAGAAAATAAAAAATAAAATATCTTAGTCAAAAAAAATTCTTTCGCTGAATATATTTGGTTTCGTATTTTCTTTAATTGAGCTATGACACTCAAAAAAGGATGCGGGACTTAGGTGTTCAGTATGAATATAGAATAGACAAGATGTATAGAAGGAGGTGAGTTCCATGGCCGTAAAAAAAGCTAAAAAGGCAGTTAAAAAAACAGTCAAGAAAGTAGCTAAAAAGAAGGTTGCCAAGAAGACAGTAAAGAAAGCTACCAAAACTGTAAAAAAGGCAGTTAAAAAGGCAGCTCCAAAAAAGAAGACTGTTAAAAAAGTAGCAAAAAAAAGAAAATAATTTTTTCTTGAATAGCTCTTGTTCGGTTTCATCGTAAGCCGACATGCATAAAACCCCGTTTATAGCGGGGTTTTATGTTTTTTCAGGTCGATTTGGATATAATCGCAAATATTATTAGTATTGCAGAAAATGTAAATTATATACTTCACATATTCTCCATTTACCTGCAAGATCTTTGTGAAATCGTATTTTTGTTTTTGGAAAAAAATTTTTAACAAGTAAGAGCAGTAGGGGTTTTTGTTCGGGACTAATTTCCATGTAACATGTAACGTGTAACATGTAACATTCTTTGAGCATTTTTTGAATTTGTTTTAGCAGTCTTTCATAATGCGCTAGACCGGATTTAGGGGAGTGGAGGGCGGACTTTGGTTCAAAGTTTTTGACGTCGCGTGGTGTGCTGTTATAAATTTCTTTGGAAAGATATGGCAAATTGGCAGTAATGATTAAGTTTCCAGCTTCTGGTTTATAGTTTTTGGATTTTGATATGGGTAGTAACAAATCTCCCTGGAGGAATTTTATGTTCTCGTTTACTTTGTGTAATTTGGCGTTTTTGCGTGCAACTTTCAATGCTTCTTTGGAAATATCAATCCCGTATAATTTTGTTGCATGTTTTATGTTATGTGTTTCATGCTGTATATTATGCGCAATAGATATGATAATATTCCCACTTCCGGTTCCTATATCAATAATCGAGGTATTACGTAACTTGTTACGTAATAAGTTACGTAATTTATCAAGCACCAAATCTGTGACCAACTCTGTCTCTGGGCGGGGAATAAGTGTGTGCTTGTTTACTAGAAAAGCTAGTCCATAAAATTCTTTGTGGCCTAAAATATAAGCAATCGGCTCCCCCTTAAGGCGTCGACGGATTTGAGATTGGAGAGTTGATAGTTGGGAGGAGGATAGGACATACTCTGGATGTGTTATGACGAATTCGCGCGATTTGCCAATAACCTCAGCGCAAAGAAGCTGAATTTCAAACAAAGCTAGCTTTTTCTGATTTCCTCTTGTTATGTTCAGAATTGTTTTTTGGGATATTTGCTTCATTTGAAATATATTATAGATGTGTGGATTATAGGCAAATGTTGGTATTGTGTAAAGTCTTGATTTATACTTGTTTGTATGGTAGGTTTTAATGCGTTACTTTGTAAGTTATTTCCCAAAAGAATAAAAACCAAAAAGGAGGTGTCGCAAAATGTTCAAAAAAGCATTTGAGCAGTTTGGAATCAAAATTATAGGAGAGGAATTTTGGCGATGGCTTAATGCTATACGCACTTATCAATTCGAAGCATTTTTGGATGTTATCCTCGACGATTTGGCTGATTTAACTGATGCAAACCGTATCTCATTGCTGAAATACGATTCATTGCAAAAGCGGTGGATATTAATAGCTTCCACTGGTATTTTCAAAATGACTGGTTTGTATGAATTGGAAGATATTCCAGAAGGAGAGCCTGTCGATGGTTTTTTAGAAGTGTCAGCAAGAGAAGGAATTGGTAATGATGTTACATTCACTTTTTTGGTAACATATGGAGAATCGCCGGCATATTTTTTGGTTGGAATCGATGATACTGAAAATGCTCGCAACTATGCATATCGTGAGAATGAATTAAAGATGATATGTGGTTTGCTTCGAGAAACGATGTTGCTGAAAATGATGATTATGCACAGCAAGCCTGATTTTCCTGATACGCGTATTTATATTGATGATTTGACGCAACTTCCAAACAGGAGATTTTGGGAAAAGAAAACAAGGGAGGAAGGGATTTTCTGGGAGGGTTATGTTTTTGGAATGATTGACATTGATTATTTTAAGAAAATCAATGACGAATACGGACACTCTGTCGGAGACAATGTGTTGGTATTTTTTGCTCAAAGCATTCGTAAAATACAAGAGAAATATCCAAAGGCATTTTTTGCAAGAATAGGAGGAGAAGAGTTTGCATTTTATATGCCAAGTGATTCTGCAGAAAAGATGCTTAAACAGCTGCGATGCGATATTTTGCAGATGGAGATTATCGACAGAAGACTTACTTTTTCCGCAGGGATCTGTCCTTTTTCCAAGGAGATATATTCTTTGGAAGAGGGCATCAAAAACTTGATGAATGCTGCGAATGTTGCTCTGTATGCAGCAAAAAGTTCTGGAAGAAACAGGAACGCCTGGGTAAGGAATCCCAAAGCTTTTACGGGCTTAAAAATGGGCACAAATATATTAGATTGTGCTCGCAAAATCGGTGCTTTATAGTATGCTTACGAGGGCATTGAGACATTGTCTCAATGCCCTTATTTTATTTAATTATTTGATAATCGGGATTTAATTGGAAATTGGGAATTAGAACTTTGAAATCTTTAAGATGCTCTCAACATCTTGAGTCGGATGTCTTCTTCTTGGAGTGCGCTGATGATTGATTCAAGGTTTCCAGCGAGAATGCCTTCGATGTTGCTCCAATTTTGCTTGATGCGGTGATCGGTGATGCGGTCCTGCGGGAAATTATATGTTCTGATTTTTTCGCTGCGGTCGCCAGTGCCAATTTGGCTTTTTCTGGCTTCTCCCAATTCTTTGGCACGTGTCTCTTCTTCCAATTGAGCCAAGCGCGAGCGCAAAACTTTCATCGCCTTGTCTTTGTTTTTATGCTGAGATTTCTCATCTTGGCAGGAAACAACGGTGCTGGTTGGAAGATGTGTGATGCGTACGGCGCTCATAGTGGTGTTGACGGATTGTCCGCCAGGACCGGAGGAAGCGAAAGTGTCGATGCGCAGATCTTTTTCATTGATAACTAATTCAACTTCTTCAGCTTCAGGTAAAACGGCAACAGTAGCAGTGGAAGTATGCACGCGACCCATTTTTTCGGTTTCTGGCACTCGTTGCACTCGGTGTACGCCGGACTCATATTTCATTTTGCCATATACGCCTTGGCCGTTTATTTCAAATACTACTTCTTTGAAACCACCTAGTTCGGTTTGATTGGAATTCAGTACTGATGTTTGCCAGCCGTTGTTTTCGGCGTATTTTAAATACATGCGGAAGATGGAAGCGGCGAAAAGCGCTGATTCATCGCCACCCGCGCCGGCGCGGATTTCTACAATTGAATTTTTTGTGTCGTTGGGGTCTTTGGGGAGAAGTAGCGTTTCAATTTCTTTTTCCAGAGTTTCTTTTTCTTGGGCAAGTTGAACATTTTCATCTAAGGCCATTTGCTTCATTTCCGCATCATCTCCAGCGTTGATTATTTGTGCATTGCCTTTCATGTCGTGCTCTATTTTTTCCAAGTGGTCTATTTTGCTGATTATTTCGGAAAGTTCAGATTGTCTTCTGCCAAGTTCGGCCATTTTGCGAGAATTGGAAAGAATCTCAGGGCAGCTGAGTTGCTCGGTAATTTGTTGGTATTCGTTTTTAATGGTGTTTAATTGATTTCTCATGATTTTTTGTTATAATAACAGTGTGATTATAGCTTTATGAAAGGGGAAAGTCAAACTTTATCAGCCTTTTCTAAACAGAGTTGTTTTTTTATGTTATTATTTGATTATGAAAAATATATATTTATTAGGTAGTATATTATTTGTAGTAATTTTTCTTTCCGGATGCTCGTTGGTGCCTGGCAATACTGGTGCCTCAGTATCAGGAAAGTCGGCTAATAATTTTTTTGTGTCTACGGACGGTGGCGTAAATTGGAATCCAAAGATAAAAGTGGATGATGAAAAGAATATAACTGCCGCTGACATTTTAACAATTGCTGTACATCCTACTGATGCAAATATAGTTTATGCTGGTACCGAGAAGAACGGTTTACTTAAAAGTGTGGATGGAGCTGAGACGTGGCAGGTGGAGGCGTTTGCACAAAAAGTTTATGCCATATCGTTTGATCCTAATGATACGGAAACGATTTATGCGGGAGGAGCATATAATAATCGCGGTAAGATCTTTAAGAAGCAGGGAGATGGCGAATGGAAGGAAATATATACCGAGCCAGCTGATGGCACTTTGATTACCTCTCTGGCAGTAGATGAATTAAATAACTCTTATATATATGCTGGAATTTCTACTGGAGTTATTATAAAATCATCAGATGGTGGGGACACCTGGAAAAATCTCCAAAAAGCTGACGGACCAGTGACAAGTATCGTGTTTGATGCTGGTGGCGGCACTCACTTATACTTCGGGGTTTTTCAAAAAGGTATTTTAGAAACAGTTGATGGTGGCGCCACAATGTCTGACATGGTTGCAAAAGAAGGAATTGTTTCGGGGATAACGGGAAGTGATGTATATTCTGTTATTGCAGATCCTCAGGTCAAAGGTGTTGTGTATGTAGGAACAAAAAAAGGTGTAATAAAAGTTTCTGAAGGAGGTAGTAAATGGGAGTCTCTGAATGTGATTGCTAGTAGTGAAGGATTTGCCATTCGCGGATTAGCTATTAATCCTAAAAATAATAAGGAAATTATTTATGTCGCGGCACGGGCAATCTATCGTACGACAGATGGTGGAATAAAATGGTCTACTTATCAACTTGATACTAAGAAGGGAGTTGGCGTAATAAAATTCAGTCCTGTTGATTCACAAAAGGTATATATGGGGCTGAGGAACATCTAAAAATAACTTTACATAATAAGTGGCATAAATTCATAATTCATAACTCTAAAAACATGTACGCACAAGTGATTGAAAGAAAAAAAACTGATTTAGAAAAGACGATTGAGCATCTTCAGATTGAGCTTGGAAGATTAAGAACCGGACGAGCAACGCCATCATTAGTTGAGGATTTAAAGGTTGATTATTATGGCACCAAAACTCCACTCAAGCAAATTGCAACAATTAACACACCGGAACCGCGTACAATCATGATTCAGCCATGGGATCGTGGTGCATTAGCCATAATTGAAGGAGCAATTCGTGAATCTGATTTAGGATTTAATCCAAACAATGACGGAGTGGTGATCCGCATCAATGTTCCAGCTCTTACGGAAGAACGTCGCAAGGACTTAGTAAAAGTGCTTAATCAAAAAGCGGAAGATGCACGCATTGCGGTGCGTATGGCAAGAGAGGATGCTCTCAAAGAAATTCAGGATATGGAGAAGGCTGGTGAGATTTCTGAAGATGATAAATTCAAAGGCAAAGACAAATTGCAGGAAGTTATTGATCAATATAATAAAAAAATTGAAGAAATCAGAGCGAAGAAAGAACAAGACATTATGACGGTGTAAATTATTTATTAAAGAGTTCACGAGTTAGTGTGTTGGGATGTTTATGCGTAAAACTCGTTAACACTTTAACTCGTTAATTAAACAACAAGATAATGCTTACAATATTGGTTTTTATCATAATTCTCGGTTTTTTGGTTTTTGTCCACGAGTTTGGGCATTTTGTGGTGGCGCGAAGGAATGGCATCAAGGCTGATGAATTCGGTTTTGGATTCCCACCGCGTGCCTTGGGGGTGGTGAAAAACGATCAGACAGGGAAGTGGGATTGGATTTGGGGCAGCAAGCATGTTGAATCAAAGAACACAATTTATTCTATTAATTGGTTGCCGATTGGCGGGTTTGTGCGTATTAAGGGAGAAAATGGTGATGAAGGTGGAGAAGACAGTTTTGCCAGCAAGAGTCCATGGGTACGCAGTAAGGTTTTGATTGCTGGCGTGGTGATGAATTTTGTTTTTGCTTGGCTATTGTTTTCAGTTGGATATATGCTAGGAATTCCGCAAGAAGTGGAAAATGCCAACACTAAAGGGTCATATGTGTTGATTGAAAAAGTGGAGGATGGCTCGCCGGCTCAGAAGATGGGTTTGCGCATGGGAGATGTCATTGAGACGAAGCAAAAAGGTCCAGATGGAAAAATATATAATATTAAAGGGGTTGAAGGGGTGCAAGAATTTATCGGTACAAATACCGGAAAAGAAATAAGTCTCAATATCAAAAGAGGAGATGAAAAAATGGCATTAAAAGGCACTCCTGAAATTTCTCCAGATAGTGAAAAAGGAAGAATTGGTGTGAGTTTGGTACAAGTTGCAAAAGTGTCATATTCATTTTTTCCTGCGCTTTGGCGAGGATTTGTTGAACTGGGTAATGTGTTTTTGATGATATTTATGGTTCTCAAAATGTTGCTTTTGGGACAAGGTGGAGGATTGGAGGTTACAGGCGTGGTTGGTATTGCCGTGTATACGGGCGAAGTTATCCCATTGGGAATTGCTCATATTTTGCGTTTTGCAGCGATATTGAGCGTCAATTTAGGTATTATTAACGCTTTCCCTTTTCCTGCCTTGGATGGTGGAAGGGTTTTGTTTATACTAATTGAAAAAATAAAGGGATCCCCGGTAAGTCAAAAAGTAGAACAGATTTTTCACACAGCGGGATTTGCTATTTTGATAGGGTTAATGATATTCGTAACGTATCGCGATTTTCTAAAATTTGATCTCATAGGAAAGTTAAAAGATATTTTTTAGTTTTAAGTAATATGTGGAAGTAGGTTAATGATATGATTAAAGAATTTAAAAAATTTGCCATGAAAGGCAATGTTGTTGATTTAGCGGTCGGTGTTGTTATTGGTGGTGCCTTTGGTAAAATTGTAAGTTCTTTTGTTTCCGACATCATTATGCCACCAATTGGCTTGCTTACAGGTGGTGTTGATTTTTCGAATTTGGCCATTACGCTCAAAAAAGCTTCTGGTAATATCCCGGCGGTTACGATCAACTATGGTTTATTTATCAATTCAGTGATTGATTTTTTGATTATCGCCTTTTCGATTTTTGTAGTAATTAAACAATTGGAAAAACTTAAAAAACAAGAAGAAAAAGAAATGGCAAAACCGACAGAGGAAATTTTGCTGCTACGTGAAATTCGAGATTTGCTCAAAAAATAAATTTTACAAAACAAAACCCCGCTTTGAGCGGGGTTTTGTGATATTGATAAACTATTTCTTCTTTTCAGTTTTCTTTGCAAGCTTTTCCTTCTTTGATTTAGTTGTTTTTTTAGCTGCTGCAGCTTTTTGGGCAAGTTTTTTGAAACGATCAACGCGTCCGGTAGTATCAATAACTTTTTTCTTGCCAGTATAGAAAGGGTGGCACTGGGAACAGATTTCCACATGCGTTTCTTTTAGGGTTGACCCGGTTTCCAGAATTGCTCCACAAGAGCAGATAACTTTAGCGTCTTCATGGTATTCGGGATGGATATTTTTTTTCATAAAATAGTCATCTATTTGAGTTATTAGTGTGAAAACTAGAGCATTAGGGTCACTATTGCTGAATTTGCACAAATGGTGACGCTAATTTTCTAATAAGCACTCGAATGACTCGAATTTCATTTATAATGATTTGATAGCGCTTGGATAATGTAGCATATAGAAGGAAAATTGACAAGTGCTCAGTCTTTCGCTATACTGAGCCATATACGTGCTGGACGGATAGATCCGGAGCGCGATCCATTATATCCAAGACCTGGTCAATCCTGTCCCTCATTGGGGGAATGTGGCCAAAAATGGCTTGGGTAGGAGGTTTTACGGTCTGATTTTTCAGACAGCTTGCCAAATGGCGAGTAAGTAACACATTAAGGAATAAAAGTAATGACAATGAAAAAAGACATGGCAGTATCTGCGCCTGAAGCAATAGCTTCTAAAAAGACAGAAGAGGCGGAAAACTATTTCGCTAGTATTGATTTGGACAAATTGGAACTAACATTGGAAAATCTTCTTAAAAATGGAGTTCATTTTGGCCATCAAAAAGCTCGTAGGAATCCAAAAATGGACCAGTATATTTTTACAACTCGTAAGGGTATTAACATAATTGATTTACAAAAAACTGCAGAAAAGTTGAGCGAAACAATGGATTTTTTGGCAGAAATTAAAAAATCGGGCAAGAAGATTCTTTTTGTGGGGACAAAAACCCAGGCTCGTGATTTGGCTCGCAACGTTGCTGAATTCTCTAATATGCCTTTTGTGACGGAAAGATGGCTAGGAGGAACATTTACTAACTTTAAGATAATTCGTCAGCGTGCGAGATATTTGGTGGACTCACAGGACAAATTTGCCAGAGGTGAATTCAAAAAATACACCAAGTTTGAACAGATGAAAAAGATTGAAGAGCTTGAAAAGATGGAAAAGCGTATGGGCGGAATTAAACACATGATTGAATTACCTGCTGCTATATTTGTCATGAGTATCAAAGAAGATAATTTGGCAATTAAGGAAGCTCAGAAAGTTGGTGTGCCGATAGTGGCTATTGCGGATACCAATGTTGATCCTTCCGGAATCGATTATGTTATTCCGGCCAATGATGATGCGGTTTCATCTTTGCGTGCGATTATGAGCTATGCTTGTAAAGCATTAAAATAAAAAATTATCAATTATTAATTATCAATTTTCAATTAAGGCTCAATTTTTAAATTTTTTAATTTATTCATTGAAAATTTATTGATCATTGTTAATTGAACATTGGAAATTGCTATAAATATGTTAGATCTTATCAAAAAAATACGTGAAAAAACAGGTGCGGGAGTGGTGAATATCAAGAAAGCTCTCGATGAAGCTGGTGGTGATGAAGAAAAAGCCATTCGGATCTTGCGCGAGCAAGGTCATGGAAAGGCACTGAAGCGTGCTGATCGTGAAACCAGAGAAGGTGTGGTTGTATCCTATATTCATTCCAATAGCAGAGTTGGTGCGTTAGTGAAGCTTTTCTGCGAAACTGATTTTGTCGCGCGCAATGAGGAATTTCAGGCTCTGGCTCGGGATATTGCAATGCATGTGACCGCTATGAGTCCAACGGTTATTAAGCCGGAAGAAATTTCTGTTGAAGTGGTTGAGAAGGAAAAAGAAATTTGGGCAAAACAATTAGAACAAGAAGGGAAGCCGAAAGAAATGATTGCTAAAATAATGGAAGGAAAAGAGAAAAAATTCCGCGAGGATGCGGCATTGCTTACGCAAGCGTTCGTCAAGGATCCATCAATGACGATTGAACAATTGCTGACTGAAAAGATAAGTAAGATTGGCGAGAATATTCAAATAGGTTCTTTTGTTCGTTTTGAATTGTAATAAGGCACGTTGAGCGAAATGCTATGGCAAAATATTCAGTAAGTGTATATAATTGGGAAAGCCCCTGGCTTTGTGAGGGTGAAGATGGTTTTGTAAAAGGAGAAATGGTTATCGTTCGCGATGATGATTCTTTGGAGATAGGTCAAATAATTGGCGGACCGATTGAGACATCCGAAGAATGTACGGAGCAAATTCTTCGTGCTGCATCAGAAAAGGAAAAAGAGAACTTTGAAAAGAATGAAGAAAAGAAAAAAGAAGTGTTGCAGCTTTCTCGAGTTGAAGCAAAGAGACTTGAACTTCAAATGAAAGTTATTGATGCACGCGTAAGTATGGATGGCAGTAATATGATCATTATATTTACTGCTGAAGAACGAGTTGATTTTCGCGAGTTGGTGAAGAATTTGGCACGTATTTTCCATCGTAGTGTGCGGATGCACCAAATTGGTTCACGAGATGAATCAAGGAAATGTGGTGGATGTGGAGTTTGTGGCAGAGACCTATGTTGTTTGCGCTTAGCTGGTAATTTGCCAAGTATTTCAATCGACATGGCTAGAATACAACAAGTCGCACATCGTGGCAGTGAACGAATCTCAGGTTTTTGCGGCAGACTTATGTGTTGTCTCTCCTACGAGTCTTGTCAATATAAGGAAATGCTTCAGGGCATGCCGGAGATTCATTCGGAAGTGCAAACACCTGATGGAAAAGGGGAGGTTATAGAGATAAATGCAATTACGCAAGAGATAAAGGTGAGATTGGAAGATGGTAAATATACGGTTTTTCCAAAATGTGATGTAAAGTAACAAGATAGCAAATTCTAGCAACAAAAATTTTTTGTAAACATGTTATATTATATAGTACCACCAATAATAATAGTGCTAAGCCTTTCCTTGTTGACCTGGTATCTTTTTCGTAAGGTGTCTTTGCTTGAGCAAGGAATTGTAAATACAAACTCTGGAGCCAAAGGCTTTTATGGAGGTAAGGTTATGGCTGTTTTTTCGGCTATCGGTCGTTTTTTCTTGGCAATAGCAGAATGGTTGATGCGTAGAGTGAAATTATTATCATTGCGTTTTCATAATATTAGCAATGATTGGGTGCGTTCAATAAGGGCTAAACGTGAAGCTGCTAAAGCTGAAAAAGTGCCAAGTGAACACTTTAAAAGAGCAGAAAAAGTTGAAAATGCAGAAAATACGAAATTGGAAGATAATGAAGTTGTTTTTGCCAGAAAATCAAAGATGAATAAAGTTGCCCCAATGGTTCGCAGAGAAGCAACAATGCCTCAAAAAAAATTCGAAAACGAACAGCAGCAAACAAAGGAAAAAATGGAGGATGTTTTAATAAAAAGAATTGCTATGAATCCACGCGATATTGAGGCTTATGAGCGATTAGGTGATTATTATTCTGATCAGGAAAATGCCAAGGATGCGCTGGAATGTTATAGACAAGTGCTGAAGCTGAGCCCGGCGCATTATAAAGTGAAATTGAAAATACGCAAATTGGAAAGACTATTGACGAAAAGATAGGCGAGCGCCACCTTAGCTCAGTTGGTAGAGCAACTGTTTTGTAAACAGTGGGTCGTCGGTTCGAGTCCGACAGGTGGCTCAATAGGAGTGGTATTATGTATAATGTAGTATGTATGATGTATGGAAATACTTTATACATTCTACCCAATACTTGATACTTGTTTAATGGGTAGTTGGCGGAGTGGTCAATCGCAGCTGACTGTAAATCAGCCGACTTC
The DNA here is from genome assembly GCA_964500125.1 of uncultured Bdellovibrionales bacterium. Taxonomy (GTDB): domain Bacteria; phylum Patescibacteriota; class Minisyncoccia; order Moranbacterales; family GWC2-37-73; genus CAZAFB01. Next base: position 77,058 of record CAZCMV010000001.1, on the reverse strand, counting down.
GGTCTTCGGGGGTTCGAATCCCTCACTGCCCACCGCGTAAAATCATGAGCTTTGGCGAATGATTTAAGCGCCCCGTGATAATTTGTAATCAAATTATTTTACGGGGACTACGTATTTTTAAAGGACCGCTCATGATTACGCGGCACGGCCAAGAATATTACGTTGTATATGTGATCGAGAATCAGTTGAATTTTTCATGGTACATAGGTTTTACGACAGATCTCAAAAAGAGAATACAAGATCATAATCACGGGAAGAGTACATATACGCATAAACTAAAGGGTAGTTGGCGATTGATTTATGCGGAATTATATTTGGTCAAAAAAGATGCTCTTGGAAGGGAAAAATTTCTTAAATCAGGGTCCGGTAGGAGATTTTTGAAAAAACAACTGAGTAATTATCTAAAAAAAGAAAATATGCCGTTGTAGCTCAGTTGGTAGAGCGCATCCATGGTAAGGATGAGGTCTGCGGTTCGATCCCGCACAACGGCTCTAGGTTTGTCGACAGTTGCCAGTCGGCACCATGTATAGGAAATAATTCTGCGTTAATATATACGGTTTTTGCTGTTAGCTCCCCAAAAAGCTAAATAGCTAATGCCTAGCTAATTATATGGCTACAAAGACTAAAGAAAATATGGTGAAGCTCCGTTGTAGTGAATGCAAGGAGATAAACTATTACACTTCACGCAATAAGAAGAAGATCAAAGAGAAGCTTGAGGTGAACAAATTCTGCAACAAGTGCCGCAAGCACACGCTGCATAAGGAAATGAAATAACATCATGATGCTCATGGCGTCATGAAATTTCAAATTTCTAATATCTAATTTCTAAATAATTTTCAAATTTCAAATGCATGATTTTTTCAATTTTTGTCATTTGGATTTAAAATTTTGTTGGGAATTGGAAATTCAAAATTAGAAATTCCACGCGTAGCGTGGGTATGCGGGGTTAGTTTAGTGGCAGAACGAGAGTCTCCAAAACTTTTGGCGGGGGTTCGATTCCCTCACCCCGTGCATAAGTGAAACAGCCTCCCTTTTGGGGGCTGTTTTAGTTTTAGATAAAGCAAAACTGCCAAGTTCGATACTGGATTTTCCGTTGCCTTTTCCCTTTGTGATTTCAACATCTTTCATCACGCTGGCGAATGGCTCAGCGAGGCGAAATTCCTTTATTTGCTTGTCTTTTATGATAATGTTCGAAGTCAGGATTGCCACAACTTCTTTTTTGATTTCTAAATCGCCACGCCCAAAGATCTTTTTGGCAAATTTGGCGAATCTCGCAGCCAATTCAATCTTCTCAAAAACATTGTGAAAATTCTCCTTGGTGCTTCGCAGATTGTCTTCGATGTCCGCTTCTTCATTGCGAAGCTCTGCCAATTTGCGATTGTAGTGCTCATCCGGAATGACATTGCTGATGTACTTTTCAATGAGTGAGTCCTGTCTGAATTTATTATTGTCCAGAAGTGCTTGATGTTTCTTTTCTATTTCGCGGATGTCGTTCCATTCATGCTTGCTCAATTCTCTTGATGCTTCAATCATAAGGTCGAGCACATCCTCGTCAATTTTTAGTTTTGCCAAACGGCTGTCGATTTCTGTGATCAAATCTTCCTCGCGCAAATATTTCTGTGAACATTTGTCCACGCCTTTTGATTTTGTGCAGTGATAATACACATGACCTTTTTGAGTTTCTGCAGTTATTTTCAATCCACATTCTCCACAAACCAAGTGCCCACGAAAAACAAAATTGTGAACGTTGCGTTCAACTGTGTGCTTTCTTGGATGAAAAACTTCTTGCACCGCATCAAACAAATCCTTGGAAATCATCGGAGCATGAATTCCTTTATAGATTTGGTCATTCCAACGAAACCATCCGTAATAAATAGGATTATTGAGAACTTGGTATATTCCGGATCCGTGGACTGGTCGGCCATTGCGTGAGCGAAAACCTTCCTTTGAAAGTTTCTCGGCCAGTTTTGGAATTGAATAATTTCCAGTCGCATAAAGCTGGAAAGCTTTTTTGATGTGATGCCATTTATCTTCGTCGATGTATATTTTCTTGGTTTTATAATCGATGAGATATCCGACTGGGGGAGTGGCAGGATATTCGCCACGACGAATCTTTTCCGCCTGTCCACGCTTCACATTCTTGGAAAGGTCGCGGACATATTGGTTGGCCATTGAAAACTCAATGCTGGCCATCACGACGTTGTCGCTTGGATTATAATCGCGCTCAAAGGTTTTTATTTGCTTGATTGTTCCTTTTTCCAAAAGCCATTGCACCATTCCTGCGTCGAGTGAATTTCTGGCGAGTCGGTCTATTTTCCAACAGAGAATTCCTTCATATTTTCCGCTTTTGAATTTCTTAATCATATCATTGAAAATCGGTCGGCCGGGTTGTTTGGCGGATTTGGATTCTTCCAGAACCTCAACAATTTTAAGATGTTCGCGCTTGGCGACTTCTTTCATCTCAAAGATTTGAGATTGAATTGAGAGCGCTTGGCGGTCTTCGCTCTCGGTTGATTTTCGGGCATAAATGACGTATTTCATATTATTTATTTTTAGAAATTATTTCGTCAAAAATCATTAGTGCGATCACACCGAAAAACAAGATGAGCTCGCCTGCGCTGGCCATTCCGCTATTTGATAAAGAAATTGTGTCCAGAAGATTCATATTTTTTGCAAAACAAAAAGGACAACCCCGCTTTGGACACAACTTCTCATCGAAGATTGCAGCAAAGGTTGCCCTTTCTGTCTTCGATGAGTATTTTAGTTGTGTCCACATCAATAATATCATAGTATTTTATTTATTTCTAGTGATACTTTCCGTGCTTCTACGGCTCCAAATAGGGAGTTGGCTCGGCAAAGATTTTTCCGAAAAAGCAGTCTTAATTCTCGCCAAACTCTTTAAATACAAAGCGGAGGTCTTTTCAAAATCAATCATTAAGGAAAGCGGTCAGAAACATTTTTCTATTCGAAAATATAAATACACAGAGGAGAACTTGCCAGACTGATATTTTCCGGATTACCGGAAAAATCAGACAGGCAAGTTTCAATTCTTTTCGAATAGAAAAATGTTTCTCACCGCACTATTTTTATAGATTTTGAAAAAACTCTTTAAAAATGAGAGAAAACCACTGCGGTTTTCCTCAAACTCCAATCCCTCAAGGAGTTGAAAAGAAAAGGTGCAAGGGGATTGAGAAACACTTTGACGATTTAACATTCTGAAGGAAGGTGTTTCTCACCCTCTGACAATGTGACATTTTGCGACATTGGCACAAGCTGTTTCAAAAATTTCCTTCTGCGTTCCCTCGGCGTCATTTTTGACAGCTTGGAATGTCGCAAGAATGCAGCATTGTCAGACACTCTTTTCTTTTCTCGCTTGGACTTTCAACACCCCCAACCCCTCAGTCTTGAGGGGCTTGAGACTGCAACGACTTCAAAAGAAGTGGTCGCTCTGCAGGGACGGTCGTTCGCTCTCCCTCTCATTGCAATCAACGCTGGTGGTTCGCTTCTCAATCGTGTCAAAGGTGGTCGCGGATAATGAAAGCTTGTCGGACTTAATCGTCCTCCAAGCACAATCTTTCCGCTCCTTTTTCTTGACCGTTGCTGTCACGACGAAATTTCCCTCCGCTGATGCTCTTGTTTTTTGCTCTTGTGCTCCCGTGGTCGCCAAGAGAAAAACAAGGCACCTGCTCAGAAAATTTCTTTTTGGAATGCGTGACAGCAACTCTCAAAATGCTCAACTGCGCCTCTGTTTGGTTTTGTGAATTTGCTGAAGTCTGCGGTTCGTTGCGGGTGCGGGCTGGCGGAAAATTGCTCTCTTAATCAGGCTCACCAGTTAGTGTTTGAATAATGGCTTCTTTGAGCCATAAAACAAATCCTGTCTAGCTTGTAGCACTTATCGCGCGATTTTGTCAGATTTCAGATGCATTTTTATTTTTCTTTTAAATCTTTTAATGAATTCCGTTTTTTTTAAACCTTCGAAAAAGTTCGGCGCCCTTACATGGAAAAAAACAAAAAATATATATGGGGTGGCTATTTATATATATTGAATGTTTATATATACATCTTTTCTCATCGAAGGTTCAATTCTTGAACATGGGAACATAATGTATATATAATATATGGTTATATGTACATCGTTTCTTTTCGAAAGTTCAATTCTTGAACATGGATGCATTTTGTATATATAGTGTTTTTCTTTGGGGCGCCTTTCTTTTTCGAAACCGTCACGCTTTAGCGTCTGTTTTCGGGTTTCAAATTCCAGGCAATAATGGCAAGATCATGCCATGGACAGGCAAAACCTTTTTTGCCTTTTCTGTGAAGTTGGCATATTCCGCTACATGGTACCGGATTTTCCGGTGTGCTCATGAACGGACAGATTCCATCAGGGAATTTTTCAGCTTTTTCATCAGTCATACTGTTTTGTTATTAATTGTTTAAATTGTTATCTATTAAAACCTGACTGATCTGGTCGGTCGACCTTATCACGACTTCGATTAGTCTCTCAATTTGCGCTGTGCCTTCAATGGTGCGGTATGGTGCCTGAAAAATGTAGAACTCACACGTTGATGCCCATGTGGAAAAATTGCCGTCTGTAACCCACGCTATTCGTCCAGTTTTAGATTTTTTCAAATGCTGAAGCATTATATTGCCAGAAAGGAGTTTAATTTGGGATATTTCGTCAATTTTAATGATTTTTGCCATTGGATTTTTATTTTAATTTTTTAGTTTTTGCTTCTTGATCCAAAACTTTCACGGCCAGCATGAAATATCGCGCGAATTTTTCCAGATACAGCTCGGCTTTCGCTTTGCTGATTTTTTTGCCTGATTTCTGGAAGATCACTTTTTGGCACTTGGCTATTAATGCTGGGCTGAATTGGGATTGCATTTTTGTTTGATTTTTATTTTTCACGACAAAAAAACCGCATATGATGCGGTTCTTGAAAAAGAATCTGAGCACATACAAAACCACATCATAAAGAGGGATCTTGACTGTGCCTTAAAGTGTCCCGGCAGCATTGGCAATCTGCGCATTACAGGAGCAATTCTTTTTTCTCTTGCTCCGAGGAAACACTCCCTGCCATAGACTTTTCCGAATTCCTAGTTCGAGTCCGGTGCAGGGTAACCTTTTTCTTACCTCAATAATATACAAGTGGCGATTCTTGTCAAATAGCTTGAATAAATGCTGACTTAGTGATACCATTAAAGCACGGAAAAACTTGAAACAAAGCCAAAATTTGCCTTAATCAATAGGCATTGCCTTTGAATTTAAATGGACTGATTTATAATTTTTCTATTTTCAATAAAAACATGAATACAGATCTTACATTTTTAACCAATGAAAAAAACAATAATCTTGCTGATCGTTTCAGAGTTTTAATTAAAGACACACGTTTTTTTGATGTCTTGGTTGGTTATTTTTATACAAGCGGTTTTTATGCTATTTATCCTAGTTTGGAAAAAACTGAAAAAATAAGAATTCTGATTGGAATTAGCACTAATCATCAGACTTATGATTTGCTTCAAAAAATTCAATCACACAAGGAAATAGGAGAACAGATTGGTGAGGAGGTAAAAAAAGAAATGGAAGATTGTGAAAACAATGTAAAAGTAGAAGAAGGGGTGTTGAAATTTATTGAATGGCTGTCTAGTGATAAATTAGAAATCCGAGCTTATCCTGAAGAAAAGATTCATTCCAAATTGTACATAATGACATTCGATGAAGATGATCGGGATCTTGGTCGTGTTATTACTGGCTCAAGCAATTTTACACAAAGTGGCTTGGTGGATAATTTGGAATTTAATGTTGAGCTTAAGAATCCTTCTGATTATGAATTTGCCAAGTCTAAATTTGAAGAGTTATGGGAAAAAGGAGTTGATGTGAGTGAAAAATATCTAGAAACGATAAAAAAAGATACATGGCTTCGCGAAGATATCACTCCATACGAGCTCTATCTAAAATTTCTGTATGAATATTTTAAGGAAGAGATTAATGAGAGCCAATCATTGGAGCACAATTTCCGTCCGCACAATTTTAAGGAGTTAAAATATCAGGATCATGCTGTTATTAACGCTCGAAAAATTGTGGAGGAATATGGTGGTGTTTTTCTTTCGGATGTTGTGGGTCTTGGTAAAACCTTCATGGGCACAATGCTTTGTCAGGAGTTAAAGGGCAGGACATTGGTTTTGGCGCCACCACACTTGATTAGCGAGAGCAATGAGGGAAGCTGGGAAAACGCTTTTCGCAATTTTGGATTTCGAGCAAAAGATTACAAATGCATGTCGATTGGGATTTTGGATAAGATAATAAAAAAGGACTTGCAGAAGGATTTTGATGTTGTTCTTATTGATGAAGCGCATCGATTCAGAACAGAGGAAACTGATACCTATGCAAAGCTTGCGCAGATTTGCAGGGGCAAAAAAGTTATCTTGGTGACAGCTACACCATATAATAATTCGCCATCTGATTTGTTAGCACAGATTAAACTTTTTCAGCGCTCAAGAAAAAGTACAATTCCAAGTCTTCCTGATCTTGAGGGGTTTTTTAAGAATTTAGAGAAAAAACTTAAAGGGCTCGACAGGCAAAAAGATAAACAAGAATATATTTCCATTACAAAAGAAAACTCTAAATTGATTAGAGAGCGCGTATTGAAATATTTAATGGTTAGACGCACCAGAACGGAAATCACAAAATATTACGGAGATGATTTGAAAAAACAAAAAATGAGTTTTCCTGAAATTGCCAATCCAGAGCCGATTTTTTATGAATTCAATGAAAAAGAAGACAATGTTTTTTTTGAGACAATTAAGATTATAACCAATGATTTCAAGTATTCTCGCTATACGCCGTTACTTTATCATAAGGGGCTTTTGAGTTCAGAGGAGCAACAACAAAAGAACATGATGAAATTCATGAGAATGCTTTTGATTAAAAGATTAGAAAGTAGTTTTTTTGCATTTAGTCAATCGATAAATCGCTTTGTTGCGTCATATGAAAAATTTATAAATGAGTTCAATTCTGGCAATGTATATGTGAGCAAAAAAAATATTCAAAAAATATTTGATTATTTAGAGAACGATAATTTGGATGCTATTGATCAGCTTATTGCGAATGGCAAAGCGGAGAAATTTTCTAGTGATGAATTTAATGAAAACTTTATTGTTGATCTTAATAATGATTTGAATATCCTGAAAGATATTCAGGAATTATGGAAAGGTATCGATCGCGATCCTAAAATCATAGCATTTAAGGAAAAGCTTGCCATTGAGGAGCCTGTAAAAATTGGAAAGTCTATAATATTTACCGAATCAAAAGAAACAGCACAATATTTGGTGAAGAATTTGCAAGATATTTTTCCAGATAAAATCCTGTATTTTTCAGGAGAGAGTTCACAGGCGGAACGAGAAATAGTGATGGAGAATTTTGATGCAAATGCAAAAAATATTAAGAATGATTTCACGCTTCTGATAACAACAGATGTTTTGTCTGAAGGTGCTAATTTACATCAGGCGAATGTCGTTATAAATTATGATATTCCATGGAATCCTACACGTATAATGCAACGAGTCGGTCGCATAAACAGAGTCGATGCAAAACATGACAAAATTTATACATATACTTTTTTTCCAACAGACCAATCAAATGAGCAGATTAAATTAAAAGAAATGGCAGAAGCTAAAATTCAAGCATTCATCACATTGCTTGGTGCTGACGCAAAACTTCTAACTGAAAGTGAAGTCCCAGAAGGGCACAGCCTTTTCAGTCAAATCTTATCAAAAGAAATGATTGAGGGTGAGATGGATGAGGGAGAAAGTGAGCTTGGGTATTTGCAAGAGATCAGAAGGATAAGGGATGAAAATCCTGAATTATTTGAAAAAATAAAAAGACTTCCAAAGAAGGCAAGAACAGTTCGTGAATCAAAAGATAGTATTGTTAAATTACTAACATATTTCAGAAAAGGAAAATTACAAAAGTTTTTCATTGTGGAAAATGGTGCAGTCTCAGTTTCTTCCGAGATTGATTTTACGGAAGCGGCAAAAACACTATCGGCTCAGCCAGATGAGAAAAAAAACAAACAAGATAAACTATTCTATGAATTGCTTGATAAGAATTTGGAAATGTTGAAAAATGTTGGCGAGAATGAGGAGGAAGAATTTTCATCTAAGCGTGGAAGTAGGGATAATGCCGCACGTCTTCACAAGCTTTTGAGCGCAAAAGAAATTAGAAATTTTAAGGGCTTTACAGAGGATGATGAATCTTATATTAGACAAGTTATTGAGGAGCTTAACACTGGTGGAATTCCAAAGAAAATATCTCAAACAATTTATAATAAAATTCAGGAAATGCCAGAAATTATTGCGAACCCAATTAAACTTCTGGCAATCTTAAAAACCACTCTTCCTGCTGATTTCTTGATGCCAAATCAAAACGAGCAAAATGATGGTGTATCTGCAAAAAAGGAGATTATACTTTCTGAATATTTTAATATCAACTAGATATGACAAAGGAAGAAGCAAAAAAAATTATTGCATCTGCGTTTAATGATAAGTTTGATGAAAATAACTTCCTACTTTTCGTTAGAAATCTTTTTAAGGAGTATAAGTCGAGTGGTTTTGAGCCGATCATAAAACATTCATTTCTTCCATTTATTCTTAAATATAAGGTAATTGGATATTTTGAGGATTGCTTTGGGAATAAAATAGACATATTGGAAGTTGCTCTTAACAAAAATTCAACTCTTGAGAGAGCTAGAACAGCTCAACGAAATTTTGTAGCCGAGTATCTTAAGACAAATAACAAGGAAGCAGCTTTGGTAGCGTTTGTTTCTCCTGGAAATAGAGATTGGCGTCTTTCACTTGTAAAATTGGAACATTCCTTGGAGGTTGTAAATGAAAAATTAAAAACCAAGGCAGAAATAACCCCTGCTCGGAGATGGTCATTTTTGGTTGGTGAAAATGAAGGTAGTCATACAGCACAAAGTAGATTTATGAATCTGCTTATAAGTAATGAAAATCCAAATCTTTCAGAATTGGAACTTGCTTTTGATATTGAAGTAATAACAAAAGAATTTTTTAGTAAATATACCGAGTTATATTTTCATCTCAAGGAATGTTTGGATGCTGTTCTTCTTAATGATGAAAAGATAAAAAAAGAATTTGAAGAAAAGGAAATTTCAACGGTTGATTTTGCAAAAAAAACTTTAGGGCAAATTGTCTTCCTTTATTTTTTACAAAAAAAAGGCTGGTTTGGTGTTTCGCCTGAAAAAAAATGGGGCGAGGGACCTAAGAAATTCATACGCGAACTATTCGAACGCCGAAAAAAATATGGTAAAAATTTCTTTAATGATGTTTTGGAGCCATTATTTTACGAAGCTCTTGCACAAGATCGTGGCAAGGAATCGATTTATCCTAGATTAAATAATTGCAGGATGCCATTTTTAAATGGTGGATTATTTGAACCAATGAATGGATATAAATGGGAAACCACCAACATTGTTCTTCCTGACGATCTTTTTTCTAATAATAATAGAACCAAAGAAGGGGATATCGGAGATGGTATTTTTGATATTTTTGATAGATATAATTTTACTGTAAATGAAAATGAGCCTTTAGAAAAAGAGGTTGCGGTTGATCCTGAAATGCTTGGAAAAGTTTTTGAAAACTTGCTTGATATCAAAGATAGAAAAAGCAAGGGCGCTTTTTACACTCCTCGTGAAATTGTACATTATATGTGCCAAGAAAGTCTTATTAACTATTTGGAAGCTGAAGTCGGCACTGATATTGCAAGGCAGGATTTAGAGTTGCTTATACGTAGGGGAGATAGAATCATTGATAATGACAAAGTTGCTCTAGAAAAGATAAGGGAAAAGGAAATTAGCGGTTTTGAATATAGAGGTAAATATGAATTACTTCTGCCTGGCTCTATTAGATCAAAAGCAATTTTGTTAGATCAGCTCTTAGAAAATATAAAAATTGCTGATCCTGCTGTTGGTTCGGGCGCATTTCCGCTTGGCATGATTAATGAGATAGTTAGAGCTAGAAAGGTCTTAAATATATATCTTGATGATAATATTTCTGATTATGAATTAAAACTTCACACTATCTCCCATTCCATTTATGGTGTTGATCTTGATCCTGGTGCGGTTGAAATCGCTAAGCTTCGCCTCTGGCTGTCATTGGTTGTTGATGAAAACATTCCGCACCCCTTGCCAAATCTCGAGCATAAAATAATGCAAGGTAATAGTCTTATTTCCGAATATGAAGGCATTAAATTATTTGATGATTCAATACTTGAAAGTGCGCAATCTTTAGAAAAAGAAAAAGTAGAAGTCAATGATGAAATTTCTAAATTTCAACGGGAGTATTTTGATCTGCATTATAAGGGCAAGTTGACAGTAATTAGAAAGATGGAAATTGAGAGGGAAATAAAATCATTACAATCAAGACTTAAATTATTTTCCAAGGGATCTGAAAATTCTGATACGAGTAGTAATAATCTTTTTGGAATTCCAGAAAAAAGGAGAATTGCAGAAGAGAAAACTAAGCTTCTGCATAATAAAATTGAACAATACATAAGTGAATCACGAAGAACACATAAGCAAGAATTGAAAGAAGAGATTGATAATTTAAAGTGGGAACTGATTGAGATTACACTGGCAGAACAGGGTAAAACGGAAAAGCTTGAGGAAATAAAAGAACTTAGGCGTAAGAATATCCGTCCATTTTTTATTTGGAAGCTTGAGTTTAGTGACGTTTTCAGAGAGAAGGGTGGTTTTGATGTAGTTATTGGGAACCCACCTTATATTAAAGAGCATACAGATAAATCTGCTTTCGATGGACTTCGTGAAAGTCAGTATTATCAAGGGAAAATGGATTTGTGGTATCTTTTTGCCTGTACTTTCATTGATTTACTTAAGACCAATACTGGCGTGCTTGCTTTTATTGCTTCTAATAATTGGGTTACAAATGCGGGGGCCTCTAAGCTTAGATTAAAGATCGCAAAAGATGCCAAAATGATTTCTTTTATTGATTTTGGTAATTATAAAATTTTTGAAAGTGCTGATATTCAAACAATGATAATGTTGCTTCAGCGAAATAATAGTTTAAATGAGTATCAATTTGATTATAGAAAAATAATTGATGATAAAATTTCATTGAATTGTGTAAATAAAATATTAAATAAAGTTAAGGATGATAAGTTTTGCTACCTTAATCCTAATTTCAATCGTTCTTATTTCGAGAATAAAACCTTTGTCTTTAGCAGTCTTCAGGATAATAATATATTGAATAAGATTTCAGAAAAGGGTAAGTTTTTCATTGATGGTAAAAGTGAGTTAATGTCTGGAATTGATGTTCTTCAGGATTTTGTAAATAAAAAATCCTTAAAAGAAATTGGCAATAATTTTAAAATAGGAGATGGTATATTTGTTCTTTCAAATAATGAAAAAGAAAACATTAAGTTGTCAGAAAAAGAAAATAAATTATTAAAACCATATTATACAACAAAAGAATTAAAGGGTATTTTTGGAAATAAAAAAAATAAGTTCTGGATCATCTATACGGATTCATCATTTAAAAAAGCTGATAAAATCAATGATTATCCTGAGGTAAAAAAGCATCTAGATAAATTTAAGGATATTATTACATCTGAGAATGGACCTTATGGTTTAAATAGACCAAGGAAAGAATCTTTTTTTCAAGGAGAAAAAATAATGTCCGTTAGAAAATGTGCATGTCCAACATTTACCTACACGGATTTTCCTTGTTATGTTTCTAGGGCATTTTTTTCTATAAAAACAAGTAGAATTAATCAAAAGTATTTAACTGGAATATTGAATTCTAAACTAATTGCTTTTTGGCTTCACAATAAAGGAAAGATGCAGGGTAATAATTATCAAATTGACAAGGATCCAATTATTGAAATACCTATTTTTATTGGCAATAAAAAAGAACAGGAAGAAGTTATAAGTATTGTCGAGCGCATTTTAGATATTAAGAGGGAGAATGATGGCTCCGATATTAGAGAATTTGAATTACAAATTGATAAGCTCATCTTTGGATTTTACGGACTTACAATGGAAGAGGTTGAGGTAGTAAATAATTGCATTAAATAAATATGCTTGAAAATATAATTTTATCGATCGCTACAACTTTTTTTGGAATTTTGCTTGCATTGTGGTTTGATCGGATGAGGATGCCTGCGATTGAAATTTTAGTTACAGAAGAAGCTCATTCTGATAATACTTATCAAAATAGCAGTTCTCATTCTGGTCAACGATGGAAATTTTTCAGAGTTGCTGTCGTTAATCAGAGAATGCCATTTTTATTAACATGGCTTGTTCGTCAAACTGCTGAAAATTGCAGGGCAATGATAAATATTTCTGGAGTTGATAATAAAACACACCTTTCGTTCAAGGGGCGCTGGGCGTCAACGCCAGAGCTACCATTTTTAAAGGACAACGCCATTTTGAGACTTTTTGAACCGGATCCTGTCACAATTTTAGCCGGTAATCAGGAATTTTTAGATGTGATTACAAAATACGAAAAAGACAAGGAGGCATATGGTTGGAATAATGAATCATATGTTTATGACTGGAAAAATCCTAGTCATAAACTTGAGCGTGGAAAATACAAGATAACAATTACTGTAAATACTCAAAATGGTGTGTCATCCACCAAAAGCTTTTCACTTATTGTCGGTGATACCATTGAAAATACAACTTTTTCAATATGAACAAGAATATAGAAAATATGCCATTTGTGATTATGGATAAGGTTCAAAACAGAATTGATATTCATCCAGAATTTGGGGTTGTCTTTCGTTTTTTAATTCAGATTGAAGCAGAAGTTAATGAGTTAATGGGCTATAAGAAAAGACTGAAAGATATAAAAAGACAATGCAGAGAACTATTGGCTCTTATGTCAAAAATGAATCCGCCGGACGATTTAAACTTTACACTCTCTGAAAATCCGGAAACGTTAGCCGATAAGTTCCATTTCCCTCGTCCTGTTAGGTCGGAGTTTATTGTACTTTTCGCTCATCTTGAGACACTTCGTTGTCTTCATACTGCATATCAGAAAAAAACGAGCGATAGTGCGGAACTCAGAGATGCTTCGGATGGTGCGATGGATCAATTTATAAACGAATTTTGCCTATGCAGGGAGAATAAGTGGATAATGGAGAACCCAAAAAGAGCAGGAAAAATAAGTGCAAAAAATCTGCGTGATTTAAGGAATTCACTGACACATTTCTTCTCTGTTAACAAAATTGGATTAGTTCCATTGTATGACAAGGAAAGTGAAAAGATTACTAATGCAATTAACAATAAAGTGCAAATTCTTTCTTCGGATGATTTTGAAAAAATTTTACATCATGCAGGGCTTCTTTTGTTGGAAAAATGGAGTGACGATTGTAAGAAAAGTTTAAATGAATCAGATGATAATTTCATTGAAAGGATGCGATGTGTTAAGGATGTTGTTGAAAAAAATGGTGCAGTATTTGTTTATGAAAATAATGTTTCTGGAAAGTAATATTTTTTCTTCAACTATTGCATGATAAACAGCGGGGTTGATTTGTTTTCGTGTTTCATTAAATATAATTCAATAATAATAAAACCATGACTTGGACAATTATCTTAATCGTCTTCATTGTCGCTGTTGCTCTTGCTAAGGCATTCATTGAGAAGAAGGAAAGACTGACGAGCTTGTCTTCATATCAGAAGAAGGACAGGGTGATGAATGAATCAGAGCAAGCATTATTCATTAATCTGCAGAAGGCGCTGGGAGACGCTTATATTGTATTGTCTAAGGTGCGCATTGAGGACTTTGTAGATGTGGACAAGAAGAATATATCCAGTAATGGTCATTGGGGTCTTCGTGGCAAAATCAAATCGCGCCATGTTGATTTTCTTGTGTGCAATCATGCCACAACAAAACCATTGCTTGCCATTGAATTGGATGGAAAATCACACAATGACCCAAGACGAAAAAATCGTGATCAATTCGTGGATGAATTATATTCAGCAATAAGTCTGCCCATACAACATATTCAAGTGGGTGGAAACTTTCTAGAATTAGCGCAGGCGATTAGTAATGATTTAAAAGGTGGAACTAATCATGAAAAGTTATAAGCTATATGCAATATAAATATTCAGAAGAATTAAGGATTAGATTAATCGCTTATTTCAAGGCAAATCATGACTTGAATGTATCAAGTGAAACGGCTGATGAATGGCTAGATTCACTCGCTAATTTATATTTGTCATTTAATGAGATGCGCAAGAGTTAAATTCGCTGTAATAAGGCTTGAGCGCGCTGTAATCTGACATCAATCCTGTCCCAGTTTTCCAAAATATTGTTCCTAGTCGTGTCCATAGCCCCGTGCATAGTGCTAAGAAGTGGGCTTAATTGCCCGCTTTTTGCTTTTATACAGCCACTTTTCATCGGTTCTAACCTTTCAAATTCTCGCTTTATATCATTGCGCTTATTTGCTACGGGCAAAAACCATTCTTTGGCTTGTATGGAGGTTATTCTGTCTTTTATTTCGTGGTTCGAACCTAAATGAAATATAAGCTCTCTTCGTGTTTCATCATTGCCAGTCAGAAACGCTTTGTGGGCGTAAGCATAAAAGGCAAAAGTTTTTTCAGTTAGCTCTAGGGTTTTTTCTTTTCGGTCTTTGGCACTCATAGGCTCATTACTTAATCTCTCAATCTCTTTTTTTATCGGTTCGCTTTGGACTTTGAATTGTTCATCATCAATCATATCGTTGCTTCGCATTCTTATGAGATTTGATTGTTGGTTTTTCAATTTCTCTAAAGTTTGCTGGCGAGTCTCGGCTATTATTTTTTCATCGTCTGCTTTGGTCTCCTTTCTGCTTTCGATTATTTCCAATGCCAAAGCGAGCAGTTCTTGGGGTATGGTATATTTTCCAAGTTCGTATTCAAGTTGTTCTAAGAGCTTTTTCTCCTCCAGAACTTTTCTTTGTGAACATTTAACTTTTTTATTTTTGTGTGTGCAATGATAATAAACATATTTCCCTTTTTTCAATTCAGCGGTATACATACAACCGCATTCAGGGCAACGGAATAATCCTGTGAAAGGGAAGTGATGTTTTTTGGGTCTGGGTTTCCCTTTGTGTCCAAGTATGATTTGTGCACGGTCAAATTCATCCAAGGTAATCATCGCCTTATGTTTTCCTGGATAGTGAACTCCATTGTGTTCAATTATTCCTGCATAAAAGATATTGGTGAAAATTTTATACATCCCGCTTAATGCCAATGGCTTGTCTCCAAGTCGTTTTTTCTTTATCGTTCGGAATCCCCATTCGTTATTAAGTTTGTCGGCAACTTGTGGCACGGTGTAATTTCCAGTAAGTATCAAATCCCACGCTTTGCGAAGCAATCTGAATCGCAACGGGTCTATGGGCATCGTGTGGGTTGCTAGGTCGTTTAAATAACCTGTGGGTGCAATTCCAGGTCTCCAGCCGTCCTCTCGCTTCTTTTGATTGCCTCGTTTTACATTCACGCTTAATTCTCGGCAAAATTGATTTGCCATTCCACTTTCAACGCTAAAAAGCAAAACATTGTCTTCGGGTCTAAATTCTTTTTCCATCGTTTGAATCGACTTGATAACTCCTTGTTGCAAGAGCCAGCTTATTTTCCCGCTGTCTATCGGATTCCTGGAAAGACGATTGAGGTGCCAGCATAAAATTCCGTCCACCTCTCCGCTTTCAATTCTTTTCATCATTTCATCAAAAAGGGGACGATTGTTTGGTTTCTTCGCTGATTTTGATTCCTTGTAAATGTGCTTAATGTGAAAGTTTCTCTCCTTGGCTAACCGCTCCAATCTGCCAACCTGGTCGTCGATTGATTGCACCTGGCGGTCTTCGCTTTCTGAAGATTTTCTCGCATAAAGGAAATACTTGATTTCCTGTGTTTTATTTGTAGTCATATATTTTTATAATTTATTAACTTATTTAATTTTACTAAAAAGGTAGACTCTAAATACATTTTCAGCAAAAGTGAAAATTACAACGGAATTTTTTTATTGTTTTTCGCATTGAAAACGAATTACCAGGATGGTGCTCTTATAGGATTTATTTTTCCTTCCACTGTAAGTTGTTTGAGTTTATATCGGACTTCTTGAAATCCTATATCTTTGATTTCTTTGTTAATTTCAGTTAATGCCAATAAAATATCTTGTTCTTTGTAATTTGCATTAAAAAAAGAAATGAATTTAGCTTCTGGTTTTTCTATGGTTTTTTCTTTTTTTGTGATGATTTCTTCCGTTGAATTACTCCTATGATTTAGTGGGTCAAATTCGACCTTGGTTGGTAGTTCTTTTTGACTCTCAGGGTTGTTCATTTTGACACTTGATTTTGTGGAAATTGAAACTTTTTCATAACCAGGAAGTTTTTTCCAAACAGAAGTGTCCAGTAGATAATAATTATTTACCTTTCCTGCTCCAGGTCGGTTTACAAAAATCAGGTTGTATTTTTCAAGTTCTTTCAATCCCCTGGACACATACCGATTATTGGAAATTCCTCCTTCTTTAACAATTCTATCCATTCCAGGAAAACACGCCTGAGTTTTTGAATTTGCATATTTAGCCAATAAAAAATAAACAAGCGTGGCTTGCCTTGAAAGATTCTTGGCATAGCCCCATTCATAGTATTCATTGTCAATAAAAAATCTTTTTTGTTTGCCTTTTTTTCTTATTGGTAAATTGGGAACAAATCCTCCGTGTGTCATTTCATATGCTGATTTTTGTATTATCTTTCTAATGTGCTTTGGCTCTCTCATATTATTTTCATTTCTTTACGTCTTTTTTTTACCAGTTCCATTTCTTTCTCAGTCATTGGTTTGTAGGTAAGCTCAATCACTCTTACTAGGCTTTCCAATTTTTCGCATACTTCCGAAAGATTAAGTTCAACCTCGTAGAGGTTTTTGTATATAATCTGAAATTTTTTGATTTGTGCATCAGAAAACATAACCTTGAGTTAAACTTAAATTTCTTATGTTTTCATTATTTGCCCAAAGCAAATTACTTTTAATTACTTTTTTGGATTATCATTTTATAAAAAATGCTTAGAAAAAACAAAAAAACAACCCTTGAAAGAGTTGTCCACAATCCATTATAAGCCGATGTAAGCCGTTATAAGATTTTAGCGATAGTTATTAAATCTTACGCCTTTCCCTCGTATCATCTCAATAAGTGGTTTTCCGTTTAGTGGATTTAAATTCTCGAACTTTTTATTTCCAATTTTTGCAAATCTAAATATACCATTGGTTGTTGCGTTTTGTATTCTTTTATTTCTTTTCTTTTTTGGAGATGATTTCCACCCAAGTTTTTGGAGTTCCTCGTCTATTTTTTCGTAAGAAACGAAGTTATTTTGGATACAGTTGCTGTATATAATATCAAATAAATCCTTATATTGTGTGTTTTCTCCAAAATTTATTGTATCTTCTCCGCAGAAAAAGTTTCCATTTTTCTTTCTTATGGCTTGATGTCCATTATTATTTTCCTCGTTCGATGATTCTAACTTTTCATTTTCAGGGTTGTTTCTTAGTTGAGCTGGATTTGGCTTTTCTCCAAATGCGATTCCGTATTCTTCGCATAGCTTGGTAAACTCGGGTCTTTTTATTTTTATTTCAAACCAATTTTCATCTGGTTTTTCATCTGTGTTTTTTTCGTATTTAGAAAATCTTGTATCTAAAATTTCTATCGCCTCCATAACATTGAAAACTTTTTTAATAAGTTCTCTTTGCATATCAACAGATGGAGATTTTATTTCGTGGTCAACGCCAAACCAGGTCTTGTCTCCAATTTCGGAATAATTCTCGAAATTATTAACAATCCTTTCAAGCACCCACTTTCTTTGTTTTAGTGATTCTAAGCTCATATTTGTATACTTTTAATTTACTCCAAATTTAGCTCAAAATCAAACTATGCGAGGTTTGCTTTTTGCCTCCCGATGCAGTATTCTTTAGGTGTCGCATTCAAATAAATAGGATTTTGCCAGATAGGCAAAATGTAAGGTTGTGCCCAGAATAGGGCAACCTTACTTAAAACAATTAGGCATAACCTGTCTATTTGGGTGCGACAACTAGTAGGGTTGTCCTTTTTTGTTTTCAAAATATATTAACATACTATAAATAATATGAGCACAACATTTATTATTATTTCTGCAATAGTTGTAATTATTATGGGAAGAAGTGTGTTTGCCAATGGATATAGTAGTACAATGTCAAAGATGGGGGGATTACTGAGTCCTTTTGTGTTCTTTTGTTTCGTAATAAGTGTTTTTTACAATCACGGAATAAAGTTCGGGGTTATTTATCTAATAATTGGAATCTCCATTTCTTCATTTGTTGCTCCAAGAAGATATTGAAAAATATATGTTTAAATCAATTATTTATAAAATAAAAGAATATTCGTTGAATATATATGAGGCTAGCATAATAGAAATTTTTTTGTCTTTTTTAATTACAACAATTATATCAACAATACTGTTTAATATTTTCGGAAAAATTTTTGTTAGTGATTATAAGATAAATTTTAGCGTATTTTTTGTAATAGGAACTGTTTTTTTATTTTGTTTTCTAATCTTTTTATTATTAAAAATATTGATATGGTTTGTAAACATTGTGAATAATAAATTTATAAATAAAAATATGCAAAATATAAAAAATTATAAAATAATTTTGATTATTTTGATTATTTTAGGAATCATTTTTTATTGGTTTGAAATTAGACCAAGCCAAGCAAGGAAAGATTGCTCATCGAAATCGTATAGCGATACTCTGTACAAAAAATGCCTTCGGGAAAAAGGTTTGGAAAAATAAGCTTTCAAAATAATTAAAAATATGTTTTGTAAAAATTGCGGATTAAATCAGGACAGCGACATTTCTAAATTATGGAAAATGTTTAATAGGTGGTTTTGGATTATTTTTTTCACAAAAGTATCATCAACAATATTTGCGAGAGCTATGGAAAAAGACGTAGTGTCTGGCATAGGAGTCGTTGGTAGCACGGAAGCATTGATGGTTATTATCTTTCAGTTTGTAGCCATATCGGCAATGATTTTGTTGATGGGATATTTTGGCTATAAATTTACTGATAAAAAAGTAGGTTGGTTTTATGGAATATTTGGACTTTTTTGGTTTGCTGTAATAGGAATTTTTTTGGGATATTTTGCTATAAAAAGATTAAAAGATGAGAAATTGGGGATAAGAAAGAAAGCAAAGAGTTTCAAGCTTGGATAGTAGTGTTTTTGACTGAGTATTGTATAATAAAATTAACTTCAACAAAGAAAGTTTGACAAGTATCCCGAAAGGGAGGCGAGGCAGAAACTGACCTCAGAAGCCATCAATGAGACACGAGGGGTAAATTCTCACCGCACCGCATAAAAAGAAGCTGTAAAGTATAATTCCGCCGTAGGAGGAAGAAAACTCAGCCTCGGAGCAGATTGAACGGTGCCACTGTTCCAATGCCCAAGCTAAAGGCTATCTTGTTTTGCAGAATAAATCTGTTTCTTCCTGCATAGGAGGGTTAAGATTGCTTTGCTTAAAAAAGCTTTTTCGATAGATAGGCTTAGCTTAAATTAAATCCAAAAAAGTATGACTGAAACAAAAAAGAGAAATAAAAAAATAGCAGAAATAATAATAAATGCAAAAATGCCTAATACGGGAGAAAAAATAGATTTTTTTATTTTTGGTCCCAGGGAAATATTAGAAGGAAATGAAAAAGAAAAACTTGAGAATGATATAAAAGAACAAATTAAAAATGTTAATGCTGATAAACCCTTAATTATTACTGGAATTACAGTTCCTTATGAACCTTCGGATAAATTAAAAATAGAAAACTATGGATTTAATACATTAGTTCAAGTTAATCTTCCATATTGTTTACATTTACCAAATTATTACCCACTTGGAGTGGATTTGGGTGATGGTGAAAAAGCTTGTATTGAGTCGAAAAAAATATGGACTGACAAAGCGACTGGCTCCGATGAGTCTGATTTTTTGGCAAAAGATAAAATATGTTATTTTAATAAGCCAGACATTATTACTCCCAGATTTCCTCAAGAAGAAAATGTTGGATGGGAGTTGAGATTTACAGGAAAAAATATTGAAAAGGTTAGAGATACAAACGGATATTTCCGTTATTCTAGGTTAAACATATTTTTTGATACTAACTTCAAAAAAGAAGAAATCGATAATGCAGATCATTCTAATAAAGGAATCTTTAAGGTTTTGGATGAAAAAGCCCAGTTGATTGTTAATAAATTTCTGGATATTTATAAAGTTGTAACGGAAGAGGATTTTGTTGATAGAGTAGGTTTTTTGAATACAACTCACATATTATTTTTTGAACATAATTCTGGATTTTTGTTAACTTCTTCTAATTACGGACATATTCAAAGTGCGGTTATGAATCGTTCCAGAGATGAACTTGAAGAAATTGAGAAAATGCTAAAAGAAAACATTCGCCCAGAACTTTATGAACTTTTATTTTTGAATGCTTCCAATTCTCTCAAAAAGAAGATGTTTACCTTAGCTGTCGTTGAATCATTTCAGGCATTGGAAATTTTTTTGGAAAATTATTTAATAAATAAATTTACTAGTAAAGGATTATTAGAGGCAGAAATAAAAGATAAACTCGAACAAAAATGGCGAACTAAGGAAAGGTTGAAGGATTTACTCAAGGAAGCAACTGGGAAGTCTCTTTCTGTTAATAATCAAACGCTTTGGAATGTATGGCGTTTAATTTACAATGAAACTAGAAACGAAGTAATTCATAAAGGAAAAGAAATAAATGAGAAAGAGGCGGAAGATGCGATTGAAAAGAATAGGGAAGTTGTTTCCTGGATAAAGAGTTTGAATTGAGATTTTCAGAAGAATTTCTGGCTATAGCTCATATAAAACACCCCCTCCCCCCATTCGGGGGTTTTGTAAAATTATGGATAATAAAGAATATAAAAATAGATTCGAAAAATTATACCAATTTTTAACTAGGGCACACCTTTGCTTTTATGTTTGGAAAGGTCTGCAAGACAAAGCATATCAACCGCAATTCGATAGGGATAAGAATTTTTGGGGTGCCACAATGTTTTCCTTGGAAGAGACTTGGCTTCAGGCTTTGGCAAACATTTTTGAAAATTCAAAATATAGCGAGCAAGATAAAATTATTTCTGTTTATTCTCTTATTGCTAATCAGAAAGACATTAAAAGAAAGGCGAGAGCGGAAGAGATTATTGCTGAAAATGGTGATACATTGAAAAATCTTGCAGTTTTAAGGCATCATCAACTTTCACACTATAATGCACAACATTTGTTGAATCCTGGCGATATATTAAAAAAATTCCCCATAAAATATGGAGCTGTTGAAAAAATCCTTGGGATAACAGAAGAACTATTGCATTGTCTTCATCCTGAAAATACACATAGTTATTCCCTTGATGGTTTTAATGAAGAATCTGAAAAAGATTCAAAAAGAGTTATGGAAAGAATTGATTATTTTTTAAGGCAAGAAAAGAGACATTATGACAAATTGAGAAGTGAGGGTGATATGAAATATGTGCCTTTTCTGCCAGAAGAAGAAAATTAAAAATGGTTTTTCCTTAAATCGGGTATGTAAATATACTCGTTTTTGTTTTCAAAGATTGTTATGACCTCCTCCACCACAGCGTGCAAACTTTTTTAGGGCTTATTTAAAGCCCTATTTTTTATACCCGGATAGGACGATAGAACTTTTTGTGATATAATTTAAAAATGGTTTACAAAAACATTAGTAATGCAATCGGAAAGTGGAAAAGTTGGCAATACAAGAATACAACACTCTTATTTTTAAGCTTAGTCTTATTTTTCTATCTCATCAATGAGCCAATTATCCAGAATTTCATCAAGATACTCGGCTCGCTAGGTTATATTGGAAGCTTCCTTAGCGGTGTAATGTTTGTTTCAACTTTCACAGTTGTTCCAGCCTCGGCAATACTTTTTGATATTGCTAAGGTGTTAAACCCATACCTAGTAGCCGCTACTGCCGGAATTGGAGCTGTTGTTGGAGATTATCTTATACTTAAAATCCTTAAAGACCAGGTTTTTGAGGAGTTATACCCAATATTAAAAAAAGCTAGATTTTCTTTTTTAAGAGTTATTTTTCAAAGTCCATTTTTTGCCTGGATCATTCCCATTTTAGGCGCAGTCATAATCGCTTCACCATTACCGGATGAAATCGGAGTCAGTTTAATGGGATTGTCTAAAATAAAAAAATGGCAGTTTATTTTAATAACATTTTTGCTAAATTCAATAGGTATTTTTATTATTGTAAGCTTAGCTAAATCGTTCTAGACTTAATAAAGCAGGTTCTAATGGTGTCTATCCCGCCGAGCTAAGAAAAATTGCCTTATAGACGGTTTTTTGTTATAACATAAAATAAAGGTCAGATTAATATATTAAAATAGATAAAATATGAGCCTTGCATCTTATACAGACGAAAAGTTAAAAAAATTAAGTTGGATAGATATGGGTTTGACAAAGATGGCCTGTTTCGCTTTTGGAATAATACTCGCTAGACTAATCCCCGGACTATTAGAAATCAGTATTTGGTGGATTATTGCAGTATGGCTTATTTTAGCAATAAAGCCAGTCCTTAAGTTTTTTAGTAAATAATAGTTAACTGATCTAGTTGAAGAGAAAAATGAAAAAGACCGATTGTATATCAAAAAAGCTATAACACTATATCAATCTAAAGAAAATAATTAACTAAAACAGGTTCTAACGTCCTTTACGATGGCGTGCTCGACAAAATAAGGCTTTTACAAACCTTGTTTTTTGTAGGGAGAATGGAAAGTTAGAACTGTGATAGAATAAAAATAACGATTTTAATTGAACAAAATAATATGAATAAACAAGAAATAATTGATATAACAGCGAAATATGTGCGCGAAACATTGGAAGGTGAAGCTTCTGGACATGATTGGTGGCATGTATATCGTGTTTGGAAAATGGCACAGAATATTGGACAAAAGGAAAATGCCGATATGTTTGTCGTTGAACTTGCAGCCTTGCTTCATGATATTGCTGATTACAAAATGCACGGAGGTGACGATTCTGTTGGACCAAGAGTTGCCAGAGAATGGTTAGAAAAACAAGGCGTTGATGAGGAAATAATTTCTCATGTTTGCGAAATTATCAAAGAAGCATCGTTCAGGGGCGCAAAGGTTGAAACAAAAATAAATACTATTGAAGGAAAGGTTGTGCAAGATGCAGACAGGCTGGATGCCATTGGCGCAATAGGGATTGCGAGAACCTTTGCTTATGGAGGTGCAAAGAACAGAGAAATGTATAATCCAGATATTAAGCCTGAATTTCATGAATCATTTGAACAATATAAAAAAAATAACAATAGCTCAACCGTAAATCATTTTTATGAGAAACTTTTGCTACTCAAGGATCTAATGAATACGGAAACAGGAAAATTTATTGCAACAGGAAGACATCAGATTATGGAAAAATATCTAAATGACTTCTTTAATGAATGGGAAGGAAAAGCTTGAAGCTAATTAACCAAATCCGTCGATGTAATAGAAAGGCTTGGTCTGCCAGCTGGCGGATTGGATCATTTCATTTTTGCTCATAAAAATAGTTCTAACATCATTCACAATGCCATGCAGATGAAAAAGAATTACGTAATTAATTACGTAATTCTTTAACACAATCATGTGGCGCAAGAAACAGAAGGTGGTCCTTAAAAGGATTCGAGACGAAGTTGTTATTGGGGATTGGAAAAAAGTGAGCTTAATTTATTGCGCTAATGGAACAAAAAATAGAAAAGAATATGGAAAACATTAAAAAACCTAGAATGAAATTATTTACCAAGACAGAGAACTGGATTATTAAGCTGCTGGAGAAGACTGAAAATCACAACGATATCAGGCATGCGCAAAGAACTGTTTATTGGGTGAAAAAACTAAAGCCCGATGCGGACGAAGCTTTGCTTATTGCTGCAATGGCTCATGACATTGAGCGTGCTATTTATGGCGACTGGAAAGCTGGCTCGGATGATCCGGAAGCTCTTCGTAAACATCAAGAACTAAGTGCTGCTGAGATTGAAAAATTTCTCAAAGGCGAAGGAGCTGATGATGAAACTATTGAGCGAGTTAAGCAGCTCGTGGCTAATCATGAAATTGGCGGTGATGACGATCAAAATGTTTTGTGCGATGCGGATTGCTTGTCATTCTTTGAAGATAAAGCTTTGAGACGTGTAAAAAAGTGGAAAGAGCAGGGAAAAACAAAAGAGGAAATGCGAAAAAATATAGACTTCTATTTCTCAAGAATTATAACTCCTGGGGCTAAAGAAATTGCTCAAAAATGGTATAATGAAGCTAAAGAAGAAATTGAAAAATAATTTTTTCTTACCTCCCTGGAAATATTAGCAGTTTTTATTTGTATTTTACCGTCGAGCAGGTTTTTGTTTGGTTTGAACATTTTGTATAATTAATTTAATTATAATCTTATGAAAATGATCCTAAAGTTATTTGTTAACGCACTGGCCTTGATCGGGACTGCCTGGATTGTTCCGGGTATCAGTATTGATAGTATTTGGACGGCGATAATTGCAGCGATAGTTTTGGCGATCATCAACATCATAATCCGTCCAATAATGCTTTTCATAACGATTCCGATAAATATTCTCACGTTGGGGTTGTTCACATTTGTAATAAACGCCCTGATGCTTTGGCTGGCCTCATTGCTTGTCTCCGGATTTGCCGTGTCGGGTTTTGTATCGGCGATATTGGGTGCGGTAATTTTGGCAATAATATCCACCTTGCTACACACCCTTTTGGAAGATAATGGGGAAGATAAAGAAAGTAAATAATTAGTCAAATGTCATCGCGACCAATCCTACTAGTTGGAGTAGGGGAGAGAAAGTGGCGCTGGCTAAAAAAGATACAGATCGATTGTTGCGGTCTTTTTTGTTTTGCGAATATAAACAAAACAAAAGTGTATTATAAACTAGAAATGTTTTAAAATTGAGAGGAGGTGAAAGGTTATGATGACAAAATCAGACAAAATTTTAACAGCTGGTTGGGTTGGTCTCGCTGCTGGAGTTTGGCTGATGCTCTCGGCTTTTTTCGTGGGTCCAAGTTTTATGAGTGGCTTGTTTTTGGTGGGGGCGTTGGTGACATTGTTTTCAATCATTGAAATTTCTTCAGTGGAATCGTCAGCTTGGGTTAGCTGGATGAATGGTATTTTGGGTGTGTGGCTAATTGTTTCTCCGTTCATTTTTGCAACAATTGGAGTTAAAGCTCTCTGGAACAGTGTTATTCTGGGTGTTATTTTGGTAGGTATTTCAGTTTGGGCAGGTATGACATCTTCAATTATGGGACATAGTCACCCTAAAATGAGCTAAAAAAAATGAAAACAAAAAATAACCAGCGGTGGACTTAAAAAGGGGCAATCTAATTATAGGCCCCTTTTGTTTTAACTAATTTTTTAGTTATTGATGAGTTACTGAAATTTCATAGATAATCACTTCCCCATAATTTTCCGAGTTGCAAAGCGTCGAATTTCCTTCTGTTTCGCAGTTTGATTGGGTATATATTCCCGCTTTAAAATATGCCTTGGAAACATTTTTCTCCAGAAAACAGGATGGTTGTTGATTGTTGTTGTAGTAGATGTTTATGATTCCATCTTTTACAACGAACTTTATGTTGAAACGTTTTCCCAGAGAATAATTTTCATCAAGCGTACATAGATTACTTTTGCTTCTGGCGACAAAAAGTTTTTTATCTTCAAGTCTAATAACTACGATATCATCATCATCGCCATGGATTTGTCCGACAACTACATCCGCCTTTTTCTTGGGAATAGCTGTTATAGCCTGATCTAAATACATAGTGTGGATGCCTTTTGTGGATGACCAAAAAGTGTTCTCTTTTTTTCCACATTCTGTTTCGCGCAATTCGCTGCGTGGATAATCCGAATTTTTGGTTGTTGGAGCATTGACCGGAGCTCTGAAAATAACGCCATTTTCTTCTTTATTTACTTCAAACCAAGGACTTAAGGAAAAATTGGAAAGATCTGGTTGTTCTATGGTCATTGGCAATCTTGAACCGTCTAATTCTTCAATTGGCAAAGTAATCTTCCAGCAGCTGAGATTTATGATTTGAGATGGCAAAGAAGCTTTTTTTTGTTGTGTTTGTTGCTCTGGACCTTTTTTGTTAGATGACTTTTGGGATACTTCGGAGCGAATCGTGAAAAAGAGCACGGCAATTATTGCAGCACAATAAGTAATAATGAAAAAAAATTTAGTGGCTTTTGTTAACATAAATTTTTATTGGATATTGTTTCCTTGTGAATCTTCGGTAATTTGTCCGTCTTTTTTATTATCCAATGATTTTAAATTACCAAGTAAGATATTATTGTTAGCATTTTTTAGAACTATACCAACTTCATTATCGTGAACTGTGTTGTTAAAAAAAATATTTTCTTGGGACCCCCCATAGAGATATAGCCCAATATTATTGGAAAGAATATCATTTTTCTCGAAAAAATTTTCAGAAGATCCTTCATTGGCTCTAATTCCCTTGGTGTTATTGTGAATTTTATTATTGTGTATGATATTACTATGCGAATCATATAGGACGATTCCATCAGTATTGTTATAAATAGTGTTTCCGCTTACCAAATTATTGTTTGATGAACGATCAAGCATAATGCCATGCAGTCTGTTGTTGTGAGAAATGTTTTCTGTTATCACGTTGTTAAAACAGCGCTTGGAAAGAATGATACCATGATTACCGTTCCCATATGCTAGATTCTTTGTGATGAGCAAATTATTGGAATCGTCATGAGGGTCGAGTCCATATTCAAGATTGTCGAAGAATTTGTTTTTTTCAATAAGCATTCCTGTGGCGCCAAAAGTATACATGCCGAAATAATTATCATGAAAACTGTTTTCTTGAACAACGCCGGTTAGCAGATCTTCCCTGAGGCCGCCGTTGTTTATTTTCCATGAAATTCCATATGATCCGCCAAATGGTCCACCTCGATTTGGCGCGCCGGGATATCCCAAATGACCAATATCGGATTGAATTACATCCATTCGCCCGCTGTCCTTGGCAGTAATATAGCTTCTGCCATCGGTTATGTCATCATCAGGAGTGCCAAATTCCTCATTCCATGAAGTTATCTTGGTATTTGATATGAGAACATTTCCGGATTCACTGAGCAGCCAAACGAAGCGAGAGGAATCACTTTTTAGTTTTAAAAGAGATATTTCATTTCCAAGTAGCAAGAGGGTTACATTTTTGCCGATATACAGATTTGCGCGTAAGAGCCATTCGCCTTTTTTTGTCTGCGTAAGCAAGTTTGGATTTGTAAATCTCAAGGCATTGCTTATGGTTGCAAGGTTGGCTGCGCTGCCACCTCCCATGACATATATCGTGTTATTTGTTTTGTCATAGCTTATGCGCGGAGGTTTCGCATAGCGGTTATTCGCCAAAATATTCGGGCTTATTGCTGTGCGCAATTGCATGGTTGGTATGGCTATTTGTTGGTCTTGTTGCAAGAGGATGTTTTTAGGCAAGGGCATTTTGTTTTTTGAATCAAGTAACTCGACTGATTGATCAAGGTTGAACTTTTTCAGTAAGCTTGCATAGGTGTCTTCATTTTTAACAATGTAATAACCATATGGATCGGGATTTGCTTTTTTAAAGAGATCCTCTTTTGTTTTTTCAAGTTCTTGAATGTTTGCTTTTGCAAGTTGAGGTGTGAAAATATTCGAGCCATTGGCAGCTGTTTTTTGAATACTTGTTTCTTTTTTTTCCAAACTAGATTCGCTCAGTTGTTTTTCTCGAAAAATTTCAACGGCGAAAAACATTCCCACGATCAGTGCGGCTGTTGCCGAATATGCGCCCAGAGTATGAACGAGACGACTTTTTGTCAGCCTGCTTTGATCCCATCTAGTTATCCAACCTTGCTCGTCCATGGAAATGAAGGCATATATTCGAATAAGGGCGGTTAGAAAAGTTATGGGAATGTAGATTGGCAAAATCAAGATGTCTTGGGGATTTTCTTTGAGATGGGGGTACATTTTTATCGTGCGGCTTATGAGCCACCAAGCGAATATTAGCAGGGAAGCTTGCCAGAAACCATAAGCCAAGGAAATGAAAAAATAGGCGATACTGATAAACAAAGTGAATGGTTGAATGAATTTATCGATCAAATAGAGAGCTAGGGGCGTGTGGTTTTTCCAAAGCCATTTTTGAAAGATGATTTTAGTATCGGATCGGGAAGCGTTGCGCGCCCAGCGTATTTGTTGTTTGAATAGTTGTAACATCTTTGGCGATCCGGGGGTATATACGACAACATCTCTCAAATATCTGCTTTTCCAGCCATTTTTTTGCATCAAGTGAGTTAATGCCTTATCATCTCCACTGATTACTTTTTTCCCCAGGAAGGTTTCATTTACCAATTGATCAAGGGCGTTGATTATGGCTGATTTGCGATAAATTGCTGTTCTGCCTGAAAGGCAGGCAAGTGCGTCACTGACTACGGCAAGAAAAGGATATTCGTTAAGATACCTGTTGTCTAGGTGAAATTTAAATATTTTTCTGCTGAGAGTGTCGGGTTTGAGCACATCTTGCCTCATGGTTACTCCGCCTACGGATTTGTCTGAAAATGGTCCTAGTAAGCTCTTTTTGATCCCACTGCTCCAAATCGTGTCGCTGTCCACTAGGGCTACAATCTCACTTTTTGCTGCTTTGATGCCATCAGCAAGAGCCGGTCTCTTGCCAGGTTTTTCAGTTACGATAAGTTTTGCTTCCGGATGTTGTTTGGAAAAAAGCTCGAAAGCTTCCAGGGAATTTTTGTCTGAATAATCTATTACGGCAATTATTTCGTCCGGTTTGTTTTTTGTCCAAGACCGCAAAGCTTTCTTGAAAAGCCGGGGGTCTTCGTTATATACCGGTGTGATTATGGCAAGAGTGCCGGAAAAATTTCCCGTTGGTTTTCGATAAAAAAAAGAAATTAACTTTCTGATTAGCCAAATGCTCCAGCGCCAAATGCCGATTATGCCAAGAGGAATATAAAAAGCAATGAGTGATGCTGATTCGTATATTTGCCCGAAAATATTTGCTAAAAAATTTTCCATACGTTTTAAGTTTACAGTATTTTACTCTAAGTAGTTGTTTTCTTTCATTATTTCATTGACCTTTATAATCGCATGAAGCAAGGGAAGTTTCTTTTTTAGTTCGGAGTCGGTCCAATTTAGAAAAACTTTAGTGTCTTTCGGCAAACAAGTGCCACCAAATGGCCCAAGATTTTTGGTGCCGTAGTTTGCATTCCACATGCCTTCAGCGCTTTTGGTTACTGTGGAAAAAATTTTATCTGCGTCAGCTCCTATTTTTTCAGCAACCATACGCATCTCATTGAAGAAAGAAATTTTATTGGCATTGTATAGATTGTGGACATATTTCATCATCTCTGCCTCCTTGAAGGACATTGTTGAAACGGGAATATTAAATGGTTGATAGAGATTTTTGGCTGATTCGATTGAACGTTGACTGTTGCTTCCAATCACAATTGCCCATGGATTAAGGAAATCTTTTTCGGCGCTAACTTCACGCAAAAACTCAGGATTCATGACTGCTCCGAAATCCTGGTCATATTTTTTGTTAGAAAACTTTTCAATCAAAGGAATTATTTTTTTCTCAATGGTTCCAGGAGGTACTGTGCTTCTAAATATGATCACGGGCCAATTTTTATTGCTTTTTAAAATTTTTCCCAAACTGGCGGCTGCAGATTCGATGAAACGCAGTTCAATCGAATCATTCATGAAAGGAGTAAGAACGCTGACGACATAAATATCCCTGCCACTTAGGTGGTCGCTGCCCATTTCACAAGCATTCAAGCCGTCTTGCAATAGATTGTCGACTAATACCGTATTTATGTCGGCAAAAACAACATCATGACCCATTTGCATGAACCCCTTGCCGGTGGCCCTGCCTACTACTCCGCTTCCAATCACGGCTATTTTCTTCTTTTTTGATTCGATATGAGGCGCAAGTTTTTTGTCAATTTTGTTGCCCATATGGCTGATTCCTTAAAGGCAACATCTAATACAAAATCACTGTGATTTTATTGCTTAAATTATTTTTTAATCAAAAGAGAGACTCTCGCGAGAGTCTCTCTTTTTTTTTCATACTATATAAGTCTATCCGATAAACGTCAGTGCAACCCCGGTTTTGCCGGCACGACCTGTGCGACCGATGCGGTGGACATAGTCATCATAAGTTGCGGGAACGTCGAAATTGATCACATGGCTTACATTGGGAATATCCAAGCCACGGGCAGCAACATCGGTTGCTACCAAAATCTGAATGATATTTTCCTTGAATAATTTGAGTGCTTTCTGACGTTTGGCGTGCGATTTATCACCATGGATAGACTCAGCTTTGAAGCCGCGTCCGTGCAAGGCACGAGAAAGTTTGTCAGCGCCGTGCTTGGTGCGGGAAAAAACCAGCACCTTGTTAAAATCGGTTTTGGCTAGCATTTCATGCAATATTTCAATCTTGTCTTGTCCAGCTTTGATTCGCACGATGTCCTGGTCGACATTGGCTGCAGTTTCGCGGGTTTTGATGGAAATCTTGATCGGATCATTCAAAAATTCTTTGATTAATTTTTCAATTTCCGGTGCCAAGGTGGCAGAGAAGAAAAGCGTTTGTCTTTTTGGAGCTACGAGCGAAAGCAAAAAGCGTACATCGGGAATAAATCCCATATCTAGCATTCGGTCTGCTTCGTCGAGTACGACGTTGGCAAATTTGTTTAAATGCAAATTCTTGCGTTGGATCAAATCTTTAAGACGTCCTGGTGTGCCGATGACGACATTGTGGCGCGAGCGCAACCTTTCAATTTGCGGGCGGATATTGGCGCCGCCGACGACTACCACGGAATTAAGGCGCATGCCTCTGGTGAAGGCGTTGAATTCCTCTTGAATTTGAATAGCCAATTCGCGGGTCGGCACGACTACTAGCAATTTTTCGTTGGGGTTGGCAAGTATTTTGTCAATCATGGGAATTAGAAAAGCGCCGGTCTTGCCAGTGCCAGTATTTGCCAAGCCGATCACATCTTTGCCTGCAAGGATATGAGGGATGGATTTGTCTTGAATGGGAGTAGGGTGTTCGAATTTGCGATCAGTGATCGCTTTTTTCAAAGCGCCGTTGATTGGGAATTGCAAAAAAGTATTTTCAGCGACATATTTTTCTTCGGCAACATTAGTTGTTGCTCTGTTGACGAATCTGTTAATGTCGATTGAATCCCCGGTAAAGCGTCTCTTGCGAGTGCCTCGGTTAAAAGTGTTTTTTCGTCCTCCTTGCCAGTTGCTGGTTTGGGGACGGCGTTTAGGTTTAGTTCCGTCGCCACGGAAATTGCGATTATACATGTATTTATCTAATGACTTACGTATTTACCCTCAAGTCAAAATGAGCCTCTATGCGCCTTGGCAATTTTTTCCAAGGAAACGTTCCGCCAGCTGGCGGATACTCGTTGTTTTGTTTCGGGCAAACGCGTAAGTCCTTTTCTATACATTATTACTTAATCTTTATGTATAGATACGCTTACATGATAAATGGCAAATCAAGGGTATTAACATAAAAGACTATTGTAATACGTTTGACATTCTTTGTCAATAGGCGTATAATGTATGTAGGATGTGATTAAGGAAGGGGTGGCTCCTTTTCCCTTATATAAGGCAAAATTGATCGCATTTAAACGAAGGTGCTTCGACGCAAAGTCGGAGAAGTCGGGTGGAACCGCGAACCAACAAAGGCTCGTCCCGTGCATATCAATTGTTTTGGTGTGTACAGGACGGGCCTATTTTAATTTCTAATTTATTAGTAAATAGTAGAATCATATGGAAGTTACAATGGATAAAATTGTATCATTAGCAAAACGTCGTGGGTTTATTTTCCCATCTTCGGAAATTTATGGTGGGTTTGCAGCTGTGTATGATTTCGGTCCATATGGCGTGGAGCTGGCGAAAAATATCCGCGAGGCTTGGTGGAAGGCGATGGTGCAGGACCATGAGAATATTGTGGGCTTGGATAGTGCTATTTTTATGCATCCGAAAGTTTGGGAAGCATCCGGACATGTGGGTGGGTTTTCCGATCCGCTGGCGGAATGCAAAGAATGTCATTTTAGGGCGCGCGTTGATCATTTACTGGAGGAAATCGGGGTGTTTGCTGATGAAAAAATGACCGAAGAGCAAATCAATCAACTGATGATTGAAAATAAGGATAAGATAAAATGTCCCAAATGTGGCAAGAAAAATTTTTCCGAAGCTAAAAATTTCAACCTGCTTGTGCAATCCAATTTAGGAAATTTTACCGGTGATTGGACAAAAGAACCGACATATCTTCGTGGGGAAACATGTCAGGGAATTTATGTGAACTTCAAAAATGTTTTGGATTCGACGCGGGTGAAAATTCCGTTTGGTATCGCCCAAATCGGTAAGGCGTTTCGCAATGAAATCACGGCGCGTCAATTCATTTTCAGAAAACGCGAGTTTGAGCAAATGGAAATGCAATACTTCGTGCAGCCTGACCAAGCAGCCCAGTCATATGAGCAATGGCGAGCAAAGCGCTGGCAATATTATTTAGATTTGGGGATCAAAGAAGAAAACCTCAAGTGGCATGAACATGAAAACCTAGTTTTTTATGCTAAGGCGGCTTGGGATATTGAATACAATTTTCCGTTTGGTTTCAAGGAATTGGAAGGTATTCATAATCGCAGTGACTATGATTTGACGCAGCACTCCAAATTTTCCGGTGTTGATCTTTCTTATCGTGATCCGCAGACAAATGAAAAATATGTGCCATGGATTGTGGAAACTTCGGTCGGTTTGGATCGCACATTTTTGGCGGTGCTTACGGAAGCGTATGTGGAGGAAGAAGTAGGAGAGGGGGATGTGCGTATGGTTCTTAAATTGCCGAAGAAACTTGCACCGGTCAAGGTAGCCGTGTTCCCTTTGATGAAAAACAAACCGGAGTTGGTTGGTAAAGCGCGCGAAATTTTCGACACCTTAAAAAACAGTTTCATGTGTGAATTTGACGATAATGGCAATGTGGGCAAACGCTATCGTCGCCAAGATGAAATCGGCACGCCATATTGCGTGACGGTGGATTTTGAAACTTTGGAAGACGGCGCCGTGACCGTGCGCGATCGCGACACCATGAAGCAAGAAAGAATCGCTATTGATCAACTGGAAGATTTTTTTGCAAAGAATTTAAGATAGCAAAAAGCAGTGAACAGTCCGCCAAAAGCGGACTGTTCACGGAAATGAACTCATGAAACCAAATATTATATTTATTGAATCACAAAAGGAATTTTCAAATAGTGAAAAATCAACAATAATATCAATAGTTGAAAGAGTTTTTGGTGTTTCAAAAAAAGAACTTGGAATTGAATGTGTTGTTAATTTTACTTTTTATCGTTTTGGAAAACATAGTAGTGGTTTTACCAAAGCAAAAGATTGGATTGAGGTTATGCTGCCAAAGGGGCAGGTGGATTTTATTGATTTAGAAACAATGCTTTATCATGAATTGCATCACATTGCTAGGGGATATTGTGGATTGCTGGAAAATAATAAACATTATTTGCTTAACTCTCTTTTTTCAGAAGGACTCGCAACTGCATTTGA
This sequence comes from uncultured Bdellovibrionales bacterium, assembly GCA_964500125.1. Classification (GTDB taxonomy): domain Bacteria; phylum Patescibacteriota; class Minisyncoccia; order Moranbacterales; family GWC2-37-73; genus CAZAFB01. The sequence goes on along the minus strand of CAZCMV010000001.1, from coordinate 43,359 downwards.
AGTCGAACATGCTTTGTCAGGTAGAAAAATTACTCATGACAAATATTCTTTGGCGCTTGTCGACAAATGGCTACCCGAAATGAAAAAGGAATTTTATGATACAAGAAACTATAACTATAGTGGTTGGTTTCATGGTGAGGGAAAACCGAAACAATTAGGTTATAAGATTGGAAAATATTTAGTGGATGAAGTGAGAAAAAATAATCCGCAAATGACCCATAAGGACTTAGTCTTGATAAATCCAAAAGAATTATTGAAATTAAGCAAAGTAAAAATTTGAAAATAGTATAAAATAGCGGACTGTCCGCTGAAATTGGACTATATTACTTCATGTGATAGTGTGATAATTTTTTTGTAAGTGTAGAATTTATGATAATCTTCATCAATGGCTCAATAAATTCGGGAAAGAGTACAATATCGAAAATATTGGCTGAAAAAATTGAAAAGCCGGCAGTTGTTGAAATTGATAATCTTTCTGATTTTATTGAATGGCTGCCTATTGAAGAAAAAATTCCAATTAATTTGGAAAATGCTGTTTTGGTGATCAGGAATTTTTCCAAAAGAGGATTTAATGTTATTGTTCCATACCCGCTTTCGCAGAAAAATTATGATTATATGATGAGTGAGTTGGGTAATGAAAATGAAAAGATGTTTGTATTTACTTTGAATCCTGATATGAAAATTGCTCTGGAAAATAGAGGGGAAAGAGAACTGGATGATTGGGAAAAACAAAGAATTAGATATCATTATTCAATAGGAATAAATAACCCTTCTTTTGGCACTATAATAGACAACACAAATCAAAAACCGGAAGAAACGGCGGAAATTATTTTGAATTCTATAGAATCAAACTAATACTTAACGGACGTTTTGCAAAAATATAATTATGACTGAAGAAAAATATCCTATGAGGGTGAATAAGTATTTGGCTGGGAGGGCGATTTGCAGCCGACGGGAAGGGGGTAAGAGGCATAATTTGACAAATTATATAAATATTATATAATAGTTCATAGTTAAGTATGAACTATGAACTTTATGGCAAAAACGTCTGATAGAATAATTGAATATATAAAAAGCCATAAACAAGCTACGGCTAATGAATTGGCTGATTTTTTGTTGATCAGTGAAAGGGCTGTTTTCAAGCAGTTGGCAAATCTTGTTGCTGAGAATGCTCTTACAAAAATTGGTAAACCACCGAAGGTTTTTTATTTGTTGGCAAAAAAGCGTAAGACCGCGTCTATTCAAACTGGAGACATAGAAGAAAAGGATGAAAAGATAATCGAGCAAAATTTTCTCATTATCACGCCGGATGGGCAAAGAAAAGAGGGATTGGAAGGATTTGTTTTTTGGTGCGAAAAAACTAAACAACCTGTAAGCAAGACTGCTAGGGAATATGTCGCAACGCTGAATAAATATGATGCTTTCAAAAAGAATAGGCTCATAAGTGGCTTGGAGAAATTCAGATCCACGTTCAGCGAGGTTTATCTGGATAAAGTTTTCTATGTTGATTTTTATGGCATTGAAAGATTTGGAAAGACCAGACTGGGGCAGCTTCTTTTGTATGCGAAGCAAAGCCAGGATAAGAAGTTGATACGAGAACTTGCTGTTGAAATAAAATCCAAAGTGGATTATGTTGTGGATAAATATGAGATAGATGGAATCGGATTCATTCCTCCCACTGTGAAAAGACAGGTGCAGTTCATGAGGGAACTTGAAAAAAATTTGCACGAGAATGTGAAAAAAATATCGATAGTAAAAGTGAAAACGGAAATAGTAGTGCCACAAAAAACACTCAACAAGTTGGAAGATCGCATTGAAAACGCCAGAAATACTATCGTGGTGGATGATATAGGTAAATATAATAATATTTTGCTAATAGATGATGCTGTGGGATCAGGGGCGACGTTGAACGAGACTGCAAGGCAGATGCGTGAAAAAGACATGTGCAAAGGAAAAATCATTGGGCTTTCGATTACGGGAAGCTTTAAAGGTTTTGACGTAATAAGTGAAGTTTGATTTTTATGACTGAAGAAAAATATCCTATGAGGGTGAATAAGTATTTGGCTGGGAGGGCGATTTGCAGCCGACGGGAAGCTGACCGGTTGGTTGAGGCTGGCAAAGTTTTGATCAATGGCAAACATGCTAAACTTGGCGACACAGTGACGGAAAATGATAAAGTTGAAGTGGTTGGTGATCAAAGAAGGAAAAACGAATTGGTATATTTGGCATATAACAAGCCACGTGGCATCATTACACACAGTCCGCAAGGCGACGAAAAAAGCATTGAAGATATTATGAAATTCAAGACGAAAGTTTTTCCAGTGGGGAGATTGGACAAAGATTCGGAAGGATTGATTATTCTCACTAATGATGGGCGAGTCACTGGACGTTTGCTGGAGCCGGAGCGCTTTCATGACAAAGAATATCACGTCTCGGTGGACAAGGATGTGGAGCAGAAATTTATCGACAAGCTTCAAAAAGGCGTGGTGTTGGATGATGGTTACAAAACGCGCGAGTGTCAGGCGCGAAAAATTCGCGCTAATGCTTTCGCAATCATTTTGAACGAAGGAAAAAAACGGCAGATTCGCCGCATGTGCGATGCGTTGGGATATAAGGTCGTTTCACTCAAGAGGGTTCGTATACTCAACGTGGAACTCGGCGGCCTCAAACCCGGTCAACACCGCACGCTTAAGGGCAAGGAATTGGAGGTTTTCTTGCAAAAAATAGGGTTAAAATAGTGATACTTGACATATTGTGAAAAATAATAAAGTAAAGCTATGAATAAACTTACTTTTTTAAAAAAAGCGCCAAAGATAAATTATTCCGGTGAAAAGATAATTTTACCGGAAGACATTGTTTCCAAAATTGAAAAATACTGGACGGAATTAATCGAGAGTGGCAAAAGTTTCAAAAGGGGTGACGTTTTTACAATTTCAATGATTGAAGAAAAAGAAGGTGAAGTATCGATTGAAATCGCTCTTTCTGATTATGCTCATTATTTGGCAACTATTAATGGAATTATTGATGAAAAATATGTTTGCAGAGTGGTGCATTCTTCGGTGATGATCGAGACTATTGATGGGGAATTGGTATTTGGGGAAATGGGTGGAAGTACGGCATTGCCGGGCAGAATTCAATGTATTGGAGGCGGGATAACTAGAGAGGATCTTTCTGATAATGGCAAGATTATCGATATTGAAAAAAATGCAGCTAATGAGATGGCGGAAGAAGTTGGATTGTTTGTAAATAATCCTCAGCAAGTTAGCGAATTTTATCCTTGGGCAATCGTGGAAAGTGGCCCGCATGACTTTCTTGGAGTGGTATATTGGGCAAAGACTCCGATGAATATTTCTGATTTTTTGCAACACTATGCCGAGTTTGAAAAAAATCTTTTGGAAAAAGGGGATAGACCAGAACTTTCCAAGATTATACATATATCTAAGAATACGGAAAATAAGGAAGCTTGGTTATCTGGAATCAGCAATGTGTATGCGGAATATCTGCCATTGATATTCAAAAAAATGTAATCCCATTGCATACTATGGCAAAACGGCAGTAGGCTAGGGTTTGCGAAGAAGGTGGAATATATAAATATTTATGCATAGAAAGAAGCCTATAACGCAAAAAGGGGATATGAAGGCGGATTTTCAAGATTTGGGTGTGCTGTTTGTGTTTTTTTGATATTTTTTATGAAGGTGATATTAATTTTTAAAAGTTTTAATCTTTTTATGAAAAATATGAAAAAGGGCAAAGATTATATAGGTGTGGGAGTTGGCGCAATTATCTTTAATAATGAAGGAAAGGTTATTATATCAAAAAGGGGAAACTTGGCTAGAAATGAAAAGGGCCTTTGGGAATTTCCGGGTGGTGGTGTTGATTTTGGCGAAAAGTTGGAAGATGCAATAAAAAGAGAAGTAAGAGAGGAGAATGATATTGAAATAGAAATTCTGAAATTTCTTGAAATTGTCGATCATATCATAGAAGATGAAGGACAACATTGGGTAACAACAACTTATATTGCCAAATATGTTTCTGGTGAAGCAAAGACAATGGAGCCTGGCAAATGCGATGAAGTTAGATGGATTGAATTGTCCGAAATTAATCCTAAAGATTTATCGCTAGCAAGTAGGTCAAATTTTCTAAAATATGTTGAAATTTACGGATATAACCCACCTTTATTTTAGCAATATAAAATAGCTACACTTGACATATTGTGAATATGTGATATGATGGGTTTGTTATAAAATCTTGGCGCTTTGGCGCAGTATTTTCTTCAAATCGACTTCTTTTCGGGTGGGACGGATTGTACCCGAAACGGGTCGATTTTTAATTTTTTGCAATCCGAAAAATAAGCTATATGGAAAGAAAAAAAATCTTAGAAGGTGCGAAAAGACATGTTGCTGCGGTGTGCGGCAAGATTGCGAGTGAAAAAACCAAACTTGTTGAATTGGTTGCCAAGGCAAAACATGATTTGAAATCGGTGCGCAGCGCTGACGCGGCTATCGAGCAGCGTATTTTGCAATATAACGAAAAGCGTTTGGGTGAACTCGCGCATCTGGAAGGTTCGCCATATTTCGTGCGCTGCGATGTGGTTTGGGAAAAAGAAAATGAAGTGAAAAATATTTTCTTCGGTAAATTCGGTTTTGGCGAAGAAGAAATATATTCCTGGATCACGCCGGCATCATCGATGCGTTTTGAAAAACCCGGAGCGGTGGAATATGAAAGACCGGACGGAAAAAAACAAAAAGCGCAGCTTTTGCGCAAGGATCAATATATGATCGTTGGTGGCAAAGTGAAATTTTTGGCGACGGAAGAAATCGGCAAACCGCGCGAGCTGGTCTATCAAGAACATTTTTCCAATCGCAAGACCGGTTTTGTGCTGCCGGAAATCGTGGCGCAAATGGAAAAGGCACAAGACCAAGTTATTCGCGCGCATCACGTCGGACCGTTTCTCATTTCCGGTCCTGCTGGCTCTGGCAAGACGACACTGGCACTTCACCGCGTGGCATATCTGGTGCAGGCGCCGGATTTGGCAAATATCTATGCTAGTGATTCAATCATTGTGTTCGTGCAGGACAACGGCACGAAAGAATATTTCTCGCATCTGCTGCCGGAGCTGGGAATTGATGATGTTTTGATCACCACATTTTCCGAGTGGGCGCTTGGAATTTTGGGTCTGGATTTGCAATATGCAATCAGATATGGCGAAAGCGAAAAAGAAAAAGATACCTATGAGTTTCAAAAAATCAAAGCGTTGCGCCGAGCAAAAATCGAAGGTTTTCAAAAACGTAATGTCTATGCCATTCTGGAAAACATCTATGCACCATATTTCAGCGCGGAGCAAAAAGAATTGTTTGCTCGACAAAGGAAAGAGAAAAAACTTGATCGCGTTGACCTGGTGATTTTGCTCAAGGCATATGAAAACACCAATGAAACTTTGGGTGTGATCAAAGATCAATATATCGAACTCAAGAATGGGAAGTTTAGAAAGAAAAGAGGTTTTGTGCCGCTCGAATATTCTTTGGCGGTTATGGACGAGTTTCAAAACTATTTGCCCGAACAGTTGTCTCTGATCAAGTCATGCGTAAGTAGCAAAAGTCGTTCGATGCTCTATGTCGGTGATATGGCGCAGCAAGTGCGCTTAGGCACGATTCGCGATTGGCAACAGATCGGTGAAAATATTGAAGGCGAAAGAAAAGTGGTGCTGCAAAAAGTATATCGCAATACCAAAAGTATTTTGGAGTATATTCGCTCATTGGGCTATGCCATTGAAATTCCCGAAGGTATCAAGGAAGGCAGGGAAGTCGTGGAAAGGATCTGTAAATCCAAGGAAGAAGAAATTGCTCATGTTGAAGATATTGTGAAAAATGCAAATGGAGGCAGTGTGGGCGTGCTAGCCAAGGAGGAAAGTAATCTTGCTGAATTACGTAAAACTTTTGCGCAAAGTGAAAAGGTGCACGTGATGACGATGCATGAGGCGCAAGGTGTGGAATTCGACACGGTTTGTCTGGTGGGTATGGACTTGAGCGTAATGCGCACTATGAGACAGCAAGATCACAGCGATGAATTGGGCGAAGAAAAAGCGCGGATTGACCGCGACTTGCTCTACGTCGCCCTTACCCGCGCCATCTCAGAGCTTCATGTGTTGGGGAATGATTCAGTTTTCAAACATTAATTTTTTGGCTGACATGATTATTTGTCTCATTCCTTCGATATCTCCAGCTGTGTAATTTAACAGGAATTCTTCTGTGCTCATTATCTTTCTATCGTTTGCTTCAGGATTTAGTATAAACTTTTCAAGCTTATCTACCATTGCAGTTGTGATAACCATGTAGGTTAATTCATCATCCGAACTTCCATAATAGTCCGATTGGATTACTGTCGCGATTCTGATATCTTTTAAGGTGATAAAAGCTTCCTCATAAGACTCTCTTCTGGCAGTTTCCTCTATGTTTTTCTCGTCCTTTAAAACGTGTCCTCTGGGAATGTCAATCCCTCGGCTTCTTAGAACTGTCGTTACTATGTTTCCATTTTCCATGAATGGAACTACGGATACGCTGGTTATCTTTTCTAATGGTGGAACAAAATCAGAGTCGAGGTATACGAAATTGACTTTTTGACCACTTTCCAAGACTGTTCTTCGTTTATCCTTATGCTGCATATGAATGGCTTGTTCAAAATGATATAAAAATCGACATACTAAATAATAAAGAGCTTCAATCTTAATGCTTTTAACTTCCATGGGCCGTTCTTTTTCATGAGCCTAGTCTATCATAAGTTGTTAATATAACAACTTACCCCACGTTGCTCTTGCTCGCGCCATCCCAGGGCTTCATGTGGTGGGGGAATTATAATTGTATGGAAATTATTTAAGTTTCCGCATTTTATAACAAATAATATTATCTTTAGCATATTGCCCAACCAAAAGAGGATAGAATTGCTCTTCAAATAGAAGAGTTTTTTTAAAGTCTTTCAGATTTTTTATAAATTCATTTGATGATGGCAATTCTTGCTTTAGTAGTTTCCCATATACATAGAAAATTCTTTTTTGCTTAATGCTTGTTGTTTTTTGTCGCTCAACTGATTGCAAAAATTCGGCTACGATTTTGGTAGCTTTTTTGATTATCTTTTTTCGATCTTTTCCCTTCATGCCGAATTCCAATTCAAAAGCATTTGGCAATATTGAACTTAGAGGTCCTTTTGGATCAGGCCACAAAAGCAAAGTTGACAAGCTGATTAGATTGATAGGACATAAGTCGCCAATTTCTTTTCGAGGAATAATAATAAAATCATTCGTGCCTTCACTGGCTTCATGCATGTCGATAACATATTTATAACGTTTGGCGACTTTAAGATTTTTTGCGGCAAGACGCTCTTCTCCCCATGTTGATCTTGCGTTTCCTGGATAAATACGATTCATGTCTTTTTTCAGCGCACGCGTATTTTTATTAAGCGCAAAGGGGTTTGCTATTATAAAATCGAATTTATCTCCAAATCCTTTTTTGATCAGTTTGCTAACAACTTCAAGTCCGATTAATTCGTTGCCATGGGTGGAAATTATTATCAATGTTTTTGGTAAAATGTTTTTCATGTGTTTATTGTTTAAATTCATAAATTAATCATGGGGCAGGGTGGATATATCATTGATATATCCACCCGAAAGGAGGTCGCGTTTTACAAGCAAAGAATCCAATAGGTTCTTTCAGTATGTTGTTTATCCTGAATCAATAACTCCCTGAAACCAAGTTGAGTATACAGCTTGCGAGCAGGTATTGCTTTCTTGTCTGTACGCAAGGTGATGAAATTCGCACCACTTTCTTTGGCATGGGAAATCAATTTCTCGGAAAGTTTTTTCCCGATTCCCGATTTCCGAAATCTTGGATCAACACCAAGCTCATCAATGTAGAAAATTTTTTCCGGGGATTTGAAATTATTGATGAAATAATCAGAGCCGGAAATTTTCAGAAGATATTCGGGATTTGCCATATAGCCCCAGGTGAAACCAATAATTTCACTTCCAGCTGGTTTATTCAATATTGCAATTAAACATTTTCCCGCCGTTTTGTTAATCTCGTTAACAATATCCTTTTCCACATCTTCGGTTTTCCAAAAGTACTCATTCTATGGTGGTTCACGCCAGATTTTACAATAGAGCTCGGCGCATTTGGTAAGAAGTGATTTTTCCGCATACGAATTTTGCAAATCAACAATACTAATTCTCGGATTCATAAAGCCTCCTTTTAAGGAACATTGGGTGTGTAAAATTACAAAACCCCTTCTCTGGTCGAGAAGGGGCTGGATTTATGGAGTGTATTTTAGGATAACATCAATCCAAACCCTTCTCTTGAGAGGATTTGGTATGGTGCTGGTTTTTTGAAATTCTTTCTATCATTAATTTGTAGCCACCTTTTCCTTGATTTAGCCATTTGGAAACTCTGGCGACTGTTGTTGAGCTTAAGCCAGTTTCTTTTTCAATTTTTGAATAGGATAATTTTTCATTGAGCATTCTTGCTGCTTTCCAGCGGTTGCCAAATTCAACAAGTTCCTGCTCTGTCAGCAAGTCTCGCATGAATTTTCTGGTCTCATTTGAGTTCTTTAATGCGGCTATTGCTATCAGGAGCTCATTTATTGATTCAATATCTTTCTTGTTCATAATTTCGCTTTAATTAAGTAAAGCACTTTAACTAACTAAAGTATGATCCCAATTTAGTAAATTGTCAATAGCTAATCGATGAATTACTCAACTAGCTTGATTTTTTGCGCTAAATAAGGTAAAGTTAGAGGCAACTCTAATATGCAAATGGACACTCGAATAACTCGAATGTTTGATAAATATTACTAACTTTATGTTGAGAACTCATACGTGTGGGGAATTGAAAAAAGAAAATGTCGGCCAAGAGGTTGTGCTTTGCGGTTGGGTGCATCGCCGGCGTGATCATGGCGGGGTGACTTTTGTTGATTTGCGTGATCGCTATGGCTTGGTGCAGCTGACTTTCAATTCTGAAATCAGTCACGAGGCGTGGGAAATAGCACAAGACATCCGTAGCGAATGGGTGCTTAAGGCGACAGGTACAGTGGTGGCGCGTCCTCAAGAAATGATCAATGAGAAATTAGTGACGGGTGAAATAGAGATCGAGGTGCATACTTTGGAAATATTGAACAAATCCAAAACGCCGCCGTTTGCGCTGGATGAAGAAAAAGCGGATGAAGCTAACGAGGCTCTGCGACTCCAATATCGCTTCGTTGATCTTCGCCGCAGCGAGATGCAAAAGCTGCTTGAAGTCAAAGACAGATATATCCGCCACATGCGGCAATATTTTCAAGAAAAAGGCTTTGTGGAAATTCAAACGCCGATTTTGGCCAACTCTTCACCGGAAGGCGCGCGCGATTTTTTGGTACCTTCAAGATTATATCCGGGAAAATTCTATGCGTTGCCGCAGGCGCCGCAACAATTCAAACAACTTTTGATGGTGGGCGGGTGTGATAAATATTTTCAGATCGCGCCGTGTTTTCGCGATGAAGACCCGCGTATGGATCGTCACTACGGTGAGTTTTATCAGCTCGACATGGAAATGAGTTTTGTGGAGCAAGATGATGTGTTCAAAATCATGGAGCCGCTGATGGTTGACCTTACGGAAAAATTTTCCGACAAAAAAGTTTGCAATTTGGAAAGTGATGGAAGATTTCGAAAACTTTCTTGGAAAGAAGCACTTACGCGTTACGGCTCAGACAAACCAGACCTTCGCTTTGAAATGGAAATTGTGCCTGTTTCGGAAATGGTTTCCGATTGTGGCTTTGGGGTGTTTGCGGACGCGGTGAAAAAAGGCGGTGTGGTGCACGCGCTCAAAGTGGAAAGCGGCGCTTCTTTTTCGCGCAGTCAAATAGATGAGCTGACGGAAATTGCCAAGAGCAAAGGCGCCAAAGGTTTGGCCTATGTGATCAAAAAAGAAGATGGCACGGTGCAATCACCGATTGTGAAATTTTTGGGCGAGGAATTGGCGGAAAATATTTTACAAAAAGTTGCAGCGAAAAATGGTGACATTGTTTTCTTTGGGGCAGATGAATGGAAAACTGCTTGCTTGGCACTTGGTGCAGTTCGCAGTGAATGTGCAAATCGCTTGGGGCTCAAAGATAACAAAAAAGCGGCGTGGTGTTGGATTGTGGATTTTCCGATGTATTCCTATTCGGAAATTGAAGAAGGTCGAATTGATTTTGAACACAATCCGTTTTCAATGCCGCAAGATGGCCTTAAGGCGCTGGAAGAAAAAAACCCGCTCGAAATTTTAGCCTATCAATATGATATGGTGCTCAACGGCTTTGAAGCGTCCAGTGGCGCGATCCGTAATCACAATCCGGAAATTATGTATAAGGCTTTTGAAATTGCCGGATATTCCAAAGAGCAAGTGGACTCGCGCTTTGGCGCTTTGATTCGCGCGTTTGAATTCGGCGCGCCGCCACATGGGGGCAACGCACCCGGCATTGATCGCATCTTTATGGTATTGCAAGACGTGGATTCAATTCGTGACATCTATGCTTTCCCCAAAGATGGCAAAGGACGCGACCTCATGATGGACAGCCCATCTGATGTGGATGAAAAACAACTTCAAGAAGTGCATTTAAGAGTGAGAAGGGATTAGACCAATGGATTTTAATGGGATGAAGTAATTTGAAAAAAATGACAGAACATTAAAAATTCCTCGACAGGAGGGAATAAAGGAATATAATAAAAGCAGAATATTCGCTTACACCTATTGACATCTCCCCCCTAAGATATAGAATTAAAACATAAACCAAACCTTTCCACAAAAAATGAAAACAAAACAAAAATACCTCTTGCCTCTCGTCATAATTATCTTAGGCATAATAACCATAATCTATCTTGGCTACGACAAAATCAAAGAAAAAGTAACCCAACCCCAAGTAACGACAGATTGGGAAATAGCGGCAGGAGACGCCATTAAAACCAACGACTTCAAACAATGCGACAAGATCAAAGACAACAAATACAAAACCGTCTGCATTAACAACATCGCCCTCAATAAAGCCAACGAAACAGGAGATGTCTCTTATTGCGACAAAGTTGACGGCAAACTTATCACCAAAGCGTATTGCCAAGAAAACGCCGCTTCCCAAAACTCCCAAGTCAAAGAAGATGTTTCCCAATGTGACAAAATCGAAGACCAACAAAAAAAGACTTTCTGCAAAAATTCTTTTTACTTCACCTTGGCTCTCAAAAAAAACGATCCTGCCCAATGCGACCAAGCACCTGACCAACAAACCAAAAACGATTGCAAAGATATCTTCCTTTTAACCACCCAATACCAAAAAGATCCCCAAGCTTTCGATTGTCAAAAGCTGTCAACGGATGACGCTAAAAACGACTGTCAAAAACTCAAAACCCGAAAAGACAAAAACCCTGACTTTTGCAAAGAACTGAAATCTCCCGTCATACTGGACGCGTGCTTTGCTGCAACCTATCAAGAACAAACCCAAGTGCAAAATCTTCCTAATCCCTTAAATCAATCAAAACAATGAAACTCAAAGCGCTTATCTTTTCATTAGTGTGCATGTGTTCTTTTATCTTGGGAATCAATGCCGAGGCAAAGGTGGGGGATGTGGTTTGGCAGAAGGGTATTGATATTAGATGGGGAGAATACGATCCTTACGATGGTACTTTTTATGAATATAATAGGGATAATAATACGATAGTTGCTTATAGTAAGGACGATTTTTCTCGTTTGTGGGAGAGTGGTAATTTAGGCGATGGTTTTTATGGTGGTCTTTCTGGACTTTTCGGACTCGATATAAATACTATCGATAAACCTTTCATAGTTGCTTCTAAGGATTCAATATATTTGGCGAGTCCCCAGAACTCATCTATTAATACAGCTGTTATTCAAAAAAGAAGCAAGAAAAATGGTGCATTAATTTGGGAAAGAGAGCTTAAAAAGCGGGAAAAAGATGATAATTCTACTTATCAATACCGTGTTCTTGTGCATAGTATTTCCGCTACGACAAGGGGATTATATTTATCTTATACAGATTCAACAAGTTATGAAAGCTGGGGAACATCTGTTTATGGTCCTACTGGAATTTACAAAGTAGATGTCGAGACTGGAGAAAAGATTTGGGGAAATTCCCTTAGAAAAGGTGAATACCCTAATCCATATCAACCTCTTAGCGTGTATGCCTATGATGGAAAGAATAATGATTTTGTGTATTCTGTTGGTAGATGTTCTGGAAACTGCGATTCTATATCATCAGAAAGGACGCCTGCTCTTTCAAGAATAGATCAAAATACTGGAAAAATAAAATGGAATACAAGAGTTTACGCCTCTGATGGTAGCGCTGGATCAATAGAATGCCAAAACTCTATTCAATTTGATGAAGAAGGAAACATATATATTTTCGGTAATGATTTCATGGAAGTTCCTAATAGTGATAAAATTATAAAAGTAAATGCAAGGAGTGGTAGAGTTGATGCGATATCCCGAGCCTTTAGTTTTAGCTATGCTGCGATGGAATTGTTTTACTATAACGGAGATTTGTATGGACTTTCAGGGTCGCCTTTTGGTTCCTTGACTTTATTTTCGCTGAATAGTGATGATTTATCAGAAAATTGGAGAAAAGTGTATGCAACAGATAGTTCTTTTTATCCTATGCATGTCTCAGGAAAACTTTCTGGTGACTACTATTATATAAAGTATAAACAGCGATGGTATGAAATACGTATTCATGGGGGCATGTATGTTGATGATTCAGGAATATATACATTGGATGCTCGTCATTTAGATAATAATAATCCTTTCACGAATTTGATTTCCAATCCAAAAAAAATATGCATACGAGATGAAGATTGTGTTAAAAACGCCAAGTATATTTCTCATACTTATTCTTTGGATAATGGATCAAGTTGGCTATCTGGATTTCCAAAAAGGCTTGAAACTGGACAAGATATGTCTATCTCTATGGTTATGAAAAATATTGGAAATGTGTTTTGGTATAAAAGCATTGACAAAACAGGTGTCTTTAGTGGAGTTGGAAAAAACGTATATAGTGCAGAACAGCCTTTGGTAGAGCAATCAATAATGTTTCGTTCAGAGAAATGGAATTCTGGTACTACCGATGCTCATTTCAGTACTGAATATCCGAAAGTATTTTCAGCTATGGAAAACATTAGCGATACTTTTATTGGGTCGCAAATGAAATCAATCGGCCCCTGGCGTTCCCTCATTACCGACATTCCTTTTGATAATCCTGTGGTTGATCCCGGCGAAACCGTTACGTTCACTCAAAACTTCACTGCTCCGACAATTTCCGGATGCTATGAATTCGAAAGCTGGCAAATGAGCGCCAAGCGTTCCGACAGTGTAGGAGGCATCGAATGGTTTGGCGACAAAACCCCGAAAGAAACAATTGCCGTGGGTGTCGATCCTGCAACTTGCAAAATCCCTACGGATTGTACCCCTGATTATCGTTGCACATCTATACCAACTTCTGAAAAATGTGACAACACAAATTGTGATAAAACCATAACCACCAAAAGATCAATCTGCTATGACAGGGAAAAATGTTCAGGAGGAGACGGAGTAGTTTCAAAAGAGGTTTGCCAAGAAAAAAACAAACCTTGCCCAAACGATGTTACAGAAGTATGTTCATGTCCCAAAACCTCCAAAGGAATCTTTCGGGAAGTAGCGCCATAAGAGATAAATTCTTGTAATGAAATCTTTTGGTTATCTCTTAATTCAGCGTTTTTGGCAAAGAAGGAGGCAATGCAAAAAAAATGGAGGAGAGATGATTAATTCTAATATGAAAAAAGCATATTGCCAGCAATAATGTTCGTATTGACACTTTTCCATTTATCCTTTATTATTCCCTTGCTGGGTTTCCAGTATAAATAAAGCCAATTTTTGGCGGACCGCTCATATTTTTTTCGCCGAGTGCAGGCAAAAAAATATGAATAACAGAGCTGTTGCGGTTCGTGTATTTTTGTTATTCATAATTTAAAAGAGACATGCCAACAATAAACCAGTTAGTGAAGAGAAAAAGAAAGACGGCTGCCAAGAAGTCAAAATCTCCGGCAATGACCATGATTTTCAATTCGCTCAAGAATAGTCCTAAAAAAACTACCAGTCCATATAAGCGTGGAGTTTGTATCAAAGTGGGAACAACTACCCCTAAAAAGCCTAACTCTGCTCTTCGCAAAATCGCTCGCGTAAGACTTACCAACGGAATGGAAGTAACTGCATATATTCCGGGAGTTGGTCACAATTTGCAAGAACACTCTATCGTGATGATTCGTGGAGGACGCGTAAAAGATCTTCCAGGTGTACGCTATCACATCGTGCGTGGCGTACTGGATAGCGCAGGAGTGGAAGGACGCAATCGCGGCCGCTCCAAATACGGTTCCAAGCGACCGAAAGCTAAAGCTGAATAATTCATAAAGAATAGAATCTGGATTTTTAATTCGAAATTCAAAATTCGAAATTCAAAATTCATTTATAGATATGGCGAGAAGAAAAAGAATATTTGTAAAGAAATGGCAGGCAGATTCGCGTTATGGCAATCTGTTGGTTGGTCGTTTCATTGGACAACTCATGCGAGATGGTAAGAGAAGTATTGCTGAGAAAGTTATCTATGATGCTTTCGATGTGATTCATCAGCGTACTAAAAAAGGTGGACTTAACGTTTTTGAGCAGGCAATAAAAAACGTGTCGCCTCTTTTGGAACTTAAATCTAAGCGTGTTGGTGGTGCCAATTATCAGGTGCCGATTCAGGTTAACGGCGAACGCCGTCAAACTTTGGCGATTCGTTGGATTATGGCTGCTTGCAAATCCAAGAAAGGAAAGCGCATGGCTGAAAAACTTGCCGATGAATTGATTGATGCTTCCAACAAGACCGGTTCAGCAATGAAGAAACGCGAAGATGTGCACCGCATGGCAGATGCAAACAAAGCCTTCGCCCATTTTGCGTAGTATCGAGTTTGATTTTCAAACATTTTGATTCAATAACTTAATCAAAAAAATCAAAAATCAAAATGCAAAAATCAAAATGACAATGAAAAATGTAAAATTATTTATTCTTTTTGCATTTTGAGATTTGCATTTTGCATTTTGAGATTTGCATTTTGCATTATCCTAATATGTCAGACATTTCTAAGCTAAGAAATATAGGTATCATCGCCCATATTGATGGTGGGAAGACTACCACAACCGAGCGTATTTTGTTCTACACTGGAATTACTCACAAAGTCGGTGAAACACATGAAGGTGAAGCAACCATGGACTGGATGGAGCAGGAGCGTGAACGTGGTATCACCATTACTTCCGCTGCTACCAAATGTGAATGGAAAGGCCATCCGATCAACATCATCGACACCCCGGGACACGTAGACTTCACTGTAGAGGTGGAAAGATCCTTGCGTGTGCTTGATGGTGCAGTGGTTATTTTCGACGGGAAAGAAGGTGTGGAGCCACAGTCTGAAACTGTGTGGCGCCAAGCCGATAAATACAACGTTCCTCGTATTTGCTTTGTAAATAAGATCGACAAGGAAGGTGCGGATTTCAATTATGTTTTGAATTCCATTTGGAATCGTTTAACTCCGAATGCTTTGGCACTGCAGCTGCCAATTGGTGAACGCGGAGATTTTTCCGGTGTGGTTGATTTGATCAAAATGAAGGCCTATAAGTTTGAAGGAGCAATGGGTGAGCAAATAATTGAATATGAAGTCCCTGCTGAACTTTTGGATAAGGCGAAAGAATGGCGGGAAAAAATGGTGGAAAAGATCTCTGAAACTGACGATGCTTTGACTGAAAAATTCCTTAATGGGGAAGAAATTTCCGAAGAGGAGCTCAAAGTTGCACTTCGTAAAGCAGTAATTGCGGTGAAGCTTGTGCCGGTGTTCACTGGAACAGCTCTTCGCAATAAAGGCGTACAGCTAGTGCTGGATGCCGTGGTTGATTATTTGCCAAGCCCGGTTGATATTCCAGCAGTGATGGGAACAAATCCGAAAAACAATGAAGAAGTAGAACGTAAAGCTGATGATAGTGAGCCGTTTGCAGCACTTGCATTCAAAGTAGCAACCGATCCTTTCGTGGGACAACTTACGTTCTTCCGTGTATATTCAGGAACACTGAAAGCTGGTTCATATGTGATTAATTCGACCAAGGGGGAAAAAGAGCGTATCGGTCGTATTCTTCAGATGCACGCTAATCACCGTGAAGAAATTGAGGAAATTTCTGCTGGCGGAATCGGCGCGCTGGTGGGACTTAAAAACACTACTACTGGCGATACGCTTTGTGATGAACAAAAGCAGGTAATACTTGAAAATATTGTGTTTCCGGAACCTGTTATTGATATTGCCGTGGAACCAAAGACCAAAGCTGATCAGGAAAAGATGGGTATGGCCCTTCGAAAACTTGCCCAGGAAGATCCGACGCTGCGACTTCGCACTGATGAGGAAAGCGGACAGACGATTATTTCTGGAATGGGCGAGCTTCACCTAGATATTATTATCGACCGTATGAAGCGCGAATTCAAAGTTGAAGCCAATATCGGTCAACCGCAAGTTGCTTATCGCGAAACAATCAAGACTGCTGCTCAAGCCGAAGGAAAATATGTGCGTCAGTCTGGTGGCCGCGGTCAATATGGCCATTGTTGGCTCAAAGTAGAGCCGCAAGAAGAGGCTGGCAAAGGTTTTGAATTTGTTGATGAAATCAAAGGTGGTGTTATTCCGCAAGAATATATTCCAGCAGTGCATAAGGGTGCTAAGGAAGCGTTGGAAAACGGTGTTATTGCGGGCTACCCAATGGTTGATGTAAAGGTTACTCTTTATGACGGATCATTCCATGAAGTCGATTCATCTGAAGCAGCTTTCAAGATTGCCGGATCTTTGGCAATTCAGGAAGCAACCAAGCGTGCCAACCCGGTTTTACTTGAACCGATGATGACTGTGCAAGTGGTCACCCCTGAGCAATTCATGGGTGACGTGGTGGGCGATGTGAACTCTCGTCGTGGTATGATCAAAGAAATTAATGATCGTGGCGAAGGCAATGCGCGCGTGAAGGAAATCAATGCCCAGGTGCCATTGGCATCGATGTTTGGTTATGCAACTCAACTTCGTTCGATGACGCAAGGACGCGCTAGTTACTCCATGGAATTTGGACACTATAGCGAAGTGCCAAAATCCATTGCAGAAACGATTGCAAGCAAAAAGTAGCTTATAGATAGCTTCGTTAGCTTTTAGGAAATACAAATACTTTTGCAAAAGCAGCTCCGAAAGGGACTGCTTTTGTGATATGATTTTATTGAAAAATGTTATGTAAATACTGCGTAAAATATGACGTGAGTGGCGATTTTTTGAGGAGATGGGGTATTTCTATTTTTACTGTGTTAATATATAATAAAGAAATGAAGACATATAATACTAAAATAGCGTTCATTTTGTTTTTTGTCATGATTACTTTTTTGTCATGGGCAGGCAATGTTTTGGCTGTCTGCCCCGTTTGTACCGTGGCTGTTGGAGCGGGAGTGGGACTTTCTCGCTATCTTGGAATTGACGACACAATAGCAGGTCTTTGGATTGGCGGTCTTGTTGTATCTATGATCATGTGGACTTTGAATTGGCTGCAAAAGAAAAACTATATTTTTAAGGGAAAAGAAATTTTAGTAAGCTTTATATATTATGGATTAATAATAGTACCTTTATTTCATATGGAAATCATGGGTCATCCGTTTAACACTATGTGGGGAATGGATAAGTTGCTTTTAGGCATAATTATCGGCAGTATCTTTTTCTTTTTGGGAGGAGTTTGGTATTTTTACTTAAAAAAGAAAAATAGCGGTCATGCTTATTTTCCGTTCCAGAAGGTTGTGATGCCGATAGCCCCGTTGATTATTTTGAGCATCTTTTTTTATTTCTTAACAAAATGAACAGACAAATAAACAGCTAAGTTTTAAAATATATGGAAAACAAAATCAAAAACCTCAATGAGTTTGTGGAAAAAATTGATCAAATGAAAAAGCAGGATAAGATGGATCTTTCTTCTGATCAGGATCTGAGCATTGCCATTATGAACCTCATCAGTATCGAAGAACATTTTTTCTTTACGGCTGAAAAGACAGGCAAAGATGAATATTATGATTTGCTCAAGGAGGTAAGGAAAATGCGCGGAGAGCTTCTTCGCAAAATTATCAAGGAATATGAAGGGGAAGTGTGGTGTATTTCCAAACACTTATTGGCAGCCTCAATGCGTTTGATGGAGGTGGGAACTAAGCAATTGGGAATGGATAAAAAAGAAGAAGCTAAAGAAATGTTTAAAAAGGCGTATGATTTGTATGGTATGTTTTGGGCGCTCAATATGAAGCTGATAAATGCGGACGATGTAAAAAAAGCAGGTGGAATTGAAATGGAAAAGGGAATCAGGAAGATTGATGAAAATGCGCTTAATAAACAAGACAAAAATCCTGAAGGATTTACTGGGAAATTGAGGGAGTTGGTCAGAAAAGCGATTGATTGCTGTATTGAATAATCAGGTGGCAAATGTTTTTACTAAAAGCGCTTTGCAAGAAGAGGCGCTTTTAAAATAGGGAAAATTGAAATCTTATTATCTAGCGAAGTCGAGCGAAATGAAAGTAATCTTTCATTTCCGAGCGAGCGACGATATCAAAAGGTTTAATACCTCGCGGCTTGCCGCGTGAGCCTAGAGGATCCAGGGCTTGGGGTATTAATACCTTTTATTGACTCTTGTTGTATAGGGCATTATAATTATTATGCAAGTAAGTTGCATAATGCATGAAAACAAACATATACCAAAAAAGGATCTTGTCGCTTTTTCAGAAAAAACACATGCTGACCATTTCCCAGATTCATGAAGCGATTCCAGAAGCCGATTACTCGACTATTTTTCGTAATGTCGATCGTCTCTTTAAAAACAAACAGTTGAAGGCAATTACGACAGAAAAAAAATCCGTCATGTATGAGTTGGCTGAAAATGATCACGCACATTTCGTTTGTGATAATTGTGGGAGCGTTGAATCCATGCAAATAAAGATTGACAAAATCGCCAGGGGAAAGGTAGTGAAAGACGTAATTATGCGAGGAATTTGTAATAATTGTGTGAAATAATTTTAAAGTAGTAAAAAATATGGAAAACAAGATGCTTTCTGAGTTTGGCGCTGGAGAAAGAGTAAATATCAAATGTGTGGGTTGTGGGAAAAATTTTAAAAGGAGGCTTACCGAGCTTGGATTATTCGACGGAACCGAAGTTGAGATAATAAAAAATGACCATTTGTCCCCTTTGATTATTGGAATTTTTGATTCAAAAATAGCTCTTGGTCGTGGAGAAGCTTTTAAGATACGAGGAGAAAAAATCAAATAATTTAAGTATATGGAAAACAAAAATAATATTACCATAGGGTTAACTGGTAATCCCAATGTTGGAAAAACGACTTTTTTCAATACATTGACTGGAAGTAGGCAGCATGTTGGAAATTGGCCAGGTAAAACAGTAGAGAAAAAGGAAGGAGAAATAGTTGTTCATGGAAAGAAGATAAATTTGGTCGATTTGCCTGGCGCATACAGCATGACTGCTTATTCAGAGGAAGAAACAGTTACGGCGGACTTTATCTTGAAAGAGAAGCCTGACATTGTGGTTCAAATCGTTGATGCGCAGAATATGGCTCGTAATCTTTTTATGACTATCCAACTCTTGGAATTGGGAGCACCTTTGGTTATCATTTTGAACATGGTGGAATTGGCGAAGAAAGATGGAATTACCATCGATATTGATGTTTTGGCTACTCTTTTGGGAGTACCTGTGTTCTTGGTTGATGCGCGTGATAAGAAAAGTTCCAGAAAATTGATTGAAAAGATTATTGAAGAAAGCTTGGAAATAAATAAGACCAAAACAAAACTAAATTATAGCACTGAAGTTAACGAGGAATTAGACAAGCTGAAAAAGATCATTTCTTCCCATGATGACCTGGCTGATAAGGAGATTGACTGGCTTAGTATTAAGCTGCTAGAGGGTGACTATCGGGCTGAGCAATATCTTTCACGCAAAGATTATGTTTTTGAAATAAAAGAGCAACTTGCTAAAAGTATTTATCATCTTGATAATATTTATGGACAGGACATAAATACTATTCTAGCTAATGTCCGTTTTGGTTTTATTAAGGGCTTGGAAAAAGATGTTGTTAAAAGAAAAAGAACTAAAAGTAAGAGGTTTGTGGAAAAATTGGATAATTTTGTTACTAACCGGTTTTTAGGTATCCCTATATTTCTTGTTGTTATTTGGATGGTTTTTCAAGCTACCTTCGCGTTTTCCGAGCCTTTGGTGGATTGGATAGAGTCGCTCATTGGAATCTTGAGTGAATACCTTTCCTCCTTATTGGTGCAGGCGGGAGCTTCTGACCTGATGGTGTCTTTTGTGAATGACGGCATAATCGGAGGTGTTGGCGGTGTATTGGTTTTCGTTCCGATTATTGCGGTCATGTTTTTAATGATTACGCTATTGGAGGACAGTGGTTATATGTCCAGGGTGGCTTATGTGATGGATGGTTTGATGCATAAGATAGGCTTGCACGGTAAAGCTTTTATTCCGTTGATATTGGGTTTTGGTTGTAATGTTCCTGGGATTATGGCTACCCGAACATTAGAAAAAAAAGAAGATAGATTATTGACTATTCTGATTAATCCTTTGATGTCTTGTGGCGCGCGCCTGCCAGTATATGCCTTGTTTGCAGGAGTATTCTTTTCCGCTTACCAAGGATGGATAATTTTCTCACTTTATTTGTTGGGTGTACTTTTAGCAATTGTGGCAGGTCTTGTATTTAAGAGGTTTCTGTTCAGAGGTTTAACTTCGCCGTTTGTTATCGAGCTTCCTCCATATCGTTGGCCTACGCTGAAGGGAGTCGTGATCCATGTTTGGGAGCGTGTTTGGCTTTTTGTCAAAAAAGCTGGAACGATCATTTTGGCATTTTCTTTGTTAGTTTGGGTTTTGGCGAGTTTTCCGGTAGGGGTTGAATATGGTTCAAAAGAAAGTTTAGCTGGTTCAATCGGGCAAGGGATTGCGCCAATTTTTGAGCCATTAGGGTTTGGCAACTGGCAATCGTCGGTAGCTTTGATGTTTGGAGTAGTCGCTAAGGAAATCGTGATCGGGACTTTTGGTACTTTGTATGGCGTAGATCAGGGCGACGAATTGGAAGGTGATGCTTTTATGAATTCGGATTTTTCCAATGACTTTACACCTCTTTCAGCCTATGCATTTATGGTATTTGTATTGCTCTATATTCCTTGTATGGCTACGGTGGCTGTCATAAAAAGAGAGACTAATTCTTGGAGGTGGCCCTTGTTCGTTATTTCCTATACAACTGTTTTGGCCTGGGGCATGGCTTTTGTGATTTATCAAGGCGGTTTATTGTTGGGATTTTCTTGATTATGGAGAAGATTATTTTAATTTTTGCAATTTTCCTCAGTATGTTTTATATAGTTTTTTATCTTCATAGATTTTTTGGAAAAAAGAGTTATACTGATTGTAGTACTTGTCCTTATAGCAGTGTATGCATTACAAAAAAAGGTAACAAGTGACGATTTTACTGCGTAGAATAATCAAAAGTCTGACTTGCTACTTTTGAAATTTTGACTAAACAGAGACATGTAATATAATGGGTATATATTCATTTACAGGCCAAACTTGTTATGAAAAAAGCTTTCATGCAGACATTTAACTCATTCAAAACATCTATGCCCATGATCATAGGTATTTTGATGCTGGTAAGTCTTGCGATAACCTTGATTCCCGCAAGTTTTTACAGAAGGATTTTTACCGGAAACTATATTGTCGATCCGTTTCTAGGAGCTGTGGCGGGGAGTATTTCCTCAGGTACGCCTCTGGTTAGTTATATGGTTGGGGGCGAGCTTCTAAACAAAGGAGTTAGTCTTGTGGCGGTAACCGCATTTATCTTGAGTTGGGTCACAGTCGGTATTATTCAGCTTCCGGCAGAAATGGTGATGTTGGGTAGGAGGTTCGCTATCATGAGAAACGCGATAAGTTTCGTGACTGCTCTTATAATTTCTGTTCTCACTGTGGTCACTTTGAATGTCATATGAAATTGAAAAATCTTGGAAAATTGGATGCGCAGTGGTATGTCCTGCTGGTCGCCTTGCTGGCGTATATGATCTTGTATTTCGCAGACAAGGATTTGTTTGGCAGCACATTGCATTTTTTTTGGAAGGCTCTTGGGGACATGATACCAATCATGGCTCTCGTATTCGGACTTATTTTTGTTTCGAATGTATTCATGAAGGCGGAGACTATCTTTAAATATCTTGGAAAAAGTTCGAAGTTGAAAGGTTGGAGTGTGGCCATTCTTGGAGGGGTAGCGTCATCAGGACCGATATATATGTGGTTTCCGTTGCTTGCCGATCTCAAGGAAAAGGGAGCTAAAGATTCCCTCATCGTAGCTTTTCTTTATACTAGGTCCATAAAGATTCCGCTTATACCTCTCATGCTGCACTATTTCACTTGGCCTTTTGTCGTAGTGTTGACCGCGTATACAATATTGTTTTCTATCATCAATGGTTTGGTTTTTGAAAAAATAATGAACATTGGAAAGGAGGTGCATGAGTCATGAAGATAGCTGTAGCGGCGGAAGACGGGCGTGAGGATTCTCACATAAACGAGAATGCCGGGAGAGCGCCATATTATTTGATTTTTAATGAATCGGGAGAACTCATAGAGACTATCGTCAATCCGTTTAGTAGGGGTGGGGGAGGAGCCGGATTTGGTGTCGCCAAGATGCTTGCTGACAAATCAATCAATGTTGTGATTGCGGGAAAATTCGGTGATAATATGATTGGTGCTTTGGAATCACGCGGATTGAAATTTTATGAAAGAAACGGGGAGGCGAAAAAAGAAGCTTTGGAAATAGTCAGGCAATAGGGTTATTTTCTGGATGATTATGCTAAATTTCCATACATAAAAAAAGCTGACTGATGTCAGCTTTTTTTATGTCTTGTATATTCTATCGTAAGTTTATTCCCCAAGCTTTTTGTGGCAAAACCACCAATCATAACATTCCATTTCTCCTGCTTCGGATTTGTTTTTTCTCTCTTGGGCAGTCGCGACGTCTTTGGCTGGCGGAATAATCACATTGTCTTTGATCAATTCATTTTCTGGCCAATTTGCAGGCATAGCGACGCCGCTTTGATCGGAAATCTGCATAGCATTGACCACCCGTAAAATTTCATCCATGTTGCGTCCCAGTTCTTGAGGATAATAGAAGATGATTCGTATTTTTCCTTTATCGTCAACCACGAACACGGCACGTACAGTGTTTGTTCCTTTGCCGGGGTGGATAAGTCCAAGTTTCTGTGCCACTGCTCCGGTGTCGGCGATGATTGGAAAATCGATTTGTACTCCCAAATTTTCCTTGATCCATTCCTCCCATTTGATATGCGAAAATACCTGGTCCACGCTCATGCCCACTAGTTCGCAGTTGAGCTTTTTGAATTCATCGTACCTTTTCTGGAAGGCGACGAATTCCGTGGTGCATACAGGTGTGAAATCAGCCGGATGAGAGAACATCACGAACCATTTTCCTGAAAGATCATCGGGCAAAACAATCTGACCTTGTGTGGTCTGCACGGTCATTTTTGGGAAATCGTCTCCCAGGAGGGGCATGCCCTTTTGCTCTGTTGTGTTTTCCATATGTTTGCAAAATAAAAAATTAATCCATTTATTTTTCGATTATACCATTAAATACTCGTCGTAAAAATTTTTATTTCAAAAGATTGAAATATATGGTACGCATTCCGCCGCCCTTTGTTTTTTGGTTGAAATATTTGACGTATCAGAAGAGTATAATATAATGGGTATATATTCAATAATGTATCCATAAATATTGGAAACTAGATTAGGAGGTGATATGTATGCCTGGATTTGACGGAACTGGACCTAGGGGAATGGGTCCGATGACTGGTCGGGGAATGGGACCTTGCGCGGGAGCGTATGGCCCGGGGCTTGGATATGGGCGCGGATATGGCCGTGCGATGTGCGGATGGGGTTATCGCCAATATCGTGCACTCCCAAAAACTGATCGTAAAGATATTTTGGAACAGGAAATCGAAGACCTTAAGCAGGAGTTGGAGATGGCCGAAGGTGAACTGAAAGAACTTGGAAAATAGGCTGTTTTCGCGCAAAAAGGCGGTTTACCGATTACTATTGGGAGAGCCGCCTTTGGTTTGCGAAAATAGCATATTATGAAGATATGAAGTATTCAACAAAAAATTCTTTTTTAGGGAAAATGTTTGATTTATTGGGAGTGAATAGGAAATTTCACGAATTTCTTCAAGATCCTATAGATAAGGATGGTAATTTTTTCATAAGTCCGGTTGAAGCTGAGCTTATCGCTGACGGAAAGATTGAAAAAAATGGGGAAATAATTTCCAAAGCGGGAAGGAAGATAAATCTTGCAGAAGTTCTGGGGGAATCAGCTGAATATTTTTCAGGCGGTTTTTACCTTAATTTTTATTTAAGTCCCCAAAGTAGGCATTATTGGAGGATCCCTTATGATTGCAAGATGATTTCCACGAAAATAAACAATGGTAGGTCATTTTTTCCAGTATTCATAGGTTTGGATAAATTTTTTGGATCAAACATCTTTTTTGAAAAAGCAATACGTAAAAATGCAAGTATAGGGCAAATTTTTGAAACGAAAAGTTTCCGCTTTGCCATGATGCCGGTCGGGTCGTTGAATGTTAACAGGATACATATTGTCGATGAGCGCAACGGGGAATATAATAAAGGAGATATTGGCGGGTATTTCAGCGCCGGCTCCAGTGTGTTGCTATGTTTTCCAAATTATCCATTAGAGGTGTTGGTTCAAGTCGGTGCAAAGGTGAAAATAGGAGATGGCATAGTCGGTATTAAAAACGAATAAAGTTAAAAATTAAATCAAAAATCTATGAAAGTATTGAAATTCGGAGCGGTTTGGTGCTCCGGGTGCCTTGTTATGAAGCCGCGCTGGAAAAAAATAGAGGAAATGAACCCATGGCTTAAAAATGAATATTATGATTTCGATATGGACAAAGAAGCTGTGGAAAGATATGGTATTGATGATATTTTGCCCACATTTGTTTTTGTCAATAAGGAGGGTGAAGAATTTATGAGGATTAAAGGTGAAATCGAAGAAGAAAGGCTTTTGGAAATAATAAATAAGAATAAGGAAAAATAGTGGTATGAAAAAAATAGTGGTATTTATTTTTATTTTTATGTTTTCGCTTTTTGGCGGTGTTTTCTCTGTCGAAGCAAATGATACATTGAATGCTTACTTTTTCTATGGTGACGGTTGTCCTCATTGCGGCAAGGAAGCGGATTTTTTAGCGGAGATGGAGAAAAAATTTCCCAATTTGGAGGTGAAGGATTTCGAGATATATCATAATAGAGAAAACGCATTGCTCTTGAGGGAGATTGGACAATCCTTGAGTACTGACATCAAAGGAGTCCCTTTTTTGGTTATCGGCAATAAACATTTTGCGGGATATGATGAAAGTATCACTTCGCGTGAAGTCGAGGAAGCGATCGAGGGTTGTTCCAAAATGGGCTGTCCGGATATTTTTGCAGATAAAGGTTTTGAAAGTGATAAAGAAAGCAAAGAAGGACAGATATCGAATGGTGCTGAAAAGGAAAGTGCAGACAAGGATGATGGAAAAATCATTAAATTGCCTTTCATCGGAAGCATCAACGTTTCTGATTTTTCCTTGCCGATGCTTACCGTGGTGATGGGGCTTTTAGATGGATTTAATCCTTGTGCCATGTGGGCATTGCTGTTTCTTATAAGCTTATTGCTCGGAATGAATGATCGGAAAAGGATGTGGATTTTGGGGATAGCCTTCATTGCGTCATCATCGTTTGTTTATTTTATGTTCATGTCAGCATGGCTTAATCTGATATTGTTCATCGGGTTCGTCGTTTCTATTCGAATGGCGATTGGCACATTGGCCTTACTTGGCGGGGGATATAATATAAAGGAATTCATAACTAATAAGGAAGGCGGATGTAAAGTTACCGGTGATAGTAACAGGCGGAAAGTTTTCGAGAGGCTGAAGTGTATTGTGGAAAATAACGGTTTTTGGATGGCACTTGGCGGAATAATAATATTGGCATTCATGGTTAATTTGGTGGAGTTGATTTGCTCAGCCGGATTACCTGCGATTTATACCCAGGTGTTGGCATTGAATGATTTGTCAAAATTGCAATATTATTTGTATATTGCCGGGTATATATTTTTTTTCATGCTTGATGACTTGTTTGTTTTTTTTGTGGCGATGACAACTCTTGAAATGACCGGCGTGACTACCAAATATTCAAGATTCTCCCGGTTGGCAGGTGGGTTGGCGATGCTGGTAATCGGATTATTACTCATAACTAAGCCACAACTTCTGATGTTTGGTTGAAAATAATAATTTCAATATGAAGGAAAAAATTGCCATTCTCTCGTTACTCGTAAATGCACTACTTGCCGCAGGAAAAATAGCTGTCGGGTTACTTTCCAATTCCACAGCTGTTTTGGCGGCAGGGCTGGATTCTTTTGCGGATATTTTTTCTTCCGCCGTAAGTTATGTCGGGATCAGGATTTCCGGGAAACCTGCAGACAAAGAGCACCCCTATGGGCATTATAAATTCGAGGTTCTCGGTGGTGTCATCATAACCATAATCATTCTTGTTACCGGTGTTAGTATTATTTATGATGCGATCAAAGGTTTTTTTGATCCGCAAGTTGTACGAACGGGGCAGCTTGTTTTCGGTGTGATGATTTTTTCGGCGATTATTAATGAGATCATGGCGAGGCTGAAGATCTTTTATGGCAAGAAAGAAAATTCTGTCAGCTTGCTTTCCGACGGCACTCATTCGAGAATCGACGTATATACGTCACTAGGGGTTTTGGTCGGTCTTTTTCTTGCTAAATATTGGGTATATGCTGATGGCATCGTTGCTGTACTTATGGGGTTATATATAATAAGGGAGGTATTTTCGATAGGTAAGGATGCAGCTGGTTCGCTTTTGGATGTTTCGGCTGGAGAAGAGATTGAAAATGAGATAAGAGCGATTGTTAAAGGGGAAAATGTGGAATTGGCATCGCTGAAAACGCAGAAGAAAGGGTCTATCGTAACTGCGAACATAGAAATAAAGCTTTCAAGTGGTCTAAGGCTTGAGGAGGCTACCAGGATATCCGATGCTTTAAGAGATAAACTTGTTGGTAAAATAGACAGTTTGCAATATGTGGTTATTCAGATAGTAAGCCATGATGTGGAAAGAAGCTTTTATCGACCCAGCTTTGGAAGGAGTTTTGGCTGGCAAAGAGGTGGTAGATTCAGTGGTGTACAAAAGGGCGCCACTGGTGTCGGTCCGGATGGTAAATGTGTTTGTCCGAAATGCGGATATGAAATTTCGCATCAAAGAGGTGTTCCTTGCGCTTCTCTTAAATGCCCGCAGTGTAATGTGAATTTGGAAAGGAAATAGTTCGACAGGCTCACTATAAATAATTAGACAGGTCCACTTAAATAATTATGCAGGCTCAATTAGATAATTAGACAAGTTAACTATAAGCAATATGACCAGACCAAGAATGTGTCGGCGATTGAGGTTTCGACCGAAAGCGCATTATTTCAAACCACAAGGAATCCCGATGTTTCAATTGGAAGAAATTTCGCTTTCACGCGAGGAACTTGAGGCGATCAAACTGAAGGATTTCGATGGATTGGAACAAACCGAGGCTGCCAAAAAGATGGATACTTCCCAAAGTACCTTCCAGCGTATTTTGTCTTCCGCGCGGAAAAAAGTGGCCGATGCGATAATTAAGGGTAAAGTCTTGAAAATAGAAGAATAAATTTAAAAAATTATGGATAAGTATATAAAAAAAGAATGTAGAATAAAGCATTTTCCAGTGTCATTTTTTTCGGTGATTTTGGGAATGACCGGGTTTGCTGTTGCCTTTCAAAAGGCTGAACAAGTTTTAGAAATATCCGTACATTTAAGTCGGTATATTCTGGCATTAACCCTAGTATTTTTTGTAGTAATTTCAATCGTCTATTTGATAAAAGTTTTCAGATTCAGAAATGAAGTAAATGATGAATTTAACCATCCTATAAAATTGAGCTTCTTTCCTACATTTTCAGTTAGTCTGCTATTGTTGAGTGTAGCATTTGTTTCAGTTGACAGCGTTGTTTCAAAATATTTTTGGATATCTGGCACAATAATACATTTTATCTTAACTATTAAAGTTATTTCAGTTTGGATCCAACATACTAAATTCGATATCAAGCACATGAATCCTGCTTGGTTCATACCAGCAGTCGGAAATATACTAGTACCTATAGCAGGAGTGAATCATTTCTCATCAGAAGTTCCATGGTTTTTTTATAGTGTAGGTTTGCTTTTCTGGATTATACTGCTGGTTATATTTTTTAATCGTATCGTTTTCCACAGCCCTCTTCCGGATAAATTATTGCCAACACTATTTATCTTGATAGCGCCTCCTGCGGTAGGTTTCATTTCTTTTGTAAAGTTGACAGGAGAAGTAAATGAATTCGCAAAGATTCTATATTATTTCGGGTTGTTTTTGACTTGTCTTTTGTTCGCACAATTGAAAATGTTCAGTAAGATAAAATATTATCTATCCTGGTGGGCATACTCTTTTCCTATTGCAGCCATAACGATTGCCAGTATTGTTATGTTTCAAGAGACTGGTATTGATATGTTCAGATATATTTCTTTATTCTTTTTCGGAATATTAAATCTTATCATATCCATATTGCTCATCAAAACCGGTATGGCTATTTTCAGAAAGCAGATATGTGTCGAGGAGGAATAGGTAGCTTTGAAAAAAGCAAGAAAAAGGCTAGATTTGGTAGCCTAATAAAAAATACTTCGAATCTATTCGGATTGTATGTGTCTTTTTTGATTTGTTGTAATTCTATGATAGCAAATGGTTAGTATAGCTTTTCGTAGGATGGACATGTTTTGATAGATATGATAGTATACTAATAAATATTAGTATACTATCATATGGGGATTTCTTGTTGTGCGAAAAATTCGGAAGAAGAAAAGAGAGTTGCGCAGCTTTATATTTTTTTGAGAGCGATAGCGGACAAAAACCGTCTCAAAATAATGTGTATCCTGCAGGATGGCCCAAAATGCGTGTGTGAAATTTTTCCCGCTGTCGGCATTTCGCAAAAGCTTGCCTCTCATCATCTCAGAAAACTGAAAAACATCGGATTGTTGGTTGAAAAACGCGAGGGCAACTTCGTCCGTTATGGCTTGAATAAGAGTGCAATCAAGGAACACAAAAAAATTTTTAATCAAATAATCAAATAATTGCAAAAAATCATGATAATCAAAATTTTGGGAACTGGTTGTCCCAATTGCCAAAAACTGGAGGCTAACACGAAGCAAGCACTTGCTGATCTTAAAATGGAAGCGACTGTCGAAAAAATAACCGAGATTCAGGACATTATGAACTATGGTATCATGAGCACTCCCGCACTTGTAGTCGATGAAGTGGTATTGGTAACAGGCATGGTGCCTGATGTTACACAAATCAAGGAAGCGCTTATGAATAATAGACCCAGCAATGATTTTGCAGGAACTTGCTCTTGTGGTGGAAGTTGCTAAATAACTCATTAAAATAAAAACCCTATGAAAAAACTGGGAATATATTTGCTTTATGGGGGAGCTCTGCTTTTTGCTGCTGCTCTCGTCTGGATAAGCATCAGTCCTGACAAAAAAACACAGTCAAATAATACGAGTATTCCAGAAAGTAGGGCAGAAACAGCTCAAGTTCAAAATTTAAAACCGGCTGAAAAAATTCAGGTTTTCATGTTTCATTCCACGAATCGTTGCGTTTCCTGTGTCACTATTGGAAAATTTACCAAGAAGACCATAGAAAAGCAGTTTCCCAAAGACCTTGAGTCTGGAAGGATTGAGCTTAGGGAAATCAACGTCGATTTGCCTGAAAACAAAGAAATCGTGACCAAATTTAAGGCGGTCGGGTCATCGCTCTTTCTTAATTCAATCATCGACGGAAAGGACAATATTGAAGAGGATACGAAAGTATGGAGATTGGTCTCCGATGAGCAGGCATTCTCCAGCTACCTTTCGGATAAATTAAAAGAGATGCTTGGAGACAGTGCTTCTGCGCAAGAAAAAACGGACATAGTCCTCTATTACGGAGATGGCTGTCCTCATTGCGCCAATGTTGAAAAATATATCCAAGAGAATGGCATAAAAGATAAGGTCAGTTTTGAAGAAAAAGAAGTCTATAAAAACAAGGACAATGCGGAGCAGATGGCTGAGGATGCATCGTATTGCGGCATCGATGTAGAATCGTTCGGTGTCCCATTCCTTTGGGCGGACGGAAAATGTCTCATGGGAGATGAGGACATTATCGATTTCTTTAAACAAAAATCAAATGAAAACTAACCATAAAATTGCACAACTATTTATTGCAGCTTTCTTGTTATTGTCCGCCAGTGCCGCCAAGGCGGTTTGTCCTATTTGTACGGTGGCTGTAGGGGCAGGCGTGGGACTTTCTCGCTATCTTGGAATCGATGACACGATAACAGGTCTTTGGATCGGTGGACTGACTGTCTCAATGATTATGTGGACGATCGGCTGGTTGGATAAAAAGAACATCCGTTTTCTTGGCAGAAAGCCTTTGATGGTATTCGGATATTACGGTTTAATCGTTTCTCCTCTTTATTGGATGGATATCATGGGGCATCCGTTCAATACCATGTGGGGAGTAGATAAATTACTTTTGGGCATAATAATCGGCAGTATCGCTTTTTTTATGGGTGGTATTTGGTATTATCGCCTGAAAGCGAAAAATAACGGACATTCTTATTTTCCATTTCAAAAGGTCGTCATGCCTGTAAGTCCCTTGGTCATTTTAAGCTTTGTGTTTTATCTTTTAACTTTACCCCGTTAAATAAAATCTTTGATTTTCTTTTGCTAGAAGTAAAAGATTTAACGGGGTAAATAATGTTATGGAAAACAAAATAAAAAACCTCAGTGAATTTGTGGAAAAAATCGACCAGATGAAAAAGCAGGACAAAATGGATCTGTCCTCAGATCAGGATCTCAGCATTGCAATCATGAATCTAATCAGTATTGAAGAGCATTTTTTCTTTACTGCTGAAAAAACCGGCAAGGATGAATACTTCGACTTGCTTCAGGAAGTACGGAAAATGCGGGGAGAATTGCTTCGCAAAATCATCAAAGAATATGAGGGGGAAGTCTGGTGCATTTCCAAGCATTTACTTGCCGCTTCAATGCGACTGATGGAGGTGGGAACTAAGCAAAATGGAATGGGCAAGAAAGAAGAGGCCAAGGAAATGTTTCAAAAAGCCTATGATCTCTATGGAATGTTTTGGGCACTCAATATGAAGCTTATCGGAACAAGCGATATTAAGGAAGCGGGGGGAGTCGGAACGGAAAAATCTATCAAGAAAATTGATGAGCAAGCTCTCAATAAACATGATAAGAATCCTACGGGGTTTGCCGGAAAGATGAGAGAATTGGTGCGAAAAGCAATTGATTGTTGCATTGAATAATTATTTTTTTTCGAGTTTATATAAAATGGAATTTTTAAACACTTTAATTGACCAATATAATTTTCCGCTTTTGACGGCTTTTGTTTTGGGAATAATGACGTCCATCAGTCCTTGCCCTTTGGCGACCAATATTACCGCCATTGCTTACATTTCCAAAGATATTAAAACACCCAAATATACATTCATCAGCGGCTTGATGTATACACTAGGAAGAGCTGTCAGTTATACACTTCTGGCGACCCTCATTTATTTTGGACTATCATCATTCGAAATCGCCAAAATTTTTCAAGGTTGGGGCGATAAAGTGCTTGGTGTTATGCTTGTTCTCATCAGTCTTACGATGTTTGGGGTTATTAAAATAAAGCTCGGGGCAAACAATCGAAAAATAGAACAAATGAAACAATGGCTTGCAAGCAAGGGATATGTCGGAGCGTTGCTTTTGGGAGTTCTTTTTGCTTTGGCTTTCTGTCCTTACAGTGGAGTGCTGTTTTTCGGAGTGCTTATTCCATTGGTTTTAAAATCAACGGAAAGTCTGTTGCTACCACCCTTGTTTGCACTAGGCACCGGATTGCCAGTGATTATCTTTTCATTTATCTTGGCTTTCAGCGTGGAAAAAGTGGGCAAAATATACAACGTCATGGGAAAAATTGAAAAAGTGATGCGCTACAGCGTGGCAACAATTTTTCTTTTAGCTGGTGTTTATTATCTACAATATCTTGTTAAATACTTGATCAATATATCTTAATGAAAAATAAAAATATATTTATTGCTATTATTATCAATATTTTCATCACCATATCTGAAGCGATAATCGGTATTTTTATCGGCAGTTTGGCATTGGTATCCGATGCGGTGCATAATTTTTCCGATGTTGGTGCATTGAGTCTGAGCTGGTGGGGTGAAAAACTTAAAGAAAGAAGCAATACTAAAAATAAAACTTTCGGCTATAAACGCGCAGAAATATTGATTGCACTTTTTAATTCACTGGTTCTATTAGGTATTGTTGGCTTCATTCTATTCGAAGCGATACAGCGAATATTCAATCCGACAGAAATCGCTAGTGGTGCAATGATTGTTATTGCGGCAATCGCTCTTATTGGCAATGGATTTGCAACTTATCTTTTGGAAAAGGATGCCCATAAAAATCTCAACCTCAAAAGTGCTTGGCTTCATTCCTTGCAGGATGCTTTGTTTTCCTTAGGAGTTGTCGTTGGTGCGATTCTTATCTATTTCTTCCATTGGTATATCATCGATCCAATCATTTCAATTATTCTTTCGACTTATATTTTTAAGGAAATATATGGATTGTTAAGACATATCGTCGATATCCTAATGGAAAGCGTTCCACAAGATATCGACTTTGAAAAAGTGAAAGAGTCAATTAAAAATTTCCCAAAAGTGAAACAAGCAAATGATATCCATATTTGGCAGACTGACAGCAACACGCGATTTTTGAGTGCGCATCTTGAAATAGAGAACGTGGAAAACGGAGAAAGAAATGAGTTGCTTTGCCAGATTCAGGAAAGGTTGTCCAAAGAGTTCAACATAAATCATACGACCATTCAGATGGTTTCGGCAACAGAAGCCGAAAAATTGAAATTAAAATGTAATCATTGTAATTAAAGATATTTTTTATGAGCATTTTTTATCCTGTGCAACTGTTCGCTGATTGGCTGACATACACCGTTTTTAAAATAAATACGGAAACTCTCTTGGCGGAGGCGGTGAATTTTTTTGTGTTCGATACGATCAAGATATTCATTTTGCTGGCGGTTATTATTTTTGCCGTATCAATTATCCGCTCATTTTTGCCGCCGGAAAAAATCCGTACAATACTTTCCAGTGAGAAAAAATATTTTGGTAATGTTTTGGCGTCGCTGCTTGGAATCATTACACCGTTTTGTACCTGCAGTGCGATTCCGCTTTTCATCGGTTTTTTGGAAGCCGGTGTGCCGCTCGGCACCACCTTCTCGTTTCTTGTGGCTTCTCCGATGATCAATGAAGTCGCTTTGGTATTGCTGCTTGGGCTTTTTGGTTGGAAAATAGCGGCACTTTATATTGTGAGCGGACTTTTCATCGCCATATTTTCCGGAATCATCATCGGCAAGATGAAAGTGGAAAATTTGGTGGAAGAATTCGTGTATAAGAGTAAATTTAACGGGCAATTGCAGTTGCCCGAGATGACATGGAAGCAAAGAATGAATTATGCCAAAAATTATACGATCGACATTATCAAAAAAGTCTGGCTGTATGTAATCATCGGAATCGGTGTCG
Source organism: uncultured Bdellovibrionales bacterium (assembly GCA_964500125.1). Classification (GTDB taxonomy): domain Bacteria; phylum Patescibacteriota; class Minisyncoccia; order Moranbacterales; family GWC2-37-73; genus CAZAFB01. The sequence continues at coordinate 9,470 of CAZCMV010000001.1, read as the reverse complement.
GGGCTTGGATTCATGGATATGTGCCGACTGATTTTTTGGCCGAGTACGCTTCGGCTGATAAATGGTACGCGGTTCCGCTTGCGGTGTTCATCGGCATCCCGCTTTATTCCAATGCGGCCGGTATCATTCCTCTTGTCGGCGCGCTCACTGAAAAAGGTGTGGCAATGGGAACGACGCTGGCGTTTATGATGGCGGTGACTGCGCTGTCACTGCCGGAATTCATGATCCTCAAAAAAGTCATGAAGCCGAAACTCATCATGATTTTCGCGGGAATCGTGGGAGTGGGAATTATTATAACCGGATATCTTTTCAATGCAATATTGAACTAACTATCACAGCGCGCGTGTAGGTAAAATATATCCAGCCATCCTTTGTATTACAGCTGTGATAATTAAAGTTAAAATATATGTGGCAAGAATATGGACATATGGGTGATTGGGGTTGGGGTGTGGGTTTTGGTTTGGGTTGGATTTTCCCGATCCTATTCTGGGTCCTTATAATCTGGTTGGTTATCACGCTGGTGCGTAGTCGTGGTGATGTTACGGGTGGTTCTCAACACAAGAATGATGATGCATTGGACATCTTGCGTAAACGTTATGCCAGCGGCGAAATAACCAAGGAGCAATTTGAGCAGATGAAAAAGGATTTAAGCTAAGATTGTTTCAATCGTGGACTTTGAAAGTAGCACTATTTTAACAAGGAACCTTTTATTGGCTGAGTTCCTTAAATGTCCATTGCTTACCTTGCCTGATTAATAGGTATGCATATAACATTATGAATACAACAGTTACTGCCGAAATTACCCAAGAGAATAAAGGGGTGTGTAGGAATGTGAAGTAGGTGAAACTTCCCATTACCGCGTATGCCACTAACGGACAAATCAGACTCCATTGGCTGGGATGGAATTCTTGGCGGACATCTTTTTTTAGATAATCCCGCAATAAATATATTCCGAAGAAAAGATACCAAGTTTCAAAGGCGAATACTAACATGGTTATGACAGCGAAAAATGGTCCCAAGTGTGCCTGAAAGTTCCTTTCGAAATAATGCCCATAGCGGAAAATACTGATGCCAAGCACCGTCATGATCGGCACGAAATTCAGCATGCTAGGCAAATATTGTTTTTTTGGAAGACTTTCGGCTGAAAAATAATTGCGAAAGAGAGTAGTTGATTTGATAACCAAAAGAAACAGAGACATCGTGAACGAAATCATTGAAATAAACGCCGCTGCATCTGCAATCGGTCGGCTCGTGGCAAGCGCCGCAATCCCGGTTCCAGTAACTGTGGCCATTCCCAAGGCGAACGGGTGAAGCATCCAGCTGAAATTTATTTTGCTAAAATCATATTTTTTGCTTAAAGAATCGGAAAGTAATCCTATTTCTTTCCACATCATGAAAAGCCACAAAATCAGCCAGGCTGCGAAACCATAAGGCATAATAGCTTGAAAGTTTTCCGAAAGAAACGGAATGAAATAGCGGATTACACCAATCACAACATTGAGCGACATGAAAAGCACGATATAGATGATAAGTAGAGAACTCGCGGTGGTTGGATTTTCGAGAGTTTCTCCGTAAGCCGCGGTTTTTTTCCAGGCGAAATATCTTTTAAGCAAAAATGCAAGAATGATGAAATGTATTAAGGAAAAAATCACCATGTATGATTCAAAGAAGCCATAGAATAATTGCTGGAAAGTTGTTAGGTCCTTGGAATGGAGTTGCGCATAAGTAATCAGGCCTTTACCGTGTTCAACAGTGTAGTTAAGGAAAGCGAAGCCGCTTACAGCGATGCCTCCGGCACCGAGTGCGCTTAAAAACATTTGGGGTGAGAACTTTTTCATATTTTTTCATTATTTTTTAATAAGTGTAGAGAGTAGTTTTTCAATGCGCTGCCTTTTTTTGCCGTTTTCGCAAAAATCCGCGCAGCTAGTGATGTTTTCCTGGATGAACTTTTGTATCGCGCTGTCGACTGCGGATCTTGCCGCTTTCATTTGAATAATGACATCGAAACAATCCTTGCCAGAATCCATCATGCGGACCACTCCTTCAAGTTGGCCAATCGCATTATTGATCAGTTGTTTTGAATTTTTCATAAGATCAAATTAATTGTATGCGATCATCTTAACATACACCCCATGGGGGTGTCAAGTAGGATCAAAATAAATAAAAATTTTTACTAAAAGAAGTTTTCAATAGGTGCTATAATTAGAATAAACATTGATAATTTATGAATGAATGTGAATAAATTTATGGATAATACTATCATAGTTATGATTTCTTTTTATCTTATTGTAAATATCACAGCTTTTTTTGTCATGTTTGTTGATAAGAATAAGTCGCGAAAAAATGGGGCGGAAAGGATTTCGGAGGGAATGTTGTTTTTTATGGCCGCGGCTTTTGGGAGTATTGGCGTATATGCCGGCATGTTTGCTTTTCATCACAAAACCAAAAAATGGCATTTCATTGTGGGAATTCCTCTTGTTATACTTCAAAATTTAGCTTTTATTTATCTTGTGTATGATTTCTTGAATGTGCAGTAAAAATGCAAATAAAAAGATAAGAACTTCGACGCTTTTGCTGTCGAGGCCCTGTTAAGTTCTTGGGCTATTGCTCTTGTACCCGAATGAGGTTCTCTTTCGGACTGGCCGGCAGGCTACCGAAAGATGCGGAGGTGGTAACCAGGGTCGGTTTTTGAGGATTGTCAGAACATTTCTGACGGGAACGGAAAGGACCTCGATGGCACGTAAATTCGCCGCTGTTGAATTTATTAAGAAACAGCAGTATACTAAAGAAAAGATTTTCTTCGGGTAACTACCCAATATAATTTTTATTTAAAAGGGGGGTTGCAAACAAATGAATGAAATAATCAAAAAATGGCGAGCAATGTCGTTGCTATTGTTCGTTTTCATTTCACTAGGAATTGCGAGTAGGGTGCAAGCATCGGATAATGGGACGAATGGTGTTGTATAGGCAACCATTACGCAGGCTGACGGGAAGGTTCTTGTAGGAGGAAGTTTTACTTCATACAAAGATGTACCCAGAAATCACATTGCCCGCTTAAATACTGACGGCACGCTTGACCATAATTTTAATCCGAATTTCAATGCGGTCGATTCTGTTATGGCCATTGCTTTGCAATCTGACGGGAAAATTATTATTGGTGGGATAATGAACACCGTTCCAGTAGGGGATAGTAGAAGCATATATCGACTTAATGAAGACGGAAATATCGACACGAGTTTTGCGAGCGGGGTTTATGTAAACGGAAGCATAAGGTCAATCGCAGTCCAATCTGATGGGAAGATTATCCTGAGCGGATATTTTAGCACTTATAATGGAGTTGCCAAAAAGAATATTGTACGGATTAATGCAGCTGGTGTTTTAGACGCCAGCTTCAATTCTCCTGTAATAGAGGGAACAATTCGAACCTTAGCTGTACAATCAGACGGAAAAGTTTTGATTGGCGGTGGCTTTATCCTTAACGATTCGCCATATTGGCGAAATCTTGCCCGTCTAAATGTTGATGGTGGAGTAGACACAGGTTTTTCCTACGGAGGCATTATTACTGGAAGTGATTCTGTTAATGCGATTGCAATTCAGCCTGATGGTAAAATTATTATTGGTGGCTACTTTAGAATATATCTTTCCGATATGGGCGTTTTTATAAATAATATAGCTCGTTTAAATGATAATGGAACACTGGATCGATCTTTCAGTTTGAATGCAGGAAACACTGCGGCTTGGATGGGCTTTGTCGGCTCAAATAGTACTGGGTATGTCAATGATATTGTTATCCGTTCGGATGAAAAAATCATCATTGTCGGCAGCTTTGGCCGCCTTAACATTCTTAATGTTGATGGCAAATTGTATTCAGATTCAGGAGTATGGAACGGGCAAATTTTATCAGTGACTCAATCTTCTGACAAAATTATTATAGGAGGAGATTTCACTGTCTACAATGGCTCTCCGTCGAATTATGTCGCCCATCTTGATGGTAACGGCGTATATAATGAGGCGTGTTCAGTTGTTGATTTGAGTGACAATTTTAACAACTCTTCTTTCACAACAAAGAAAAATTTAGTAATTATCACGCATGGATGGAAAGGGAGTGCTTATGATAGAGGAGATGATAAGTCTTGGGTATCTGCAATGCAAAAGGATATTTGCAATAGGATTGATAGAGATAAAACAACAGTGGGTATTTATGATTGGGAAGAAAAAGCTAACACTGCTTTGCCAAATGATGCATATGAAAATGCTAGAACGCAAGGTTTTCTGCTTGCTTCAAGCGTAGTTTCTTTATTAAGAAATAACGAAATTCAATTAAATAATGTTCATTTTATAGCTCATAGTGCTGGGTCAAATCTGATACAGACAGCAGTTAAATCTTTAGATACTTATTACAGCAATAATTCCATCATGAGACCTTTCATACAGTTAACTTTTCTAGATGCCTTTGCTCCAAATCTCGAAAATGAAGACTATGGGAAGTTATATAATTTTCCAAATGGCTATGCTGAACAATATGTTAATATGATTGAACCTGACGGGAGCCCTTTTACAGGACCTTATACAAATGTAAAACTTCCAAATGCGACTAATTTTGATGTGACATATTTGACTTCTGAATCAAACCAAACGCACGAGTGGCCATATAAATTTTATGGTATGACTGTTGAAAATTCATTGTCATATAACCTCGGCTTTCCTTTTTCGGTCGAAAGTAAAAACAGAATTGCTCATGGAGATTTGATTGGCAAGCTGTGCGTTGTTACAGATATTACGAGACCTTATAATTCGTGCGTTGATAATGAAATTGAAGCAACCATTAAGTTGAGTGGGGATGCCATTTCCGCGCTTGGAAATGCAGCGGTTTCAATTACAACATCGACAATAGAAACAAGTATTGATATAGGCACTGCAGTTGTAGATGGTGTTTCAAAGGCAGTTACTGGAACAGCAGAGTTGGTTGAAAATACTACGAATCAGATTCTGGATCAATTTACCGGCCTATTTTCTTTTCATTTAACTACAGGATCTCCGAGCTGGATCAAGCTTGATATGATCGCCAAAGAGCCAATTTCTATTTTAGAATTCAACAGGATCTTTCCGGAGCAAAACAGTAAGGGAGTCTTCGCTGTTTATGTGGATAACGAGGAAGTGTTTACGGAATATATTTCATCTGAAAATATTGGGATAAATAGTCACAAGCAAATATTGCTTCCGGAAAAATTATCCGAAGGATCGCATGAGATTGTGTTGAGGATCGACCCGCTTTCTGAAAACCATAGCGATGTATATATTGCAGATTTGATGTTTGGAACTCAAGAGAGTGTGGACGAGATTGTTCCTGAAACCAATATCTCTACTTCTGGAACCCAGGGCAATAATGATTGGTTCATGTCGGATGTTCAGGTTACACTTTCGGCGGATGACGGCCAGGACGGAAGTGGGGTGGATAAAACCGAGTATTCTTTGGACGGCGGAAATACTTGGATTACCTATTTTGAACTTTTCACAATAACTAATGAAGGCACGCACGAGATCAAATATCGTTCGATCGATAAGGCAGGTAACGTTGAAGACACCCAGATCAAGGAAATTAAAATCGATAAAACCGCGCCAATTATCGTTGTAAACACTCCGACTGATGGTCAAAAGTACGTCCTTAACTTATCAGTCAATGCCGATTGGTCGGCTACTGATGTCACGTCCGGTCTTGATACGGCCAAAGGCACGGTGGAATCCGGAAAGGCCATCGATACTAGCAGCGTAGTCGAGCACACTTTCGAAGTGGTGGCGACGGATAAGGCAGGGAATACGATTACGAAAGATTTCACTTATGAAGTTGTTTACAATTTCGGTGGTTTCCAGAAGCCAGTAGCAAACGAAAAAAGCTTTAGTGGAAATGGCACAATTCCAGTGATATTTCAATTGACTGATGCTAATGGAAAGTATATAGCGACCGCGGATGCTAAGCTCCAAGTCGATGGTGATGACGCCGTGTCCAGTGGTAAATCAAATGAAGGCAGTACTTTCCGGTATGATGAAACGGCCAATCAATATATCTTTAACCTATCGTTGAAAAATTCTTCTCTTAAAGCTGGTAAGCATATGCTGGAAATAACCTTGAACGACGGAACGAAGTACAGCCAAGAGATCACTGTGCAATAGTTTCTTATCTCAAGTTGTTTAATATGATCAGTAACAAAGCGCTTAAAATAGGGGATAGAATCTTTCCATTTTGTTAATAAAAATAAATACGTTAGAGTGATCATATTCGCTATCGCGGTGGTAATGGTTAGTGTTTTTCTATTTATCCAATTGGCACAGGCTACTGGAGATACGGGTACAACGTTTCTTTTCTTGTTTTCACGATTTAGCGCGATGACTATTATTTTGCAACTAGCATATGTAATCACTGTAGTTGTATATTTTCTGTTTAAAGTCTTCCGATGTTCATTAAATCGTAAAAGTCCAAATAAATGAAAATAAAAGAGCCTCGACGCTTTTGCTGTCGGAGCTTTTTAAAAATGAAAACAATATCGATCCAAATCGTATTACTTTCAATACGCTTAAATTATGGATGAAAAAGAGATAGCGGCTCTTTCTGATGCCGATTTGGTTAAAATGTCGATAAAAGACCCTGAAGCTTTCGGGTATTTGATGGAGCGATATAGGGGTCCGCTTTTTCACTATATCCGTAGGATTGGGCAATTTCCCAAGGAGGACACAGAGGATATTTTGCAGGAAGTATTCATCAAGATATATCGTAAGCTCAATGAATATGAAAGTGTTTTGAAATTTTCCAGTTGGGCATATCGGATCGCACATAACCATGTTGTCGATCATTTCCGCAAGATCAGCGCGCGTCCAAGGACTGATGCACTCGAGGACTTTGAATGGGAAAAGATTGTTTTGGCTAGTGTGCACACGGACAAACAGATTATGGATAAGGATTGCGTCAGAAAGATAAAAGAATGTATGCATAAAATGCCACTTAAATATCGCGAAGTAATGGTCCTGAGATTCATTGAAGAAAAGGAATATGAAGAGATTATGGATATCTTGAAAAAACCCAAGGGATCAGTCGCGACATTGATTGCACGAGGAAAAGAGATGCTGAAAAAGAACATGTATGAAAAAGGTAATAATTGCTTTTAGTTCTGAATAATATGGATAAATTTATAAAAAACACTGTTGAGAAAATAAAGCGGCAACACATCATGCCAGAGGCTCGATGGAAGTTTTTGGCGCGTAAATACGGCATATTGGTATTGCTTGCAATAATTATCTTTATGGGGGCGGCGTCGTTTGCGACCGCATATTATTTACTCTCAAGTCTCGATTGGGATTTATATCGCTTCATGCATGTGAGCGCTTTCTCCTATGTGTTATCTATAATCCCATACGTATGGTTGGTGTTTATTTTGTTAGCTTCAATTGTCGCTTTCATTGATGTTCGCAAAACTCAAACAGGATATCGTTTTAGTGCGCTGAAAATTTCAGCATTAATAATAGGGGGCATGATCTTATTCGGCATGGGCATGTCAATTTTGGGAATCGGTGGTGATATAAATGACATTGTTGCAAAAAAAGTTCCATATTATGGCAATCATATGATGACAAATAAGAATTCCCAATGGTCGCAGCCGGAAAGGGGACTGATTGCCGGCGAGATAGGATCAACATCTGACAGTAGTATTTCTTTGACTGATCTGAATGGCAAATTATGGAAAGTCATGATTGATGAAAATACATTGATTCGTCCTGTGGTAAATATAGAGCCTCAAGAAATGGTCAAAATCATTGGGAAGAAGAAAGATAATTCAACGTTTGAGGCGCGGGAAATACGTCCTTGGATGGGAAGAGGAATGATGAACGGTGGCGGAAGAGGAATGATGAGAAATAAATGGGGATACTGAAATGTTATAGAAATTTATAGAAAAAAAGTGGAAATATAATTGGAACGCGGTGAGATAATATGAAAACTTTTATCACTTGATACGTCCTACGGGTGCTGGCAGCGGTTAACTAATATGTAAAAGTAAAAAATATGAACAAGAAAGTTATGTTTTCAGTCATTGGTTTGGCAGGTTTGGCAGGTTTGGGAGTGGCTGTGTATGCGGCAGGGGCGTATGCTTTTCAGGGCAATGGTTCCCAATATGGTCCAAACTACACACCGGAGCGTCATGAGCAAATGACCAGAGCGTTCGAGAATAATGATTATAATTCTTGGAAGTCGCTTATGTCTGGCAGGGGCGCGGCTAATAAAATCACGGAACAGAATTTCGCACGCTTTGCCGAGATGCACAAATTAAGATTGGAGGGTAAGATTGAAGATGCCAACAAAATCCGCGCCGAGCTTGGCTTGGGGCAAGGAAACAGTCAAGGGCGAGGCATGAAGGGCGAGGGACGCGGGCAGAACCGCAGTGGAAATTTCGTCGATGCCAATGGTGATGGGAAATGCGATAGGATGCAATAAAATTTGAAAATAATTATAAATATACAAAAAAGATGCATAAGACCTCTTTTTTGTATGTATATAATTTGTTAGTTTTTCAGTGATTTATTTTTAAAAAAGAGATTTAAATTGAAAAAAAGTATAAAAGCTTGACCTTTTTTAAAAACCTGATAGAATGACGAAAGTTGATTTGAAATAAGTTATATAGAGATGGTTTTTCGCAAATAGTGAACCCTGATTCCGGTGGGGTTGACAAGTTTTTTTCTATTGCTATAATGGTTAAGTAATTAGTGAGGTAATTGATGTTGTTGATTTAATCAGTTAAGAACATCGCCGCAAAAAAGCAAATATATTGAAAATTCGGGCTTGCCCCGTGATCGCGTAGCGATTTACGGGGTGTGTAGAAAATACATCCCGATGCATATGAAGATATGCGTGAGGATGTGTTTTTTATGCTCTTGAAAAAGAGGTTATAAAAACGAGAACTTTGAAAACAGAATGACAAGAACTGATCGCAATTTATTGCGGTTAGTCCTTTTTAAGTCCGACATCACGCAAGTGATCGTCGGACCTGGTTGTTTATCTGAGCTTATACGTTTTACATTTTTTCGTTAGATAAAAATGAAACTCGTCTAGACGCTTCGGCGTCGAGACATTCTTATTGAGAGTTTGATCCTGGCTCAGGATGAACGCTGGCGGCGTGGATAAGGCATGCAAGTCGAGTGGGTTTAGGCCCACGGCAAACGGGTTAGTAATGCATAGGAACGTGCCCGAAAGTCGTGAATAATCCGGAGAAATCCGGAATAATACACGATAATCTCTATGGAGTAAAGATTTATCGCTTTCGGAGCGGCCTGTGTCCTATCAGCTTGTTGGTGGTGTAATAGACTACCAAGGCTATGACGGGTAGGGGGTGTGAGAGCACGGCCCCCAACATTGGGACTGAGACACTGCCCAAACTCCTACGGGAGGCTGCAGTCGAGAATATTCCACAATGGACGAAAGTCTG